>PBBT01000001.1 GCA_002717725.1 Chloroflexota bacterium
ACCGCTAACTGCAATCTCCGAATCTTAAATGCGAATAAATATGTAGCAGGGTGATTCTCACGTATTCGCTTTAGATAACGCTTTAAAGTTCCAATATGAATACCCGCTATCTCAGAAGCTTCTTTATAAGTGGGCGCTTCTTCTTGTCCTGTTAGAGCAAGCAATGCTCGTTGCTGACCTTCTGGTAATTCAACTACATCTTCTGCTGATAAATGAATCATATTTCACTCCTAATCGTGGCATCCAATAAACGCTCTTTAGAGCATATGGTCGTATAGTGCGACATATAACACCCTCAACACCTCATGTTTTGCACTACCCATCAGCTCCAATTTTGCAGCATTCTACCACAGCACTCGACCCGTGTGTACAGGAAAGGAGTATTCAGCGTTAGCGTAAGCATCAGAGCGGACACTTAGGCTCATAATGCTATGACATCCAGTAACTAATACTATTCGACCTATCGGATGTCCTGTCTATTTCTTAGTCCCACATACAAATCAGCATTCTGTAGCCCCAATAACCGAGAAAAACATAACGACAAGCAGAATAAAAAGCAGCCCAGCACTCCCCGCTAAAACTATAAACACCTTAATTAAGACTTGCCCTGCAGTTGCGATAGGAGACTTCTTCTTCTCTGGTAATTGTAATGAAGCCCCGCAGTCAGTACAAAACTCCAACTTCACATCATCGGGAAGCTCAATGCCACATGATGGACAAAATTTCATGCCTACTCCTTTATTTGCCTAATAACTTATCCAGTAGCTAGTGATAATAAAGTTGTTGCGGATTATACACGTCCTTTTATAAAAATTAAATTGTCGGACCATTATCCCTCATATAGAGATGCTAAGATAAATATCGCTGGAATCCATATCCAAGCCGGACTCGACGAAAGTATTATAAGAAACCCTTTAAGTGGTTGTGGAAGTCCGGTTCTAGACAATCTCACACAGCCAAGTACACATGTTGTTATCAAAAGTATCCATAACAACAAGGCAGGGAACATAAGTGCAAAGCCAGATACATACTCATCACCAAAAGAGTCAATGAAGTACCATATCCAACCTACCCATCCAATTGTCATCAACCCAAAAACAATAAGTAGGATATTTAAGACTTTATTTGACTTCTTCTTTGGTGATTTAGTTCCGCAGTCAGTACAAAACTTCGCTAGACCAGAATTTTCAGTTTCACATTCTGAACAATTCCAAGTTTCAGTAGCAATCTTCTTGGCTAACTCGCCCCGAATCTCCGGTTCGTTCGAACTATCGCTCATGCCTACTCCTTATTCGGTATGGGAGTTGGAGTTAGTGCTATTCTAGTAGCCCATTCCGACCTCGCATCATCCCAAGCTTTTACCCTGTCTTCATGTGTAGGTAATTTATCAATCGCTGTAGCAGTTATTTGAGCCGAATAGTGAGTTTCAGCTATTCCCCAAACTCCTGGAGGCTTAGCAACTGCTGTCGCAGTCAGCTCAACCGAAAGTTCTGGAGAACATGGTGGTGTCCAAACTTCTATGCATGTACCTTCTGCTTCAGTTCCAAATTGTATAAAACCTAAACCGCCTACTAAAGAAATGAGATATATACCTAGCAATAATTTTGAACCATAGAGCAGTTTCTTTTTATGGATTGCCACTTTTTCTAATAACTTACGTAAGGGTATTAGACATGGATACATCAACCCATGAGCTATAGCATAAACAAGCATTACCCAGAATAGCTCGTCTTCCCTTGCAAGACGGTAATCATTGAAAAAAATTCTATAAGAGCCCCACATTAAAAATACTGCAGGTATCAAGCAAAGTAATGCAAGAAATATTCTTGTAGACCAATCTGGAGTTTCCTCTAGCGGTAACCTACAGTCAGTACAAAACTCCACATCATCGGGAAACTCAGTGCCACATGATGGACAAGATTGACCCTTTTTAGGATCAGCCTTTTCCGACTCTTTACTTTTGTCCCGGTTAGATGGTGGCAAACTCATACTTACTCCTTTTGGCTATGAACTAGCGACTAGTGCTACTCCATATCAGTAAAGCAATAGCACCAATTAGGCAAAGGAATACACCGGGTATTATTAAAAGAAAACCTATCCACCCACCTTCAACTCCACCAGTCATCATAATGAAAGCACCAATCACTACCATAGCGATTCCGGGTATTATGCCAAAAAGTCCAACTGTTAGACTAACGCCTCTGGCTACTTTTGCAAAAGTCGATGGCTCAGCTGGCTCAGGAAATTCAGCAAAATTGACTCCACAGTTGGTACAAAACCATGAATCTGCTCGAATAGTAGAATTGCACTCTGTACACGTATCCATTTCTGGTTCGTTCGAACTATCGCTCATACTTGCTCCTTTATTTGCCTAATAACTTATCCAGTAGCTAGTGATAATAAAGTTGCCGTGGATTATACACGCCCTTTTATAGAAATTAAATTGGCACAGCTATCCACTACTAATAACCACAATCACTAAGACATACCCCCCGGCTAACACTACGGACCAAGACTATGACAAACCCAACCACCAACAACTTTGACCACTTATCTGACCACCTATAATCGCAAATACTAAGAAACCCATAACAAAGGCTCAAATAGGGAAGTCGTCAATTTAAGGCGGTAAATAGGGAAGGAATTAGGCGATGGTGGTATCCCGTTGGCATCTATTGTCGGTGTCAAAAGTTAATGGAACATTAACCTTCCTAAGCTTGTAAGCGTAAACAACCTGCGAAAGAAATGAGCTATATATCCTAGCAATTTGCATTTTCATTGCTTGCTATTTCACTAACTAGCCTTTACTCAGCAGTTGTTTCGCGTACTTAATCTCCATTCTGTTAAGCTTACTGACTCTGCGTTTGAAGTCCGGATCACTTGAAAATTTAGCGTTTAGGAAAGCGTCCAGCACTTCTTTTGCCACTGACAACCCTATGATCCACGCACCCATACATATCAAGTTGACATCATCATGCTCAACGCCTTGGTGGGCACAGTAGGTGTCATGGGTTAAAGCTGCCCTGATTCCGGGGACTTTATTTCCTGCAATCGCAGCCCCTACTCCTGTTCCGCAAACAAGTATGCCCCGCTTTACCTTGTTGGAGAGTATTGCTGAAGTTACCTGCTCGGCGATATCCGGAAAATCTATCGGGTCTTCAGAATATGTACCGAAATCTATAACCTGGTGACCTTTCGACTGCAGATATTCAATAATAGGGACTTTCATTGAGAACCCTGCATGGTCACTTCCTACAGCTAACCGCATTTCATTTTCTCCTGCATATAAATTGGTGAAAAGATAATTTGATTACTTGATATTATCACTAAAGACAACAACTATGAAGGAATCCCAACCACCAACAGATTTGACTCCTATCTTAACCCGACAACCGTTAACAAATCAGATTATACCGGCGAACTTTCCATTTTCTCTGATTAATGGTCGATGAATTACGGGATATAATAGATGCTAGTCACTAGTTATTCGAAATTGATTTGCAGAAACATCCTACATCTTTAGAGAGGTTCCAATTATGGAAGTATTAGTAGTAGCCTTTGATGGATTACAACCAAACCAAATAAATGAAGATTTAATGCCAAATTTATATGGGTATTTAAATGAGGGCGTTACCTTTACAAATCATCATGCAGTATATCCCTCTGTAACAAGAATTAATGCAACATCAATGTTTACAGGGAGATATCCAGGTTCTCATGGTATTGCAGCGAACACTGTTGTGATGAGAGACTTCGATCCAAATTTAATTTTTTCAGTAATGCAACCTATGCTTGAAAGTGTGCGCGCAAAATTAGGGGAAGTTTTGTATGTTGAAAACCTTGGAGATATCCTAAACAATTTTGGAGAAAAATTCGTTGCTGTTGGAGCAGGGACTACTGGCAATTCATTCTTGCAAAACCCTAATGCTCATACCAATGGTGGAGCAGTTGTTAATCCAGAATTCACATTCCCAGATTCTTTGGCGAAAACATTAAAGTCGATAGTAGGAGAGTGGCCATTAAATACTATACCAAATGAAAAAAGGTTAACTCATTGTGTTGATATAATGACCAAATATTTTATACCTGAAATAAATCCAGCAGTGGGCCTTATTTGGTTTTCAGAACCTGATAAATCACACCATGCGAATGGCGTAGGGTATGAACTTGGAACTCAAGCAATAAAGTATGCAGACAGATGTTTCGGGGACCTGATTACTAAAATACGTAAAATTGACAATTCAAAAGATGCGAACGTGATAATCATTTCGGATCATGGATATTCCACTATTAAAGGCGTGATTGATGTTAGGAAAGAATTAATTAAAATTGGTTTATTAGAAAATGAACAGGATGACAAAATTCTTGTAGTGCCAAATGGAGGCAGCGTCCTGTTTTATGTAGAAAATTCAGATAATAGGCTTGCTACAAAATTAGCTAGAGCGTTAATGCAATTTGAATGGTGTGGTCCAATGTTCTTTTCTTTGAAAACGGGTCATATAGAAGGTTTGCTACCTGCTGATTTGGTCGGCATTGAAGGGTTTCGTTGCCCTGATGTGACAATGTCGTTTCAATGGGATTCAGAAAAAAATGTGGCTGGTTATAAAGGGATGATTTATAGTTCCGGAGGAGATACAAATTTAGGTACACATGGTTCAATTAGCAAACATGAAATGAATAATGTGTTTGGTGCATTTGGTCCAAGTTTCAAAAAGGGACTAATATCTTCTGTTCCAACAGGCAATGTAGATTTGACTCCTACAATAATGTGTCTATTGGGATTAAAAACAGACCTATCATTTGATGGAAGGCCAATCAGGGAAGCATTTTCAGATGGTCTTAATCATGAGGATATCAAAGTGGATATTGAAGAATTTCATAGCGAATATAGTAATAAAGAATATTCTTATAGGCAGAAACTTGTAACTTCTTCAATTGGTAATACTCATTACATTGATTATGCCAAACGATATTAGCTAATGTTGGATTAATTTTCTTTTTTTTAGTTAGTGTATAGAGGTTTTTTGTGTGCTGCTATTTGATTTATTGGATTTCCTAATTAATTGCTACAATCAGATTTCGACATTGCCAACAACTGACACAAGAAGTAGTAAAATTAATATCATTACTGATGAAAGAGTCATATAAGCATTTTATGGAAATTCAATAGTAGCTTTACCGATTACCAAAGGAGATAAAGTCAAATCTTTCAAGAAGACATCACATTCGATTATTTCTTTATCCATAAAAATATATTTATCAACAATAATTGCACTGGCGAGGATACTTGTTTCTTGTTTTACAGATCGCCTGAAAATAATATCTAATTTTTTAATTTTTGTTTCTGGCATAGTGTCATTCAAATGTCTAGAAATATAAGCAATGCTCATAGCACCAGGAACGAGTGATCCGGGAAGTCCATGTTGCCTCGCAAATTTTTTAGATGTTAATTTGTTTGGCATTCCACTATCCCCTTGGAAGTTTTGGAAAGCATTAACTTGTGAACTCGAAAAGATTTTCTCTGAAATTATCGTTTGATGGCCGATGTTTATATTTTGAAATTTAAAGTTATTTTCCATAATTTTTCCAAATAAAAGTATCCTGTTTCTTTGAAACCAATGACCCATTTTGGTTAAAATAATTGGATTCGAAAACTGCAAAAATCATGTGTCCAGAGCGTCCTGTTTTTTCATAAATTTCAATTCCTCTGGATTTAATTGTAATTTCGTCTCCAGCTAGGATATGAGTCTTACATTCTATTGATTGTCCGCCAAGTAATCTGTTGTAATTTTCTTTTAGAATTTGAGGGGTAAAGTGTTTTATTGGGAGAGTATTGATAAAGGTCGTAGGAGCAACAATGGAATTGGTTTCAGGAATTGAAATTATTGCTTCCCCAGAAAGATTACAGAAAGTGTTAATTTGCTCTCTGGTGACTTTGAAGGATCCAACATTTTTTTCTGACAGGAATTCATCGATGTCTAATTGTTCTGCAAATTTCATTTTTTCCCCATGTGGTTCAGATTTAAAATTAATTTTCAGTAATGATATTATATTTTGAAAACATTGAGTAAATAATTGGTTATGAATTTAGATTTACATACTCATTCGGTTTCTTCGGATGATTCAAAGGCAACAGTTGAGCAATTTGCTAAGTGGACATTGTTCCTTCGGAGTGAAGGGTTCCCTCTGGATGGATTTGTATTAACAGAACATCGAAAATTTGATTATAAAAATGATTATTCTGATATTTCTGAAAAATATGGTGTGATGATTTTGAAAGGATCAGAAGTTGAAACTGATCATGGGCATTTTTTGGTTTTTGGGGTCACTGAAACATTGACTGATCGAATAAATTTTGCTCGAGTAGATATATCTGCTATAGAGTTAGTACTAACTGCTCAAATGTTTGGTGCTATTGCAATTCCTGCTCATCCTGGTCGGTTGGGAATTGGATTATGCGAATTTAATAATGAAGAATTGAATTCACAAATACGAGTGGTAGAAAATTTGAATGCTGGCAATTTGCATCAAGAACAAATAAGATCGGATAACTTCATTTCATCAAAATCTTTTGATTCTTTTATTGGAGGAAGTGATTCGCATGTAGTAAGTACTCTTGGGAAATGTCTTACACAATTTGAAGGATCTATTCAATCGGAGAATGATTTAGTGAGAGAATTATTATATGGGTCTTATCAATCAATAAAGATTGAAGATTTATTGATTAACTAGATCATCGAATGACTTTGTCCTCCATCGACTACTATGCAAGCTCCAGTAATAAGGCTCGCTCTTTCTGATGATAGAAATGCTACTATATCTCCAACCGGTTGTGGCCATCCGAATTTGCCCATTGGGAGGTGGGTCTCAATGAAATTTTCCACAACATTTTTAGGATTTTCATTTTGGAATCTTTCCCAACTCCCCCCTGGGTGTTCTATAGATCCTGGAGCGATACTATTTACTAAAACTCCATCTTTCGCTAATGAAATAGCTGTGTTTTTTGTAGCGCCAATTAGAGCGGCTTTTGCAGACATATAAGAAATATTTCCACCATTCTCGCGTCCCCAAATGCTTGCTATGTTTATTATTCTTCCCCATTTTTGTTCAATCATGTGAGGGATTACTGCCTTCATTAATGCGAAGCTGCCAAACAAATTTAAATCGAATGTTGCTTTGAAATCTTCTAAGGAGGTTTTTTGAATGTCTTCTCGTGACAGCGACCCCCCAACATTGTTTACTAAGATATCAATAGGTCCTAATTTTGAAGTCACCGATGAAGGTATTCTATTTAGATCTTCGCTAATGGAAATATCTGCTTGGATTCCAATTGCTGAACCTTCAAAAGAATTTAATTCTTCCACGGTTTCATCCAAGGTTTTTTTTGAACGTCCGCAAATTGCGACGTTAACACCTTCTTTTACTAAAGAAATCGCACATTGTTTCCCTAGGCCTCTACTTCCACCGGTAACAAGTGCTACTTTCCCTTTAATTTGTAAGTCCATTATTTTATCCTCCAATAGAATTAAAAAGTAACTGCAAATTTTTATTTTATGGGTATGTAAAATTCTCTTCAGTCGTTTGTTCGATTGAACTTTCTATCATTTCTTTCATTGGTAAGGAATTCTCGAATGATTCCAATATTTCGGCTTTAGCCGCAGTAATTGGGTGCTTGGGGACAAAGAGTGAACAACAGTCTTGGTCGGGTCGGATAGAAATGTCGAAAGTTCCAATTCTTTTTGAATGTTCTATGATTTCATCTTTGTTTGTACCAATTAATGGTCTTAAGATTGGCATTTTTACTGCTGCGTCAATTGCAGCTATGTTTTCAAGTGTTTGAGATGCTACTTGCGCTAAGCTTTCACCAGTGATTAGAGCAATAGATTTTTTATGTATAGCGAGTTTTTCAGCAATTCTAATCATGAATCTTCTATAAAGTAATACTCTATATTCAGGGGGAACTTCTACAATAATTTTTTGTTGAATTTTGCTTAGTGGAGCTAAGAAAAGTTTTGAATTATATTGATGTTGATTTAAAATTTTTGCAAGATCAAATGCTTTTTCGATACTTGATTTATCCACTAATGGATAACTATGAAAATGTAGCATATCTACGGTAGTTCCTCGTTTAAGCATTTGCCAAATTGCTACAGGAGAATCAATTCCTCCAGACATTAGAGCCATTGCTCTTCCGCTGACGCCTACTGGCATGCCACCAAAGCCTTTGAATTCTTCAGTGTGGATAAATATGTTATTGTCCATTACTTCTATAAATATTTCCAAGTCAGGATTTTTGAGTTGGACTTTAGAATTGGTGAATTCTTCTACAAAAGTACCGACTTTTCGGTTGATTTCATCTGATGTTAGGTTAAAGTTTTTGCTTGGGCGTTTAGCTGTAATTCTAAACGTGTCAAATTTTGTTTGTTCTAAAATTTCTTTCAATAGATTCAAGGTGGACTCTAGGTTTTTTTCGACTTCGTATACAGGGTAGAATTTGGCTATCCCAAAACAATTTGTTATTCGTTTTGCAATCTCTGGTATTTTTGCTTCCTCATGTAATGAGAGACCGATGATTAATCTTTTGTGCCAAATATTTTTTACCGGTAAATCTTTAGTTGCCACTCTTAAATTATCCAAAATTCGATTAATGAAGATATGTCTATTTCTACCTTTAAGCGCAGTTTCGTGAAATTTGACAAGTATGGTGGTTGGATTCATTAGATCGCTTAAAACTTATTTGGATAGTTTGTGTCTTGGTAGAGAGTGTTTAAGAACTTCTTTGTTGACTAGGTTTTCGGGCATTTGACCTAGCAATACGGATTTTACTTCCTCGGCAGCACGTTCTTCAAGCTCGAGGACGGATTCTTGGGAGAAAAAAGAAATGTGTGGAGTAATTAATATGTTATCCAATTTCATTAAAGGATGGTTGGATGGAGGTATAGAATCAACCATAACATCCAAGCCGGCTCCAGCAATATTTTTTGATTTTAAAGCTTTTAATAATGCTTCTTCGTCGATTAATGGACCCCTAGCGCAGTTTATTAGGAACGAATCGGATTTCATCAAATCTAATTGCTCTTGTCCTATCATATTGTGTGTCTCTTCTGTATATGGTGAGTGTAGAGAAACGAAATCAGAACATTGAAGCAGATTTTCAAGACTGGTTGAGTTAACTCCGAATGAGGCTGCTTCTGTTTGGGAAATGAAAGGGTCATAAGTTAGAATATTCATTCCAAAAGATTTTGCTTTTTGGCTTACTGCTTTCCCAATCCTACCGAAACCTACTATTCCAAGGGTTTTACCTTTTAGCCGCATTATTCTCATGGTTAGGGGGGAATGGCCCCATGCATTTTGCTTGGTGTCGGCATCAAAAAAAGCTATTTTTCTGTTCCAACATAACATTAAGCCTATAACATGATCTGACACCTCTTCCATACAGTAGTCAGGAACGTATGTTACAGCGATGCCTAAATCAGTTGCAGTACTTACTGAAATGTTATCAACTCCAACCCCGTATCTTCCTATGACTACACATTTTTTTGCAGAGCGAATCACTTTTTCTGTGACTTGAGCAAAACAGGTTAAAATCCCATCAACATCTTTAGCTAGTGAACAAAGAGTATTTTCGTCAGAGTTTGGCGCAACAATAATTTCAGCATCTATTGAAGATAGTACTTTTTTTTCTGGCTCAATGTTTGGCCAGACATAGTCAGTGATCAAGATTTTATATGACATTAATGACTCCATTTCGATAATTATTCTTAATCATACAAGGGTTTTAGGCATTGGTTTAAACATGCATCCTTCAACGAAAATTTCAAAAAAATCATCGAAAGTTTCTAATTCGATATGTTCAATAGATTTAACTTTTTCTTCTATTTGTCTGCGATGAAATTTTGATTTTAGCATTATGGTTGCTCCTTCTAGTGAAGCGTTTCCAACTTTTGTGATTTTTTTTGGAGAAATATTGGGAAGAAATCCGATGCCTATTGCGCATTCTGGGTCGATGTAGTTTGCGAATCCTCCTGCTAAGTAAAGTTTTGAAATTTGATTTGTATTAATTCCGTATGAACGCATTGTAATGAATTGCCCGGCGTAATTAGCTGATTTAGCTTGAGCTAATGAACTAACATCTGATCTTGAAATAGAAATTTCTTGGGTGGGCTCTAGGACAATTTTTTGCTTTTTATTATCGAAAACCCCCAGTTCATTCATCTGTTGTGTTCGTAATAATTCAGATAAAATTTGAATTAAACCAGATCCACAAATCCCTTGAGGCTTTTTGTTTCCGATAGTTCTGTATTCTGTCCCACTTTCTGAAAACATAAGTGATTCTATTGCTCCATCATATCCAGGCATGCCATATGAAATCTCTCCGCCTTCAAATGCTGGCCCTGCAGGACAAGATGCTACTATCATTTTTTCTTTGTTGCCCAAAACTACTTCAGTGTTTGTACCTATGTCGACTAGCATTGAGATGTCTTTTTTCTCTCCAATTTCAGTGCTTAGAATGTCGGCTGCAACATCTGATCCAACATGGCTGCCTATTAATGGACCACCATAAATATTCGCATCAGGGAAAATTCTTAATCCGAAATCATTTGCTTTCATATTTAAGGCAGTTGAATCGATTTTGCCATTCAGGAAAAGGGTTTCAGTGATTGATCTGTAAGGTTTTTGACCAATTGACTGCACATCATAATTGAATAACAAATCTCTCATTGTAGAATTCCCGACGAATACAGCTTCGTAGATTTGTCTTCTATGAAGATTGTTTTGTTTGGTAATCTCTCCGATTTCAAAATTTAAAGCAGATAGCATGACTTGTCTTAATTCGCCTTTAAATTTTCCACTATCATATGAAATTCTATTCATGATGTCGCTTCCACCAAATTTTTGAGGGTTTTCAAATGATGAAGTGGCTAAGATATTGGAAGTTTCTAAATCGACCAAATTCATAACTACTGTGGTTGTTCCTATATCTGCGGCGATTCCTAAGATGGAGTTTCTGTATTGATCTAGATAGGACCCATTAAAAGTTACTGTATCGCCGTTTCTTTGAACCATTGGATCTGTTGAGACAGAGCGATTAATCGATTCGATGAGGATTTTGGGTTGTCTGCGTAATATAGAAAATTCGATTGTTTTGTCTGCATTTGTAATCTTTGCTTGACAAGCCAATCGAAATTTTTCCCCTAGGAAGAATTCTTCCTCAGTAGAATCATTTAAAAATTCTCCTCCAGAGTTGATTTCAACAATACATTCATGGCATTGTCCATTTCTACCACAGGACGTAGGCACGCGCACATTGATTGCATCAGCATAATCGAATAAAGAGGATCCGATTTTTGATTCTATTACTTGTCCAGAGCATCGTACAGGAGACATGTGAATATTGTAACATGGAGTTTATCGAATTTTTTGAGACGTTTTATGGTTCAGATTCCATTTCCCATGCATTACGATAATCTAACTTTTGGTCATCTTGGCAAATGAATAATTCATTCGGTTGTACATTTCTATATTGATTTCTACACCCAAACTTTGCAGTGCACCGATCTTTAGAGTTTCTATATGGGCATCGTTTTAAAGAAACTTCTGTTACGGTCTCAGATATATCACGCATGATATGTTCTAGTCTTTTCATGCTTGAGATATATTTGTCTTTAACGAGTTCCTCATTAATTTGATTTTTGGTGTCTTTAATTCCCATGGAAAATACGATTCAATTTTTCATAGCAACAAATTTTTTGGCGAGATCAACACATTCAATTGCGTCTTTTCCATAGCCATCTGCACCCATGTCATCCGCTAATTCTTGAGATACAGGAGCGCCTCCTACTAGGATTTTGACTTCACTACGAATTCCAGTCTCTTCAAATGCGTCTATTGTTTTCCCCATATTGGGCATAGTTGTAGTCAGCAGGGCTGACATTCCGAGTAGCTGCGCTTCATGTTCCATTACTGCTTCAATAAATTCTTCAGACTGTGTATCAACCCCAAGATCATGTACAGTAAATCCAGCACCCCTGAGCATCATGATACATAGGTTTTTGCCGATATCGTGTAAGTCTCCTTTTACAGTACCCATAATGATTGTTCCAATGGGTTCAATTCCAGAGGCAGATAAGATTGGTTCGATGTGGGTCATACCTGCTTTCATGGCTCTGGCAGCGATTAGTACTTCAGGAACAAAAATAATATTGTCACGGAATTTGATTCCAACTATCGCCATTCCAGAAATCAATCCATCATCAAGGATTGTATTAGCAGTAAATCCGTCATCAAGAGCTTTTTTAGTTAATTCGTCGACTGAATGTTGGTCACCAATTATCAGCTTATGAGCAATTTCGTGCATTTTAGGATCTGAGTTGTCAAAAAGACCTTTTATGTGTTGTATTTCTGATTCGTTAGAGACATAAGATATTTCCTCGTTCAAACCATCGTGGTTTATCGGCATGTTAAATCCTCATAATTAATTTTCTTTGTGCCAAGCTTTTACCGCTCTTGGGATTTCTATCAAATTTTCAAGTTTTGTGGATAAAGGGACAGCGCATTCAGGAGCTACCATTTGTACTCCGGCGTTAAGGCATTTGAACACTTCTGCACGAACTTCTTCAGGTCCTTTAGAATACAAAGTGTCTGGATTGTTAATGTTTCCAACTAAACTTATTTTACCGTCGACAGTGTCCATAGCCTTTTGGGGATCATTTTTAGAATCAAAATGAAAAGACGCCATTCCAGTTTTGGCAATATATTCCATTCTATCTAGAGTGTTTCCACATATATGTAAAATTAAGGGCACTTTTAATCTTTCAGCCATTTCTATGTGTATTTCCATAAGAAATCTTTTGTAGTACTCACCGCTGACTAGGTCTCCAGTTGCGTGGTCAGGGAAAGTTAGTGCGTCCGCACCTGCATCAATTTGCGCCTCTCCAAATAAAACTGATATTTCTTTCAATCTATGAAGTACATCCAAAGTAAGTTTTGGGTCATCAACTGACATTAACAGGAATGGTTCTACTCCGAACACATGATACGCTAGAGTCCAAGGACCCATAGTTTTACCTATAATAGCAGTTTCATCTCCATATGCGGAACTTAGCATTTCTATAGATTTTGTTAGTACTTTGGTATCGCGATGTTGTAAGAAATTTTTCGGAATTTTGATATCCTCAGGATTTTTCCAAATAGGATTATACATTCTCACAGTCGGCCAGTTGTCTTTTTCTTCCCATTGTACATCGCATCCCAGTGCGGAGGACTCTTGAATAATTGAAAAATATGGTGATATGCTGTCGAATCCCAATTCAGTGTAACCTGTTGCAGCTAGACTTGCAGCTAGTTCGGGTTCTCTGCAAGCTTCTGGAAAAGGTGCATTAACTAGATCCATGAGTTCAACAGTTGCAACACTGGTTGGATTTGCACAAGGAGTCCGATCTACTGGAATACCATTGAGTGAATTAAGCACTCTTTGTTTCGATGTCATTGGGATTTCTGAAATCATTTGGGTTCCTTCACAAATTCTATCACTAATTTATTTTTATGTGACACTAAATCCTAGCGTGCCTGTAGTCATTTGTCCTCTTAGAGCCTCAGTTTCCATCATCCCTTCTACACTAGAAATATTTCTTGAATAAGGCAAAATTATTTTCATTAAATTATCATGGTTTTTTCCACACTCAAATGCTACAGAAGTATCTGAAGTTTTTATCATTTCACCATATTTCATAAAACCGGCAACGATCATTTTGATTCTTAGTGAAGCATTCTTCGCTTCACCTTTTCCCTCTATATTATAGTCCCAACTGCCATTATTTTCCCTGGGTGTGGCAGTAATTTTGAGGTCTGACTTTGAGTCTTGGATAGTAATATTACCCGGTGGATGCTTGAAATCAGGATTTTTATTTGTAGCTTGAGAGATTAAAAACCTTAATGGTCTTTGGTGGATTACTCCGCATGGGAATTTAGCTTGATTGAATGATTCCTGTATAGGTTCTAAATCGCCAAGATGGATCATTTGATTGCGAATGTGTTCGATCCTTTTTTGGATGCCCTTTTTCTGACTGAATGACCAGATTGAGCAGATGGAATTTTGCACATATAACCCAATGGAAACATTTTGGAAGTGTGGATCTATAGGGATTAGTTCTACACAACTACCAAAATTTTTGAAAACCTTTGAAATTTCTGAGTCTTTTGTTGAATTTGCTGCATACATACTTGATATTCCTTATGCTGACGGTTTTAGGGTTTTTGATAATAACTTAATGTGATTTGGTCCGGTCCCACAGCATCCACCAACAATGTTAACCCCTAGTTCCACAATTTTTATGAATCGTTCTGTCATGTATTCAGGAGTTTCTGGGTATATTATTTTTCCATTCTTTACTGTAGGGATGCCAGCATTTGAATGCACTATCATAGGCTTGTCTGTAGACGCTCTCATTTCTTGTGCTATTTCAATCATTAAGTCGATACCATTACCACAATTTGTTCCTATAATATCAGCACCTGCAGAGGTTAATTCCTTAGCCGCACGCTCTGGAGTGATTCCCATCATAGTAAAAAATCCCCTTGGTCCTTTGTCAAAAACCATAGTCGCAATAACCGGCAGATTTGTACTTTCTTTTGCTACGTTGATTGCAAGTGAAATTTCTTCAATTGCGGTCATGGTTTCAATTAATATTGCGTCAGCTCCACCTTCCTTTAACGCAATCATCTGTTCTTTAAAAGCAAGAGACATTTCTTTTTCAGAAATATCTCCTAGAGGTGATAAAAACTCTCCCGTTGGTCCAACTGAACCCAGAACGTAATTATTAGGTCCTGCGGCTTTTCTGGCATGCTGCGCAGCTAAACGATTAAATTCAGAAACTTTATCTCCATGCCCATATTTTTTTTGCATGAAATTACTTCCGCCGAATGAATTTGTTAGTACTAAATCGGAACCTGCATCAAAATAGTCTTTCGCCATTTGGCTAATGACTTGCGGATGACTTGAGTTAAATTCTTCAGGACAACCACCAGGTTCCAGGCCATGATTTTGTAAGTATGTCCCTGTTGCACCGTCAGATATAAGTACTGTTTTTTCAGAAATTGCTTCTAGTAATGTTAGATTGCGAGGTTTTTTTGATTGCATTCTCTACTGCCAAAAAGATTTTTAATACATTATACTGCTATAGATTGATATCACAAGATATGGAGATTCGAATGCCAACAATTTCTATAAATGGAGTTGAAATTTTTTACCAAGAGAAGGGAGTAGGGGCTCCTGTGATTTTACTCCATGAATTCGCAGATGATTTTAGGTCATGGGAATCCTTAACTGAGAGATTATGTAATGATTATAAAGTGATTTCTATAAATAATCGTGGCTATCCACCATCAGAGATTCCCGAGCATCAAGATGATTATTCGCAAGAGATTCTCGTCAACGATTTACATACTTTTATGAATGAAATGTCTATTGAAAAAGCCCATATAGGTGGTTTGTCAATGGGAGGTGGTACAACTTTGGTTTTCGGGTTGAAGTATCCTGAACGTACTTCGTCGATGATAATTGCTGGGGCTGGTAGCGGGTCAAATCCAAGTGAAGGATTTGTGGAAATGATTGAATTTTATTCTTCCAAATTAATTTCTGATGGCATGCAGGCGCTTGATTCATATATAAGAGGAGAAACCAGAACACAACTTATAAGGAAAGATGCTAGAGCGTTTGAAAGATTTCGTTCTCGCCTATTAGATCATTCCAATCTTGGTTCAGCTTTAACGTTTCAGGGAGTACAAAAGAATCGGAAATCTGTGTATGATTATGAAGATGAAATTAAAAAATGTCAGATACCGGTTTTGATTTTAGTTGGTGATGAAGATTCTCCGTGTATTGAGCCAGCTTTGTTTATGAAAGAAAACTTTCCTAAATCGGGATTGGTAACTTTTCCACAATCTGGCCATGCAATCAATATTGAAGAACCGAGCTTGTTCAATCGGGTTATAGAAAATTTTCTTACGAAAGTTGACCAAGGAGATTGGGCCTTACGGTCAAATATTTCATAAACTAAACCTTACTTGGATTGGGGTTCACGGATTTGTGAAAGTCAGGATACCCAATTAATTCCGTTGAGTACAAGCTTTTGATATTCAGGAGTCTTAAAACTTAGTCCGTTATGGCCTAAGTTTGTTACAAACACTTTCCCATTACCGTACTTTCTAGTCCAACCAAGGGGGAATGTGCCGCCTGGCATAAATGTTTCTTTGTCTCTCCACTTATGAGTACCCTCTTCTGAATCGGCATGTAAAAAGTAGTCATTTCCATCTTTTAAAGCACATCCCATGTAGAGTTCGTCATTTGTTAAAAAGTCTGAAATACCCTCAACACATTCATGATTCGAATTCGTGACATTCACTTCGAATTGTCCATAAGGTGGATGCCAGCTATCAGCTGATATCCATCCTCCACCAGTAATGTCATGATACTCGTGCCAGTCATCTGGGCGGACATTGGAAATATGTAACGAGACGAATCCATGACCTCCTCCAATAAACTGGGTCATTGCTGTTTGTTGGGCACGACTTAAAGTCGTATCTCCTGAGCGCATTGTATTGAAGATTAGTACTTCAAAATTTGCCAAGTTTTCAGAGTTGATCTGGGCGGCGTCTTCAGTTACTGTGACCTCGTGACCAGCTTGTTTTAAAAAGCTTTCTAAAACAGGTGTGGATTCTTCGTATGGATGATTCCCTCCGCTCAATACAAGTAGCTTCATTGGATACTCCTTAATATATAAATTTGGAATTTATTTCGATCGCAAGTCTATATTAGTGAGTCTTACTGGTCAATTAATCATATCTTTTTGAATTCATGTGGTTGACCAAATGGGGGTTCATAAGTATCCTTGCATCGATAAATTATTTATGTCTAGTTCATTGTGCGGAGAAATTATGCCAAATCTAAAAAACATTCATTCAGTAGTTGAGGAATTTTCTCAACTTAATTCTAAGCAGTGGAATAATTCTGCTCTTGGGGTAACTCGTTTAGAGACGCAGATTCCTTTTTTAGAGAGTGTTAATGCTCCAAATTTGAATATTGCAATTGTGGGGGGGCTATCTGGGAGTGAGTCGGATGTAAACACTTCACTTAGAGCAATTGAAGCATGTGTAGATTCTAATTTAAGCATTAGTTTTGCTCCGTGTATTAACATTGATGGTTATGAACGATCAATGTCACCGAATAATTCATCTGGAGGAAGCCCATCTTTAGGATATCCTCCAAATGATGGATTTTTCAATGATGAAAAAAATCCGGAATCTAGATATCTGTGGCGTTGGGTTTCTTACTTGGCTCCTGATGTAGTGGTAGAAGTTTGTAATGCTGAGGTGGTTCACTGGGAATCAAATGTAGCTGCTCAGGGGATTGCAACTGAGTTGAATGCACACCCAGTTTCAAAAGATGATTCTTTCGTCAGTGCATTAGGATTTTCAAGAGCGAGCGGGTTAGGAGCCATTCCTGCATTTCGTTTATCTTCCCCAGAAGATTCTGTTGTATCTGAACTCTCGAAGTTGATTGAATTATCTGGATCACTTCCTGATTCTCAAGCCAAAAAAACCTTGGAATCTCGCAGGCAAAGAACTCCCATTGCCACAGCACGGATACTTGCTTCAACGTATGGGCACAAACTTGATAATCCAATCAATTATGTTCAAGGGGTAGGAATCAGTGGTCGAATCAGATTGTGGGAAATGGATGGTGGCCTCACTAATAACCCTGTTCATGAAATCGCTGGACTTACAGAAAATTATGTTTCTGGTGTAATTGATCCATATGCTGATAATCCCGCGGGTTCTGCTCATATTGCTGGAATGGTTTGGGCAGATGAAATGTTTTTATTTACTGGTGATCAAAGGTATAAACAAACAGTAATAGATGCTGCAAATCTCTTTGAGGAAGGTAGTGAATCCAATCCCCCTCATCCAGCTGATCCTCTTTGGAGGACGGAGGATATGTTTATGCTAGGGTCGATATTGGGAAGAGCCTACTCTTTAACTGGTGAAAAATCATATTTGCAGAAACTTGTTACCTTTCTTAAAAATATGAAAACCCAAAAAAGCGACGGATTGTTTATGCATGATAGAAATACCGATATTTATTGGGGAAGAGGGAATGGATTCGCGGCGATAGGTTTGACTGAAACTTTGTCCGTGTTGCCTGAAGATCATCCTGAACGGCCATTCATTTTAGATTCATACAGAAGATTGTTGGATGGGTTGAAAAAATTTCAACAACCTTCTGGACGTTGGCTTGAAATAATCGATTTGAAAGGCTCTTATGAGGAAATGACAGGTACTTGCATGATAGGTTATGCAGCTGCAAGAGGTTTGCGGAAAGGTTGGATCGATTCTTCAAATCTGGAATGGTTGAAGAAAATTTGGACTGGGGCAAGTGAGAGGATAGCTGAGAATGGGGATGTAATGGATGGTTGTATAAGTACGGGAGCAATGGAATCTGTTCGTGATTATTTAGATCGGACTGCTGTATGTGGCTATGATGATCGTACAGGTAGTTTGGCACTCTGGTTTGCAGTTGAGATGGCTAGGTTAATTGCTGGTAGAAAATAAATTTAGATTTTTATACTTGGATTTAGTTCCCTGAAAATAGCTTCCACAAAAAAATAATTTCCAAGTGGAAGAATTTCTTCTTGTGGGAAGACTAGGTTTGACGGTACAGGACTGAATTTGAGAGCTGAGTGCCATCTTTGGTCACCCCAAGTACTATGTAAAAGGATACCTCCCTCAGCTAAGTACTTTTTAGAGAGTGTTTTTAGGGTTTCTTCAATGATTAAACGATAGTGTGCATTTAATTCTGGACGAATTTTACATAAACGAATCATTGCAACAACTGCAATTGAGGCGGCACAAGAATCTTTTGGTTTGGTTTTTGGGTCAGGGTCGGTAAAATCGTACCTCGGAACCCAATCCTCGGGGATTGATTCGCACCAATAGTTTGCCAATTTTATTGTTGTGTCCAGGAATCTTTGATGTCCAGAGATTTCATAAACAGAAATGAAGTTTAGCATTGATGAGGCATGAGTTTTGGCAACCGAATCAAATACTTCATATCCATGATTTGTTGAATAGTGTGAAAAATCACTAAATGAATCGAAAACGGCACATTGTCTTACTGATCCATTTGGTCTAATCATGTTTAAGTCTAAAATTGTATCGAAATGTTTAATGAGTCTTTCTTCTGATTTCTTAGAAATGTTTTCAGAATGTAATGGGAGCATCCCCCCTGTGATATCCATGGATAATTGTTTTTCTTCATATTTTGTGGAAACAAAACATTTTGCAGTTTCATTCCAAAATTCACTTGATATGCTTGAGGACACTTTAGAGAAAAGAGATTTCCATTTCTCTAAACCAGTTATTTTAGCAGTGTGATTCAATCCAAAAAAAACATCTAAAGTAGAAGAACAATCGAATGAAGCCTTGTTTAAAAGGTCTTCCTCAATTTGACTGATTAAATCTATGGCCCATTCTTGAAATTGAGTTTTTCCTGAATGCAAAAATAATAACCATAATCTTCCAATCAATAATCCAACATCTCCAGAAGCGTAATTTGGTCCAAGACTATAACGACCTGTGCGATTATTCATTCTCTGAATTTTTCCTGAATTACCTCCATCAAATAAATGCTTCATTTGCAAATTTGAACCATCCGCAATTATATTCATGGAATAGTCTAGTATTTCGAGGTATTTTTGGTTCTCGGGTTCCGAGTTAAATCGGAAGGTTTTTGATTCATTCATTTGTGATGATCCATGTGGTTGCTAATCATGTCTTGAGCAATTTGTGGGTTCATTTTTGTGTTCTTAGGATTTAATTCAAATAAACTCCAGTCAGGAACTAGCTGCCGAAAAATGGATTCCACGAAATAGTAATTGCCGTATGCGACGATATCTTCTTGTGGAAACCGTAACTCTCTACTCCATCTACCAACGGTGTTCCCCCAGCTGCCATGTAATAATTGGCCGCCGATGCTGAGATAATTTTCGGTTAATTCGGTTAATATTCCCTCAATTATAGGTTTGTACGAATTACTCTTTTCTGGAACATATCTTGATATTCTCATTAGAGCGGTTGCAGCCATTGCCGCGGCACAAGAATCCTTTGGTCTTTTAAATGCCTCAGGGTCTTCAAAGTCATAGAATGGGATATAATCTGAAGGGTTGTGAGAAACCCACCAATCACACATTTTAATTGCGGCATTCAAGTAATTTTGATTTCCAGTTGACTCGAATGCGGCACAGAAATTATGCATTCCCCAACTTTGTCCTCTTGCCCAAGTACTATCGACTCTCCAGCCTTGGTGTGTAGTGAGGTAGTCGAATTCTTCATTTGAATCAAAATAAGCTACTTGGAAGTAGTTACCTTCTTTTCTTACCATTCGTAGATTTAAGATTTCGTCGTTATGTTTTTTGAAATAATCCATGAATTTATTGTCATATCTACCAGCCCATGGCTGATCAAGTAAAAAAGCAGTGCAATCAATATTGACCACATTTCTACCATGAGATAAATAAAATACGTTTGTTTTCTCACTAAATATGGAATCAATTTGATTTTGCGCAGATTTCAAAGAAAGCGTTTTAAAAGCTTCTTCTCCAGTAATGTCATATCCCCAGGCGGGACCATAATATGTATCTACTCCTGAAACATGACTTAGTTGAGGGTGCCTTATGAGATCAGATGACATGCCTTTAATCAACTGGATAGCCCAGTTTTTAAAATCATCCTCACCTGTAAGTATATAAAGGAGCCACAACCTACCTGTTAAATAACCAGTATCTGCAGGACGATAATCTGCTTGCCAAGTCATCCATCCGTTCCAAACATTCATAGAACTGAGATTTTTTAATTCTGCGGTGGGTCCTTTAGAGAAAAGTCTTTCCATCCAAGAATGAGTTCCATTCGAGAGTATATCAACTGCTTCTTGAAGGGTATTTAAGTAATTTGACATTGCCAACCACTGATTAAGTACAATTACGGTTATTTATTTTTGTAATTTGGTTTCCGCTTTTCTAGCCATGCCTGTCTTGATTCGTGTGCATCTTCGGAATTCCTCATTTTGTCAGTGAGACCGGTCCAGAGGTATTGCCAAGCAGTTGGAGGATGGTCTATAGGAAGATCTAATGAACGAATAGCAACTTCTTTAGCAGTTTGTACTCCAATTGGAGGATTATTACATAGAATTTCTGCATATTTTTTAGCTGTAATTAGAAGGTCATCTTTCTTAACCACTTCATTTACATATCCCAGACTATGCATGTAATCTGCAGACATGAATTCTCCACTCATGAGCATCCATAATGCAACTTTGTATGGCAACTGGCGTTGCAATCTTAGAATTCCGCTTCCCCCTGGAACACCACCTATATTTTTAATTTCAGGCACTCCAAATTTGGCATCTTCTGATGCTATTACAATATCACAGTGCATAGTTAATTCCATTCCACCACCGACTGCATAACCATGTACTGCAGCTATGAGAGGTTTCCATAATTCTGTCGGTAGTGTCCCTGCTGGTCCAGGTATCTTGGGGTTAGATTGATATTCAGTACCAGGTACGATTCCGGGTGTTTCAACTCCAGGGTTCTCAGAACGCCATTTGAGGTCATTTCCTGCACAAAATGCTCGGTCACCGGCGCCAGTTAAAATACATACCCAAGCATCATTGTCTTCTCGGAAATTATTAATTGCTTCCCAAAGTTCCAAATTCATTGGAGGAGAAATTGCATTTAGTCTCTCTGGTCTATTGAGAG
This sequence comes from Chloroflexota bacterium, assembly GCA_002717725.1. The sequence goes on from PBBT01000001.1 coordinate 21,813, forward strand.
TCAGTGTTACTATATGCGAATCTTTAGAGTAAGTTAGGTGTTCGAACTGCATTTTGATCCTCGGAAAGTCCTTTTGACAAAGTCAGAATGGGTTTAATTGTCGTGTAGTATTACCCCTTGTCTGCGTAATTCTGCCTGNAANTCTTGTATATTTACGTCACGTACTTCAATACCTTTATTNGCAGCTTGAGCTGCAGCGGCACCTGCTCCTTGTCCTAATAGCCAACTTTGAGGAACTTCTCTCATGAAAGTATGAGTAATAGGATCAGTACTTAGACAACGTCCAGCAGCTAACAAACCATTNACCTTAATTGGTACAAGAGAATTGTATGGGACTGACACATTGGGATGTCTGGCATTNGGTGCNGGAGAAATGCCAATTTCATCATCATGNCTGACTCCAGANGTCCAATCGGATCTTTGCATTTGAGAAACNCCCACTAGTCNNCGACTGTGTCGAGTACCCATTTGAGGGGCAGTCGTATGAACATAAGCATTTTCAAATCCAGGGAGTTTTTTACGATAGAAATCAATCATTTCCATCATTCTTCGACGAGATTCGGCTTCGACTGTCGACAAATCGTCTACGTCTATACAACTGTATCCTGCNAGTCNCGGTCCCATAAACAGTGCCATGTCATTCCNAGGCATTGCATGTGGGCGGTCTACTACATTAACTTTGGCACCTTCAGCCATNACTGCTCGAAAGTCTTCAGGATTGTTGTTTTTGAAATCTAGCCATTTGTNATAATCTATATCACCCCAAAGAAAAGCAACGTTCATTCTATGGTGGATATTGTCCTCTACTACATCGTTAACATGTTCAGCGCCAGCAAAATCGAAGACATCTCCATCGCCAGTCGCGTCGATTGTGACTTTTGCNAGGATGGCTTGTCTNCCTGATTTACTTTCGAAAATTCCACCTTTTACTTGATNATTCTCAACCAATGCTTGGACTCCCCAAGAGTGCATTAGTAATTTCACGCCTTTTTCTTCTAAGACATCAATGGAAACATTTTTTAACAATTCAGGATCAACAGTTGGAGACCANGTTACGACCCCTTGATATGCAGCAGAGCGATCACCCCAATAATCTACTAGNGCTTGATCTTTTGATCCCCACAACTCTGGGTCAGGGCCCAGAAGGCCTTCTGAAGGTAACCGATCTAGTAGTTCTGTTGCGAAACCAGAAATGACATGGTTTCCAGACCAATCAGTCATTCGATCTATCCAAAGTACGAAACCACCNGTAGACATACCTCCGAGATGACCATATCTTTCCATTAAGATTACATTTGCNCCAGCATCAGCTGCNGAAGCAGCAGCAGCACATCCAGCTGGACCNCCTCCAATAACTAGTACGTCACATTCGGCGTACACNCTTAAGTCTCTNCCTGGTTCTGTAATTGTATTATTTGTTGACATGTTTGATTCGGCTCCCATGATATTTNATCCCTCTTATGACGAGGGTCACTACCGAGNGACTCTATNAGAGTGGAAGCGATTGAGTCAACAATTTTAACGACTTTTGANGGATTTATGACNGGAGTCAAATTTTTAGCGANATNGTCTCTATNAAATCGTGGAAATTTTCCGGGTCAAAATTATTCTTAATTAGCAAATTGGCTGGAGTGATTGANATTATTTGGTTTTTCACTGCCCAAACATCTGTTTTATGATCTGCTTCGGGATTTATTGGTCGGTTGTGTTTTACTGCATANNTTTTNTCTTCAGAGGATGGTATTTTTTCTATAGTTTCTAAAAATGCTTTAGGTCCCAAAGTGGTTAGATTTATTCCTTTTATTTNGNTTGATTCGCAATCGGGAAGATTNATGTTTAACAAGAAAGTTTCAGTGAGATTATTTTTCNTGAAATATTCTGTGACGTCTGAGGNAATTTNTGCTGCCNGAAAATATTGANACTCTANNGGGCTTAGATTACCTATTGACACTGCNATAGAATTAAATCCTCTTGAGAAACCTTGAATGGCNGCTCCNAAAGTTCCAGAGTTAATTATNTCAAAGCCTGTATTGAAACCTTTGTTAGGCCCAGAAATNATTANGTCAAAAGGAGGGTCTGAAAGTCTCTCTGTTCCAAAAATNACGCAATCTGCCGGAGTTCCACTAATTGCAAATGATTTGATAGATTTAAATTTTGGGTCTTTTGNATNATAAGGCGAAACAGTTATTGGGTTTTGGAGACTTATTGAAGTTCCGACCCCNCTTTGATTTGATTCAGGAGCAACAATTATTACTTCAGAAAATCTNGAAAGTTNATTTGCTAAAATCCAAATTCCTGGAGTNTCAATCCCNTCATCATTTGTNAAAAGTATTTTCATTTTTNAAGTCTTTCAGGAANTATTTAATNNAAAATCATGTTGTCAATTAATCTAATATTGCCAATNTTTACGGCAATAAGGACTAAAATTTGGTTGTTTGTGAGTGGTGTTTTGGTCAAATGTTCAAGAGTATTTGGATCGACTATTGAAATNTAATCGATTTTCGCTAATGGCTCTGANNNAATATAGTCNCGAATGTTTTNAGTCAAGAGATTNAGATCATTCATNCCATGGCTTTTCAANTTCTTTGCTTTTTCCAATGATCTGAATAATATNGTCGANGCNGATCGTTCTTTGGGATTCAAATAAACATTTCTACTACTAATTGCGAGACCATCTTTTTCTCTAACGGTGGGAACNATTCTNATANTGGTTCCTAGGTTTAGTTCGTTGTTAAGNTTTTGTACTATTGCACATTGTTGTGCGTCTTTTTGTCCGAAATAAGTATTGTNGGGTCTTGATGCAGATATGAGNTTAGTAACTATNGTCGAAACCCCTTGGAAGTGATTTGGTCTGGATTTCCCNTCTAAAATTTTTGCAATTTCTCCTACNGATACATNTGTTGAATGATTTGATGGATACATTTCTTCAGTTGATGGAATNAAAACCAAGTCAACATTTTCGNNTTCAAGTGATTTNATATCAGAATGAATAGGCCTGGGATAATCATNAAAGTCTTCATTTTCNGAAAATTGTTTAGGATTTACAAAAATTGTAACTACTATNGATTTATTTTCTNTGGATGCTTGTTTAATTANTGCNAAATGGCCGTCGTGTATTGCNCCCATNGTTGGAACTAATCCTAATGAACGNTTTAAAGTTGNGCATTCNTTTCGNAATTTTTCTAGTGAATGAATTATNTGCATTTTNACNTTAGATCTAGTTTGGNTTCGAGNTCTGNAATTAAATNAGTTGTTGCTTNGAAGCTATTTTTANTGGTTGGGAAATCACCTTCTTTGACTTCCATTGNATATCTTGAGANTGATTCTTTGATAANTTCGGATAAGTCNGCGTATTTTTTTGTATGNTTAGGCTGGAAATCGGAAAATAAGCCCATAAGATCATGAAAAACTTGAATTTGTCCATTACAGTNAGGTCCTGCTCCAATNCCTATGGTGGGAATTTTTAATTGTGNAGTAATTATTTTTGCGACTTCTGAAGGAATTGATTCCAGGACTAGGGAAAATGCGCCCGCACTCTCTACGGCTAAAGCATCTTCGATAATTTTTTCAGCAGTTTTTAAGGTTTTTGCCTGCAAGTGATATCCCCCCAATTGGTTATGAGATTGAGGGGTTAATCCCAAATGCCCCATTACAGGAATTCCAGAATCTACAATTTTTCTAATGGTGGGGCNCACATTCTTNCCACCTTCGATTTTAACAGATTGTGCTCCTCCAATTTGTAATAATTTTCCTGCATTTGAAACAGCACATTCTGGGTTGATTTGAAATGTCATGAAGGGCATATCAGCAACAATATGAGNANNTTCTGTACCNCTNGATACTGCTTTAAGATGATGTAAAATATCCTCTATAGATACTTCAACCGTGGAGTCATATCCCAAAACTACTTGCCCAAGGCTGTCTCCAACTAATATGTAATCAATTCCAGCACTTTCAATAATTTTGGCTGAGGTATAATCATATGCGGTGATCATAACAATTTTTTCACCGCTATCTGAACGATTCTGGAATTCTTGAATGGTCTTTCGGGTTTTCAATTTCTTATTTTCCTTTCTTGAAATCTAGAATACATCTTCTGATAGCTTCTTCAGTTTTTTTGTCTAATGTATTTTTTTCTATTGCTGCGGATAAACCCATTAATGCCATTTCACAGTACAAAGGTAGAACTTCGGGTGCTTGCTTTTTTAATGTGAGCATNTGGGTTTTGATTGTTCCTAAATCACCTCGNGCATATGGGCCNGCAATTGCATTTGGAACACCTAGAGTGTTCAGGTTGTTTATGACGCCTTTCATCATTGGGATTAGTGCTTCAATCCCTTGATCTCTATCCATGCCTATCTTATCCCATANTGCNGCTGTTCCTATTGNAAGGCTTGTTAATAAACCGCCCATCATTACACCGGTTAGATGGTACAAAGGCTTGCTTTCAGCATTAAGAATTATTGGTTTCGCCAATAGATCTTTTGCCATTTGAGTTAGGAAATCTACCATTAACTTTTCACCTTCAATTCCGAAAGTGATTCCAGGTATGTTTCTTGCGCCCGAAGTAGCGTCTGCAAATGCTTGCATAGGATGAAATGATCCGGGAATTGCTCCATATGAAGTTACATTGTTCAGAATGTCTAAAGAAGATACTCCAGAGCAATGAACTACACCTTGTGAATTGCGCCATTTTGTCTCATTGGCGATTTGTTCAATTATGTTGTCTGGTGTAGTAATAAAAACTAAATCAGAACAGTTNGCGACTTCCTGNATAGTTCCAAAACTATTCAGAGATTGAATTTGTTCNGCCAAACGATTTGAAGATTCTATAGANCGACTTGCAACATTTGATACNTTATAGCCTGCNGAATTTAGTGANATAGCTAATGCTCCACCCACTGCACCAGCCCCAACGATTCCTATTGATATTTGATTATTAAAATNAATCATTTAATCACCTGTTTGCACAAATTAATACAGCTTAAGGTGAACAATAAATAACCGTTGAATCGATGCTCACCTTCCNGAAGGATCGGCTGCAAAATGATTTTACATTACTTAAAGGGTAGAATCAATTTGGAAACTTCCTGGGCTTGACACTTTTTTTCACAATATTAGAATTCAGCTAGATAACATCAGAGTCTAAGTTATTTTATTGTAAGGAATTTTTATATGAGTAAAATTACTGGTAGTCATCTTATTGCCAATGTATTANCTAAAGAGGGNGTAAAGAATATTTTCACCCTTGCAGGAGATCATATTCTGCCTGTGATAGACGTAATGTCTGATTTCGATTTCAGATTTTTTGATACGAGGCATGAGCAAGCTGCAGTTCATATGGCAGATGTCTGGGCTAGAGNNACAGATAATCCAGGAATTGTGATGACTACGACTCCAGGTTTTGCAAATGCTATTCCGGGTNTTGCTAGNGCTCTACATGCAGAAAGTCCAATGTTATCAATTAGTGGTAGTGCTGAAACATCTGAATTAGGTAAAGGCGCNATGCAGGAGATTGATCAGNTCGGTATGGCTGCNCCAGTTACAAAAGCTTCTTGGATTATTGATGATGCAGCGAAGATTCCCCTCATGATGAATCGTGCACTTAAATTGGCATATAGTGGNCGTCGTGGNCCTGTTCATCTGACAATTCCTGTTGATGTTCAAGAGCAAANAATTCAGCCNGANCAANTTCCAGAAATTNAATCATTTAGAGNCAATATGAACAANNCTCAGGAATCAATTTCAAGTAAGCAAATTGATCAATTGTTAGAGATATTAATTTCTGCTGAGCGTCCTTTAATTATTGCTGGATCNGCNGCATCTTATGGTGATGTAGGACGNAGAATTCAAGAGTTTGTCGAAATGTCTGGGATTCCCTTATTAACTGAAGGTGATGCGAGGGGGATTGTGTCTGATGATCATCCTCTATGTTTTGGTTTTTTTGANACNGCNCTTAACGGTGCCTCAAAATTGATTTCTGATGCAGATGTTGTGCTTTTGTTGGGNAGGAAGCAAGATTTTGTTATTGGATATACCGCTCCTCCTATAGTNTCAAAAGAAGCTGCNTTAATGCAGATTGATCCGCAGCANTCAGAGATTGGTAGGAATAGGCCTGTTGAAGTTGGGATTTGTGGAGATGTAAGTAGTGTTTTAGATATTGTGATAGATAGTGCTAAAAAACGAATTTGGCCAACTTTTAAACCATGGATNAAACAACTAACTATTGCACGACGCAANCATTTTGAAGTATTGGAATCTTTTGCTAAGAGTGAGAATCCATTACATGCTATGGCAGTACATAATACTGTAAAATCTTTTTTAGAGCCTGATGATNTATTGGTTTTTGACGGTGGAGATTTTTGTCATTTTGCAAGGGCTTATTTGCCAGCAGTAAATCCTCGTAGTTGGTGGTATTTACCACCATTAGGAATGTTAGGTTCTGGATTGCCTACTGCTTTGGCATTGAAGATAGCTCATCCTGAACGTCGCGTAATATTGTTTAGCGGAGATGGATCATTTGGNTTTAATGGTTTTGAATTTGATACGGCTGTTAGACATAATTTACCAATAGTATGTGTTTTAGGTAATGATTCTGCATGGGGAATAGACAGGCAGATTCAGTTACAATTATATGATCGTTCCGTTGCAACTGATTTGTTACCAAGTAAGTATGACCAATTAGTACGTTCGCTTGGGGGTTATGGAGAACATGTCGAACATATTGAGGAGCTTCCAGATGCTCTTGAAAGAGCATTGAAATTTAATAGACCATCATTANTAAATGTGTCGGTACAGAGAGCAATTAGCCCNAGAGCTCAAGCTGCGGTAGATCGTTGGAAATCATCTTGGAANTCAGAGGAGTAAATGTTGAAAAAAGGATGTGNGCGTCCTAAGNCCAAGTTTGATTGGTTTATTCCTATTGATGGAGACGGGGAACATATTGGAACCATTAAGCCTGAGAGACCTCCTACTTTTGNTTATCTAAGTGAAATTGTTAGAATGGCCGAACAATCNGAATTTTATTCGATGTTAATTCCCACAAGATTTTCGAATGGNATGTTTGAGGAAAATTCTCCTCTTGCTGAGACTTGGACTACAGCTACNGCATTGATGGCNATTACACAAAAAATCAGATTTTTGATTGCTGTACGTCCTGGTTACATTTCTACTGGATTNTTTGCTCAGATGGCAGCTGCCTTCGACAATATTAGTGATTCCAGATTAGATATTAATTTGGTCCCTGGAGGGATTCAAGGAGATGTTGATAGGTTTGGAGAGAGTTTAGATCATTCAGGGAGATATGATCGTGCTGAAGAGTTTTTAATGGCTTGNAGAAAGATGTGGACTTCTANCGGTCCTGTGAATTTNCGTGGAGAATATGTCAATTTGTATAATGCGATTTGCTCTCCAAGGCCTNAGGGNGATGGGCCCAATATTTATTTAGGAGGAGCATCTCCCAATGCTATTAATCTTGCTGGTGCACATGCAGATGTACTGTTGATGTGGATTCAACCTGTTGAAAAAATTAGAGAATTAATAACTCGTGCAAACGAAAGTGCAAATTCTAGTGGAAGATTACTAAGGTTCGGACTTAGGACACATATNATTGCTCGTGAAACTGAAGAGCAAGCATGGGAAGCCTCNAAAGACTTGTTGTCTGAGGCTACAGACATAGTAAAATCNCAACGGAAAGAATCTGTTCAAGGGAGTNCTATGGTGGGTCATAAAGCACAAGTNAAGTTTGNAGATAATCANAAATTATCTGCNAGGCTATGGAATGGAATTTCTGAAGTTCGAGTCAATTGCGGTACAGCTATTGTTGGATCTTATCAACAAGTTGCTGAAGAAATTTTNCAATATTGGAAGTTNGGAATTGATGAATTTATTCTTTCNGGATTTCCTCATTTAGAAGAATGTGAGAGNGTNTCTGAAAAAGTTTTGCCAGTAATAAACAGTTTGATAGATTTTGAGAGAGAAGTTTAGTTTTGGTAAAAGCAGAAATTATTTCTATAGGGTCTGAATTGTTGTTNGGGCAAATTGTTGATACGAATGCATCGTGGATTGCTCAAAGATTGACTGATTTAGGTGTTGACTTGTACTACAAAACTACAGTAGGNGATAATCCTGAAAGAATGAATGAAGTGCTTTCTAGGGCTATTAATCGTTCTGATGTGGTAATTACTGGAGGAGGATTAGGNCCTACTCAAGATGATATTACTCGCGAAATCATAGCAGAAGTTTTGCACGTAGACTTAGTAAGAGATCCTGGGCTTGTAAAACAAATTGATGAACGATTCCAAAGTCGTGGATTAATAATGACAGCTAATAATTCACGACAAGCTGATATACCTAAAGGATCCATNCCCATTAAAAACCCCAATGGTACTGCACCTGCATTTTTTTCAGAACATAAGGAATCAGTTGTGATTGCATTGCCTGGCGTGCCTTTTGAAATGAAATGGCTTTTTGATAATGAAGTTGCTCCATATTTNCGTAAAAAATTCAACCTACAACAAATGATTACTTATAAAATTCTTAANGTGGCAGATATTGGAGAGAGCGCAGTGGATGATAAAATTGGTGATTTNATTGCNAATTCAAAAAANCCTACAGTTGGAGTCCTAGCGCATCCTGGGCAAGTTGATATTAGAATCACTGCTAAAGTTAAAAATTCAATTGAAGCTGACGNTTTAATTCGTCCAATTGAGAAAAAAATCCGGGATTTGTTAGGGGATAATATTTTCGGCGAGGATGAGGAAACATTGCCAGGGNTAGTTACGAAATTGTTGTCTGAAAACAAAATATCGTTGTCTTTATGCGAGGATGTAACTGGCGGTATTGCATCGCAGATGCTTTTTGATGCTTCAGGAAGTCATGTTTTTGAAGGATTAACTGTGAACCATGATCTAGAAGATTCACAAGTTTTCCGTACGATTCCGAATTATAAGGCATTAAAAGAGGGTTCCTCTGAAATGGCAGATCAAATGGCGTTGATGATTCGCGAGAAATCGAAATCTGAAATAGGGTTAGCAATTCATGCAATTGTATTACAANAAGAACATGTAGAAAATCTTAGTAAAGGTCAAACTTTTATTTCCATTNCTGATGGAAAAAGNTTTGCAAGNAAATCCTATAATTTTGCTGGATATGGTATTCCTGATAGAACTCGTATGTCATTAAATGCCTTAGANTTTTTNCGTAGATTTTTAAGTTGATTATAAAAGAGGGTGGCTNTNTCATCGACAGAGCCACCCTCTACTAGTTAGAGGTGTCCTAGAGAACACCTATCTAGTCCACCTCCGTATACTACTATCCAATTTCAATACCTCCTTTCTTGAGACCTCTATTCGACTATCAACACATCCCTTNCTGTCTCTGNAGNGATTATACACTCNAANANAAGAAAATAAAATAAATTTTTATTAGATATAATTAGCTAAATTGATTTAAGAATTTGGAGAGAAGTTTTAATGATCAATTCTATAGGAGGCATAATAATCTGGACNGAAAAAGNTTCCTTCACTAAGATGGTTGAATTTTATTCNCAGATTTTGGATTTAAAGATTCATTCACAGAGGGACGACTTTGTTGTTTTCAGTTGGANGGATATGAGATTGAGTTTGGGGATTCATTCTGAATTGTNCAAAAAANATCATGATCCNCTTCGGATAATGGTAAATTTTTTAACTGAGGATATCNAATTGGCTTTTCAAACTTTATCGTTGCGTGGAGTTGAATTCGTNCGCATTCCAATNCGTGAACATTGGGGTGGATGGGTGAGTACTTTCAAAGATCCAGATGGAAATTTTTTNCAGTTGTTGCAATTGGAGAATTANGGNCCTTCGTTGAAGTACTGAACTGGTGGCTTGGGAGGAAATTGTTTATAAGGGTATTGCTCAAGTATGGATTCGTTTAATTCCATACCAAGCCCAGGTGAATTAGGTAATTCNATATATCCATTTTCTANTTTAAGTGGNGTTTTGGAAATCTTATTCCCAAAACTCTCAAGGTTGGTAAAATATTCTGTAATTATGAANTTGGGNATCGTAGCACATAATTGTAAAGTTGCTGCCAATCCTATAGTCGTACTATTGTAATTATGAGGTGAAACACCAATAAAGTAGGGTTCGGCCATAGCAGCTATTTCTTTTAATTCTAAAATCCCTCCCACATTGCATATATCTGGNTTTATAATGTCTGCCGCTTGNCGTTCGAAAACTTCACGGAATTCAAATTTGGTGTATAACTCTTCACCTGTAACTACTGGTATGGATATTGATTTTTTAACCATTTCCAATGCTTTAATGTTTTTTGCTAATACAGGTTCTTCAAACCAAAANGGGTTATATTTTTCTATTGATTTGGCAATTTTTGTTGCGCTAGATGGACTTAAACGCCTGTGGATTTCGACCATAATNTCAATTTCATCTCCAACTGCATTTCTTACAGCGGCAACNTTTTCTATTGCATTGTNTTCTGTTGTTTTATCGATATGAGTTCGCCAAGGGCCAGGGATTGGNTCGAATTTTAATGCTGTAAATCCTGATTTAACAGTTTCTTTTGCTAAAATTGATAGTCTTTCAGTTTGAGTAAGTGGTTTTGTTAATNTTGAATCGTATTCTTCAGGGATGTTTTTTGATGTCCATCCATTAGCATACACNCGAATTTTGTTNCGAAATGCNCCTCCTAATAATTGGTGAACTGGAGCATTGAGTAGTTTTCCTGTAATATCCCACATTGCTTGTTCGAGNCCACTAATTGCACAAAAAAATTCCATCGAACCTCTTCTTCCTGCAAAATCATTAAAAAATGATTGNGTGAAGTGTTTNATGTTTCTGGGNTCCCTTCCAATTAAATAGCGTTTGATTTGCTCAATATGTGAAACAATTTGAGTGTCTCGATCAGTTTGTGTNTAACANTCACCCCATCCAAAGATTTCACTATCGGTTTCTATTTTTACGAAACAAAGATTCTTTGCTATTCCTGGATGCNCTAGGAATGTTTTTACGTCGGAGATTTTCATAAATACTCNTTANTTTTNAAAATAATCTNTTTATTTTGNGGNTGAGTTTAACAATAGAATTAANAATAGTCTATTAAGNATATTATTTGTTAAATTGACTGTTTCATTACTTGACACTGNGGNTAATGCTNTGNTAGCTTAGTAGCGACGATGAAGGGAGTTNACCGGAGAGTCGGTAACTAANAATTATNTATGGATCCAACCCCTATNACTAGTGCCCAGTGGGCGCAAATTGGCTTNATGCTAACTAANTTATGGATAGTTGTCGCNTTTGTTTTTTCTGCGTCAGCTACTTTACTACTTGCGCATGCCATTATNCCTTCGTTAGTTATCACTGCTCATNTNCCGGAAAGCTTNTCCANGCTTCGAGTTGTTTTCTATTTNTTNGGGTTTNTNTCTATATTGGCTGGTNCCTTTTTNATGTGGAAAGTTATTGGTTATTCTGANGTCATNAGTACNTTCTATCCGGATTATTGGATTTAATTAGAGGTTTTATTGCTTCCTGGCGATTTTGACATACAAATTCTTAAACCNACTCGTAAAAGAGTTATATTGGGGTTGGTGGCTTTAGCTTCTACTTTAGNAGTTTTANTTGTACTTGGTTTAGTACTCACTTTTATTATTTCTTCATGGTGGGCAAGGCCAATTGTNTTTGGATATGATGAAGGNCCTGATCAACCAATTGCTTTTCCTCATACNACACACGTTCAAGANTTGGGNATGGANTGTACTTTTTGTCATAGGAACGTAGAAAAAGGTGCTTCTGCCTCCGTTCCGGCAGTTTCACTATGTATGACCTGTCANAAAGTGGTAGGGGATGATTCTGAAGAAGTCGCTAAGTTGCGAGAATACTACGATCTCGATAANAGCATTAATTGGATTAGAATACATAGAGTTCCTGATCATGTTCAGTTTGTTCATGATGCTCATATCAAACGTTTTTCTGGGNAAGNTAAAACCGTTGTTGAAACAATGACCAATCCAGAGTCTCAAATNTATTTGCATGATGCACAAAAGATGAAACGTNATTCAGNTCTTCAAGNAGGGGANGTAATCNANGTGGAATCNTCNGAAGTNTGTGCGGTATGTCACGGAGATGTAGGTTCTATGTCAAAAGTTAAGCAAGTTCGCCCNTTAAAAATGGGAGACTGTGTTNATTGTCACCGAGATAATAATGCGCCTGCGGAGTGTGCAGTGTGTCACTATTAGGGATGAAAATATTATGGATTTAACAAGAAGACAATTTCTACAAATGGTTGGTGGGTCTGCGACTGGTGCTGTTTTGTTTGCTGCTTGTGGAGTTCCTGAAGAATCAAGGTATATTAATTCGCCACATCAAATGCCCGAAGATTTGGTTACAGGTTTAGATAATTGGTATGCAACCTTGTGTAGGCAATGTCCAACTGCGGAAGGTTTGGTTGTTAGGGTTTTTGAAGGACGTGCCAAAAANGTTGANGGNAATGTTGATTATCCTATAAATATGGGTAAACACTCTGCTCGNTGCGAGGCTAGTTTGCAATCTGTTTACAATCCAGATCGGATTGATCGTCCTTTGCTTAGGGTAGGTGATAGGGGCAAGGGAGAATTTAATGAAATTGGTTGGAGTGATGCTCTTGCAAGAATTACAAATCAGCTTCAAATTTTGCAGNCCGAAGGGAAACAAAATGGTTTNGTGATGGTAACTAATCCNCTTTCTGCTCATTTGGGTGATGTNACTCAACGTTTTGTTTCGAGNTTTGGGGGTCGTCATNTCCAGTACGAGACCATTGAGCAGACAAATATTTCTCGAGCAATTAAAGATATNTATTCTCAAGAAATAATGCCCGATTTTGATATNTCAAAATCAAATTACATATTGTCGTTTGGTGCTGANTGGTTGAATACNTGGACATCTCCCACTAGATNCATGAAAGCTTATGGAGAATTTCGACAAGGNAAAGGTCGAGAAGAAAGAGGTACTCTTGTCCATGTTGATCCAAGATTCTCNGCTACTGCAGCTAATGCGGACCAATGGGTTCCTGTTAATCCCGGATGGGAAGGGATATTGGCTGTTGGNATTGCAAATGTAATTTTATCTGATGGATTGGTGGATGATTCAATTCGAAATGGATTGAGTTCAGGAGACATAGAAATTATTGANCAATANNNACCCGAGAAAATTGCTTCAGATGTGGGNGTGTCAGCTGAAAAGATTCGGTCAATTGCTCATGAATTTGCNTCGCATCCTCCTGCTTTAGCTATTGGAGGAGGNTCTGCTGCTGCNCACACTAATGGGCTTTTCAATATGAAAGCCGTTTATTGGTTGAATTATCTTGTGGGNAGTGTTGGGGTTGAAGGAGGGGTGATTTTCAATCCTGAACCTCCNATNTCTNCTTTNAGTGAGAAGTCTGCCTCTTTTGGNGATTTTAGAAATTTNTCNCAGGAAATGTCTCGAGGNGAAATTAGTGCCTTGATGATTAGNGGNGCAGATCCATGGTACGGATTGCCTGAAGATTCTGGNTTTAGACGAGCAAGTTTTGAAGTGCCATTTATTTTTGCAGTNTCTAACTTTTTAGACGACACTACAGCTATGGCTGATCTCATATTGCCTGAACATGATGCGTTTGAAGATTGGGGTAGTGACATACCTGANCCGGCTCCTGGATATCAANTGATTGGNTTTCAGCANCCTGTTGTAAGNCCNTTTTATGAGAATTTGGGTGAAGAGCTTGGGACNANGAATTTTGCAGATATTATGATTGGTTTGGCTCCCCAGTTAGGTNTAGATTTAGGATTGCCTGGCTCTACATTTGCNGAAATTCTTAAGNNAGGTGCTGAGGANTTATGGAGAGAAAANAGNGGCTCCGTTACTGCCGGGGATTTTGATGCGTTTTGGTATGGGGTTTTGCAGCGAGGAGGATGGTGGGATAAGGATTCGAAATATCAGGGTNATNTTCCGACTATTTCTGCNGTTCCTGTCCCCAAAAATCCNNAATTTGATCACTCTNCGANTCAGTTNCCATATCATTTGATTCCATTTACTTCGACAGGTATTGGGAATGGAGAAGGNGCGTTCTTNCCNTGGTTACAGGCNACCCCTGATCCAATTACNACTGCAACTTGGCAGACTTGGCTCGAAATTAACGTNTCAGATGCTGAAAAACTCGATATTTCAGAAGGTGATGTAATTAATGTTATTTCAGCNAGNGGAAAGTCTATTCAAGTTTTAGCATTTCCNCATCCTGCAGTTCCTCCTGGNGTTCTTTCTGTTCCTATTGGNCAAGGTCATATTTCTGGAGGTCGTTATAGTGAAAATCGNGGTTCGAATGTCATGGGAATTCTNACCCCNAGTATAGATGAAGAAAGTGGNGCATTAGCCTGGGCTTCTTCGAANGTTCGTATTGAGAAGACAGGTGANTGGATGAGAGTTCCGAAATTAGAAAATACCTTCTCNGAATTCCCACGAGATGAAAATCAACATATTATTAANGTTACTCCCGATGTGGGTTCTGANGGGCATTAATATGATATTTAATGGAGAAGAAAATGGCGAATGAGAAATGGGGAATGGTAGTTGACTTGGACAAATGCACTGGGTGTCAAGCTTGTGTTGTAGCATGTCAGTCAGAAAATAATGTTCCTATAAATGATGAGCCTTTGTATAATCAACGACGTGCTTCGGCTTGGATTCATATTGAGCGTTATTGGGAAGGTGAATTTCCAGACGTCAAGGCAAGATTTATACCTGTATTATGTCAACATTGNGATGACGCTCCTTGTGAGCCTGTGTGTCCTGTATTTGCGACTTATCATAATTCTTCAGGATTGAATGTGCAGGTTTATAATCGATGTATAGGTACTCGTTTCTGTGCAAATAACTGTCCTTATCAAGTGAGGTT
>PBBT01000002.1 GCA_002717725.1 Chloroflexota bacterium
TACGCTTCTGTGCCAATCCCAAATATGAAATCTCATTGATTCGGTCTCGGTCAATAGATATAGCTAGTGCCTGTCGGAACTGCTGGTTCCTTAACAAATCTCCAAATGGTCCATCATTGTTCTGATTAACCCAGTAGGATGTCTCTGCTGTTGTTCCTGCTGTTCCCCATCGCAATACCTTAATTCCTGACTTCTCTTCGTTAGCCTTGAATGTTGGATACTGGTCTGTCCTAATGTGGCGATACTGGAAGTCTATTGCTCCAGCTGCTGCCTGAACCTGGATTAACTCCCGGTCCTCTGTAAGTGTCATCTCTACTTTGTCGATATATGGAAGCTGATGTCCATCTGAGTCTACTCCATAGTAGTAAGGGTTTCTCTCAAATTTCCATACCAAAGACGAACTATCATTCACTGGAATCCATGGTCGCATGCTAGGTAGCTCTGGTGTGCTTGCCTCTTTGGTCTTTAGGTTGTGTAACACAGCCCATGACTCAAATCCAGCATCAGTAGCTGCTTTAGATGCTGCTGCTTCTCCAACTTTTCCAGCGTGATACTGAGATAAGAAGTGCTCTGGTAGGTATGTCTCGTTCTTCGAACTGCTTCCATGAGCACAAGAGTTACCTGATACTAATAGTGGGAAGTTATAGTTCGGATTCGGATAAATGAATCGTACTGTTAAATTATCCACTTTTGCAACAGATGCAAACTCAGATCCAGATCTCATCCATGCTGGTGGAGATCCTCTTAACTCATCATTGAATGGATCAATTCGACCCATATACTCATACGCATATACAAAGTCATCTGCATCAAATGGCTCACCATCTGACCAGTGCATGCCCTCGCGTAATGTTACTGTCCATGATCGACCAGTAGCGTCCGCTTCCCAGGATGCAGCAATGTTTCCTCTTGCCTCAAATCCATCATGGGACCATCTGGTCAAACCAGATCGGGCTAACCTAGTGTAGTTACATGTGTCTCGTGCTCCTGTGAATACACGGCGCATCGTTCCACCATAAGCACCAATCTCATCAAAGACCTCAATTACCAATGGATCAGATGGAACTCTGTCATCTACATCTGGTAATCCTTTACCATCTAAGAATGGTGACTGCTTAAATCTTGCAGGGGTTACTGCTTTTGCTGCAGGTGCCTTTAACTGGATTGCTCCAGCTCCAACTCCTTTACTACCTCCAGCTGCCTTGGTTACTGCTACTGCTGTAGCCTGTACCTGGGCTGCTGCCTGAGGCGCTGCTGGTTGCTTAGCTGCTGGCGCTGGTGCTGGTGCTTCAGCTTTAGCCTGTCCTACTGCTGTAGGAACTGCTGGAGCTGCTGCTGGCGCTGCCGCAGGGGCGGCTGCAGTAGTCTCTTCATCGTCACTACTACAAGCAACTGCAAACATCAAAAGCAAACTAGCAGAAATTACTGCAACTATGCCTAATTTGACATTTTTCATTAAATCCTCCTTAATACTGTACGTTTTGTAACTAAAACAAAACATAAAAAGAAAACATTCGCAGCCAATGACTGCTACCTGCTCCTTATTAATTGGTGAAGGTATGAGACCATAAACATAACTATATGTCAAATTTTTCAAGAAATCGTCCAAACTTATAAGGAATTTTAGGAATTCTCATAAAATGGACTACAAATTTAGTTATTTAAGGTGTAAAATGCCGCACAATATGAAATTGTAAGGGCTTAGCTTTAAAATTCATGGGAGTTTAAAATGGTTGTAAAAGATAGAACAGATCTTGAACACAGAGAACTTGTAGCACACCTACTAAGAAGAGCCGGAGCTGGAGCTTCTGCCAGTGAATTAGATTACTGGTCCCAAAAATCATATGAAGAGGTAGTAGAAGACATACTAAAGCCTGAATCATTCCCGGAAATAGAAGAGGACCTATTCAGTCGGTACTACCTAGATTCATTCCTAGAACAAAATCACTTCACAGAGGCGGTAAGGTGGATGTTTTCGATGGTCAACAGCCAAAGACCACTCCAAGAAAAGATGACNCTNTTTTGGCACCATGTCCTTGCAACCGCNTGGTACAAGAGTGAGTCNCCNCCTGATTTAGTTCAATATATTCTTGGATTAAAAGAAATCGCTCTTACTGATCTTAAGAAAGTACTAGTATANATTTCAAAAGATGCTGCCATGATTGATTGGCTAGACAACAATCAGAATCANAATGGTGAGCCAAATGAAAACTATGGAAGNGANCTTCTGGAATTATTCTCNATGGGAGCCGGAAATTACACAGAAAAGGACGTAAAGGAATGCTCTCGGGCATTCACTGGNTGGACACATGANTGGATTGTNCCAGGCTATCCNCANGGTCGNGCACTCGGAAGAACAAAATTCGTGTTCNTTCCTGAAGACCATGACAATGGNANNAAAGANTTCTTNGGNGAATCTGGGAATTTCGATGGNGAAGAAATTATAGACATTATAATCAAGCAAATGGCNACAGCNAGATTNATATGNCGACANCTNTANAATTTCTTTGTNGCAGACGAACCCCAAGTCCCATCATGGGCTAAGACAGCNCCACTGGATCCTGAAACAATCGATTTAATGGTAGAAGCATACATGGAATCAAANGCNGATTTTAAAGCCATCCTNAGAGNTTTNTTCAACTCTGATGGTTTCAAGCAAGCAANATACNNACATGTAAAATCACCAGTCGAATTTGTTGTAAGTACNATAAAACTTGCAGGAACTCATCAACTNCCTATGCCGGATTTATTTGATCTTGGAGGGACAACAACCGCNATGGGTCAACAACTNCTNAACCCNCCAACAGTCGAAGGATGGCATACCGGCCACGAATGGATCGATGGTGGAACNTTAAATGAACGAGTAAANTTTGCGGTNAANCACCTAAANTCCGATAATGTTCCGGNNATTGAAAANATAATTNATAACCTAGAATCNATGTCNGAAGGAAATANAGNGGAGCCNCAACATTTTGTTGANGCATGCTTAAGACAAGCTGGGTCAATGACAGTTGGTGAAGCAACACAANCATCACTAATNGANTACGCNGANTCTNATGATGGAATATTAAACCTAGAGGGCGATGANNNGGANAATAGATTAATCATCACGAAAATGCTNCAACTTATAGTTTCTGCACCTGAATTCCANTTCGCATAANAAATTTCAACTTGCTTAAAGTTTTAGAATGTTAGGAGAAACAAAATGGTGGTAGAAACTAAAAAAANCCCAACTCAATTCGCTCCAGAGCCTCCTTATGCACTTTTAAGAGCTAGCTATTCTTATACGCATTGCATAGGNATGAANAGGATTTCTCCATCNCCTGTAGACATCGCTNTNGGACGTCGTGATAATCGAATTTTCGTNCTTTCANGAGGTAGATTCGCNACCATTTTCGTTAANACTTGGGAAGATGAGTATCCTCTCCCCTATCCAAATATAGGATCNGCAGGTCNAGGGCGANGGNCAAATGATGTGGGCAACTGCAATTCAACTNGACAGNGAAGANAATTTATTTGTATGTGATGAAGCTTTAAACCGCATTTCAAAATTCAGCTACGAAGGTGAATTCTTGGGCAAATGGGGTGAAGAAGGCGAAAAAGAAGGACAATTGAATCGTCCATCTGGAATGGTNCTTGATTCCGAGGATAATTTTTATATCTCAGATACTTTCAATCATCGAATTCAAAAATTCACNCCTGAAGGTGAATTCATAATGTCCTTTGGNTCTTTTGGTCANAAACCTGGCGAATTCAATATGCCTTGGGGGGTNGAAGTAGATCCATGGGGATATTTATGGGTTGTAGATTGGAGAAATGATAGNATNCAAAAATTCACTGCTGAAGGCGAATTTGTAACNGAAATNGGAAGTCCTGGAAGTGGAAATGGAGAGTTCAAACGTCCATCAGGAGTTACTGTNGACTTACACGGAGATATTTATGTAGCAGACCGAGANAATCATCGAATCCAATTNTTTGACAGNCATGGAAGNTATGTCGAACAATTCCTTGGNAATGGTGGNATTTCAAAGTCTGGNATTAGATATATTAGTGTACATCCAGGACCACTTAGACAAAGATATGAAGCAAATTTGGAAGCACTAAAATTGTTCATTAGTCCTATGTCAGTAACGGTTACAGATGATTTCAAAATGCTTGTGCCTGATTTTGGTAATGCTAGAATTCAAATTTTNCAGAAAGANGCATATCCTCTATCTGAAGAGGAAATTCGTGGCCCNATGAGAAGCAGACAACTAGGAACTATTCAGTAGGAACCACCTCTGATAAAATCAACGNATGAAGAATCATTCCGACTTTTCTGGNTCCAAACTNTTAAAAGGATCGCTTAGATTTCATTTCACTGCCCCTTTGGTTGTCTTTGCTGGCATNCTAGGTGCATGTTCNNTACCNATTACCTTTATAACTGGTACAAATATAAANGAAATCCCNGAACACATGCCNTTAATNCCTTCTTTGATGTACCCNATAGCAGGAATTATAGCCGGGNCACTTNTAACATTTCATNCTCTAAAATGGATGAGTCGNGATTTGTCCCATTCTATGCCCATTTGGCATTGGCTAGTTGTAGGTTTGGTTTTTGGCGGACTATTNTCTATNTTCACTGGAGCATTATTACCGCTTATCGGTCCNATTCTAGGTTTTTTTGTAGGGGATTTAACGATAGGTCAAGTNCCAAACGCATTATCATATTCTCTATCAAGAATNCCNCTAAACTCTTTAATCCATGGAAGTTTGGGAATGTTTGTATCGTTCCAGGCNGGAATTGTTTTCATACTTGCAGGAATACTTATAGACCNNTCNGTAGCNANACAAAAAAAAATTCTTTCAGATTNCTTACCNTGGNTAATCATAATTGCTTTAGGAATCCCAATCGTTNTCCTAGCATTCTNNGGAGATCCNGANTTNCTNTTTAAANTTGGNAGANTNGGNGAAAGATANAANNTNANTTAAAGATTTACCAATTNCCTAAATCTTTAATTTCNATTTCNNNANTTTTTANTTCTTCNCCNNCTNCANAAGGTGTCAACAATACTGCAAACCGATTCAGTCCCAATGTACTATTTACTCGAAATGCTAATTTCGCATAACCTTCATTTTGAGCTTGNGGTTCGGGAGGAGTAGCNCTAATTATCTCAAANTNNNATTCNTNTTNAGATAANATTTCNANTTGCATTCGTTTATTNTCNATAGNCAAAATAGCCTTNTTACCCTGCAACTCAATATCTGCTGAAGTTANCATTCCCCANATNATCTCAGANTTTTCNGGNAATACAACTTCATCNTGTATCAATATTTGNCNTCTANCAATNAAAGCNACCCCNCGATTAACACTTTCNATATCNGAATAAGCATCTGATAANTCANCTACTGCAAATGCAAATTCNGGGGTAGAACTAAATTTCATAATTGTAGCCCTTGCATCTGGATCTTGATTAATNCCATTTATGAGTAATGTATTGTGACTCTCAGTNCGNTTTCTATANTANGTCCANCTTCTNGCTACATTAGANTGTGGAGATGCCGTGGCATATGGAGGCTNAATACCTAGNTCAAAATAACCAGGAAGATTATAATTGTCCCTACCTAAATCNGTTGCCCATCTATGACCCAATGCATCAATCACAAAGCTTCCTAAATCTAATTGAGAATGAGGAGCTTTATTATCTCCAGCTTTTAAGCCCAAGAAAACAGCATCTGGATCCTCCCAATCACTTCTGAACATAGCCACATCAATTTTNCTGAAGTGNGCATCAAGTGGTAATCCGTATTCTATGGGACCTTTNTCANCATCATCTTGAAACCAAACAAGATCTAGCGGATGAAACTGNAGGGGTCTNGACCCAGCATTCGAATCCAGCTTCTCTTGAACATGTGATCGATTTGTACCAGACCATGTTGTNGTAGACGTCCCCCAATTCATTACTCGCAGATCAGATTTTTCTAACTTTTGTTTATACCAAGAGAANAGNTCATTATCGAATTTCTTNGCCAGCCAATACATTTCGTGAGGTTCTCCATCACCACGCATATCCTCATTNGCATCAGCATAATTNAAAAATTTCTGTATCGGTGANGTATAGTAAAATGGNAACNGGCCAGTAATNGAAAACCCTGGNGAGTTGCTTAACCCAAAATCAGTCCCAACAGCACTCTCTAATGCNGCCAAATAATAAACATTATAACGTGTCGCATAATGCCAATAGGTTGGTCCTTCTTTCCATCCTCCATCAGGANCATATTCCTCCATNGTNCGTCTCATATAAACCAAANCCTTTGAAAGTATACGNTCAGANAAATACGGTTCTTCATCTCCAATAGCTAATGCCCCTATAGATAACCCNCCATTNCANACTTGGCTCCAATTCATTTGGCGCATAACCCAATGAGTACGATTTTCCATATCAGNAATTCCAGCTTTTAAACCTTTTTCTGNNATTGCAAAACGNATTAAATCACGCTGAGTATNATCCATATANTNATATAACCAGTCATATCCAATACCTAGNGCATGTGTCATCTCCCCAGTATCTAAAAAGTGTTTTGGNTTCCAATCAGGAAATTCCACAGCNGATANCATCTCTTCTATAGCNCGATCAGCAAATTTTGTATCNCCNTCAAGACGATACATTAAACATAATTTGTAAATTCGNTCTACNGCTAAACGACTAGTNCCTAATAGCCTTAATCCATCGGGAATAGAATATTCAATCAATGGTTCATCTAAAATTGCATTACANTGCTCTAATATTGATTCTCTCATCAATTGNGCACGAGGATTCTCGNCAACTAACTTTTTAATTNTTCCAAGCTCCGAATNAGNTAAAATTAATCTTGGATGATCTTTNTTTATCTTTTCAACAAACANNTAAATCTCCNAAANACAANANATTAAATTAGATATGCTTGATAANCTTTGNANAGGAAGAAATGNAAGAAAAGACCNGAATATTCGATCTATCCCGGNACTCCAGGCANCTNCATTTCAGCNGCGAAATGGCATTTCGCATATTGTCCATCNGAACCAGGNATCTCAACCAAAGGAGGTTCTTGAGTACGACAAATATCTTTTGCAAACTCACACCTAGGNTGAAAATAACAACCAGATGGAGGGTTNGCNGGATCAGCCACCTCACCTTCCANCACNGCACCTATAGACTTAACTTCTGGATTAGGAACAGGAACCGAAGACAACAATGCTTGAGTATATGGATGTNTNGGAGCAGTGAAAATGGTTTCGGTTGGNGCTACCTCAACAATTTTACCAACATACATCACTGCAACTCNGTCACTAATATACTGAACCACACTCAAATCGTGGCTTATAAATAGATATGTTAAGTTCAATTGCTCTTGCAAATCCTGCATCAAATTCAGGATTTGAGATTGAACAGAAACATCTAATGCTGATACGGGCTCATCTGCAACCAATAAACGAGGATTCATTACCAATGACCGAGCAATCCCCAAGCGTTGCCTCTGACCGCCACTAAATGCATGAGGATATCTTCTCATATACTCAGTAGACAAGCCNACTAATTGCAACATTTCCGATACTCTAGCTTCCAGCTCAGAAGAATTACCATCCAANCCATTAACTTTTAGAGGGTCAGCAACTAAATCAAAAATTGTCATCCTNGGATTCAATGAAGCAAAAGGATCCTGGAAAATCATTTGCATTTCTTGACGAATATCTTTGAGTCGATCGGAACTCATTCCAACGACATCCGATACAACATCATCTTTATCTTTAAAAAGAATTTCCCCATCAGTAGGTTCAACCGCTCGCATTATTGCGCGCCCGGTAGTAGTTTTACCACAACCACTTTCNCCTACTAANGCTAAAGTTTCTCCTGTCTTTAATTTAAACGAAANATCATCAACAGCACGAACATGCCCAACAGTACGTTTCCAAAGCCCNGCGGTAATCGNAAAATGAACCTTCAGCCCATCTACTTCGAGCAAATTGTCATTNATAANGTCATCAGCCATCTANTTATNCTCCCTTGGAAACTTCTTCAGCAGATCCAGAATACAAAAGACAACTTACTTCATGACCATCNTTAATCTCAANGGTCTGNGGTTCAAGCACATCACAAACTCCAGCCATGAACTTTGGACANCTTGGATGNAATGTACATCCAGNGGGTCTCTGATAAGGNGGAGGGACAGTACCTTCAATCGCAGTCAATCTNTCAGTTTGGCGTTCNCTNGAAAGTCTAGGGATAGATCNAAGTAATTCCTGAGTATANGGATGTTTGGGATCATTNAACAAAGTATTTACATCCGCCCGTTCTACAACTTTACCCAAATACATCACAACAACNTCATCAGACATTTGAGCAACTACACCTAGGTTATGAGAAATTAGCATTACAGCCATTCCAAATTCTTCCTGAAGCTCGCCTATNAGCTCAAGAATCTGAGCCTGAGTAGTNACATCCAACGCAGTGGTAGGCTCATCGGCAATTAACAAGNTAGGAGAACAAGAAAGNGCCATCGCAATCATTGCTCTTTGACGCATTCCACCAGACAAATTAAAAGAATAATTATCNATTCGTGATTCAGGGTTNGGAATTCCAACACGCCTTAGCATTTCCACAGCCCTATCACGNGATTCTTTTTCAGAAACNTTTTGATGAAGTTTAATACCTTCAACTATTTGAGAACCAATTGAATGAACAGGACTAAATGAAACCATAGGTTCCTGGAAAATCATNGANATTTCAGATCCCCGAATATCTCTCATCTGAGGNCTATCTATNGGNAAATCTAACAAATTTGTCNGGGAAGNANCATCATCCGAAGANGAACCNCGATCATACAAAATCTCGCCTTCAACAGTCCTNCCAGGNNGTCTTACAATCCTAATAATAGANCGAGCCAAGACACTCTTCCCNCAACCACTCTCTCCAACAACTCCTAANACACCACGNCGNTTAATAGAGACGCTAGCACCATCTACAGCACGAACAACTCCTTCATCCAAATAGAAGTTAGTTTTNAGGTCTTTNACCTCAAGCAANGGAGTNTCATTTGTAGAGCCTCCCGAAATTGGCTTACCCTTAATCAATTCTTTTTTCATAACCAGTCCAATCATGAGTATTAGCGCAAGCCTACATATAAAGGCTGCACCTGTCAATTTTCTAAATAATGACGGATGTAAATATTTTTTATTCTAAACTTTCAAAAACTCTAAGATAATGAAAGTGTTATGAAATCCAAGGTAATTCTACAGGTATTTGTGTAAGTTTCAATAGTAAATTACCGTAATACACTACTAATCCAGCCTACAGGAGGTTGTGGGTCTGAACCCCCNGGGGATTCCCCNCCTGCTATAGTNGGNTCAATACATATTGCAAATCCNGTGATATACAAGCCACCTTCCTCTGAAACTATAACTTTACTAGGNNAATCATCCCAACCTGAATCATANCCATGTATCCACAATGTTTCACCAAAAGNATCAAACTTCCTGATAAACGCATCTCCAGGGTGTAATCCNGGCTGTATACCTTCATAATGTTCAAATGGNCCAGATGGCTTCCCTCCAGCATATATATTNCCCTCAANATCTATACCAATGCTAGACACATAATCATCACCTATGTANCCAAATTGATTAACCCATAAAGTTNAACCTTCAGAATCNAGCTTTNCTAAAAAAGCATCAGATCTTCCTTGATTCACAAACCCTTCGAATGCCCCTCTTGTAAGCCCTCCTAAAAATATGTTGCCATTTAAATCAGTTTCAATCGTCATTACTTCATCATCAAAATTTGTTCCGAAAACGCCAGTCCAAATCTCATTACCAAACTTATCAATTTTTATAACCTCTATTCCAGAGACATTTTCTGTAACAAAATCATTTNCAACAGGCACNCGTGTTGGCAAAATTGACCTTTTTGTCAATGAAAGAAAAATATTNTCTTCCGTATCTATTGATACTGCATCAAGAAAATCATCTTCAATTCCTCCAAAATATTTCGACCAAATTTCATTGCCATTCGTATCAAATTTCGTCACGAATCCATCCCANCCACCAAAACCTATCCCCTGATCTACAATAGACTCAGAGCGACCTACCACATAAATATTATTTTCCGAATCGACAGCAACATCCTTTGCAAACTCATCTTCATCTTCACCAAATTGAACCCTGAATATTTCATTTCCGTCTGAGTCAAATTTGTATANGAATGCATCCCATCCACCTTGATTTTCANNTTTTGCTATTTCACCGCGAGATTTGCCAGNNACTAGNACATTCTCATCATGATCAACAATTAACGCACTCGCATCATCCGAATTTTGAGATCCGAATTGTGTAACCCATAAAGTTCTACCTTCTAAATCTATTTTCCTTAAAAAAGCATCCATTAATCCTGGAATATTTTCGCCGGGTGTGAGATTACCATCTGTCCATCCAGTCAAATATATTTCTCCATTAGGACTNATTGCACCTCCAAGAATAAACTCTGATTGAATAGAAACAAACCTTTTCTGCCATAACTCAGACCCAAGGACCTCAGCAGAACCCTTCTCTAACTCAAGTGAAGAAGGAGTAGTAGGAGTAGGACGCGGATCTACTTTCGGAATATTCGTAAAAGTTGGAGGCATGGGATTTGAAGGAAATTCCATGTATGTTTTGGATTTANCAGAAGAACATCCTATAATCAAAAACGTCAAANCCAAAACCAAAACAAATAGTAGAAAATTGAAAGGTTTTATCATCTTTGTTCCTAACANCAATTTTTGCCTATCTATTATATCTGAAAAAAGATTCGCGCGAAAAAAANCGTAATTTCATATACTATACTTCAAACCCAAAATATCAATTCATCAATCGATGCTGGAGATCCAATGACAACAAAACATTTGAANATCAAATCACACATGAATCCACCCTATTGGGCATTACTAGAACGCCAGCTNATTTCATCACANACACAAGCTATTGAACAGTATTATGAAAAATATTTCGACCACCGTGGATATTTGATGTGTGTCCCAAGGTGGGGAGGTGATGATGGTCCTGACGATGCGGCAGAGAATTTCCTGAACTGGCCTGTATTNCATGCTATNGGTAGTANTGATGTTGTTCTTGATCTTTACAAAAAAGCTTGGGATGGACANTTGCTTCAATACACAGAGGCAAAAACTATCGAAGTCCCAATGGGACGAGACGGAATGTATTTCAAAGAGTTCCCTGTAATGTTCGACTGGATGCATCATGGAGAATGGCTGAATGCATTCGTTTTACAAGGATTATCCGATCCAAAAGATCCGAATTACATTAGACGGATGAAAACATATAGTGGATTCTATATGGGAGAGGACCCTATTGCGAAAAACTGGGATGACAAACTTGGACTCATTAAAAGCATGTTCAATGGAAGNCGAGGNCCACTATTACGAAAGGCGACTGGTCTTGATTGGGCAGGCGATGATATAGAACTTGAGGGACGCTTCAAGCCTAATCACAAGGAAACCAGTTATGAAATGATGGTAGAACATTTTGACCCCTATACTGATGTAGCTGGAGANCACCCNTTAAATTTAAGTGCAACNGTCTTAGCGTTAAATGCATTTGCCTTGACAGGCGAAGCAAAATATCGTGATTGGATATTGAGATATATNGATAATTGGGTCCAATGGACAGAACAAAATAATGGAATTGTCCCNACCAATATNGGACTAGATGGTACCCTTGGTGGTGANTGTAATGGTAACTGGTACGGTGGAGTATACGGATGGAATTTCACCGTNTGGGATCCNGCTGCAAAACAAATGGCGCATCGGCCTTCATTCCAATCTNGAACTCCTTGGGGATTCGCAAACGCCCTACTAATGACTGGAGACATGAAATATGTACGGATTTGGGGAGACATGATCGATCAAGTTGATACNCACTCCAAAGAAATTAATGGTAAAACTCAGTANCCTCACATGTACGGAAACTACGAAGATAATGAAGGATGGTATGCATACTCAGAGGAAAGATTTTCAGAGGGCATGGGTGGTCAAAACCATCCTGGGACCAGGTTGGTAGCCTATTGCACTATGGAAGAAAAAGATTTGCAGAGAGTATCATCNGATCCCTGGATCAAATTTTTAAAGGGTAGCAACCAAAACTACCCAGAATCTGCATTAATAGAAGATCTTGNAAAAGTAAGGGAGCGTATGGCAGAGGTNTTTGCCGACTCATCCTCTCCAGATACTCGCATGTCAGATGATATGAACTTNACAAATCCTGCAGCAACTGATTCTCTGATTCAATTAATGCTAGGTGGCTTACCAACTGGAAGAGANGGTGCTCCATTACATTGCCGGCTACGTTATTTTGANCCNGAAAATCAAAGGGCAGGAATTCCTGAAGATGTTTCAGCTCTTGTGACTTCGATGGATAAAGAAAATACTTCTGTGACATTAATCAACTTAAACCCTTCNAAACACAAGACATTAATCATTCAAGGTGGAGCTTACGGAGAACANCAGATAATCAATGCTAGTAGTAATGGTGAATCAATCGATGTTGAAGNCTCCTCATTTAGAGTCAATTTANATCCAGGATGCGGTTCCACAATTTCTATCAAAATGTCNCGCTATAAGAATCTTCCATCTTTTTCAATGCCTTGGGATTAATAAGTAATGGTCGGGGCGACTGGATTTGAACCAGCGACCTCCACGTCCCGAACGTGGCACGCTACCGCTGCGCTACGCCCCGATACTATCAAANAAAATCATACTCTCAGATCTCGATCCTTGAAAAAATATATTGCCAGAATAAATAATACGGCAATCGTTACCGCAAACATGGATAGATGAGCAAAATCAATCCCATTCCTTAATGGATCATGCCCAAAGTACCAATAAAATGGAGAGCCTTGTTGCATCCATTTAACCCCTTCAACCAGAGGCACTAGAGCATTTATCAAATACGCTAATAGTGCAATTGAAGCAGATACAGAAACTGCAATCATAGACCGTCCAAAATAAGAACCTAAAAACAACGAAATTGAACCAAAAAGTAACCCCAGCAATACTAGACTAGTNCATGCCCAAAAAAAGTTTCCCTTAGCCAATTCAATATCAAATATCGTCATNCCAAAATATCCAGAAATGGCCAAAATAAACCCAAGAGAAATCACAAGAAATAACAAAGAATAAATTTTTTGAATTAAAAAGCTTACTCTTGATACGGGATTCGAAAGTACCATTTCTAAAGTCCCAGATGATTCTTCGCCAGACACTGCTCCTTTTCCAATATTAATTGCAAAAATTATAAAAATTACAGGCAANATTACTGTAAATAATTCAGCATTTAAAAATCCTTCAGGAGAAGTAATATCTGCATCTTCTACATTCTGAACCCATAAATTTATCATTTCCTTGGGCATNGATGCTAAAAAATCATTCAAACCTTGGGCATCCTTCATAGTAGGATAAATCGCCATGATCATAATTACCGTTAAAAATAATCCCAGACTCCACCAAGAAAAAGATTTTAAGTAGTCTCTTAGAGATTTTAAAAAAATATTATTTAACAAGAACTTNCCTATCATNATTTTCACTCAGAANCCTTGTAGTAGGACAAGAAAATATCCTCCAAATCAGTTTNAAAACTTTTAAATGCTTCCACNTCAAAATTTGCNGCTTCTTTGATTAAAGGATCAATTGCTCCAATNAGAGAACAGGTGACCACTTTNTGATCAATTGAAATATTTGAAATTCCTTGAACCTGTTGAAAAATGTTTTCGGGAGGGTTTACAGAGAATATGATTTCAAATTTTTGCACAGAATTCTTTTTAAGNACATNTACTCGCTCCTCTGTTATTAAAAANCCGTCTTTAATTATTGCAACTCGGTCGCATAATACCTCAACTTCAGGCAAAATATGAGAAGANAAAAATACTGTACTTCCATCTGAAACAGATTCTTTAACAATNTCGTTAAATTGTTGCTGCATTAACGGATCCAAACCAGTGGATGGCTCATCTAAAATAATTAATTCAGGACGGTGCATAAATGCCTGAATCAAAGCAATTTTCTGCTTATTNCCACGAGATAAATTTCGNATTTGAAGTGATAAATCTATGTCTAATTTTTGAGATAATCGTTCCACATTGTCCTTATAAACTCCTGCCCTTAGATTNGACAAAAATAAAAGCATTTCATTTCCCGTCAAATGCTCATAAAGTTTCATATCACTATTCATATATCCAATTCGTTTATGGATTTGAGGGTACTCTTTTGATGAATCCATACCAAAAACTCTTATTTCACCACTGGTTGGTTTCAGAAAATTCATAATCATTCGAATTGTTGTGGTTTTCCCAGCCCCATTGGGNCCCAAATATCCAAATATTTCCCCACGTGGGACAGAGAATTCCACTTCNTTTACTGCCACGGTTTCCCCGTAGTGTTTAGTTAGATTTGAAATCTCAATTATTTCATCCATAAATCAATCCTNTAANGNTCCAAACAATTTATAATTTTGTATTACTTCAAGCTGAAAAACAAGGGGGTTAGAGACATTTAAGTATTGACAGNATTTTGAAAATCTAATANNATTAATAAAAATATTGATGCAATGATAGGGAGTAGTACCAATCAAGTCAATCTAAAGAGAGTCGATGGATGCTGTGAATCGACGATTAGATATTGGGAACTCGCCCTGGAGCACTCGATCTGAAACTNAATAGGAGGCACAAATGACGCAGGAATTAGCAACATNTATGTCGCTGCCTGCGCAATTTGTACTTTAATCAATTTTTAGCTAGGGTCGGGCGGATAGTTCCGTTATAAATCCGAGTGAGTCGTTAAATCGACTAATTAGGGTGGTACCGCGAGATTTAATTCCCGTCCCTTAAATTGGGCGGGATTTTTTATTTNTAAATCAAATGGTAGTAAATACCATNACCAAAAAGAAAGGTAAATACAATGAAATTGACAGGCGGTCAAATAGTTTGCGAAAGCCTCATAAGGGAAGGAGTAGATACAATTTTTGGTCTTCCTGGAGGAGCGATATTGCCACTCTATCAAACNTTATCTCACTTCCCNCAACTAAAACATATACTTGTACGACATGAGCAGGGTGCGGCACATGCTGCAGATGGATATGCCAGAGTTACAGGAAAACCTGGAGTAGCCTGGGCCACGTCTGGNCCAGGNGCTACAAATTTAATCACCGGAATGATGTCCGCATATATGGATTCAATACCAATGGTTTTAATTACAGGGCAAGTTGGTAGAGCTGCTATTGGATCAGATGCATTCCAAGAATGTGATATTCAGGGAATTTCTCTCCCTGTAACTAAACACAACTATCTAGTCATGGAAGTTGATGAAATTGCCGAAACCATCAACGAAGCATTTCATATTGCAAATACAGGACGACCAGGTCCCGTACATATTGATATCCCAAAAGATATTTTTACAGAAATTACNGAATTTGAGTATCCCGAAATTCCTGACCTTCCTGGATATAGACCAAATATTAATCCTCATCCAAAACAAATTAAACGTGCAGTACAACTAATTGAACATGCTCAAAAACCTGTAATCCTTGCTGGACACGGNGTTCTAATTTCAAAAGCTCAAAACGAATTGTTAGAGTTAGCTGAAAAAGCCCAAATCCCTGTAATCAACACGCTAATGGGTGTAAGCAACTTCCCCAGTAACCATATCTTGTATGGAGGATGGCCAGGAATGCATGGAATGGCATATGCNAGTCTCGCACTAGAAGAAGCAGACCTAATTATAGGACTTGGAACCCGTTTTGATGACCGTATCACTGGAAATACTTCAATGTTTGCAAGAAATTCCAAAAAAATACATGTNGACATCGATCCTTCAGAGATTGGCAAAATCATCAATGTAGATGTNCCAATCGTTGGTGACNTGAAAACTGTTATTAGTGCTATACGAAATGATGTCTCTAAAAAGACACATGGGCCTTGGCTAGAACGCATCGATACTTTGAAACGAGAACATCCATTNTCCGATCCTCAGAAACCAAAATCATTGCAAATGAAATTTGTAATTGACGAAATATCCAANGCTACNAATGGTGATGCAATAATTGTTACCGGAGTAGGNCAACATCAAATGTGGGCTGCTCAATATTACCCATTCAAAAANCCTAATTCATTTATTTCATCTTCTGGATCTGGNGCAATGGGATATGAAGTTCCAGCAGCAATGGGTGCTCAGGTCGGTAGTCCTGACCGTACAGTTTGGTCCATATGTGGTGATGGTGGATTCCAAATGACGATGTATGAACTNGCTACAATTGTAGAAAACAACATTCCAGTAAAATTCGCTATCATGAACAATAATAGTTTGGGAATGGTTCGCCAATGGCAAGAATTATTCTATGATCAAAATTACTTCTCNACAATATATTCACAAAATCCAGATTTTGTGAAGCTGGCAGAAGCATTTGGAATGCCTTCTTGGAGAGTATCANAGAAGTCTGATGTTAATACCACAATTGCAAAAGCGCTCGCACACAGTGGACCNNCTCTTATAGATTTTGTGGTTGAGCAAGAAGACAATGTATATCCTATGATTCCNGCCGGCATGTCAATTAATGAATTGATCGAGGAACCCGTAAACAAGGAGACTCTATAATGACAAATTCTGAAAACATTAGTAGACATACAATCTCTGCTTTGGTTGAAGACAAACCTGGAGTCTTAAATCGTATATCCTCAATGTTCCGGAGAAGGGGATTTAATATTTATAGCCTTGCTGTAGGAAATAGCGAAAAGCCTAATCTTTCTCGAATGACATTTGTNGTTGAAGGAGATANTGCAGTTGTAGAACAAGCTGTAAAAAATCTGCACAAGCTAATTGATGTAATCCGTGTAACAGATTTATCAACCGGTAANAATTTGATTCGAGAATTAGCCTTGATNAAAGTTAAAGTCACTGCTGAAACTAGGGACGAAATAATACATATTGCAAATATTTTNCGTGCCAATATTGTAGATGTGGATCATGATTCGTTANTACTAGAAGTTGTAGGTGATGATGACAAAGTAGATTCGATTACACATCTTCTTGAAGATTTTGGAATCNTTGAATTAATGCGAACTGGCAGCATAGCAATTCGACGTTCACGAGAACGATCAAANACAACATTATCTAATGCTGCCGAAACAAGAAGAAGACTCCATGCAGGCAGTGGAAGCGTTTGAACNAACATAAATTAAAGGGGGAAACATAAAAAATGGCAGCAACAATATATTATGCANCAGATGCAGATCCAACTAAATTAGAAGGGAAAAAAATAGCCATNCTTGGATATGGAAGTCAGGGACATGCTCANGCATTAAACCTGCAAGAAAGTGGTCATAANGTNATAGTAGGCCTCTACAAAGGAAGTAGTAGTATCAAAAAAGCTGAGGNAGACGGATTANAAGTNATGGAATCTGCTGAAGCGTGCAAAAATGCAGACATCATAATGATGTTAGTTCCTGACCACCTAATGGGTCAAATATATTCTGAAGATGTNTTNCCTAATCTTCTTCCTGGNAATACTCTGATGTTTGCTCATGGATTCAGTATCCACTATGGATTAATAACACCTCCTGAAGGTGTAGATGTAGTAATGGTTGCCCCAAAAGCACCAGGGCACAGAGTNAGACAGGTATTCACTCGNGATTCTGGAGTTCCAGGACTTTTGGCAATTCACCAAGATTCTTCAGGGATTGCTTCCGATGTCGGACTAGCCTACGCTCATGGAATTGGATGTACAAGAGCAGGAGTTTTAACAACCACTTTTAAGGAAGAAACTGAGACGGATCTATTTGGTGAACAATCTGTACTATGTGGNGGAGTAACAGCTCTAATCAAAGCAGCATTTGAAACTCTGATNGANGCAGGATANCAACCTGAATCTGCATATTTTGAATGNATGCATGAGNTGAAATTGATCGTAGACCTTCTGTACCAAGGNGGNATGGAATATATGNGATATTCAGTAAGTGATACAGCAGAATTCGGGGATTATGTTAGTGGTCCTGCNGTTGTAGATGAGCATGTTAAAGAAAACATGAAAAAGGTCCTTGATCAAATCCAAGACGGTTCATTNGCTCGCAGATGGATTGCTGAAAACGATGAAGGCAGACCAAGATTCACTGAATTACGTGAAGAAAACAAGTCACATCCAATTGAAAAAATCGGTAAAGACCTAAGGGGGATGATGTCATTCTTAAATGATCCTGAATAAATTATTTTAGGGGAAATATTGTCTTTTAGAAAAATATTTTTGCAAAGTTTAATTTTACTAGCAGTCATTTGCTTGCTTGCTGGATGCAATAAAACTGAGTCAAATAATCAAATTTTACAAGACATATCTAACCTGAAAACCGCAACGCATGAACGCGTTGAGAGAATTGAANAATCCAATATNGAATTAGCATCCAATCTCTTAACACTAGAAACACAAATATTGGAACTTCAAAAACAAATTCAACTAATTAATGCACAAAAAACNTCTGAAAAGAATNTNCCTGAGATTAATCAAATGGAAATAGATATCGAAAAAGTTTTTGAAATGATTTGTGATCCAAAAACTAAAGAAAATCTCACAAAAAAANTCGAATCTTCAGAGTCGAATGTTGAAGGAGGGCAACAAATGCTTTTCTTGATAAGTCTAATCTGTGGCTAAATGGGAAAAAACTAATCTCAAATTAATAAGGAGATAAAATGCCAAAAGATAATAATGTAATTATATTCGATACCACTCTTAGGGATGGTGAACAATCTGCAGGAATAGGACTAACAACCCTAGAAAAACTNGAAATCGCAAAACAATTNGAAAGATTGGGAGTTGATGTAATTGAAGCTGGTTTCGCTGCAAGTTCTCCCGGAGATTTTGAGGCTGTAAAAGAAATCGTTCAAGAAGTCCGATCTCCAATAATTGCATCCCTTGCACGTTGTGTTTCAAATGATATTGATCAAGCATGGGAAGCCATAAAGGAAGCAGAAAAACCCAGAATCCACGTCTTTATTCCCAGTTCAGACATTCAAGTAATGCACCAATTAAAAAGTGATCCTGAAAAAGTCCTAGAGCAATCAATATCATCAGTTGAAAGAGCTAAAGGATACTGTGAAGATGTAGAATTTTCTCCAATGGATGCAAGCAGGACAGATATGGAATACCTTTATGCGCTAATTGAAGCTGCAATAAAGGCCGGTGCNACAACAATTAATATACCTGATACAGTCGGATACATAATGCCATGGGAATTTACTAAAAGAATTGAACTAATTCAACAGAATGTACCAAATATTGATCAAGCTACTCTAAGTGTTCACTGTCATAATGATTTAGGNCAAGCAGTTGGTAATAGCTTAGCCGCTATTACAGTTGGAGTTAGACANGTAGAAGGCTGTATGAATGGACTTGGAGAACGTGCAGGCAACGCAGCGCTGGAAGAAATAATTATGGCAATTGAAACCAGAAAAGATTTATATGGAGTTAACACGAAAGTTGATACTCAGCAAATATATCGTACTAGCCGACTAGTTAGTGATATTACTGGATTTCCTATTCAACCCAACAAAGCAATCGTAGGAGCTAATGCATTTCGTCATGCGTCAGGAATTCANCAAGACGGAGTACTCAAAGAAAGAAGTACCTTTGAAATTATGGATCCTAAATCGATTGGATGGCCAAGTAATACGTTAGTACTTGGTAAATTAAGCGGAAGGGCAGGATTNCGCTCAAGGCTATCAGATCTCGGCTATACACTTGAACAAGATGAATTAAATGAAACTTTTGAATCTTTTAAAAACTTAGCCGATCGAAAAAGGGAAGTCACCGATGCAGATTTAGTAGCACTAATGTCAAATCATCGAAGAACATCTGAAATACCCACCATATTTTCTCTTGAACAGGTACAAGTCTCGTGCGGCGATCACCAAATTCCAACTGCGACNGTAACCCTAACGGATAAAGATAATAATAAGCACACCGATGCCGCCACTGGTACCGGACCTGTNGATGCTGTATATATGGCAATAAATCGTATAATCAAAGTGCCCAACAAACTGACTGAATTTCGAGTGGATGCTGTGACAGAGGGGATAGATGCCTTAGGAGATGTTACAATCCGAATTGAAAAAGATGGAAAAGTTTACGTCGGTAGAGGATCTGATACAGACATTATCGTAGCTAGTGCTAAAGCTTATATGAATGCACTAAATCGTTTAATTGCAACGGAGAATTCAAGAACTANCGAAAATTCTAACCCCCACTAACAATCTTTAACTATTACCGTGATATAATTTTTGCACTAATTGAAANAATCTTGCTTAAATTAATCAAAGACTTTAGAGGATTATTATGCCGAAAACTATGTTCCAGAAAATCTGGGATTCTCATGTAATATACCAAGAAGAAGGGCAACCATCGATACTGTATGTGGANCTTCATCTAGTTCATGAAGTCACTTCAGCGCAAGCATTTGAAGGACTCCGAACATCTAACAGAAAGGTGAGACGTCCTGATCTAACCATTGCTACTGCCGACCACAACGTCCCTACTTCACCAGGTCGACTCCCAATAACTGACTCAATTGCCAAGCAACAAATAGAGACCCTAAATCAAAATTGTGATGACTTCGATGTACCCATTTACGGGATGCATGATAAAAGGCAAGGAATTGTGCATGTGATTGGACCAGANCAAGGCTTAACNCAACCAGGCAAAATCATTGTNTGCGGCGATAGNCATACATCAACTCATGGTGCATTTGGTGCATTTGCNATGGGAATTGGAACATCTGAAGTTGAACACGTCCTTGCAACGCAAACNCTAAGACAATTTCAACCCAAAACAATGCAAATAAAATTNAATGGCCCATTGCCATTTGGTGTAACTGCAAAAGATGTAATTCTAGGAATAATTGGAAGGATCGGTGTTGCCGGNGCTACTGGATACGCTATTGAATANAGTGGAGAAGCTATTAAATCACTTTCAATGGACGAAAGGATGACNATCTGTAATATGTCAATAGAAGCTGGAGCTAGAGCAGGAATGATTGCNCCAGACCAAACAACCTTTGAATATTTACGCGGTAGGCCNGAAGCTCCTTCTGGAAACGATTTCGACCTTGCCGTCGAATCATGGANTCAATTAACTTCTGATCCTGAAGCAGTTTTTGACTCAACTATTGAAATAGATTCAAATGATTTGGAACCTTTTGTAACNTGGGGAACCAACCCTGGAATGGTNACTGGAATAACTGGTCAAGTACCATCTNATAACTCCTTTTCCGATCCTGCAGATAGAGAGTCTACTAAAAGAGCTCTAGAGTACATGGGACTAAAACCAGAAACTAAAATCCAAGACATCAAACTTGACCGNGTATTCATTGGATCNTGTACAAATGCNNGACTATCTGATCTTCGTGCAGCAGCTGAAATAGTTGCTGGNCGTAAAGTCAANGATTCTGTATATGCAATGGTNGTTCCAGGNTCATCACANGTAAAAACTGAAGCTGAAGCTGAAGGCATNGATTCNATTTTCAAACAAGCCGGATTTGACTGGAGAGAAGCAGGATGTTCAATGTGCCTAGGNATGAATCCTGACACACTAGATCCNGGNGAAAGATGTGCCTCTACTTCTAATAGAAATTTTGANGGCCGGCAAGGNAAGGGTGGCCGAACNCACCTTGTAAGNCCTCAAATGGCCGCGGCCGCNGCTATTGAAGGTCATTTTGTAGATATTCGTGAATGGTAAAATGGCAGTTATTGAAGTAGACATAAGAGAAAATGGCATTAGATTAGTNTGGTCTGACAGNGAAGANACTATGTTAGATCACCGATTCCTAAGATTGAGTTGTGGTTGCGCACATTGTGTTGAAGAACTTACAAACAAAAAATTATTAGATCCTGATTCAGTTCCCCAAGACATNAAGGCAGAAGATTTTTTGTTTGTTGGNCGGTATGCGGTNCAATTTTTATGGAGTGACGGGCATTACACTGGTATATATCCGTTTGACATATTGAGAGANTTATCAAATACAAATCAAAACTAACAATATCTTCTATTNGTTTTCCCCCACTTACGGGTATGTTCGTCAGANAATTGTTTCAAANACATCTTTTCGGATTCACTTCGAATCATAGTATAGGCNTCTTCACGATTATCAATATAATATCCCTGTCTNGTATTCGCAATTTTGAATCCATATTTTTTATAAAGATTTTGAGCTATAAAATTAGAAACTCTAACCTCTAAGCTAATTTTTTCNGCACCNAAAGCTGAAGCCTGTTCTATTCCTGAGANCAAAAGAAGCTCACCCACTCCTATACCTCTAAANCGACTATGAACNGCAACAGAAATAATATGAGCTTCATCTGCAGCGAACCACGTACCAATATACCCTGCAATAGACTGATTATTATTTTTAATTTTTAGTTTTTTATCAAATAAATCTCTAGTTTTATCCCAAATTTTTTTTACGAAAGGAAAATTAGGCGAATTGGAATTTTGGATCTNATCGTGATCACCTACTTTCGCTTCAACAATATNAGCAATCAAATATCTTGCACGTGGATTCCTCAACTCCCTTGAAAACGAAGTTGGGGATACAAGTGGTGACAAAGCNTTNTTCTCAATCATATTAACTGCTTTGATATCACCAGAAATCATCGGGCGAACTTCAAATGGCATCACTTTATTATCTAATCGATNTGANTCTATGTGCATTTTATTTCCATATNATATTNCAAATTATTCTATAGCCAAAGTATTGTATTTTTCCATANAAAAATTGATACTNNTANTGAGCATTAATAATAATGAANATAATTCTTAGAATAATTAAGATAGCATTCAAAAATAAGNTTCATATNACTGCTGCATACGTAAGTATGATTGCTTCAGCNGCAGCATATCTTCTTCTNCCCGAAGTNTTTGGNAACACAATTGATTCTATCGCNGAATCATTGGATGNCGGNGTATCTCTTAGTACCACAAANATCCTTACCNTATCCGGAATNATTATAGGACTAAGTACTNTAAGAGGAATCTTCGGATTTGGCCAACAATNTTTCAGCGAATCTGTCTCTCAACTTGCTGTATATGAANTCAGNAATCAATTTTTTNANAGGNTCCAAAAGTTGAGTCTGNCATTCCATGANAAATCTCACACAGGCAATTTAATGTCNCGAGCAATCACGGANGTGGAAAACATCCGTATGTTTATTTCAATTGGATTAATAAGAGGNCCATATTTTTTNATAATGTTTGTAACTGTTGCAATAATATTAATAAATATGGATACAAAACTTGGTCTNTTATCTATAGCATTTATGCCANTAGTTGCAATCCANTCCATATTCGCNCGACTAAAAATGCGTATCCTNTGGACATCCGTTCAAGAACGAATGGGNGAATTNAGTACTACTCTTCAAGAAACATTAACTGGTATGAGAGTAGTGAAAGCATTTGGCGCAGAAGNACATGAATTAAAACAATTAGATGNAGGCAGTAAAAAAGTTGCANCTGAAATGATTAAAGTNGAATATGTTCGNGCTACCAACATGTCATTTATGATATTTGTATTCATGNTNTCNCTTGCAATAATTTTGATCTTTGGCGGTCGTAGTGTTATTGGGGAAACATTNTCTCTGGGCGACCTAACCAAATTCTTGTTCTACATGCANCTACTCTCNATACCAATTCGCATGCTTGGATTCATAGTAGCNTCAACTGCACGTGCTACTTCCGCAGGCGGAAGAATTTATGAAATTATTGATACAGAATCTGAAGTNAAAGAAACNAGTAAACCCCTCAANTTTGANAANATTTCAGGCGAAGTNCAATTTGAAAATGTTTCNTTTAGTTATGATACTTCAGNCAATTCNCAAGCTCTNAAAGGACTTNATTTCACTGTTACANNAGGGGACNTTATTGCATTAATTGGAACTCCTGGAAGTGGGAAAAGTACATTGGTAAGTTTACTAACTCGATTTTACGATCCTATCGATGGAAAAATCAAAATCGACGGATACGATATTAAGAATTTCAAGATTTCCGATCTNCGNCATAACATTGGAATTGTACAACAAGACATTTTTATTTTTACTGATTCAATCAAAGAAAATATTGCNTATGGTGNTCCCAGTGCAAGTATGGAATCTATTGTAAATGCAGCCAAATTGGCACAACTACATGATTTTATTGAGACATTACCAGATGGCTACGAAACAATGTTAAGTGAAAGAGGAGTCAATCTTTCGGGNGGACAAAGGCAAAGATTAGCTATCGCTAGNGCAATAGTTCTTGATCCTCCCATATTANTACTTGATGANTCGACTGCAAGTGTCGACACAAACACTGAACGTCTAATTCTAAACGCAATGAAGAATGTCATGANAGGTAGGACTACATTCGTAATAGCTCATAGATTNAGCACAATCCGTAATGCTGATCAAATATTTGTAATGGATAAAGGTGCAATANTTGCTAAGGGTAAACATGANTCATTAATTCAAGAGGGAGGGTTATATGAAGAAATNTATAACCTNCAACTAAAACCTCAAAACGATGTAATGTTAGACATTTCAAAAGATGATTTGTCCGATNNTAAANTGAGGATTTAGATAATGATGAATCGTGGAAGCCTNATGGGNAGAGGATCTACAGGGCAAAATTCTGATAGCGAATCAGTCTTCGGATCCGCATATGATAAAAGTGTAATTTTACGCNTANTCCCATTTATNAAACCTTATAAAAANTATACAACCTTTGCCATTCTNGCAATGTTAGTTTTCACNTCTAGNATGGTCTCCGTCCCATTTATCATCGGAAAAGGATTAACAGCCGTNGGNAGNGGAGATTTAGATTCNCTTACCATGTGGTTTNNAGCATTGGTTTCNGCAGCGNTNTTGAACTTTACATCAAANAAAATACAACAAACCATGATGGCTAAAATCGGTCAAGGNATGTTATACGACCTTAGAAAAACAATGTTTAAACACCTCCATAGGTTATCTCTNAGTTTTTATGANCGCACNGAAGTAGGCGTAATGATGTCACGTGTTCAGGGAGACGTATANCAACTTCANGAATTTGTTTCAATAGCTATCATGACTTTAGCAGATTTACTTGGATTNATCGGTATAGTGATTGTAATGATGACTTTGAATTTCAAACTTGGTCTGATATCAATGTCAGTATTNCCANTTCTAGTATNTATAATGATTTTTTGGCAACCAATTGCTGTTAGGGCATTTATCGGAGTAAGAAAAGCTTCAGCAATTTTNAATGCATACTTGAACGAAAATATCACTGGTGTTCGAGTTGTACAGGCAATGAACAGAGAACCNAAAAACTTTTCAATTTTTAATNGNAAAAATCNANACCATCTNAACTCAAACCTTTTTACTGGCAAAATGATGGCATTCATGGTCCCAATAGTAGANATATTAACTGCNTTATCTATTGGACTNGTNATTTTCTTTGGGATTGGAATGGTTAACAATGGAGAGATAGCAAGTANTGCTTTGTTCGTAACATTTATTCTATATATTCAGCGTTTTTTCGATCCTATACGTAATCTGACAATGCAATATACTCAATTNCAGCGATCCATGGCATCAGGTCAAAGAATTTTCCAAACATTAGATGTNAAACCCGACTTAATTGANTCAGAAAATNCANNNCCCATNCANAAAATTTCCGGAAATATTGAATTCGACCATGTCANTTTTAACTACCTCAATGGAGAAGANGTTTTAAAAAATATATCTTTTAATGTTAAANCTGGTNAAACGGTAGCAATAGTGGGGCCAACNGGNGCAGGGAAAACCACAATAGTTGCTCTACTCCAAAGATTCTACGATGTCCAAATAGGACGGGGTTCTATCAAAATAGATGGAACTGATATCAGANATGTAACACGGAATTCANTAGTGTCTCAAATGAGCATGGTACTACAAGAACCCTATCTTTTCTCTGGAACTATCGCAGAAAATATAAAATACAATCACATAGACCTATCNCATGAACAAGNAATTTNTNCNGCCAAATCGGTCGGTGCTCACGAATTTATAAAAGATTTACCTAATGGNTATTACACAGAAGTTGCTGAAAGAGGAGTGAATTTAAGTCTGGGTCAAAGGCAATTAATTAGTTTCGCTAGAGCCATAGCTGCAAATCCAGCAATTTTGATATTGGACGAAGCAACTGCAAGCATTGATAGCATCTCTGAAATGATGATTCAAAAAGCTATGCAACNAGTACTCAANGGNNGAACTGCTATANTTATCGCTCATAGACTATCAACTATNAGAGNCTCAGACAAAATTTTGGTAGTCAATGATGGAGAAATTAATNAATCCGGCACTCACGAAGAATTACTNCAAAANCCNGGGATATATTCAAAANTGTACCAAATGNATTATGAANCATTTGAGGATCAACCAGCATAAATTTTCANAACATTAATTGCTGACTAGAATCACCCNTCGATTTAGTAAAATCAACACCTAAATGTTCATATGCAAGTGGNGTGGCAACCCTTCCCCTAGATGTACGNTCAAGAAATCCTAGTTGAATAAGGAAAGGTTCATAAACTTCTTCTAGAGTATCTGAATCTTCATTAATGCTTGCTGCAACAGTATCAATTCCCACTGGCCCTCCCGAAAACTTCTCTACAATAGAGCTCAACATCTTTCGGTCTATATTATCTAAACCTAATGAATCAACACCTAGTTTAGATAATGCTTCATTTGCAACATCAGCAGTAATAACATTATCAGCAACTACCTGAGCATAATCTCTGACTCTTCGAAGTAGTCTATTGGCAATCCTAGGCGTACCTCTAGAACGTTTAGCGATATGGNATATNCCATCNGACTTGGCTTCAATNCCAAGNATAGATGCAGAACGTTCAACGATTGTACTCATNGATTCTTCATCATAGAACTCTAGTCTATGAACTGANCCAAAACGATCCCTNAGAGGAGAGCTNACCATACCATAACGTGTAGTCGCTCCAATTAANGTAAAAGGTCTTAAGCTCAAATTCAT
Source organism: Chloroflexota bacterium (assembly GCA_002717725.1). The sequence continues at coordinate 27,077 of PBBT01000002.1, forward strand.
NCTTCTAGCCTTNAGACCTTTGTCCACNACCCACGAAACAAANAAATCCTCCATCGCAGGATAAAGTACTTCCTCAACCACTCTACTTAANCGATGGACTTCATCAATAAANAANATTTCATCTTTTTGAAGTTGNGTAAGAATCGCAACCATATCNCCAGCACGTTCTATAGCAGGCCCAGAAGTTGTTTTAATTCGTACTCCCATCTCAGTTGCCAAAATATTNGCCAAAGTTGTTTTACCCAAACCAGGTGGCCCATATAGCAAAACATGATCCAAAGGTTCNCCCCGATGTTGAGCAGCTTTGATAGAAATTTCTAAATTGTCTTTGAGTGCCTGCTGACCAACATAATGAGACAAAGTTTTGGGTCTCAAACTAGTATCAATTCGATGATCACCATCTTGCTTCACAGCAGATACTATACGATTCTCTACCATTTTTAACCTTAAACATTTTAAAATTGAAACTTATGATCTGAAAATTATTATATCATCAAGAATCCATTACTTCTAGAACAAATTAGCTGTTATTAGTAAATGANAAATCANATTTGACACNCTTGAAATACAAACTTANACTTCTGATACNAAGAAGTTGATTTAGCGAGAAAAATAATGAGTGAAATTTTTTTAAATGAAGAAGAGCTAATGCTTCAAAANACTGTTCNAGAATTCTCANTATCAAAAATTGCNCCTAGNGCATCCGATTTTGACCAAAATGAAAAGTTCCCCTCCGAAAATTTTCATGATATAGCTACTCTTGGNCTTCTTGGNCTNGAAATATCNCCAAAATATGGAGGTAGTGGNGGAACAGCACGTCANCAATCAATTGTTGTTGAGCAATTAGCAAGNGCTTGTGCTGCTACNAGTACAATTTATATTGCTCACTTATCTCTATGTTGTCGATTTATTTCNATGTATGGTTCTGAAAACCAAAAAAAAGAAATCTTACCAGGACTNGTCAGTGGATCAAANGTCGGAGCTTTCGCTCTTACAGAATCAGTATCTGGAAGTGATGCTGCNGGNATGATTACTACTTTGAAGCCCCAAAAAAATGGATTCATCATNAATGGAAGNAAAACTTACATTACCAATGCCGTAGAAGCNTCTACTATANTAGTAATGGCTACAATTGATCCAAAATTGAGNTCTAAAGGTGTGAATGCANTAATTNTGGACTCTAAATCTCCNGGAATTACCATTAATCCAATTCATGGAAAGATGGGAATTCGAGCNTCTAGCATTGCAGAAATCGTTTTCGAAAATGTATTCGTACCTAAAGAAAACCTAATCAGTAACGAATCAAATGGATTTAAANACACTATGAATGTTCTCAATGCAAGTCGAATTTCAATAGCAGCACAGTGTGTAGGAATTGCTCAATCTGCATATGATGCTGCGCTAGATTACACTCAAAATAGAAAAGCTTTTGGGCAAAATCTATCCGAATTCCAGGGAATNCAATGGNAATTGGCCGATATNGCGACAGAAATCGAAGCAGCCAGGCTACTAACACTANAGGCAGCAANCCTNAGAGATTCCAAAAAACCATTCATCAAANAAGCCTCTATGGCAAAACTGTTTGGNTCAAGAATAGCTGTAAAATCNGCAAATACTGCCTTACAAATCCATGGTGGATTAGGATATATTAGCCCCACTCCTGTAGAAAGGTANTACAGAGACGCAAAAATTACAGAAATTTACGANGGATCNTCCGAAATCCAAAAACTCATNATTGCAAGAAATATTTTATCAACCGNAAAGTAGNCTAATCNTTTTANCTGACNTAAAAGAAATTTATCCTAATTCTTTCAGAAAACTAACNGGACCAAATTGCGCAATGACAAAAAGAATTNTNGANAAAATTAATGNGAAAATNATCGGATAGTAACGCGAAATAATTAAGTTTTTAAAATTAACTGCNGTATCTATTGCAAACATGGCTAAACCCCAAACTAAACCACCNAACAAACTAGTAAAAAGCCCAAATGTGGCATTTTGGAATGCAGCATGCACGCCCTTCGCTAATGCATTNCCAACACCTATCGAATAATCAGAAGAACTAATAGCTCCGCGTTGTAAATCATACGTCACNTCAGCCAATGGTCCAAAATACCCACTAAAAAATGGGGCAACAATTGCNAAAGAAAACCCTACNNAAATCCATTTNAGTAATTGTTTNAAAGGGTTNCGGCTAGCAATTGTAGNAGGAGCAGNCATTNCAGCAAACAAAATAGCTATCCCTGCACCTATAATGAACGCAGGTAAACCCTGAATAACTGCTTCCATAAAATAAAGATGATTAGGCAAATATGGATAGGTCCACTTATGATANTAATAAACCAAAGAAGCAATCAAATATATNGAAGTACCTACAAAACCTCCNAGAATNCCNGANCTAAGNAGCATCAANCTGTANGAAATAACATCTCTNTCNGGAGCNAATGGAGGTANNTTCCNCAAACCAGTACGGATTTTTTGNACTCGACTTAATTCCAAATTAATTCACCTAANTAACTTTCANANNCTAATTATAAACNAATANAAAAAGTTATAAAAGCAAACTAACNATANAAANAGNACTTTTTNAAACTTTATNNANGATGNTTAAANCTAAGAAGCAGGNACGTCGTCCAACACTCCNTGAAGNTCTAATTCCTCNGCTCTATGACAGCTAACAATTCTACCNGAAGATATCTCGCGTAATACAGGNGTNTCGGTTCTACANTGATCAGTTGCGTGAGCACANCGNGGATTGAAGTAGCATCCTCCTGGAGGATTTGCAGGATTTGCAACTTCTCCTTCAAGAATTTGNCTGTTCATTCTAGCTCGTGGATCTGGCTCTGGCACNGCCGACAACAACGCAGAAGTATAAGGATGTTTAGGAGAACTAAACAATTCATCTGTTGGAGCAACTTCAACAAGCTTNCCAACATACATNACTGCAACNCTNTCGCTAATGTGNCGCACAACGCTTAAATCGTGNGCAACAAAAAGATAAGTNAATCCTAATTGAGACTGTAAATCCATCAGCAAGTTTAAAACCTGTGCTTGTACAGATACATCCAANGCAGAAACNGGCTCATCAGCCACAACCAATTGAGGGTTTAATGCCAAAGCTCTTGCAATNCCAATACGTTGCCTCTGACCNCCACTAAAAGCATGNGGNTANCGACGCATATACTCTGTNCTCAAACCCACNACCTCTAATAATTCAGCAACTCGNTCTTCTCTCTCTGANGAATTACCTACTCCATTAACCAACAAAGGNTCGCCAACAATATCCATCAAAGTCATTCTTGGATTTAACGAGGAAAANGGATCTTGGAAAATCATTTGCATTTCNCGNCTNAGGCGTTTNAAATCACCATGTTNTAAAGTAGNAACATCAATCTGGTCAANAGGNGNTCCGGCCTCATCTAANCCAGAATATAANACTTCTCCACCAGTTGGATCCAATGCTCGCAAAATACANCTAGAAACTGTTGTNTTACCACAACCNCTTTCTCCAACTAATCCTAANGTCTCACCACGTTTNATCGTCAAGTTNACATCATCGACAGCACGNACGTGGCCAATAGTCTGTCNAAGAAATCCCTTTTGAATAGGGAAAAACTTTTGTAAATTTTTAACTTCTAGAAGATTATCTATATTTTCAGCCATTATACTGGACTCCCTTCGGCGTCATGATAGAGGAAACAACTTACCTCATGCAGAGTTTTACTNTCCACAGAAGCGAGCTGNGGCTCAGCAACGTTACAAANTCCNTCTTTAAAGTCAGAGCAACGTGTATTAAATGGACATCCTGGAGGTCTATCATAAGGATGAGGAACCGAACCTTCAATCGTCGANAATCGAGNTCCCGNATCNCCTCTCAANCGAGGAATTGACTCCAANANNGCCTTNGTATATGGATGTTTAGGAGANTGGAAAATTTCATCCACAGATCCTCTTTCNACCNCNCTACCNAAGTACATTACAACCACTTCCTCACACATATCNGCAATTACGCCCAAATCGTGNGTAATCATCATGATNCCCATNCCATATTGCTCTTGCAATCCNCNCATNAAATCAAGAATCTGAGCTTGAGTNGTNACATCAAGNGCNGTAGTTGGTTCNTCNGCTATNACNAATCGNGGNACATTAGCNAGAGCCATTGCAATCATTGCNCNCTGNCTCAANCCNCCGCTNAANTCAAATGAATATTGATTAACNCNTTGTTCAGCCANAGGAATACCNACCTGANTNANCATGTCAATAGCAATATCNTTAGCNTCAGANTTAGAAACATCNCNATGTANNCGNACNGCNTCCATCAATTGATTNCCAATTGTATGNACNGGACTAAANGATGTCATNGGCTCCTGAAAGATATATGAGANCTCNGANCCTCNNATAGAACGNAANTCCTTACTNTCAGGATCTAAANNAGCTAAATCAATCGNCTCANCTTCANNACCATCTTTNNCTTCNNGATNATANAAAATTTCTCCNCTNACNATNTGNCCCGGATCATCTANNATNCCAAGAATCGATCTGGCNGTAACNCTCTTACCNCAACCCGANTCCCCNACAATACCAANNGTCTTACCAGCNGGNACNTCAAAAGANGCNCCATCAACNGCNACNACATTACCCTCNTCNAGAGGAAANTGNGTNGCNANATTNTTAACNGTCANAATNGCATTATTAGTTTCAGTAGTCATATTTATCTCCTAGCCGTATGGGTCGGCAGCATCTCGCAAACCATCACCAAGAAAATTAAACGCCAGAACCGCAACAATCACAGCGACTCCAGGNAANAACATCCAAGGCCTNGTCGCAACTGACGTNATATTCTGTGCCTGATAAAGTAGCGTACCCCAACTGATTCCTGGCTCACGCATACCCAAACCGAGATAACTTAGTGAGGTCTCGGCAATGATAATAAATGGAATTGAAAGAGTNACAGCNGCAATAATATGNCTGGAAAATGAAGGAACCATATGNCTGAGGATAATCCTCATNCGACNAGCGCCAGCCAANTCGGCCGCCATTACAAAATCTTCCTCACGNAGTGACAAGAATCTTCCACGNACTTCCCTACAAAGAGTAGTCCAACCTANCANGGATATTATAACCGTTACNGCGAAGTACATCTTNACAACNGACCAGTCNCGTGGGTACAGCNGCNGCNAATCCCATCCANAGNGGAATCGTTGGAACGGATCTTAAAACCTCNACAATTCTNTGNATTATATTGTCTGTCCAACCTCCNTAGAANCCNGAAATNCCNCCCAAAANCACNCCNAGNATGATACTTATNGCNACNGCTATAAGACCAATACTCATAGAAACCCTTGTGGCAAGCATTAATCNAGACCATAAGTCTCTACCAAGTTCATCAGTTCCAANCCAATACATNACNGGNGANTCAGNATANGCCNNNTCAGGAGNNANATANTGCCTGGTNGTTGGAATAAACCCTAAAAAGTTATATTCATATCCCCAATAATCTCCNGCAACATAGCCTTCTGGCTNNGGAGTTTGNCCAAACCAATTGAGACGGATTTTAACAGACTCNTCTTTGGTATAAACGCGCAAAAAATTCGTAGCTATACTACGTTCNGACGATATNGGGTGAACATATGGATCAAATTTCAACCCATCAAACCACTGAACCTGCTGAATAGGTATCTCCGCAATATCAGCATCAGCCCACAAAGGATGGGTATAAGCAAAAAACTCTGCGAAAGCCGAAATAAANTAAAATCCAGCNAGNANAATAAGNGAAGCCATNGCAAGNTTGTGGCGTCTTAATCTCCACCACATCAGCTGCCATTGAGAAGCAATATATACATTACTATCATCGCGGCGANTGCTAAGNGATTCTTCGATTTGTTCAGATAATTCTTGTGTTTGTTCTTGTGTTTGTTCTGCCATCTTAAGTCTGCTCCACTCTGATACGTGGATCTATCCACGCCAACAATAGGTCAGATGCAAATGTGCCGACCACGGTCATTATTCCGATTAACATTACTATAGTACCTGCAAGGAACATATCCTGGGCAAGCAAAGCTTTAAGGAGCAGTGGTCCCATCGTGGGTAGATTCATTACCACTTCAACGATGATACTTCCAGAAACCAACGTAGGCAGCAAATAACCAATCGTACTNACTAAAGGATTCATAGCTACACGAACTGGATACTTCATAATCATACCCCATTCGCTCATCCCCTTAGCCCTAGCTGTAACAACATAAGGTTTTCGAATTTCATCTAAAAGATTTGCTCTTAGTACTCNAATAAGCTGAGCAGTTCCAGCAATTGCAACAATGAGTGCAGGAACCCACAGGTGAGATAACATGTTCAAAATCTTGGCTTGAGTCCAGCCAGTATCCGCGTATTCAGCCGCGAACAATCCTCCTATAGGAACAGGCAAAGCCCAAACAGCCTTGAAATAGTACATCATAACCAAGGCTAACAAAAACGGNGGGACCGCCAATCCCATAAATCCTAATGTTGACGCAAGATAGTCACCAACTGAATATTGCCTCATCGCAGAATATATTCCAATAGGCACTGCAAGTAACCAAGTGAAAATCACAGCAGTAGCAGTAAGCGCAAGCGTAAGCCATATGCGATCACCTATAACTTCAAACGCCGGCTTTCTATATTCAAAAGCATAGCCGCCATTCCCTGCCACTACCTGTCCAATCCATCGAATATACTGAACGGGGATAGGCTTTTCCAATCCATATTGCATTCTCAGTGTCTCTGCGGCCTCCTGGCCAATTGGACCACCATTAGTTTCTAACTCAATAATATAAAAATCAATATAATCCCCTTTTGGGAGCTGAATTATAAAGAAAGAAATTACAGATATAGCCCAGACAACAAGAAGCGCAAATAAAAATCTACGTATAATATAACCAACCATTGATATGCCTCATCGCTAGATTAAGTTAGGAGCATCATACCCTAAAATGCTGCTTGCATCAATCCCAAAATCTCGTCTCTAGACTTAAATCCTTTTGGTGAAAGAATTGACCTGGGAGTATGTTGATCCCAAATACGATCAGCTGCAGTATTTAAATGATCTTGAGTCGCACCATAATCACTCAATTTATTNACTACTTCAATATCTTCCATCAAGTCAATTACTGATTGCAAGCCTAATTCAGCAGATTCTCTTTGAGACAATCCTTTAGTATCCTCGCCCATTACTTTTGCAACTTTAGCCATTTTCGAGACAGANGCAGGCAAATTAAATTCTACGAAATGAGGCAACATGATTCCGAGAGCTCTACCATGCGACAAACCAACCACATCTCCTAAAACCTCAGAAAAAGAGTGATTGTGAATTAACCCCGCATTGCCAAATGCTATTCCGACAGTAGTTGCAGCCCACATCATTGCAGAGCGTGCTTCAATATCTGAACCATTCCCATAAGCTTTGGGCAAAAATTCCTTGATCACAGCAAGAGNTTCATACGCTAATAATTCTGAAATGGGTTTAAACTTGGTAACTAAAATACATTCAAGCCCTTGAGAAAATGCATCAGTACCGGTATCTGCAGTAACGTGAGCGGGCATTGAAAGACTTAACTCAGGATCACAAAGTGCTACAGAAGGTTTCAACAAAGGAGAACCTGCCCATCCTTTGATACCAGTTTTAGGATCTCTGACTCCCGACCCTCCTGTCATTTCACTGCCTGTACCACTAGTCGTTGGAACTGCAATAATTTCAGAACCAATCCTAGTAATCGGTTTTGCTGCAGTCCAATTAGATCCTGTTCTTTGTGCTTGGAATTCAGTAATTTCCCCATCATTTCCAAGCAAAATAGAAATCGCTTTAGAGCTATCAATCGAGCTACCACCACCGATTGCAATCAACAAATCACATTGATTCTCTCGATACATTTCCACTGCTGAATTAACCGATGCAACAGTTGGCTCAGTTGTAATATCAGAAAAAATTGTTGTGGACAATCCAGCTTTCTTTAATGAATCTTCTGCGCTAGAAGTGAGGCCCACTTTATACAAAACAGGATCAGTAACAATCATTGGAGATTTACTCCCCATAGATGAAGCTATTTCACCAATTCGATTAATTGTACCAACCCCAAAGACCAATTGTTTGGGACCTGCAAAGTCAAAAGAAGAATTCCAATTCATTTTNCCACCTCAATATGAAAATTAGTTTTAAAAACTAATGCCTGAGCAGAAAATCAGCTCAGGCACCAGTAATGTCTAAATAAAGGGCCGCTTTATTTAATCTCTTGGCTCCCCCGACTAAAGAAGAGCCAAGAGTTTAGTTTGTTTGGTTATAAGAACTTACTTTTTGAAGTTCCTATAGAAGAAGGTCTGTGGCCTTGCAAGTCCGTAGAACTTGGCATCAGGACCGATGTGAACACGGCCAGGAATGTTTCCGAGGTTGTTATTCACAACCGCAACACCCCAGTTAGCTGCGCTCAAACCACAGGTGGAGATAACGTGAACTCCCTCTGCGGACTTGGCCCAAATGTCTTTACCGTTCTGCTTGTTCTCCAAAGAACCATATCCGGAGCGATAGAGATCATAAATCTCTCTCACATAGGTTAGGTCCTTATGAGGATCACCACTTACGTCAGGACCAGGCTCGACACCAGCGGTACCATTACTTCCATACCACTGACCGAAACGAGGACCCATTGTGGAGGCACCATTATAGTAACCAACCACGTGCCATGATGCAGTAAACATGTTGTCAGAACCGTCGTTGTTCCAAGCCCAAAGATGATAATCATTGGATCGGGTGTAGTCACCTGCGCGGGANCGCTCGACTAACTGAACGACAACTCGGACACCAATATTCTTCCAATGGTTGTCAACAACCTGCATACCNCGCTGGAATGCAAAGTGCTGGCCAGGAAGAACGATTACGTTAAGAACAAGAGGATCTCCGGTAACAGGATGGTTTCTAACGCCATCCACCATTGGAATTCCAAGCTCTTGACCATCAACATTTACGGTGACTTCGTCTAGCAACTTATTAGCAGCAGCATAGTCTGCAGCCTCTGGAGACCAGAGGTTTTCATAGTTAATGCTAGCATTAGCGCCTACACCGGCAGGGTTATCTACATCAGAGAAAACCTCTTTTGGTGCATTCTCGTCACCAGGATAGTACTGGTTATATCCTGGAGGTACAACAGAACCACAACGGCCTGCTTCACCTAACCAGAAAATTTCATTTAGCTCTTGACGTTCAATGGACAAAGATAATGCACGACGGAAACGAATATCACGCATAATGTCGCCAATTACCTGGTCTCCAGGACAGTCCTCACAATTTGGATGAGCATATGTCAAGTTGACCTTAATNATGAAGTCAGAACCAAAGTCTGTTGGATAGAGTCTAACGTGGTAGTTACCAGCTTCGGAGTTCTCCAGCAATGCTGGGATTGACTCCATAAGCATCTGAGATCCCTGGAAGTCATACTCACCTGCAACTGCACGTGCGCCGTGAATTTCAAGAGACTCATACTGCTGAAGGATAACCTTCGAAATGTATGGTAACTGGTTACCAGCGTCATCAACCCATACAGAGTAAGGGTTACGCTCTAATACCCAGAATGGAGGGTCAGTGTAAGGCTTGGTAGTAATCCAAGGTGTAAGGGAAGGAAGATCAGGGTTTCCACCCCAAGCNGCTTTCGCCTTCAAATGGTTTACCCAAGTCTCATAACCTTCGTCCTGAGCATTTTTGTCAGCGTCAGGGTTGAAGTCAATATGGTAGTTCTCTAGGTAATGACCTGGAGCCCATGTTGCATTCAAGTTTCGTCCCTGGTGTGCTAACGAGCCAATCTCTGTTGGACCTGCGATTAGATCTCCCCAAAGAGGGAATGGATCTTCCCACTCAAACACAACGGTCTGAGCGTCAGGTGCAGAAATATGACCGAACTTTCCATTAACTGCGAATCTTACTGGCTTACCAGGAAGAAGTTCGTCGTTTTTGAAAGCATTTTCGAACCACCAGATGAAGTCTCCAGAGTCAAATGGATCGCCATCAGACCACTTGTGGCCTTCGCGAAGATCAAATGTCCACTTTCGGAAATCATTCTCAGTAGTCCATGACTGTGCGAAGTTAACTTCAAGTCTCTGACCTGGAACGTCATTAGCGTCCAAATAGAGAAGTGTGTCAATTCCGGAACAGCAAACTAGTGCGAGCCAGTAGTCTGCAGGACCATTAAATCCGCGTCTCCAGTTACCACCGTAAGCACCAGTCTCTTCGACAGGCTTAATTACGATAGGCTCAGAACCCACACGCTCTGCCACAGGTGGCAGGTCGCCGGATTCAACTTTAAGAGCGAATTCTGGGGACTCACCAGTGACTGAACCTGCCCATGTAAGGTCTTTACCACTGTTAACTCCACCAACGATCTCTGGACCGCCGAACTCTCCGACCAAGCTGCCCAAACCGCTAGCTTCTTGAGCTGCTGCTGGAGCTTCTTTTGAAGCTGCAGCTGGAGCTGCTTTAGCTGCAGGTGCTGCTGCTTTCGCNGCAGGTGCTGCTTTAGTCTCNGTTGATTTGGCGGTGTCAGAAGATGCGGCAGCGGCAGCTGGAGCTGCATCACTACTGTCATCAGCGTCATCATCACTACTACACGCAAAAGCTGCGATCATAGCGATTATGACCAAAACACCCACCAAGTAGATAGGTTTTAGTCGATTAGGCCACATAAAGTATTCCTCCTTGAATCCAATTTATTGCTAAAAAGCGGCCAAACCTCAAAAAAATTGAGGTAGTCAAGGGNAAAATATAATCGCTATACGCCCGGATGTCAAGTACAAACTGTAAAATAGCGACATTATATATATACAGAATATATATACNGATTTTCCTTTGGTAATTTTTAATAGTTCNGTTAATTAAGACNAATACCTTAAGGAATCATAGTACATACACTATTTTTTNAAAAANCCAACTTTATATNAAAATATCTATTTATTGCATTACTCCTTTTTGCTGTGTAAACTTTTCGCAAATATTTGGATCGCAAATTAGTTAGTTATTTATATGGTCCAATTTCTATTATTTGAGGTAGGTATGGTGCAAGAAACACACAACTCATCNAAAAAAGCCCTNGGTCATTTGCGGGTAATTGAAATCGGCGAAGAAATAGGTGAATTCTGTTGTAAGACATTCGCAGATATGGGTGCGGATGTAATCCGTATAGAGCCACNAGGTGGAGCCCAAACTAGAGATATAGGACCATTCTACAAAAACGAACGGAACCCTGAACGAAGTCTCCATTTCTGGAGCTACAATCTTAACAAACGAAGCATTACGATCGATTTAGAATCTAACGAAGGTCAGTTACTGCTCAAAAAACTCGTTAAAGAGTCTGACATTTTAGTCGAATCAACTCCAGCAAACTGGATGCAGGAGCGGAATTTAGACTANACAACTTTAAGTAAAGTAAACCCAAAACTAATTTTTGTTTCTATAAGTCCCTTTGGGCGTGTCGGGCCGCACTCGCAAATGCACGGCGGTGAGCTAGTAGCGTGGGCCTCCAGCGGATACATGTACACTACTGGATGGAAATGGCAAAAACCTACCCACCCATGGGGTCGCCAAGCATCTCATGCAGCAGGGCTTTTTGCCGTTACTGGAGCTATGGCTGCAATCTTCGAAAGAAGGCGTACAGGACTTGGTAAACAAATAGACGTCTCAATGCAAAAATCTGTCGCATCTACTGTGGAACAAAATGTTCCTTTCTATATTGGAGATGGAGTGGTATCAGGTAGAAGAGAAAATGACCATGTTAATGGATTCGGTGGAAGTAAATTAATAGAATGCAAAGATGGTTGGGTTCATATGAATATTGGATGGCGAAACGGCCATAATGAAATCGTAGAGTGGATGAAAGAAGAAGGGATGGCTGAAGATTTAATAGATGAAAAATGGCACGACAGCAAATTCCACCGTNAAAACTTTCCACACGTATTAGAGACCATTACAAAATGGGCGAAATTAAAGACTAAAGCTGAGTTTTTTCACCAAGGTCAGGAAAGAGGTCTAGAATGCGGTCCAGTAAATTCAGTTGCTGAGGCATTAAATGATCCTCAAATGCAAAGCAGGGAATTTTGGGTTGAAGTAGAACATCCTGAAATTTCCGATGGTGAAAAATTTACTTACCCAGGTGCTCCATGTATTTTGTCTGAGACACCGTGGGCTGCAAGAAGAAGAGCTCCGTTAATCGGAGAAGANAATGAAAATGTTTTTCAAGATCTTCTGGGTTTATCTTCCAAAGATCAAGATGAACTAAAGAAAAAAAATATTATTTAATCTCTATTTTCAAAGAAAGGGTAATCAAATGGATAAACCATTAAAAGGAATTCGAGTTACTGATTTTACTTGGGTGGTAGCTGGACCTTTCTGCACCCGAACNCTAAAAGATATGGGTGCTGAAGTTATTAAAATTGAAGCTCGTCCTAGGCCAGACACCATGAGAGGATATGTAAACCATCATGATGACTTAGGCGATGCCGAACCATCAAGACTTGGAGCATTCGATCATTTCAATCGAGACAAAATGGCCATTTCCGTAAACGCAAAACATCCATCAGGATTAAAGCTAATCAAAGATCTGATTTCAGTAAGTGATNTTGTAATAGAAAATTTTCGTGGTGGAGTTTTGGATCGATGGGGACTCGGATTTGACGAAATGCGGAAAGCAAAGCCCGACATTATTTATCTGAGNATGTCTGGGTACGGACACACTGGACCGTACAAAGACTACGCGTCGCATTTCCATATAGCGCAGGCCATGTCTGGATATACCGCAATCTCTGGTTATGACAATGATATCCCCGTTGTAACAGGAGCGTGGGGAGATACAATTTCAGGTCTTCACGCATCTTCTGCAATCACTATGGCCCTAGAACACAGAAATCAAACAGGCGAAGGACAATATATTGATGGAGCCAATATGACTTGCATTAGCAATGTCATGACTACAGCTTATTTGCAGCAAACTATTAATGGAGATGCTCCTGGTCCTACAGGAAATCGAATGCCTCATGTGAACTCATATTTAGAGGGAGCATTCAGATGTCAAGGAAACGAAAGATGGGTAGCAATTGGCATTTATTCTANGGATGAATGGATAAAATTTTGTAATGTAATTGGAAAAACTGAATTAATTACTGATCCAAGATTTTCAGAAATGGACTCTCGGTCAAAAAACTGGGATGACTTAGAGAAAGAAATCGAAGATTGGACAATAAATAAGAATGTAGATGATGTAGTGAGTCTGCTTCAAAAATCCGGAATTGGGGCAGCTTTAATATCAAATGTTGAGGATTTAGTCGAACATGACCCTCAGCTCAAACATGACAATTTTTACAAATCTGTACCNCACTCTGATCCGGATTTCGATACAAGAGTTATTGAGAATACAGTTGTGAAATTTTCCGGTGTTGAATGCACAATTGAAAATGCTTCGCCCATAATTGGCGAACATAATGAATATGTTTTTCAGGAAATTCTTGGGCTTTCTCCTAAAGAATATGCAGATTTTAAAGAGGATGGAGTGTTTTTCTAACTCTTCTTAACATCAAAACTAATTTCTCAGCAATTTTAGGAGATAAAAATGGCTGTTAGAGTAGCAGCAATTGGAATGAATCATTGGCATTCACTTTATGATGCAGCATATCTTAGGCATTTAAATGAAATGCCTGATGTAGAAATTGTTGCAATCCAGGACGAGGACAAGTCGATCGCGCAACACCGTGCAACCGAATTAGGCATCTCTCCATCTATATTCATTGATTATNGACAAATGATTGAATCAATCAATCCAGATTTTGTACTTGCATTGGGAAGNCACGATAAAATGGCTGAATATTGCGAATATTTAATAACTTCTGGAATTCCTTTTATTATGGAAAAACCAATGAGTTTCACTTCAAAAGAATTAAAGCCATTAGTTGATCTGGCAAAAGATAAGAATGCCTTTACATCAGTACCTCTCCAGCAAAGNATGAGTGAATTCTCTGTATATGCCAAAGAGCTAATTAAAACTAATCAGTTTGGTCCAATTACTCACTTCTATTCTCGTTTGAATAGACCAACTTCAGAAAGATATCCTAAATGGGGCTCTCCTTGGATGCTAGACCCTGCAATATCCAACGGTGGTTGCCNAAGAAATCTAGGCACACATGGGATTGATATTTTTTTACATCTNACTGGCGAATCTCAAGACATAGAAGTGACTGGCGCTCAATTAAGTTGGGATACTTACAATCAATCGGTTGAAGATTATGCATCAATACTACTAAAATCAAAATCAGGAATCCTTGGGACNATAGAAATTGGAAATAGCTTCCCNTCTGATGGCACTGATGGAGAATGGAAAATAGCATTCAAACACGCAATACTATCAAATCGAGACAATGTAACAACCCTGTATACAGAAGATGGATCCANAACAATTAATCTACCAAAACCCAATGGTTCACCTGNATTGCAAGCAGCGATAAATGCGTTCAAAAACAAAACTCCTCCACCAATTACGATTGAGGACTGCTATAATGCCGTTCGTATAATTGATTTATCATATTTAAAAGCTGGTAATCCGTATAATTCAGCCGCAGTTTAACGAATTTTATATCAACTAAGTGAGGTAAAAATGGCAACAAATACTCAAAGAATTGCTATAGTAGGAGTAGACGAGTCAGACCAAATTGGTCGGGTAGAAAACAAAAGTTCATTACAGCATCATGCTGAGGCAGCTTTCAATGCTTTGGAAGATGCAGGACTTGAAATGAATGAAGTTGACGGACTTCTTTCTGCAGGATTTTCCAATCTTACATTAGCTGAATATCTAGGTATCCATCCTAAATTCACTGATGGTACTTCAGTAGGAGGTTCTTCTTTTATTATTCACATTGCCCATGCAATCGCGGCTATTCGAGCTGGATACTGTGAAGTTGCTTTAGTAACTCATGGTGAAGCAGGAAGAAGTGCTAGAAATAGGGCAGGCGCTAATGGATCTGAACCAGGCCCTCAATTCGAAGTTCCATATGGGATCATTGGTCCGCCAATTTCTTATTCAATGGCTTGTCGTAGATATATGGAACTATATGGAGAAGACAAAACAAGACAAGCCTTAGCAGAAATTGCAGTATCTACTCGCAAATGGGCTCAATTAAATCCTAAAGCTTACATGAAAGATCAGCCAATGAGTTTCGATGACTATCATGATTCTAGATGGATCTCTTGGCCATTCCATTTATTTGATTGTTGTTTGGTAACAGATGCTGGCGGAGCCTATGTTGTTACTACAGAAGAACGTGCGCGAGACCTAAAACAAAAGCCTGTTTTCATACTTGGAGCAGCAGAAGGTCACGACCATGGGATGATTAGTCAAATGCCCGACCTCACGAGGACTTGGGCAAGATACACTGGTCCAACTGCACTTTCTCAATCAGGTCTTTCTCACAATGATATTGACCTCGCAATGATATACGATTCATTCACCTACACTGTACTTGCTACTTTGGAAAGCCTAGGATTCTGCGGACCCGGGGAAGGAGCCGATTTTGTAGCAAATCAAAGAACCGCTCCAGGAGGCGATTTTGCCCTCAACACAAGTGGTGGTGGACTATCATATACCCACTCTGGTATGTATGGAATGTTCTTGGTATTAGAAGCTGTAAGACAATTGCGTGGTGAATGCGGNGATAGGCAACTTGAAAANCCGAAAACTTGCCTAATAAATGGAACTGGTGGTGCCCTGTCATCAACTGGCACAGTAATTCTTTCAACCGAATAAATTCTTAGGAGAATAATTTGACTCAAAAATATAACAAACCTATACCTAGTCCCCAGGGTGAATCTGATTTATATTGGAACAAGGCCNAAGAGAAAGAATTATGGATACGAAAATGTAACAAATGTGACGAAGGATACTTTTATCCACGTGATATTTCTCCATGCTGTTTTTCAAAAAATACTGAATGGGTGCAGTGCACAGGAAAAGCCACACTTTTTACATACGGTATAGTCATGCGCGCACCTCATCCAGGCTTCGTTGAAGATATTCCCTTTGTTACAGCCATTGTACAGCTAGAAGAAGGACCTTTGATGCCAAGCAATGTAGTAATAGATGGAATAGATCGATCAGATCCTGAGTTAGCATTAAATGAAATTCGACAAAAACTCTCCGTAGGAATGAATTTAGAAGTAATATTTGAAAAAATCACTGATGATTTGTCGCTTCCAAAATTCAGACCTATATAATCCACTCTCTGTAAAAAGGAATGAAAGAAGATATGCAAGACTTTAAAACAGCTATTCATAGTGCTATTGATGAATACTACGCTGCATTAGAAAAATCAATTGATGGACTNACTTATCATGAATTCAAATGGCAGCCTACATTGCAATCAAATAGTATCCTATGGTTGATGTGGCATATGGCTAGAGTTGAAGATCGTTGGGTTAATCAAACTTTAAAAAATGATCAAGAACTATGGATAAGCGAAAAATGGCATGGAAAATTCAACATGACTGAAGAGGANCATGGAGCTGGTGATGATATCGACAAAATTCGTTCATTCCCAGATTTCAATATCCAAACCCTAAAAGATTATTATGATCAAGTNCATGATTCTGTGATTACGTGTCTTGAAAATTCTACTGATAAAGATTTAAGTAAAGAATTCTCTCACAAACGGCTAGGTTNCAAAAAAGGAGATTGGATTTGGGGCCACATAATAGTCGAAGAAAGCCAACATTTGGGGCAAATTGCATATATAAGAGGAATGATAAAAGGTATCAACGGGTAAAATTTATTTACTTTGGACTATTTTAATCCAGCAGGACGTTCAATTAATTGCTGGAATCTACGTAAAAATGCTGCTGCAACTGCACCATCTATCACTTGATGATCTACAGTTAAACTAACAGTCATCATTTCTCTGATTGTAATTTCTTTATTTTTGACTACGGGTTTTTCAACCGATCTTCCAATTCCAAGCAACGCACTCTGACCACTATTTAAAATTGGAGTAAATCCATCAACTACACCCAAAACACTAATAGTGAATGTACCACCNACAACATCATCGGTCGATAAATTCCCTTCTCTCGACATCTTGGTCAAAGTCACTACATTCGAGGAAATATCACTCACNTTCATTTCTTGAACAGATCTAATCACAGGAACAATCAATCCATCATCAAGAGCNACAGCAAACCCTATATCTATCTGATCGAAATATGAAACTTGATTTTTTTGGGTTACAGAATTAATTTTAGGAACTCGTTTAATAGCTTCAGCACTAGCCTTAATCAACAAAATAGGTAAACCCACATTCAATTCTCTACGAAGCTTTTGCGCCTCAGTTACATCTATTTCCAGAAAAAAGGACAATTGAGCTGTAGAGGAAAGACTTTCCTTCATATGTCTAGCAATCGACCCTCTCATTCCATCTAGTTTTTTTGATTCAATTGGGTCAGGTAAACCAGACGAAACTTGATCCTCCGAAACATTAGATGATTCATGAAAATTCCTAACGTCTGATTCAACAATCCTACCTCTAGGACCAGTAGGATTTACTTCGGACAAATCAACTCCCAAATGATTAGCTAACCGTCTTGCGCCTGGAGTTGAAGGGACTCGAGTTGTGGACCTGCTCTCTCGTTTTACAGATGGTTTTAGAATTTGGGCTGAATCTTTTTCTGGTGGGACATTGGTTTCATTAATTAATTCAGGAGGTTTTTCTCCCTCTTCTAGCAGATATCCCAAAGTCGCATCAACAGCTACTGTATCCCCTGCATTAACCACAATATGTAAAATCCCATTTGATGCAGCTTCGAGTTCATAATTTAATTTTTCAGATTCTATCTGAGCAATTGGCTCACCTTGAACAACTTTGTCTCCTGAAGATTTTTCCCAGCTTGTGACAACCCCTTCAGTCATAAAATCACCCAGTCTAGGCATAATTATTGATTCAGCCATTTCTTCACCTATTTATTCAATTACTTCTAAAGCTGCTTCAACTACTTTCGCTCTATCAGGAACATATAACGCCTCCAACGGTCTACTGTACGGGACAGAAGTATGCGGCGGTGTAACTCTCCTAGGCGGTGCATCTAAATCATCAAATGCTTGTTCAGCAACTAAAGCAGCGATATCGGTTGCCATACTACATCTAGGATAATCTTCATCAACAATTACTACTTTTCTAGTTTTACGAACTGATTCAAGAATTGCCTCATCATCCATAGGAGATAAAGAAAGCAAATCCAANACCTCCGCAGAATACCCATGCCCACTTAAATCTTCAGCAGCTTGTAGACAAACATTTGTTGTGTANCCTATGCCAATAAGGGTGACATCCTCACCCTCTCTTGCAATATTAGATTTGCCTATTTCTAAAGTATAAGATTCTTCAGGAACCTCAACATCAAAAGGCATTCCCATGAGCTGTCGATTATTAAAAACTATGACNGGATCATCATCATTTATAGCTGCAGTAAACAATCCTTTCACATTGTATGGATTTGATGGAACCACACATTTNAGCCCAGGGAAGTGTGTAAAAATTGAATACAAAGTCTCAGAGTGTTGAGCAGCAGAATTTGTACCTGCTCCAGTTCCAGTCATAATAGTTAAGGGAACTTTTACTTTTCCACCAAACATATAATGAATCTTGGCNGCATTATTGACAATTTGATCAGCACAAACTCCAAAAAANCCTACATACATCAAGTCAACCACTGGACGTAACCCACTAGCTGCAGCCCCNACTCCCGCTCCAACGAANCCTGCTTCAGATATTGGAGTATCTCTTACTCTATCAGCCCCAAATTGACCAATAAGGCCTTTAGTCAGCCGCATCGGACCACCCCAAGCATCCTCTTTGTCAGGCCTCCCAGCACCACCTGCAATATCTTCACCCATTACAATTACATTTGGATCAGCTTCCATAGCAATTCTCAACGACTCATTTACTGCCTGGATATAAGATAATTTTCTGCCAGTTTTAGTCTGTACCATAATCTTCTCCTAAAATTCAAANTATCAGTTATTACTGATATGAAACATACACATCGGTTACCAATTCATCAGACTCTGGAAAAGGGCTATCATTAGCAAATTTCGTTGCAGATTTGATTGCNTCTAATGAATGATCCTCAATGTTTTTTAACTGCTCTTCAGTAGCAAGGTTGTCTNGAATTAACAAATCTCTCAATCTTGAAATACAATCACGTTTCTCATAATAATCCTCTTCTTCCTGATCTCNATAACCCAAAGGATCATCTGCNCCAAANTGTCCTTGGTACCTGTAAGTCTGAGCCTCAATAAGTGTTGGCCCATCACCTCTTCTAGCCCTTCCAATTGCTTCTTTCGCAACNTCATACATTGCTATTACATCCTGTCCATCTACTGCNACTCCAGGCATTCCNTANCCAGCAGCCCTCGCAGCAATATCTCCNCCGGCGACAGAATATTGAAAAGGAGTTGCTTCTGCATATCTATTATTTTCGCAAACATATAGCACAGGCAATTTCCANATACTAGCCAAATTCATTGATTCATGAAGNACTCCCTGACTCGATGCACCATCTCCAAAGAAAACAACNCTCACCTGGTCAGTACCTCTAACCTGTGCACTAAGTGCTACTCCTGTAGCAACAGGGATATTGGAACCAACAACNCCATTGGCACCTAACATGCCTTTATTTATATCTGCTATATGCATCGTNCCACCTTTACCTTTATTNGTACCTGTGGCTTTNCCTAAAAGCTCAGCCATCATTTCAGGCAAATCAACACCTTTCGCTATACAATGATGATGACTTCGATGCGTACCTAATACATAATCATCNTCTCTGAGCAATTCGCATATTCCNGTAGGGACTGCTTCTTGACCAATTGAAGAATGCATACCTCGTAATTTTCCNGCATCNGCTTCACGACGAGCTTGTTCTTCAAAACGTCGAATCACAGTCATAGTCTCATACATNTGAAGTAATGTTTCTGGATTAAGTTGATTAGCCATTAAATCCTCCAAAATAATAAACGGAAATCTNTAACCGCAAGGTGGGATGATTATAGCAATTGAACCATCACATGTGAAATTNATANCTAAAAGACNTAAAAATCAATCTGATTTGAATTCAATTTCCAATTCTTTTAGTTGNGAATCTGAAACATAACTTGGTGATTCAAANANTGGNTCAATTGCATTTTGTGTTTTAGGAAANGCAATCACTTCCCNAATATTGTTTTTATCCGAAAGCAACATCACTAATCTATCAATTCCAGGAGCAATNCCTCCNTGGGGNGGCGCGCCATATTTAAATGCAGTGAGCATATGACCAAANCTCTCATCAATCTGATCATCTGAGTAACCAGCCAAGCGAAAAACTCTACGCTGAAGTTCTGGGTCACTTATCCTAATACTTCCGCTAGCTAATTCGTCTCCATTCGCAACGACGTCATAACACTGAGCAATTATTTGATCGGGATTCACCTCTAAGTCGACTGAATCTAAATTTTTAGGCATAGTAAATGCATGATGCATAGGTTCCCATCGACTCCCATCTTCATCCCATTCAAACAATGGAAATTCCGTAACAAATGCGAATGCAACTTCATCAGNATCTATAAGCTCCAACCTTGCTCCAATTTCATTACGCAGTAGACTAAGAGAGGTGTTTGTTGATTTTTGAGGGCCAGCAATAATTAATATCGAATCACCAACTTCGGCACCACATCGGTTCGCCATTTCTCTAACCAATTCTGGAGATAAAAATCTACTGATCGGTGAATTTATATCTTCAGAATTTAAGGCCTCTAATGAATCACCTCGGATAGATATATATATCATTCCTGATGCACCACGAGCTTTAACGAATTCATTNAAATCATCAAGTTGTCTTCTCGGATATGATGCCATACNCGGGGCAGCAAACCCTTTAATAATCCCTCCATCATTCAGGATTGAATCAAATACTCGGAATTCAGTGNCTACAAATAAATCGGAAAAATCAAACANTTCCAACCCGAAACGCAAATCAGGTTTATCAGTACCATATTTTTGCATCGATTCCTGATAAGAAATCCTAGGAAATTTTTTGGGAATTTTTTTATTAGGTGCTAATTCTTTTACAAGNGNACTATACATTTTTTCAGTTAATTCAAGAATATCTTCTTCTTCTACAAAACTCATCTCCAAATCTAATTGAGTAAATTCAGGCTGTCTATCAGCCCTAGGGTCTTCGTCCCTGAANCATCTCGCAATCTGAAAGTATTTCTCAACACCTGANACCATTAATAATTGTTTCAGTTGCTGAGGTGATTGAGGTAATGCATAAAATTGACCAGGATACAACCTACTTGGAACTAAATAATCTCTTGCTCCTTCGGGAGTACTTTTAGTTAATATTGGTGTTTCTATTTCTAGAAACCCGCGATCATCCAAAAAATCTCTTATGAATTTAACCACTTTATGACGCAAGATAAGAATATCTTGCATTTGNGGTCTTCTGAGATCTAAATATCTATACTTTAGGCGGAGCAATTCATCAACATCTGAATCATCACTAATNCTNAAAGGAGGTGTGTCNGATTGATTCAATATTTGCATATTTTCTGCTTCAACTTCAACATCACCACTACTCATNTCTGGATTTTGCATTCCATCTGGTCTAGCACGAACGACACCAGTAACCTGGACNACCCATTCACTTCTTAATGATTCAGCCAATGCGTGTATCTCAGGAGTAANTTCAGGNTTAAAAACGATTTGAGCTATTCCGCTACTATCCCTCAAATCAATAAATATCAACCCTCCATGATCTCGACGCCTATGTACCCAACCAGCTAATACAACNTTGTCGCTAACATTTTGGATTTTCAGCAATCCAGCTCCAANATTCTTAAGCATTTTCTAATCCTGAATCAAAATAATCATTAAACACTGATCGAAAACTATAGGAATGGAGCAATATGACCTCTTTTCATNACAGACAGATTNACAAATGTCTCAGTTCTCCTTACTCCCGGTATGGTTCCTATNCGAGTGCGTAAAAAGACNCCCAACNCTTCAGGAGATGGNAATGCAGTCCATGCGAAAACATCATATGTTCCAGTCGTAAGTGCAACCCATCCTACTTCACTAAGGTCTGCAATATGCCTTGCNACTTCATCAANTTTGTCTGGATCAACTTGAACACCAACCAATGCTTCGGAAACATATCCCATCTTGCCGGCATCCATAAGNACAGTCACGTGNACATAGTCTTCATCCAATATACGTTTTAANCTGCGTCGAACNGTTCCTTCAGTAAGATCAAGTTCTCTAGCAATNCTTGCATTACTAGCTCTGCCGTCTTTCNTCAAAATATCAATTATTTGNTTATCNAGNGGATCTAAATCACTCATTAATTCACTCTAAAATATAGTCTTATTACGACTATAACAAGCAAGNNAAAATCCATCAAGGTTGAATGNCNAAAAGATGAATTCTCTAACCACGTCTGNTAGAGATATAAANACCNGCCAAAGTCCCTAAAATTACATAAGGAGAAAGTAAACTATCAGGAATAAAAAACATAATNATTAGCAATGTNGANAGACATCCCAGAAATATTATGGCTTTAAAAATNCTAGATCGCCGATTATGTACAGATCGTGNGACAATTTCNCCTATGANGANTAAACCNAAAAATAATAATATTCCATCNAAATATAAAAATGATTTTAGTATCCAATNAGAAAACACATATAAAAAACCTAATGCTAATCCACTAATTAATGAAAANAATAATGAACGNAAAATAAGGTTTTTAGGTNTTTTCAAAGAANAACTTTTTGAACAATCAGGACATCTCATCCCCACCACACTTTGCACCAAGCATGNCGGACAAATCATATCNCCACAATTAGTGCAACTTAACAAAGTTTCTATGTCTGNGTGTCTTTTACATTTTGAGGAGATATTCATTNGTAACCAATNAATNTCTGTTAATCCATTTTTGACGATNAGATATGTCTCGGTCAAATATNACTCTATTTAAAANCCCCATGTACCGTTTCTTCGTAATCACAATTGGTTCACCATTTGCCAATANTCTTTTTATTATCAAAACTGCTATCCCCNAACAACTAATTAATAACAAGTCAAAACTTCTANCAAAAACAATTGAAAGGATTGGAAAAATCAACATGCACAAAAATGTGTACANCCCTGTTTCCCTTCTAATTAGGTTCCCAAAAACTACTAAACATATAAAAACAATCACNTCTTCAAAAAAATTAAATCCGAGAATGATGCCAAAAAACACAGATATGCCTCTACCTCCATTAAAACTAATCCANGGAGACCAATTATGTGCAATCAAAGCCAATAATGATACCAATCCTTGNAGAAGAAGATCNCCTTCTAGNAGTTGTCTAACTAAAAATACTACNAACCACCCTTTAATCAAAACATCAAATACAGAGATTAAAATTCCAGAAATAGCACCAATATGTACAATTGCATTNGATCCNCCAACATTCCCTGATCCAAATTGACGAATGTCAATGCCTCTAAATATTTTTCCTGCGATATAAGCAGTTGGAATCGAACCTACAGAGTAGGAAAAAACTGCTAAGAGAATTAAAATTGGAATGTCAGGCATTTCTTAACCATGTTACGTATGTAACACCCAATCTANGCATTACTGCTGTTTAAAGTCTTCCGTCTAACAATTTCACAAACAGTATTTTTTGAAGGCCCAATAAAACCTGGAAGAATTTCCCCAGGATTTCCATTTGCATGATAATCACTACCTCCGCATTTAATAAGCTCTAAATCCGAAGCTATCATTTCCAATTCATGGATTTGTTCATGAGTATAATCATTATAAAAAACTTCTATCCCCACCAAACCTACTTTTTTCAGTTCAACAATGTTTTGTTTGATAACTGGCCAATCTTCANCCCCCAGTTCTCTTTGAGCCAAATAAGTAGGATGAGCGAGCACAGGAACGCCAGAATATTCTAGNATTAATTTTACTNCACCAGAAGGTGTCAAACGGGGNCNCGAAACATATGCTAATCCATTACGACCCAGGTATTTATCAAACGCCTGTTTAGGATATTCTATATAGCCATTATCTACCATCGCTTGAGCAATATGTGGACGACCAATAGCTGCTCCATCAGAAATGCGCAGAACTTGATCCCATNNAATTTTTATCCCCAGATCATTTAACTTTTGAACCATACCCATTGCCCTGGNTTTACGACCNTCACGAAAATCTGCCAGTACATTCTGGAAGTCATTGTTTTTATAATCTAGAAAATANCCTANTACATGNACTTCAATNCCGGGNTGATCAGCACTCAATTCAATACCAGGGATAACAGTAAAATCCTTNTACTTTTCNGCAGCCTGNAAAGCTTCTTCAANACCCTCAGTTGAATCATGATCGGTAACNGCGACAGTATTAAGGCCNTTTTCAGCNCATAAATCAATTAATTCTGTNGGAGTTAAATTNCCATCTGAAAAGGTAGTATGTAAATGGAGATCGACCTCAACAACCATATTATTTCCACACCCAAAATAAAAACATTACTTTTGAATTCAANAGAATATGCTCAGNATTAAATTACCGAGCATATTCTATNGAACGACTTTCTCGAATTACTGTTACTTTAATTTGTCCAGGGTATGCTAAGTTATCTTCGATTTTCTTCACTATTCCCCGAGCTAATTTTGANGCTNCNGCATCGTCNATTGAATCAGGACTTACCATAACTCTGACTTCTCTACCAGCCTGAATCGCAAACGTCTTCTGAACACCTTCAAAGCTGTTAGCAACATCTTCCAATGCTTTTAGTCGTTCCATATAATTTTCCACTGTATCGCTTCTNGAACCAGGCCTAGCAGCACTAAGTGCATCTGCGGCTGAAACTAAAAATGCCTCAACAGANGTCATCACATCATCNTGATGCTCTCCAATACATNTTGAAATATGCTTAGATACATTATATCTTTCAGCAATTTCAGCTCCTATAGNTGCATGTGGTCCTTCAACTTCNTGGGAAACTGCCTTGCCAATATCATGTAACAAGCCTCCCATCTTGGAAATCCTAACATTAGCCCCNACCTCAGCAGCCATTAAACCTGCAAGATTACAAACTTCCATGGAATGCTGCANAACATTCTCNCCATAGCTNGTTCGGTATTTNAGTCTACCCAGCANTTTGATTAACTCAGGATGCAATCCNCTTACACCTGTATCAAGCATCGCCTGNTCTCCGGCCTTCCAAACAGTCTCATTAATTTCTTTCTCNGATCTCTCAACAACAGACTCNATACGTGCTGGATGAATTCTTCCATCAGCAACAAGTTTTTCTACGGACAATCTAGCAATCTGTCTTCGAATGGGATCAAAACAAGAAAGTGTAACAAGTTCTGGNGAATCATCAATTATCAAGTCTGNACCAGTAGCACGTTCAATAGCNCGGATATTTCGACCCTCTTTACCAATCAAACGACCTTTCATTTCGTCNTTTGGTATTTGCACAGAAACAACCGTTGCCTCCGAGACAACATCTGATGCAAGNCTCTGAATCGCTTGACCCAAAACGAATCTTGCAGNATCCTGAGCCTTAACTTTCGCTTCTTCCTCCANATCNCTATATCGGATAGCGAGTTCGTGCTCAATATTCTCTTCAGCACGGTGAGTCAACATTTCTTCGACTTGAGAAATTGGTGTATTAGTNAATTCTTCNAAACGTTCTANCTCNTGATCTCTGAAACCTTCCAGTTCAGATCTTAGAACGTCCACACCCTTNTCTTTTTCGANAATCTTCTNATCACGATTGTCTAAATTTCTTGNCCTTCGATCTTGGTCTTTCTCNCGTTTAGCTAGTCTGCGCCGATTAGCTTGCAGTTCAGAACGCCTCTCGTCAATCTCTAANTCAGCATTTGCCTTAAGTTTGACTATCTCTTCNCTACCTTCCAGAAGAATAGCCCTTTTAGATTCTTGTGANTTNTTACGTTCAACTAAACTATAATTATTCGCCTCTTTGATAAGATCTTCTGCTTCAATTTTCGCTGCCAAATGACGCTTTTTATTAAAAGCATTTTGTATCACATGACCACAAATTGCACCAATAATTAAACCTGCAAGGACGGCGATCAGAGCGAAAATAATTAAGGTATCCACGCCCTTCACCTCCATATTAATCTATTTAAATACTCCTAAAGAATGTTATACATCCCCACNNGATCTTATANTGTCAATCTAAAACTGTCAAGAAAAGCNTACNGTATANTAAAANCAAAAACATTCTATGATATAATCNCTNACTAGTTTAAATTGGTAGAAATTTCTACTTNGGAGAATGTTGATGACATCTGAAAACATTGAACATTTGGAATCTATCGCAAGAAAAATCAGACGTAATATTATTTCAATGACAGCAAATGCAGGTAGTGGACACCCTGGGGGTTCTTTATCATCAGCAGATATTTTGACTGCACTTTATTTCAGTGTAATGAAGCATGATCCCAAAAATCCAAAATTGACAGACCGAGATAAATTCATTCTAAGCAAAGCTCACGCATGTCCGGTTCTTTATGCAGCACTTGCTGAATCCGGGTACTTTCCAATTGAAGAATTAAATACGTTCCGTCAGATTAACAGNCGTTTGCAAGGACACGCTCACATTAAAACTCCAGGAGTTGAAATGTCGGGAGGATCNCTCGGGCAAGGTCTATCTTTTGGCATAGGAACAGCNTTGGCTGCAAGACTTGATGGCTTAGACTCAAGGACATATGTACTTTTNGGAGANGGAGAATGTGACGAAGGTCAAATCTGGGAAGCTGCNATGTCTGCNACTCACCATAAAATTGACAANCTTACTGTAATCATCGANAGAAATGGAATTCAAAACGATAGATTTACTCATGAAGTAATGAATCTNGAACCATTACCATATAAATGGNGATCTTTCGGATGGAACTCTATTGAGNTAGATGGNCACAAAATGACTGAAATTTTAAGTGCNTTTAGAGAAGCTGCAAANATCA
Source organism: Chloroflexota bacterium (assembly GCA_002717725.1). The sequence goes on from PBBT01000002.1 coordinate 54,146, forward strand.
AAGGAAAGCCAACCGTTATTGTAGCCAANACCACAAAAGGCAAAGGAGTCAGTTTTATGGAAAATAATCCTGACTACCATGGNAAGGTGGCATCAGGNGATGAACTTACTCAAGCATTAGAAGAAATTGGATAAGATATGAATTCTCNTCAAGANATGATTTCAACCAGAGAAATTGCTGGNCAAACACTTTTGGAACTCGGATCTGAGATACNAGACATGGTNGTAGTNGGTGGAGATTTAAATAAGTCCACCTACTCCAACAAGTTTGGNTCAAAATTTCCTGAACGTTTCTTTGACTTGGGTGCAGCAGAACAAAATATGATTAGTGTTGCTGCCGGTTTAGCAGCTAGTGGCAAAATACCTGTAGTTAGTACATTCGCAGTTTTTGGCACGAGTAGACCCTATGATCAATTAAGAGTAGGTGTTTCTCAACCCAATCTTAATGTTAAGGTAATTCTGACACATGCTGGATTGTTAACAGGAGAAGACGGAGTATCAGCCCANTCAATAGAAGATATAGGAATAATGGCTACATTNCCAAATTTCTCAGTCGTTGTTCCATCCGATGGAATAGAAGCTCGCGAATCGATCAAAACAGCAATGGAAACTGATGGACCCTTTTACATCAGGCTTTCCCGACCTGCTATTCCAGTAATTCATAATAATGACTTTGAATTTCAATTAGGAAAAGCAGAAACAATGCGAGATGGAGATGATGTCACAATTGTTGCATGTGGAATAATGGTCAACGCAGCAATAGAGGCNGCAGTTGTTTTAGATAGATTCGGAGTATCTTGCAGNGTACTAAACNTGTCAACCATTAAACCTTTAGATACTATGNCCTTAGCAAANGCTGCTAGAGAAACTGGTGCAATTGTTACTGCTGAAGAACATTATATTAATAGTGGACTAGGAAGTTTGGTATCTCATGCGCTTTCAAGAATCGAACCTGTNCCAGTAGAGTCTGTTGCACTNCACGGATANGCAGAATCAGGNCAGCCTGAAGAACTTTTTACAAAATACCATTTAAACTATACAGATATTGANCACGCAGTAAGNGTAGTGATAGATAGAAAGAAAAAATCTTCCTATTAATTAATTCATAAATCCTTGTTGCTTCATTACATCTAACATCTTGCGCTTTCCTCCACCACTTGAGAAAGCTTTNAGTTGTTTTTTCATNTGNCGAAACTGATTCAATAATTGATTCACATCACTAGGTTTTGTTCCGCTACCAAGAGCAATCCTTCTCCTACGGCTACCATTAATTATACTNGGATCCGCACGTTCATCTAATGTCATAGAATGAATTATGGCTTCTACCCTTACTAAGTTAGAGTCGTCAAGATTTGCATTACNCATTTTGCCTTTCATGGAAGAAAATCCTGGNATCATTTCCACGAATTGCGACAATGAACCCATTTTCTTTATCTGTTGCATNTGCTGTAAAAAATCATTGAGATCAATTTCTCCTTGACGAACNTTTCTTTCCAAATCCTGNGCCTGATCAACNTCTGTNGCGAGTTGAACTTTTTCAGTCAAAGTTTTTACATCGCCCATTCCCAAAATCCTAGATGCAATACGATCTGGATAAAATAATTCTANTGCATCNATATTTTCCCCAACACCAATAAATTTGATNGGNATACCAGTAACTGAAGCAATTGACAAAGCAGCACCACCTCTNGCATCTCCGTCTAACTTAGTTAAAACCAATCCAGTAATNCCAATACGTTCGTTAAACTCAACGGCTGAAGCNACAGCATCTTGTCCAATCATNGANTCAACTACTAAAAGCGTTTCNGTAGGAGCAACTGCGTCACTAATTTGTTCAATTTCTCCCATCAACACTTCATCAATCTGAGATCTACCAGCCGTATCAACTATCACCCAAGGATGATTTTGTTTCTGTCCATGTGAAAATCCATCTTTTGCGAGTTTAANGGAAGATGACTCATTCCGATCTGAATANACTTCTACGTCGGCACGTGAACCCAATAACTCCAGCTGATCTATCGCGGCTGGTCTAAACAAATCTGCAGCTACTAAAAGCGAAGATTCTCCACGTCCTTTAAGTAATGAAGCAATTTTAGCCGCAGTTGTAGTTTTACCAGAACCATTCAATCCAACCACCAACATTGAAGAAGTAGGAGAAGANCCACGAACAACTTTNCCCGCTTCTCCAAGTGTATTNGTCAACTCTTCTGCAGTAATTCTCAAAACTACCTGNCCNGGAGAAACCGAATTGAGAACCTCAGATTCCAAAGTTCTNGCACGCACATTTTTAATAAATTCTCGTGCAACTTGAAAATTAACATCTGACTCCAGTAATGCTCTTCGTATTTCTCTNAGAGCAGAATCTATATCAGATTCACTCAGGCGTCCTTTNGAATTCAATCTTCCTAGTGCATTTTGTAACTTGTCTGTAATAACTTCAAACATAACTCACCTTTTTTATTCTAACATATTATTCCAGATTGATTGCCCAGTTTAAACCTATAATGTCGACTAGAAGCATTAACTTAACTNTCCAATATGGTATAATGATGNNGAATAACTTTTGCAAAAGGTGAATCTTCATGGANATTTCTTGGTTTGGAAAATCTTCAGTTCTGCTAAGAGTTAGAACCGACGGTACTACTTTATTGGTTGATCCGCATAAAAATNTTAAGAANGCAGATGCNANGGNCATTTTAATAANTGCCGAAACAATTGACGAACGTCAGATACCAACTTTAAANGAGGAAACACATTTAATTAATGGTCCTGGGGAATTTGAACTTGGNTCAGCATACATTACTGGAATGGGAATATCCCATAATCGATCCAAGCCAACAGTTGTTCCCATTTCATCAGAAGTGGAAACAAGTAATGAAGATGATACAGAATCTGAAATAATCGAAGAATCGGACAATTTTGAAGATGATACAAGCGATTCAAACGCCGAAGACATAGCTGAAGTCGAATCCGAAGATTCAAACGCCTCTAAACAAGGAGGATTCTCAACTATCTACCTCATAAGAGCAGAAAATCTTTCAGTTTGCATTGTTGGTTCAGTCAAGAGGGCACCTTCCGCTAGGCAACTGGCAGAACTGAGGCAGGCTGAAATTGTAATCGCTCCTATAGCAGAAGAAGATGAGGGAATGCCTAGCAACAGGCTTGCTGAACTTATTCGATCCGTAGACCCTAGAGTATTTATCCCACTAAATTTAACTAAAAACCAGACGCTTATAAATACTCTTATTGAGGAACTTGGAATTTCAGAAGAAAATATTGTACGTGATCAAGCAAGGTTATCTGTTACAGACAGATCACTTCCTTTAGATATGAGAATCAATATTCTCTCAGCATCCAAATAAACAACTAATCTATTATCTACCAAGTAGAAATTTAAGATTAATTATTTCCTGTTTTGATTTCTTCTACGAATAAAGAACATACTAAATGGAATCATCATCATCGCAACAGTTCCTACATTCACCTTAGATGAGGTAGTTGAAAGTCCAAGCAATTCAGCAGGTCCACCGCATGCGCCCCCACCAACTTCTTGGATATCGCCAGTCGGTTCAGTAGGAATTTCAGATTTGCTCTCACTTACAGAAGAAAGTTTAGGAGCCGAAGCGACCTTAGGAGCCGAAGCGACCTTAGGAGCCGAAGCGACCCTAGGAGCTGGTGCTGGTGCAGCAGTCGGTGCTGGTGCTGGTGCAGCAGTCGGTGCTGGTGCTGGTGCAGCAGTCGGAGCTGGTGCAGCAGTCGGAGCTGGTGCTGGTGTAGCAGTCGGAGCTGGTGCTGGTGCAGCAGTAGGAGCTGGTGCTGGTGCAGCAGTCGGAGCTGGTGCTGGTGCAGCAGTCGGAGCTGGTGCTGGGATACCAATAAATATTAAATCAGTGGAAAAATTAGAACCAGGAATAAATACCTGTTGATTAGTTACAAATGCCGGATAATCATTTAAGAAAAATTGTAATGGTAAACCAGAGTAAGATTCGATACCTGGATTAACAATTAACCCAGAAAATGAATTACCACTAATTCCTGCAGCAGGAGAAGTATAATCACCTACTTTTACTACCAAAACGCCGTCCTGAGGAGGCTGAGCCCATCCTTGTACAGTCAAACTACCAGATATTATTGCAGGTAGAACTACAACTGGTGTTGGCGTTGGAGGAGGCGGTGGGGCACTCTCGAAATTAAGTGTAAAATTTCGTTTTACATCTGCCTGCTTGAATTGAGCGGTTTGGGTAGCAGTGATTTCAGAGTTCAAGAATTTAAATACAATGCTATGCCCATCATAGGATACATCACCAGTTTTGGGAGCAATACGCAAGCGTTTGTAAACTCCACCATCAGTTAGAGTGACAGGTTCTGAAACATAAGCTCTAGAAGGAACCTCAGCAACTATTTGCAATCCTGCATCAGCAGGAGAACCAGCAACCAAAACAGTTCCAGAAAATTCAATAGGCATCGGTGGAGGGACATTCTGTGCAAACAGAATATCGGTGCGAGAAGTAAATATGAGAGTAAGAATAAATACTAAGGACAAGAACCCAAGTAAACCTACATTTTTAAACATCCAATCACCTCAATCAAAACATTGTATTTAGTACATCGTATATTTACAGAAGCTAGGGGTCAAGGAGTTTAAGGTGGGAACATAAAGGGTTTTACAAATAAAGACGCCCCCACGGATTTCTCCGAGGGAGCGCCTACTTAATTATTTAGATTTTTAGCAATAACGCTTATGGAACCAATGTATCAGCTTCGAGCATGTATACCCAGTAAGCGGATCCAGTTGTTACATCCTTGTTGTTACCAGAAGCGGTAGCCAGGTCATTGTCCAGTAGGACAGAAACCCAGGTGCCAGTATCAGCGTTATAACTTAGAACACGGGTTAGATTGAATCTAACACTAGCGAAGTAATCATCAGCATCGCGAGTAGCTGCACCATCAACTGGAACAACTGGTACTAAGTTCCATCCAGCACCAAGAGCAATAGTAGGTGGTGTTGGAGGCACATCGCTAATACCACTAGGTACTGTTACTTCTAGAGTTGTAAAGGTGTCAGCATAAATCCAGTAGCCATGCTGGCCATCTAGAGCTGTCAAATCACCTTCCCAAGTTCCACCAGACTCTCGAGTAGCAGATACCCATGCGGAAGCAGAATTGTCATAAGTGAACACTTTAGTAGCGCTGTGGTCTGCATCAAATACAGTAGCAACAGATCCGTCAGTAGGTTCACCCTCTAAGCTGACTAAGTTCCAACCAGGCTGTAGATCAACCTCTACTGCACCAGCTTCTTCAACCGTGAAGGTCAAGACATATGGGTCAGTAGTGAATGTGTTTCCAGCTCCGTCTTCTACTGAGAGATGAATCTCATGAGTAGCTAAGGCTAAGTCAGTTAGAGCAATTCTAAATTTATTATTATCACTAGTCTGAATGTTACCACTGATGTCGACTTCATTATCGTCTTCATCAACTAATAGTGCTTCAGTTACGGTAAGAACATCAGAGCTATCACCGTCATACTCATCGCCATCATCAAGTGTGATAGTTACGAAGTATGGACTCCTATAAGTTACGGTATCGTCATCAGTAGGAGTAGTAGCACTAGGTGCAGCTACGTCAGTAGTATCAGCTTCGAATCCGATAGCGTCTTCACTAATAGCTTCGAAATCTCCATCATCATCTTCGTCAGTAGCAGCAGCAGCGTCTGCCTCACCAAGAGTGGCAGTATTACCACCTACGTCAGATCCCGAAACATAAACACCCCAGTAACCTTCTCTATCAGCTCCAGCAACTATACCGGAAACAGTAATGTCCCAAGCTTGGTCGTCGTCACCAACATCAGCAACACTTACGCCAACAGAAGCGGCATTAGCATTACCAGTAGCTTTGTAAACGGTTACAGAAGGTCGGGCAGAGAGAGGTTCATCAGAAACAATCGAGAATACGACGGTCTCATCAGCCTTAACCAAAGTCTCTGTCTGAGAACTTAAAGTAATAGAAGGATCTATCTTGTCAGAAGCATCAACATTTCCGCCTGAAGCATCATTTCCAGCTAAGTCGTGAATATCTCCAGCTTCGATAGCAACATTTGGAGTTGCATCAGGAGCAAGATCTGCATCCAACTTAATGTAAACAGTCTTAGTATCAAGCTCAACACCTATTGCTGTTAATACATTGTCATCGTCATCTGTAATTACGAAGTCATCAACGCTTAAGGAATCTACATCTAATCCAGCACCAAGCTCTGTAAACAGAACAGCTATACTAGCTCGATCATCTTCCTCAGCTTCAACATCTGGATCTTCGTCCCAACCAATACCTGCACGAGCGGAAGCAATTGCAGGACTAGCTTCGTCATACTGAACTTCATTAGCACCGCCAGTAACAACGCTCATTACACCAGCTTCGTCAATTGCGAGAGCACCAAACCAGTAATCTACGTTGGTTGCTGCAGTATTGATCGAAGTAGCTAGTGTAGCAGTGGTTACATCTCCATCTACAGCGGTACTAGGAGTTAATTCATAAATGAAAGCATTGCCGCCACCTACATAAGTCCTGGCAACCGACCACTCATCATCAGCTGCAACAGCAGTTGTAAAGCTATAAGTAGTATCAGCTTCTATAGTTCGTCCGCCGTTTAATTTATCCTCAATCGCCTGCCCGGCAGTTACGTCTGTAGCAGTAGAAGGAGTAACGGTAACAACTTCACCGTCAATATCTACACCAGCATCGGCAGAGAATGCGTAAGTAGTAGCAACACCAGCATCATCAAGTGTAACAGTATCAGTTACTACGTCAGAACAGTCTATACCAGCAATCGCAGTATCAATAGTAAGGAAACGTGGCTGCTTGTAGCCCAAATCAGGGTCTACATACTTAAAGAAGTCAGCCTCTTCACATTCTGTCCCAGAGTCAAAAAAGACAATCTCGTCTAAACCAGAATCTCCATCAGTAATATCAGAAGAAATTGTAAGTGCCTTTGAGTCAGTTACAGTTTCATCTGCAGGAGAGAAATTAGAGAAATCAGGACCTTCGTTATCTATCTCTAAAGTAGCTGTAACGGTTCGCTCACGCGTATCAATAGTTAATGTCGCGCTAGCAGTTACAGTAGCACCGTCCGGCGCATACAAAATTGGTGAACGAGTAACAGCTCCATTTAAGGTGCCACAGGTAGAAGGATCTGCAGTTGCGCTAGAAGAATCTGCTGATACCTGGAATCTGTAAACCATCGAATTTTCGTCAGCCGTATCTGTCACCGTATCATCTTTTATGTCGATGTATTTAACACCAACAAGGGCACAAGTTCCATCTATCCATGTCTGAGTACTAGAGGAACTATAGATATCATCTAAGGTGAGACCAAAATCATCATTTGCAACAGTAGTAGCTGGTATACCATCATGTCCGGTAACCTGAATATGATAGATGTTACTAGTATGCACGGAAGTACCATGAGTAGCTGATACCAGCCCCTCACCACTTTCCGCAGGTGTCTCGTGAGTACTATTCCACTTTATACCAGCGTCAGCGGGCGTCCAGTCGGCATTTGCGGCCATGTCTCGTTCTGCGGCAGCATTACCGGATACGTCGACGTCGTCGATCTCGCCGTCAGCAGCATCAGTCCCGTTTGCTGTGGTCTCGTTATCCTCCCACCCTGGTATAAATTCTCCAATTGCTATACCGGCACCACCAACATCAGCTTCGGCAGGAGTCGCGCTCCTGACTAACTGGAAGGTTCCAAGCATTAACGCTGCAACCAAAAGTGTGGGAAGTACCTTATTAAAATACTTTTTCACTGCAATTCTCCCTTTTTTAGATTCGGGTTTTCCGATTAATATGTAAGTCAATAATTTAGTATTAGGCAGAACTTCTGCCCACAGTACCTCTAATAAGATACTGTACACGAACGAACATTACAAGCATTTTCGGTTGAAAAACAAGCCTTTTTTGGATCATTTTTTCCTATCAAGTAAAGTTCTCTCGTTTTGTCTTCTTTTTCTTCATGTGCATTAGCACACATGAGCTATAATTTCTTTCATATTCCTGACGGTAGTCGAGCTCATATACAATCTGAAATATGTATTGAGGCAAAGATACTAAAGGGGCTAGGAAATTGTCAAGACAACTTTAGAGATATTTTTTGATTAATTTTTAACTAATCAAAAAAATAAGCCTTTTCTCGACTAATTTACATCTCACCCCTAGATAAACTCGACAGAAAATCTTTATTACTTTTAGTCTTAGCTAAACGTTCTAGCAACTTTTCAACACTTTCCGAAGGGTTATGAGAATCCTGGTCAATTATCGCAACCATTCTTCTAAGCAACCAAACATGTTTCAAAGTCACTTCATCCAGTAACAAATCTTCACGTCGTGTACTAGATCTTGCAATATCGATGTTCGGGAAGATTCTTCTTTCAGATAATTTTCTATCTAAATGAATCTCCATGTTCCCGGTACCCTTAAATTCTTCATAAACTAAGTCGTCCATACGAGACCCCGTATCAATCAAACATGCAGCCAAGATAGTCAAAGATCCGCCCTCTTCAGTATTTCGGGCAGCACCAAAAAATTTCTTAGGTGGATAAAGTGCAGCAGGATCCATTCCTCCTGATAATGTCCTACCACTTGATGGCAAGGACAAATTATATGCCCTGGTTAATCTAGTAATACTGTCTAATAGAATCACAACATCTTTTCCACTCTCGACAAGGCGTTTCGCTCTTTCAATTACTACTTCAGCTGTCCTGCAGTGATCTTCAACAGGCTCATCAAATGTAGATGCAAAAACTTCTCCATCTATAGAACGTTTAATATCTGTTACTTCTTCTGGCCGTTCACCAATCAAAGCAACCATTAAGACTATATCTGGGGAATTTACTTTAATGCTTTGAGCGATCTGTTTAAGCAAAGTAGTTTTACCTGCTTTTGGAGGCGCAACAATCAAACCTCTCTGACCTCTACCAATAGGACATAACAAATCCATCAATCTCGTAGGTAAAATACGGGGATCAGTCTCTAAAGATATTTGATTATTAGGGAACGAAGGAGTGAGGGTTTCGAAAGCTGGTCTTTTCTTAGTAGCATCTGGTTTAATTCCATTTACCGAATCAACCCTTACAAGACCAAAATATCGTTCGCTTTCTTTTGGTGGTCTAACTTGCCCAATAACAGAATCACCTGTCCTCAAACCACATTTTCTTATTTGAGATTGAGAAACATAAACATCTCTGGCTCCACGAAGCTTATCTTTTTGTTCGTGTCTTAAAAAACCATAACCTTCATTTACAGTTCTCAAAATGCCAGTAGCAATAACCTGACCATCTTCAGAAACATGTGCCTTAATTAATTTGGAAATTAGCGCGTTTCTTCCTGTATTGGAACCATTCTCTACTAAACCTTGTTCAGCTGCCTGAGACCTGAGGTCTTCAGTTTCTAATGCTTGCAATTCATGCAAATTTATCATGTTTTCTCCGTGAGAAATTATAATGGGCAGAATGTTCTGAGATCCCCAAACAGGAAAGAACAATTGCCGTAAGTGGGGGATTAAGATGATCGGAACAAAGCCAATCACTGAGTGGTATTCTATCACCAGATTTTAAAATTGTAAACACTTCGATCCCAAATAAATGGTTTTAAAAATTATGAAGGCCCCTGAATTAGGGGCCTTCATAAAATTAAGTTTCATATTTTTTGGGGTATAAAGATACTAATTCTCTCTTCTGGATCTTCTAAGAACAAAAGTTCCGCCGCCAACCAATACCAAAGCAGCAAGTGCTAATGAAATTTGAGTAGAAACTGATAATGTCATCGCTCCTACTACAGGCTCTTCAATAACTTCTTCAACAACCTCTTCTTCAGCATCGGCTACAGTTCTAAAGTAAGTAGTGCCGATCACAGTTGCTGAATCTGTTTCATTTGGACTAGTAGGTCTATCATAACCAACTCTTACAGTAATAGTATCGTTTGCCCTCTTCCTGGGAGCAGTATATGAAGCAACTCCTGCATCATCAGTATCAGCCACAAGCTTACTCTGACCCTGCCATGCAAAATTAAGCTGATTCGGATCAGTATCTACCATAGCAGTATAAAAATCATCACCATCACTATCAACTGCCTGAGAAGTAATTCGAACACCTTCTCCAGCTCGAGCGCGATATGATCCAGGAAGCATTGTAACTTTAACATCCTTTGCGCCAGCTTCAGTTACCCAAGTGATACTCTTCGTTCCAATATCTGTTTGTGCATTCGCTGCCTTTTGACTATTCAGCTCTACGTCCTCATCAATTGCATCCACAGCCTGAGCAGCTACCACAGTATGTGCAGCTAAATGCTCATCAAAAACGTAATCTACCCAAACCTGGGTTGCGGCAGCGGCAATATCAACAGTCGTGGAATAAGATGTTTGAGTACAATTTGTAGCTGCCAATTGAGCAGCTGCAGCACAACCTGAAACAACAACTCCTCCCAATACCGTAGCATTGGGCAAGTTACCAACACCATCGGGTGCCGCACTAAGAATCACAAGAACACCATTATGCTCAGTGGCAAGTCCATAGCGTGCTACAAACACATCAACGGTATCATTGTCAAAATCATAAATCAGAGTTACTTCAATATCATTATCAGGCGCTGCATGAAC
>PBBT01000003.1 GCA_002717725.1 Chloroflexota bacterium
CCCATAGCTAAACGTATACCAGTACCATCAAGTTGAGCAGCGACATTCCGCATACAGTCATCCACATTTGTTAACGGATAGTTTTTATGCCCTTCCATATTGAACGATAAGTCGTTAGGCCCAAACGTCACTACACTCACACCATTTTTGGCCAATTTTCGAATATTCGTCACAGCCTCAACAGATTCTACTTGTATGCTTAATATCCCATAATCGTTCCACCATTCTGCATACTCCAGTCGATCCATACCCTTCGCCAGCCCACGAACGCCTCTACGTGCATCTCCACCCCAGCTACGACGACCTTTCTGTGGATAATAGAAATAGTCAAGAGCATCATCAACAGTCTCCTCTTCCATGACTTCAGGCACCAAAACGGCACTACATCCTAAGTCTAAAAATCGACCTACCAAATATGCGTGACGAGTGTGAGGGATTCGAAGCTGCACATCAATTCCTAACTCTTCGGCAGCTGTACAATACGCCACAAGTGACTCTTCACTAAAAGCTGTATGTTGACCATCAATCCAAATATAGTCGTAACGACCAGTAGACCAAATATCGGCCAACTGACTCTTAGTTGTTTGTAGTGATCCACGCAAAGCTACCAGAACTTTTCCATCTGAGATGCGCTGCCTGAGTGTTTTCTCATCGCTCATGTTCTCTCCTATGTATCAATATTATTCAGGAAAATTATTTTCTTGAAACAGGTACGATAATAGTAACATGTAGAGAAAAAGAGTATTATGCACACATGTTAATACAATGGGTTAAAAATCTGTCCACCAAACAAATCATCATGTATGCGGCGATAGTCATCATGGCAATATATGTGGTTGGATATGTTAATTCTATCTACGCTGATGGATTCGGNCTTGATTACAAATCCACTACAAAGGGACACTCCGATCCTTACGGTTGTAAGTAATAAAAACTAGCTCTCAATTTACATATGCATGCATATGTATCCCGAACTCTCATTCAATAAAGAAACTTCAATCATATTGAATGTTAGATCACTAAAAAAATATAGGGGTAGGACCATAANCAATTAAATTACCACTAATACACCTTGCACCGTAAATGAAAAATTTCAACTTTATTAAAGGAGAATTAAAATGGCTGTTGTAGGATATGGCGACCTAAAATACGAGTTAGATGATTCTTGGCCAAATATCCCTGAAGGATGGACTTTAGGTGAAGGATGGTCTGGTCCAAATGATGATAGATTTAAGCATTTAGATAGTAATGGTATGGAATGGTCTGGTGCAGGTGTTTCAGATGTAGCGGCAGATTCAAAAGACAGGATATATGTTTTTAATAGAGATGCTCATCCAGTTGTAGTGTTTGAAGNTGATTCTGGTGATTTCGTTACTTCATGGGGAGAATATGAATTTTTAGAANCACACGGAATATTTATTGATCCAGAGGATAATGTTTGGACAACAGATAGACAACGTCATCTAGTAACCAAACATACAAAATACGGTGAAAAATTAATTCAATTAGGCGAAAGAGATTGGTCTAGTTCTTCAGTNACACCATACGGTATGCACCCAGATCATGCTTTTCTTGCCAATCCTTTTAACATGCCTGCAGGCGTTTCAGTTTCTTCTTCCGGCCATATTTTTGTAGCTGATGGTTATGGAAACCGACAAGTACATAAATTTAATCCAAATGGTGAAAAAGTATTTTCTTGGGGAATTTCTGGTATTAAAGAGGGTGAATTTGCACTAGTTCATCAAGTAGATATAGATTCTCAAGACAGAGTATATATATGTGATAGAAGTAATCGCCGTGTACAAATCTTTGATCATGACGGAAATTACATCAATATGTGGGAAAATCTNCATTCTCCTGGTGCAGCTTATTGTGACAGGAAAAACTTAGTTTATATAGCAGAGCAAGGTGGTNGAAAAGATCCTGGCNTTTCAATTTTTACTGAAGATGGAGAACTAGTTTCTAGAATATCAGATAGTCGATTCTCTACTCCTGCGGGAGGCCCTCATGGTATAACGTTAGATTCAAAAGGTAATATTTATACTGCAGAACTTAGAAAAGCTCCTGGGCTTAGTCAACAAAGAGTGAATAAATACGTTAAAGTTTAANACTTATTTTTGTAATTAAATTTTAGAAGAAGGTGAATTATATGTCTGATTTTAATTGGTTTAAAGGAAATATTCATTGCCATACAACTATGTCTGATGGCGATGCTGATCCAGAAGTTGCAGTAGATTGGTATCAAAAGCATGGATACGATTTCCTGGTTGTGAGTGACCATAATCACCTAACACTATTAGACTATCAAGCAACNGAGAATCTCAATATGATTTTGATTCCAGGTGAAGAAGTTACAAGTTCAGTTGGAATTGATTCAATTCCAGTTCATATCAATGCGATAGGAATTGATCGTTTAGTTGAACCTGCTAATTGCGACACAGTNCTAGAAAGTCTTCAANNTAACATTGATCGGATTTTAGATGCAGGTGGGTTAGTTTCAATTAATCATCCGAATTTTAAATGGGCTTTGACTCCCGAAATTATCATTTCTTCAACTGGAGCCAATATGTTGGAGGTTTTCAACGGACACCCAAAAACGAATACCATTGGTACTGAAGAAAAACTTTCTGCTGAGCAAATTTGGGATGAAGTATTAACAAGCGGCCAAAAAATTTTTGCTGCAGCAACTGATGACACACATAATTATTATGATTTTACTCCNAATCATTCAAACCCTGGNAGAGGATGGCTAAATGTTAAAGCTAAAAATTTAACATCTCAGGAAATAATCAATTCATTAAAAAATGGAGATTTTTATTCTTCCACTGGAATTATTTTAAATANAATTGACATCAACCAAAACGGAATCGAAATCGAAATTGANAAGCAGCCATTTGTTGAATATCAAACCACATTTGTGGGACAAAGCGGGAAGGTTTTAGAAAAATGTTTCGGAACTAATCCAAAATATATTTTTCAAACCGAAAAAAGTTATGTAAGGGCAACAATATCAGATTCTAACGGGTTTAAAGCATGGATTCAGCCGGTACATTTTTAATAATAAGTGAAAAAGTATTAACGTAAATCAACTACTGCTCTTTCAAATAAATCTCAAAAGTAGAACTTCGAAATCTAACGACCACTCCCAGCATCAAGCACCACTAATATTGGTGCTTGAGCAATCACCATCGAAGCATCCTGTGATGACTCCTCTCCCTTGTATGTGATTACTTTTACCTTCCCAGTAACATCATCAGGTAATGTGCCGTTNTCCCAAAGAGCGAACACAATCCCTCCATCTGGCATTTCAAATCTCACAACATTGTCTGAGAGACTAGTCGCCACATCAAAATCTCCGAATGTACGAGCCGCCAACAAGTATGTCTCTAATACCTGTCCAGTGTTATGCCCACGAGATAGCCTAAATACAACTTGTGCGCCAGCAGCAAAAGCCGATGCATAATTGGGGATAGTGATCCTGGCAAGTTCCTCTTGTTCAAGAGCTTTACCTCCCATGAATACTCCNGCTTCTGTTATCCAAAATGGCTTACCGTTTGAACCAGAAGCATCNAGTTNACGTCTATATTCGGAAGCATGAAAATCATTACTTGCCTGGAGGGAATGCATGTTTCCAATATCAAAAAAATTACTCCCCNCTCCAAATATCGGTTCCCAATATTCAATCACTTCAGGCGTCCATTTTGAGGGAGCGGCGATAAGAACGCTAGCATTTGGATCAGCAGATTTGACAGTTTGATAGGATAATTTCAATAAATTTAAGTAGGCTTCAGAATCCCCCTGGAATAGTGTATGCCTTGGGCTTTGCATATCGGGCTCGTTACCGATTTCCCAGTGCCGAATAGGATATTTAAGGCCAGGCATATCATCGAAGCCATCCCCATCGTAGCGTTCTACGACCTTACTCAGCCAAGAACTATATGATTGGGGCTTGCAGGGCGGATACATACGTAAGAGTAGATTTGAGTCGTATTGAGGAAAGACTCTCGGGTTTTCAACNGGCGGGTCTTCGGCATGACATATATTTTGATCCCACTGAGCGAAAGGCCAAATCATTACTAGGACTCCTAGGCGATCCTCCTGCCATTTGCGTACCCAATTATCGCTCGCTTTCCAAAGATAATCACCTTCACTGGGTTCCATCAAACCCCAAATAAATCTTCCGGGAAGTGGNCGTACCCATGCTCCAGCAAACCCGTCAAGCTCATTGCCGAGAGCTCCAAAATGGCTAGTACCAACATCAGTCGGCCATTCCAACTGNCGTTGAGCAGATAGTAATAAATTCGTGGTAGGCATAGGTGTCNGAGACGATTTAGTAGTGGATTTGGAGATGGTCGTTGGAAAGAGGGGAGTGGGTGTAAAGGGTTCAGGGCTAGCTTTAGCTATTGCCTTAACTATTTTAGATGGTACCGNAACGACAGTAGGTTTCTCGGATTCAGTTGCCTCTGAAGCTACTGACGTAGCTATCTTAACTGGTACACTNGCTACAACANNNGATTTCACAGATNCAGGNGNCNCTATAACTACTGTCTCAACTATTTTAACTGGTGGTANAGTTGCTACAACAGTAGTTTCAATATTAGGCTCTGAGCTTNCGTCACAAGCCACTAGGAAAATGAGTGTTGTAGTTNGTAGAAGTAGTAATAAGAACTTATATAGAACTTCTTTATTTTTCACGTAATTGTTCTTTCATTCCATTAGCCTTAACGGATCCTTTTNTCGATCTNCATCATNCTAAGNAANGTATTAGAGNGGTNGCTANGAAGNGAGTCGAAACCCCACTACTCGATAAAGAGTAACAAATCTTAAGTCNCTCAACGTTGTTCCAGCATTCAACATTGCNCAACATTCTAGCAGATAAATTNCGCAGTCTCATCCCATTAAAAACACTCACCAGATTNGTAGTCNAATCATTGNGCCCACGCTTGCCATACCATGCAAAATTCCACAAANTNTTGTCCGAAAGTGATGTACCAATTGTTTGGAGCTGGGTGGTTTATNAGTAGTNATTATCAGTAACCGTAGCAGNAGGTATATCTAACAGTCTTAGTTCATTAGTANAGGATAGGTACGCCCATTTAATTTTTGTAAAAGGGTCGTGTATAATTCCNCCAAACTGACTATGAGGAGNTTACGATGGCAATGATTAGTAAGATTATTCCAATTTTGTTGATAGTANTTGGGTTGGCTAGTCTAGGTTTGGGCCTACCAGACTTTGGCGGAGATGTTGGTATTCCAATGACAGTNGCNGGTATTATCGGCATTTTGTCTGGTNTTGGATTTTGGATTAATTCTCGCAGTAATTAAGACACATGATAAANTTTCTAATTATTCCAGTTAATACTTTGCTAGGTATTTATATCTGGTGGATTACAGCACCGCTCATTGTGTCAGCTACTGATGAAATCCTAGGGCGTTATATGTCGGATGTACTAGGGTTTGCATATGCAGGTTTACTGNCTGTAGCGATTATATTCTTGACTAGAAATATTCTNAAGAAGCGTAAATCGGTTGCTGCTAATATAGAAAAGAGTGAGCNCCGTAATAATCCCGAAGAACCACGAGCAAAAGATCAAGCATTCTAAAAACTNTTGTACTACATTTAAATCACTATCACCNTAAACTNGAAACAGGGNNGTAATGGTGCCCAGGGAGGGAGTCGAACCCACACACTCGATAAAGAGTAACGGATTTTAAGTCCGCCGCGTCTGCCATTTCGCCACCTGGGCAAACACATAAGAGAAGTATACATTAACAACAACAATTTTAATCTATAAAAATTGTNGCAACTTCCAAAATATTTTATCTTTAAATACTAAAAAATCCTATGGGGCATTTCAGGCTCTTCTTTTGTCATTACCTCTAACACTGCAGTTTGCCCTAACTTTACTACTTCAATNCATCGTCGAATAGAAGGTCCTACTTCTAACGGAGAAGTGACTTTTTCATTATAACTACCNAGAGCGTCAGCTATCTTAGAATAATCTCCTCCGGTATATTTTGTTCCATACAACTCATTGGCGGTAGGGAAATTTTGAGGTCTATAAATCCCCATAGCGGAATTGTTTAAAATTATTGTAAATATAGGAATTTTTTCTCTCACAGCAGTCTCTATATCCAGCCCAACCATTCCAAATCCATAATCTCCAATAATATTTACAGCTATTTTCTCAGGACACGCCATCNTTGCTCCCATTGCAAGTCCCAAGCTATAACCAAGTTGAGTAGACTTACCCCANGCAATAAAACCATTGGGATTAGTGGCATTATAAAATGGAATNACCTGATCCCTGGGACTCCCTGAATCATGAGTTACAATGGTCTCTGAAGGATCGGTATTTTGCATTAATTCCCAAATTACTCTGTAAGGACTAATTGGAACTTCGTCCGATGTTAAATGNGGCATCCATTGTTTGAACCATTGATNACGGATTGCAGCAATCTCATTTTCAAATTTAAAATTTTCGTTTACTTTNTTAGACCCAAGTAAACTCTTTACCTCAGTAATGAGTTGATCCAACACAAGCTTGGCATCTCCAATAACAGCATGATCTGGAGAATAATCTTTATTTATATCGTCTGAAGAATTTGTAACATGTACCAATGTTTTTTTATCGAATTNATCCATTCCGTAATGAATTCTTGTAAAACTACATCCAATACCAAAAACCAGATCTGANTTATCAAGAAAATCTACAACCATATCAGTTGTGGTGCTACTACGAGTTCCCAAAGACAATTCGTGATTTTCAGGAAAAGAACTTTTCCCTGCCATTGTTGTCATTACTGGGACACGAGTAATCTCTGCGAGTTCTAACAACTTATCTGATGCATCAGCATACAAGACTCCTTGACCAGCTTGAATTACTGGTCTTTTTGCTCCCAAAAGCATTTTCGCAGCTATTTTCACATCATTAGGATCTCCAGAGGTACGAAATTTTGAAACTGGAGAATAATCCAAATTCATTCCATTTGGAATTTCACCGCGCAATATATCAGATGGGACCTCTAACAAAACTGGACTAGGTCTTCCCATACGAAGCTGACTGAATGATCTACGCATCATCTCAGGAATACTTTCAATAACNGATACTTTCTCAGACCATTTTGTAACACTACTATAAGTATTACTTGGACTAAATGTTGGATGGACTCCAGTACGATTTCTAGGATTTGATGCAGGAATGAGAAATATGGGTACGGAATCTGCAAATGCTGTTGCAACTCCNGCNAATGCATTTTCTGCACCAGGACCAGCTTGCATTGCAAAAACACCAGTCTTTTCACCCTTTGAAATCCTTGAATATCCATCAGCCAAATTAACTCCAACTCTTTCTTGTCTGAAAATTAATGGNCTGATACCAATTTTCGCACCTGCTTCTTCCAGAGTATTAAATGGAATCACTCCCATGAAATCNACTCCTTCAGATTTCAAAATCTTCGCAATTAAATCTGCTCCAGTCATTTCATCACCTCTAGTTCATTCAATCACAACTATTAAAAGAAACGACTCCTTAAAGAAGTCGTTTCNTAATCATAAAGTTTTAATTTTGTGCCTGCTAACTTATATTCAAAAAAATTGGTGCAAATACTAGGGCTACTATAGACATCAGTTTAATCAAAATATTTAGTGAAGGACCAGAAGTATCTTTAAAAGGATCNCCAACAGTATCTCCAACTACAGCAGCGTTATGAGCTGGTTGTCCCTTACCTCCATGATGGCCTGCTTCAATATATTTCTTTGCATTATCCCACGCACCACCTGCATTCGCCATCATAATAGCCAATAAAAATCCTACAACTATTGATCCTATCAAAAGACCTCCCAAGGCCTCAGGACCTAAAATTATTCCAACAACAACTGGAACAATTACTGCCAGTAATCCTGGAAGAATCATATGTCTCATCGCACCCTGAGTACTTATATCAACAGCTCTTGCATAATCTGCATCAGCCTTACCTTCTCTAAGTCCAACAATTTCACGAAATTGTCTTCTGACCTCTTCTACCATTGCCTGAGCAGTACTTCCTACAGCACGCATCGTTAGAGCTGAGAACAAGAAAGGCATTATTGCTCCAACAATTACTCCCATGAGTACATTAATGTCTAAAAGGTCAAATGCATCTAATCCAACTACTTGGGAATACGCCGCCATCAAGGCTAATGCAGTAAGAACTGCCGATCCAATAGCAAATCCTTTACCAGTTGCAGCTGTTGTATTTCCCAAAGAATCAAGTGCATCTGTTCGCTCTCTTACTTCGGGATCTAAACCAGCTTGCTCTGCAATTCCACCAGCATTATCTGCTACTGGACCATAAGCATCAGTTGCAAGAGTAATTCCCAAAGTTGATAGCATCCCAACTGCCGCTAAAGCAACACCATAAGTACCTGCAAACGAATAAGCTATCCACATTCCTAAAACAACAACAAGACCAGGAATTACAGTACTCAACATTCCCAACCCCAGTCCACCTATTATTACAGGACCTGCACCTGAACCAGCTTGCTCAGCCAAATCCTTAGTAGGTTTAAATTCAAAAGACGTGTAATACTCTGAAGAAGTTCCTATAATTTGACCCGCTACAAGTCCGGTAAGTACCACTAACCATAGCTTGAAATCCAAATCCATTATGTAAATTACAATTCCAACACCAATTAAAACTAGCAAACCTGCAGCAAATATACCTGTCCTTAATGACCACAGTAGTCTACCCATGTCTGCATTT
This sequence comes from Chloroflexota bacterium, assembly GCA_002717725.1. Next base: position 8,746 of record PBBT01000003.1, read on the forward strand.
TCACCAGTTCTAACAAGAAAAGTTCCTACTATTGCAGAAAAAATCCCAATAGCAGCAACAATCATTGGTAAAGCTCTCAAAGCTTCAGATGTTGCAGATGTACCTAATGCGGCAACGCCAATAGACGCTAATGCCACAGTTGCAATTATCGATCCAACATATGACTCGAAAAGATCTGCTCCCATTCCTGCTACATCCCCTACATTATCGCCAACATTGTCAGCAATAGTAGCAGGATTTCTAGGATCATCTTCTGGAATATCTTCCTCTACTTTACCTACCAAATCAGCACCAACATCAGCCGCTTTCGTATAAATACCTCCACCTACTCTAGCAAACAAAGCAATTGTAGAAGCACCAAATCCAAATCCAGCAACAATATTGACATCATCAAAAATCATGAACAGCGCTGCAAGTCCCAGCAAACCAATACCAACAACAGAAATTCCCATTACTGAGCCACTGTTGAAAGCCAATCTGAGAGCCGGATTTAAACCTTTTTGAGCTTGAACTGCAGTTCGTGTATTAGCTCTAACAGCAATACTCATTCCAATATATCCAGTTAGAGCAGAACCAATCGCTCCAACTAAATAAGCAATTGCAGTACTTGGAATTGATCGTGATACAGAAGTTTTGTCTAAAATATCGTAATCAACAAGTATTGCAATAATCACTGCAACAACCGCAACGAATATCGCAAGCAGTGTATACTGACGCCTCAAGAAAGCAATAGAGCCCTCCCTAATAGCATCTCCAATAAATCGGATCCTATCATTACCTTCATCATTTCCCATGATCGAACGTACAACCAATATCGCAAATAAAAAGGATACGATTGCAGCTCCAATGGCAATAAACGGAATAATATCTATAAATTCCACTTGGGTTTTCCTCCAAACAGGTTAAACTTTAAAAATTCTAAAGAATTTTTCGCTAATCTAGAGTACCACAAGCATATTATATGGTCAAAAATTTTCCAGATTAACCTGTGTTTGTATTCTCAAAATCTTTACGGAAATTTGAAATTTGATTTCGCAATTTCTCCTGCCTTAATGCAGTGGTCAGATCAGACCTGGTACGTTCCAATACAGCTCGTACCATATCAGTATTCCTACGCAACCCTCTAGTCACAGCATCCGGGAAATCCACCACTACCAAAGCGGTATAAATTTCATCCATAATAGCCAGCAGTCCCTCACAACGTTCCAAATCCTTATCTTCTCTCAATAAATCCATAATTAGCCTACGGATTTCTCCTGCGGCTTCTGCTAGACCATTCATATATACAGCGGCGCCTACATTCAGATCTTCAATCGATGGAATACTGCTTCGTTCTGAAAATGCCAAAATGAGAGAAGCTTCTACATATTCTTTTAGCGCATCTTCCCAAAATCCCGCAAAGTAAACAACTTGATACTCTGATAGAACTGGCTCAATTCTTGTCCTTAATTCTTCAACTTCAGATATTAATTCTTTCGCAACAGAAAATTCGGATCTGTGGGTAGCTCGTATTGACTTCGCAGAATTCTGGATTATTANCCTAGCNGACGCAAGCGCTTTTTCACGAGCTTCATGTAGTAATCCCATTTTATAAATTGCTTCATCACTCATCGATGAAATTGTTTTCAAAATATCAAAATTGTCATCATTATTTTTCATGATTAAATCACCATATTTTTAATTATTTTTTGGGTTTCNAACTCAGGATCTGTAGCCANCGTAATTGCACTAACTACACAAACACTATCCGCTCCCGAATCTACAACTGNCTTCACATTTTCCGCATTAATTCCACCAATCGCAACAATTGGTAACTCGGTTTGATCTCGAAGTTCTCTAATTGTATTAAGTCCCGTAGCAATCCGATTACTTTTGCCCATTGTACTNGTAGGGAAAACTGTCCCGATTGCCAAGTAATCAGCTCCCATNTTTTCAGATTCTGACGCTTCCTCAAGGTTATTATTAGAGCGGCCAATAAAAGTTTCGTGTTCAAGNATTTNTCTTGCGAAATTAACTCCTAAATCTGTTTGTCCAAGATGTAATCCATGNGCCTTAGATAGCAACGCAATATCAGGATCATCNTTGACAACAAATAAGGCTTNAGCAGATTCACATATTTCTTTCANTCTAATAGCCTGATCTAAAACTTCAGATTTGTCAGAGTTTTTATTTCTGAGTTGTAAAATTCTTGTACCACCAGATAAAGTTTGATNGGCAATATCAATTAAATTTCTTNCCTTNGTAAATTCAGAATCCAAAATCACATAAAGACCTTTAATCTGNCGTANNGATTTTTCCCTTTTCAACNTTGCNATGTAAGAATATGCTTGATCAATCGTACTAAATGCCTTAGAAAACCAATCATCATTTTGAATATCTATAGCCGCAATTCGTACCTCATCCAATATCTTAAGATTTGACCTCAATACATTAAATGCTTGAAAAATCACTTCATACATTGAATCTTCTGATTTAATTTTTGAAAGTTGATTCCTCGCAGACTCTGTATCTGATTTAGTTATATCAGCTTCGAGTAATGTATCTAAAATCGTATTCAAATCGGAAAAATTTCGATCCATCACAGGTATCAATTCAGAGAAAACAAATAACCCTTCCTTCAAAAAGACCGCAGATTGAAAAGTTGAAGAAATTAGAACCTCACTTTTATGAGGGCCGTACGACATCCAAACCTCCAAGCAATTCACTTACTGGTCGAAATGTTCTTCTATGGATAGAGCATGGGCCATAAAGCTTTAATGCTTCAATATGTTTTTTTGTGCCATAACCTTTATGACTATCAAATCCATATTCAGGGAATGTTTCGTGTAGCTCAATCATCATGCTGTCTCTAGTCTCCTTTGCAAGGATCGATGCTGCAGCTATAGACATAGACAATGAATCCCCCCTTACNATTGCTTTTTGAGGAATATCAATTCCAGNAACTTCGAATGCATCCATTAGCAAAAATTGCGGTGTGANTGAAANTGATAACAAAGATCTCTTCATNGCCAATTGTACTGCTTCAACAATNCCNAATTGATCAACCTCTTCAACAGAACTAATACCTGTTTGAAGAACTATTGCGTTATCTTGCAAATGACTTAAAACATATTGTCTCCTTTTGGGAGTCATACGCTTGCTATCATTAATATGAGAAACCCATTCGCCTGAAAGAGACTCTGGTAAAATAACAAGTCCTGTGACAACTGGACCAGCAATAGTTCCGCGACCTACTTCATCAAGGCCAGCCACTAATTTATATCCTGAATTCCAAAGTTTTTGTTCTTCTGAAAAAGANGGACGATTGGATTTCAACTCTGTATCTTCTGGGCGCATAATCNACACATAAACTACTCACACTACCGAAACCACNGGNGACTCAGTTTCAATTATACCNCCTCCAACTATCTCATCATCTATATAAAAGACGACAGCCTGTCCCGGTGTAATTGCACGCTGAGGCTCATCAAATTCTATATGAAGAAATCCATCAACCTCTTCAATTATTGCGGGTGAAGGTTGAGCCTTATATCGTATTTTGGCCATGACCTTTAATGACCGATCAGGTAAGATACCATTNATAAAATTTACCCTAGANGCCCAAAACTCTTTTGTATACAAATCAGCCTCAGANCCCAAAATTACTCTATTGTCATCGGAAGAAATTTTTGTTACGAACATCGGTTCAGGGTTATNGCCTTTCAATCCTAACTTTCTTCGTTGACCAATAGTAAAATATTGTATTCCAGGATGATCTCCAAGAACATTATTATTAACATCGACCATCAAGCCAGGCTTTGGAGGAACTCTTTCAGATATAAATTTTCGATAATCACCATCAGGAATAAAGCAAATTTCCTGACTATCTGGCTTATCAGCTACGGGCAAACCTGCTTCACGAGCCATTTGACGGATTTCGCTTTTTTGAAATTCTCCAACAGGCAACATCAATTTACTTAGTTCCAATTGCCCAAGCGTAAANAAAACATAAGACTGATCTTTATGCCCATCCAGACCTTTCAGTAATTTCACAGAAGTTTCACTTCTACGAATTCTNGCATAGTGTCCNGTTGCAATATATTTTGCATCAAGAAACATTGCTCGCTGTAAAAGAAAATCGAATTTCATTTTATCGTTACAAGCNAAACATGGATGAGGNGTACGCCCTCTATCGTATTCTTTCACAAAATAATCCACTACATGTTCTTGAAATTGTTCTTCAAAATTCATGAAATAATGAGGGATACCTATTTTATTGCATACCCTTCGAGCATCATCNACATCCTCAACAGAACAACATCTTTTGTTATTCTGAGTTGCNTCNTCATTTGGGTGACTCCANAAACGCATTGTCAATCCCACAACATCAAATCCTTGACGATGTAAAATTANGGCAGCAACTGAAGAATCGACTCCGCCGCTCATTGCAACTATTACTTTCTCTTTAACCATACTANAAGACTAGCACAGCCGAACTACACGCTTCAACATAAGTGAACAATGTATATTAAGAATAATTTGAATCGTTGACCAACATTNATTTGCAAATTATAATACTAAAATGAATCAATCCCTAAGAGATGCAGCACAAGACGCTAGACTAGCAGTTGACCTAGCATCTGAAGCAATCGCNTCAGATATACTATTACTGGANATTTCAANNTCCAGCGATTTTGCAGATTATTTTGTGATNATGAGNGCATCTTCTGTNCGTCAAATAAATAGCCTATCCGAATCNATTGACAAAGGNTTAAGAGACNCTGGTTTAACTCGTCACCACAAAGAAGGAATTGCATCATCAGGTTGGGTATTACTAGACTTCGGAGATCTAATAATTCACATTTTTGGTATAGAACAACGNGANCACTACAATCTAGAAAGTGCTTGGTCACAGGCTACNGANGTAATACGNTTGCAGTAANATTTCTGTAAATTAAAATTAAGGCGCCTCATTCAACCAATGATCAATATCTCTTTCATAATCAAATATTTCTTCAGGNGAAAAGAACAAGGCAATCTCCTTTTNCGCAGATTCTAAAGAATCAGAACCATGAACCAAATTAGGTCCTATAGACATCGCNAAATCACCTCGAATAGTACCCGGTGCAGCATCTATTGGATTAGTTGAGCCCATTAAGTTCCNTACAAAATCAATTACGTCTTCACCTTCTACTACCAATGCTACGATAGGNGTAGATGTAATAAAGTTTCGAAGTTTAGGGAAAAATGGTTTTTCTACATGCTCNGCATAATGTTTTGCCGCCAAATCATTATCAACATGAATCATTTTCATAGCCACAAATTTCAAACCTTTATTTTCCAGTCNTACAATAACTTCACCTATTAACCCTCGACTTACTGCATCAGGTTTAAGCAATACCAATGTCCTCTGCATTTATTTAACTCCTTTAATATTCTTTTGCGCGTTTGCCAGTTGTGAACTCCTTAAATAAATAGGAGCCAATTTGTCTATATTGTCAAAATCTCTTTCTAAATATCTTTTATATCCAATTTTCGAAAGCGAATAAACTCTGGACGACGGATTGTGCAATTTTGATATTTTCACTCCATCTCCACATTTTTTTAATACTTCATCAGAAACCAATTCAATACCTTCACCACATAGAATTAATTTNCGCGGAATCANCTCTGGAAATTCTGATATTTCAGAGACTCTATATTCAATCGGATCAGAAGAATCGAAAACTGCAAAATAAATTCTACTTTTCCCAGACCGAATTACTGAACACACAGGTAGACCCAAAGACCTAAATGGCTCTGCTTCTAAATCTAGTGTAGGAATCGCTATTATTGGAATCCCAAGTGATTGAGACAATCCTTTAGCAGTACTCATTCCAACTCTTAAAGCACTAAANCCACCTGGACCAGAAGCAACACTAATCAATTTTAAACCATCTATTGAAACAGAATTTCTTTCAATTAACCCTCTGATTGCAGGAACTAATTCAATTGAATGATTCTGTTCAGACTCCCATGAAATTTGGGAAAACATTTTACCTTTTCGGGAAAGTGAAACACTCGCAATTCTGGTTGATGTATCTATAGATAATTCCATATTAGAAAGTCCGTTCTATGCCCAAGATTGTAACTGGGAAATCATTCCCTTATACCTTTTGGATTCAGAAGTGAGAGTAATATTTCTAGATGTTTCGTCTTCAAAATTCATTTGTATCTTTAAATGTTCTTCAGAAAATAGAGGAGATCCTTTCTCTGCCCACTCAATAACACAAATTCCATCACCTTCTAAATATTCATCAATGCCCAAATCTTCAATATGCTCTACTGTATCTAATCTATACAAATCCATATGATACAAATCTATTCTAGCAGTATATTTTGAAATTAGTACAAANGTAGGACTTCTGACATACTCATCTGAACCCAATCCCCATAAAATTCCTTGAGTAAGACAAGTTTTCCCTGCTCCTAANTCACCAGAAAGTAAAAACACATCTCCAGAATTNGCATTTGAACCAAGAAACCTGCCNAGCGTTTGTGTTTGCTCAAANCAATTTGTNTTTAATTCACAAGTAAAAATACCCATACAAAAAATTCTATTACCTAAATATTTAAATTATAACCAACATCATAAATANCCATCCACCACCTNATCAATGATATATTTTTTATACTAAAATACCAAACAATTTTCTTGTGAACTTGCACAAAATCCTTAGAAAAAGTAGGCTTTGACCAATCACATTCATTCTTGGGGGTTAAGTTGGAATTCTTCAACCAATCAGCGAATTCTTTAGATTACATCACNACTCACCCAAACACCTATGATGNATCAAAATCCTATCCTTTGATAATTCTTTTACATGGATATGGGTCCAATATGCAAGATTTAGCTCCATTAGGTAACCTAATTTCTAAGGAAGGATATGTTTTCGTATTCCCCAATGCTCCAAATCANTTAATGAAAGAATTCGGACCAGGAGCTTTCTCTTGGTCAAATTTCAATACACTAGGTAATACTGAAAATCTCGAATTTATTAAAGATGCTGAAAAAACCGAATCACTANTAGATAATTTTTTGAAAGAAGTCACTACAAAATACAAAACTCCTAAAGGTCAAATCATACTTGGAGGCTTTTCCCAGGGTGGAATGGTAACTTATTTGTGGGGCCTAAAAAATCCAAACACTTTTTGTGGACTTGCTTCTTTAAGTTCGAAAATGATCCTACCGGATTATATAGAANCNAACTTAACAGAAAACAGATCTCAAAAAATCTTCATTTCTCANGGGTCAAATGACTCTATCGTTCCAATNAATGANGGANTTGANGCTGCTGAAAAACTAAAAATGTTTGGTTATNAACCAGACTACCATGAATATCAAATTGGCCACGAAATTAACAACGATGTTTTATATGACTTAAGCAATTGGGTTTCAAATACACTTCCACCAGCTAAAATTAGTTAATTANAGGAGAAGATATGGCATATATAAGAAAAAATAATATTCGGTCCGCAAACAAAGCTGGCAAAAAAGGAATAGGTGTGNCTTTTAGCTGGCCTACAATTGAGGGAGTAGAAATTATCGGACTCCTTGGTGGGTTTACTCATATTTATCTTGATGGAGAACATGGAGCATTTGGACCAAACGAGATAGATGATATGTGTCGTATGGCTGATGCTCATGACCTCACAGTAATAGCNCGCGTTCCGACTATCGATTCTTGGATGATTAATTACTATCTAGACCGCGGAGTGTTAGGAATAATAGGTCCACATATCGACACGCCTGAAGAAGCTAANAAATTGGCTGATGCNTGCAGATATACCCCCGAAGGACATAGGAGTTACGGTAGTGGAAGAGGATTATTCCATGGAGACAATGATCTATTAGGAGAAGAAAATGGAACNCGCATAGANATCATGTCTGGATTCAACGAAGAAGTTCTTGTAATAGCCCAATTAGAAACTAAAACTGCATTCGACAATCTTGACGATATACTAAGCGTCCCNGGAATAGANGCCTACACAGGNGGCCCAAATGACCTCGCNCAATCGTTAGGTTTAACAGGNCAACCCGATCACCCTGACTCATTAGCAGTAAGTTCTGAAATTGTAGAACGCGTGCATGCAGCTAATAAAAAATCTGCCAGTGACCTATATACTGATACTTCGTTCCATTCCTTCATCAGNGATGGAGCAAAANCTTTCATTAAATCCAATGGTGGAAATATTTCTCCAAAAAGAAACTAATAGAAAATTTCATGNCTTATAGAAAGGTAAAACATGTTAGCTGCACTATTTGATGGCAAGGGCAANATGCAATTAANTCAAATCGATAANCCCGAACTTTCTGCNGGGGGAGTTATTGTAGAATTACAGGCTGTTGGGATTTGTGGATCTGATCTACAAATTAAAACTGATCAAACAAATAAAGACACTTTTCCTGCAGGTCANGAATTAGCTGGAACAATNGTGGACGTATCTCCTGAAATATCCAAAGATTTAATCGGTAAAAGAGTAGCTGTAGAGGGAATTGGNCAGGGTAGGGCATGTATGGNATGTTGGTATTGCCGTTCTGGACAATATGTTAAATGTTCACACAGAAACCCACGTGGTGGTGGTGGTTTTGCTGAATTTCTTACAACACAAGNAATNGGNTGTTATGAACTGCCCGATTCAATGAGTTGGGCTGCAGGTGCCTTAGTTGAACCTTTGTCAGTATCTGTCCATGCTGTAAGAAGAGGCAAACTCAAAGGAGGGGAAACAGTAGTAGTAATTGGTGCTGGTAGTATAGGACTAACTGCAATCGCTGCAGCTAAAGNCTTAGGTGCTGGAAAATTNTTTGCTAGTTCTAGACACTCCCATCAAACTAAAATGGCAACCGATCTTGGTGCAGACTATGCTTTTGAAAATGACTTTGATTCTTTAAATNANGCTGTTTTAGAAGCAACTCAAGGTAGAGGAGCAGACATAACCATTGAAACAGTCGGTGGCTGGAATTCTGACGCAATTAACCAAGCNATTACTACAACCAGAAAACAAGGNCGCGTGGTAATTATTGGAGGATATCGAGCTCCTATTACATTAGATTGGGAAATACCATTGGGTAAAGAACTCGATATNATATTCTCTCATTGCTACAGCATAATTGATGGCAAACATGATTATGAAATTGCAATAGACTTATTAGAAAATAAATCTTTAGGTCTTGAGAAAATGGTCACTCACACATACCCTTTAACTAAAATTCAAGAAGCCTTTGATACTGCCTACAACAAAAAATCAGGGTCACTTAAAGTGCAAATCCAAAACATTTAGTTCAATCCAACNAAAANTNGAAGGAATTATAAAATTAAAATCAAAAGTGTAAAAGCAATTCCGATCAATTTAACTCCTAACCCTATGACTGAGCCAAGAGTTGACCTTGATCCAAATGGTGGAAATTTTGTCAGTCCAATGGATAGATACAATTACGACAAAAATTCCAAATCTTGGACGGCAAACTGGGACCGAGTAGCTTGCTTGGTAACCGCCGAAGATGGTACTTGGGGATTAGGGATNACATTACATTCTGGNCCNGTTTGTTCAATAATTAACGATCACTTTTCACAATTATTAATTGGCGAAAACCCAATGGCTACTGAAAAATTATGGGATATGATGCGAAGGGCTTCTTCTCCATATGGCACTGCAGGAATTACCAGCTANGCAATTAGNGCTGTGGACAANGCAATCTGGGATCTTAAAGGGAAATTAATTGGAAAACCTGTTTATGAACTTCTAGGAGGACCCGTCAAAAATGATATCTTTTGCTATGCATCAAATACATTATTNAAATACAAGACTAGTGANTANATAGATTGGTTCTTGGAACTNGGGTTTAAAGCTGTAAAAGTATTTCTAAGACATGGTCCAGATGAAGGAATATCAGGACTAAACAAAAATATAGAAATAGTCGCAAAAACTAGAGAACAAATAGGTCCTGATATTGAATTAGCTGTTGACTCTTGGATGTCTTCCAATATTGANTACGCAGTNCGTCTATCTGAAGGATTAAAACCATTCAAAATCAAGTGGTTAGAAGATTANATGCTTCCTGAGGATATGGATAGCTACTCCAAAATCAGACAAAGAATTCCTGGACAAATTTTGGCNACGGGTGAACANTGGTACAATATTCATCCTTTTTCAGATGCTGCAGGAAGAGGACTAGTTGATATTCTNCAACCCGATGTTCAATGGGTCGGGGGTATTACAGCTAGTGTNCGNATATGTCATATCGCTGAAGCTCATGGANTAACGGTAATCGGACACGGAGGNATGAACTATCCTTATGGACAACATCTAGCATATTCAATGCCTGTTATTCCATGGGGTGAAAGATCTGAAGGAGTATCGCNTCCTGGNGTCCCNCTANAGGAAATGGTTGTATTACCAGGNACCTCCGTAATAAAGAANGGAAAAGTAAGACCTTCAGATGCACCAGGATTTGGAATTGAAGTAACTCAACAATGGCTCGAGNAAAGAGCATTATAAAANATTCATGAANCCAAAAAGATACTAGTGATGAATNGATACAATCTATTCACGCCTCAAAAAATCAAAATCACANCCTTCATCTGACTGCAAAACATGTTGTGAATACATCCATTTATAACCGCGAGTTTCGGATTTNTTTACATTAGTNTTCTCAGAAAGTCTCCTTTGAATCTCTCTATCAGAAACACATAAATCCAATTTTCTATTTGGTACATCCAAGNTGATTTCATCACCTGTTTTNACTGCNCCTAAAGGCCCACCTGATGCAGATTCNGGAGTCACATGAACAATTACTGTACCGAATGCCGTTCCACTCATCCTAGCGTCACTTAAACGGACCATATCTCGNANACCCATCGCAAGAATTTTNTTAGGCAGTGGTAAAAATCCCCATTCAGGCATCCCAGGACCTCCAATCGGNCCAGAATTTCTCATCACCAATATATCATCTGGATNAATATCCAAAGATGGATCATCAATCTCAGAATCCATTTCATGATGATTGTTAAANACAACAGCTCTTCCCTTATGAGTTAATAAAGACTCTGAAGCAGCTGTTGGTTTAATTATTGCCCCCCTAGGTGCTAATGAACCATATAAAGCTGCNAATCCTCCTTCATTAGAAATAGGGTTTTCNAGAGTCCGAATTACATCGGTATTNTAATTAACTGCATTAGCAACATTTTCTTTAATAGTTTTGCCAGTCACCGTCATTTGATCACCATCTAATAAAGACAACATTTCCTTGTGAAGTGCAGGTAACCCTCCTGCATAATAAAAATCTTCCATTAAATATTGCCCAGAAGGTTTTAAATTCAAAATGAAAGGAGTTGTCCTAGAAAGCTTATCGAACAAACTCAANGGCAAATCAATACCGCATCGTCCAGCAATTGCATTGAGGTGAATTACTGCATTAGTTGAACCACCAATTGCATGAACAGTTTTAATTGCATTTTCAAAAGCGTTTGGAGTAAGTAATTTCGAAGGACGTAAATCTTCTTTTACCATACTGACTATCCTTCTACCTGCAATTTCAGAAAGTTGCGACCTACGTGAATCCACTGCCGGTATAGCTGCATTNCCTGGCAATGCAATTCCCAATGCCTCACCCACNCTCGCCATCGTGCTAGCNGTACCCATAGTCATACAATGTCCAGAACTCCGTACAATACAACCCTGCAAATCNGCCCAATCATCTTCAGAAATATTCCCCGCACGCAATTCAACTGAATATCTCCGACAATCAGTACATGACCCCAACTCTTCNCCACGCCAATTACCTTTTAATTGTGGTCCACCGGTTACCAAAATCGAAGGAATGTCAACGCTAGCAGCCCCCATAAGCAATGCGGGNGTGGTTTTGTCACAACCTCCAAGTAAAACTACCCCATCTAAAGGGTTTGCTCGGATTGATTCTTCAACATCCATACTCATTAAGTTACGATAAAGCATCGTTGTTGGAAGCATATTATATTCACCCAGAGACAAGACAGGAAATTCCATTGGNAATCCACCGGCTTGCCATACACCNCGTTTTACAGCCTCAGCNAAATCTCTNAGATGAGCATTACAATGGGTAAGTTCACTCCAAGTATTACATATTCCAATTACTGGCTTTCCTTCATATGATTCTTCAGAAAAGCCTTCAGCTTTAAATGCAGCTTTTCTCAGCCACCCATATAATTCAGGGGTATCAAACCANTCTTCGCTTCGGAGCCTATTATTGTTCTCTATCATTTAAAAACCTTCAATTTAGATCGGNAAAACTTTTCANCTTTTCGTCAATCCAATTTTTAATTTCATTCAGTGAGGGAGGAGAAATATAAAATACTTGAATATCTTCAGGAAATTGAATNTTTGATTCTTCCAAAGTGAAGATAATTGCACAACCACCCTCGGGTATAGATTCATTNATTTTTTTTGTAAGNAATTCAGAACGTTGAGNAGAAATTTGTGTATANCCNTCCAAAACAATTTTNCGAACTTTCTCGCTCATTATNCCTATCGACAAACATCGTTGCCAATCACTCAATTCCATTATTGTTTCTTGATCTTCAAATGCAACCAAATTAGCAGTGGAACGAATCAAAGTCTGAACAAAAGAATGCCCTTTAGGATTTATACGCTCAACCATATTAAGCCCATCATCACCAGTCAAAAATACATTNTCGTGNAANACCTCCGTCACTGAACCAAGAGATCTTTCTAAGTTTTGCACTTGATCTCTAATTTCAGACCAATATTTTTCNAACAANGGTTCNACCTCATCTGAATCAGAAATAGGAAAAACAAANAANGGAGCCAGCAGCAATTTTCTTACATNTTTGTATTGNTCTGCACTAGGTTTTGGCATTCTACTTAATGGTTGNCCAGTCGACATAAAATAGTCCTTAAAGATTTAAAATTTNTTACTCAGAATCTTCTGGATTTATTCCTTCAATTCTTACAGCACANACTTTATATTCAGGTATCCTAGAATTTGGATCGAATGCGGCATTCGTTAAAAAGTTAGCAGCATGTTTTTCAAGTCNAACAAAAGGTACAAATATTTCACCTTTACGCATTTTNTCCGTATAAAATGCCCTACCTTCCAGTACACCTCTCTTGGATGAAACTCTNATCCATTGACCATCTGAAATCTGATATCTTTTCCCATCAAGTTCACTCATTGCAACTTGTAATTCAGGAGATCTAGCTGTTAAATTATCAGATCTTCTAGTAATGGTTCCTCCGTGCCAATGATATAAAATTCTACCTGTATTTAAAATCAGNGGGAACCTCTTAGAAGGCATCTCTTCTGCTTGAGGACCTTGTTCAAATGGAACAAATTTTGCCCTAGGACCTCTTGGGAAATCTTCAGAATACAAATATCTAGTTCCNGGATGNTTTTCATCTGGGCAAGGCCATTGAATTCCACCTTCTTCATCAAGTCGCTTGTAACTAATTCCTGATATNAGAGGAGTTAAATCCGACATCTCTTCCCAAATTTCATTAGCAGATGAAAAACCGAATTCTGATTCCACGCCTAATCCCAAAATAGAACTTATCCTACTTGCAACATCACAAATTATCTGCCAATCAGGTTTACTTTCNCCAATTGGCTCCACAGCTTTTCTAACTCTTTGGACTCTACGTTCGCTATTCGTAAAGGTACCATCCTTTTCAGCAAAGGAGGCCGCNGGGAGNACAACATCAGCAATCTCTGCCGTTTCATGAAGAAAAATATCTTGTACAACCAAGAATTCTAATTTTTTAAATGCTTCTTCAGCATGCGACAAATCGGGTTCACTAAGTAATGGATTCTCTCCAGTCACATACATCGCTTTAATTCTACCTTCTTCAATTGCTGGAATCATATCAGTAACAACCAGTCCCACCTNGTCTGGCAAAAATTTCCCTCCCCATGCTTTAGAAAACTTTGTAACAGATTCACTTGAGATAGTCTGATATCCNGGAAATGCATTAGGTAAACATCCTGCATCCCCACAACCCTGAACATTATTTTGACCCCTTAGTGGAGATATTCCAGAGCCCGGTTTTCCAAGCTGCCCAGTAGCAAAAGCTAAATTNAGAAGACTATGTGCATTAGCAGTCCCATTAGTATGTTGTGTAATTCCCATCCCCCAAATTAAACAAGATCCACTAAATGGTGGTAATGCATAAATTTCGGCCGCCTCTTTAATATCTTTCGCAGGAACTCCAGTAACTGATTCTGCATAATCCAAATCATATTTTTTTATAATCTCCAACCANTCATCAAAGCCTTCTGTTCTGGATTCAATAAACTCTTGATCAGCTANATTATTATCAATGATTACTTTNGCCATAGCATTCAGCAATGCTACATCCGTGCCCGGTCTGGGACGTAGCCACAGGTCAGCAAAATCACACATTTCAATTCTACGGGGATTGATAATTATCAATTTNGCACCCTTCTCAAGAATTGCTCTTCTCATCCTAGCAGCTGCAACAGGGTGATTTGAATTTGCATCTGAACCAATAATAACTAAGCAACCAGCTTCCTCATAATCTTGGTATGAATTGCTTGTTGCTCCACTACCCAATGAAGTCAACATNGCTTCAACAGAAGGGGAATGGCATAATCTAGTACAATGGTCAATATGGTTACTATTCATTACCAACCGAGAAAATTTTTGCTGCGCATAACCNTCTTCATTTGTAGCTTTGGCAGAACAAAGAGTCGCAAATGAATCACCACGAAGTTNGGACAACCTTCGTGCAACATAATCAAGTGCTTNATCCCAGGTTGCAGGTTTCAANTCACCATTTTCTCGTATCAATGGAGTTGTTAATCTATCATTATGATTTACAAACCCCAANCCAAAACGACCTTTAACGCATAACATACCCAANCTAGATTGATTTTCAGGGTCATCTAAAACGGAAACAATATGATCACGTTCATCTACCTGAGTTTGAATACCACATCCAACTCCACAATATGGGCAAGTAGACTTTGTCGTTTTCAANAAGTCTGATGTNGATTCCTTCATNCTTATTGCTCCAGTGGGGCATACAGACAAACANTGACCACATGTAGTACAAACTGAATCGACCAAAGGCCTATCCATGAATGTCCCAATCCGACCAGTGGTTCCTGAACCTAACATNTCAATTGCGCCAATAAATTGATGNCCATCCTGACAAGCCTGTACACATCTCTGACACAAAATACAACTATCCATTGCTATTTCAAAAACAGGATTGCTTGAATCTGTAGACTCTCGGTCCCTCTGTTCCCACGAGCTATTTTTTAGTCCATGCTTTTCAGCTGCNATNCGCAATTCTTTTAGATCNTGATTATTTTTTGATTCATTNTTTGGAATCATACCCAAAGTTAAATCCAAAACAGACTTTCTTAAATTGACCACTTCATCAGTTNAAGTATTCACTTCCATTCCNTCTAAAGCAGGTAAAGAACAGGAAGCAGGAAATCCGTTGACTCCTTCTACATTTACCAAACATGTCCTGCATGCNCCTATTTGTTTCATATCTGGATCTTTACAAAGTTGNGGTATATAGGTTCCAGATGCATTGATAGCATCGAGTACAGAAGAACCATCAGGGATTTTAATCCTGGANCCATTNACTGAAATTGAAATAGTCATTCAAAAAACCTCAAAATTTAGNTGCTTTTTAATCCAATATGAGCTTGCGAATCATCATTGACAAAATGATGTCCNAGACTAAGTATAGGGTTNCCTGACGCTTGGCCAAGCCCACATAGTGATGATGCATTAATTGTCGTAGCNAGATTATTAATTTCATCTAATTCGGTAGAGGAAAATTGTTCTGGATTCAATTTAGATAATAGTTGAAGCATTCTTGGATTACCTTCTCTACAGGGAGTACATTTCCCNCATGATTCAGTCGCATTATACTCTGTCAATAATTTAACAGCATTTAAAATATTTTTGCCTTCAGGAATGACTATCACTCCTCCAGCACCTAAAATTACACCTGGTTGTAAAATAAATCCTGGTTTGATNATGGTATCAATTAANTTTTCAGGCATAATACCGCTGGATGGTCCNCCAACTGCCACAGCACCAACCTTAGTATTTTTCGGNACATTACCAATTTGTTCAACAATATGGCGGACAGATGTTCCCATAGGAACTTCAACTACACCTGGGCGATCAACTGATCCACTAAGACTAATAATTTTACAACCAGGAGATTCAGTTAAACCAATAGTTTTAAAATGCTCTGATCCTTCAGAAATAATGTATGGTATGTTCGCTAAAGTCTCTGCATTATTGATAACTGTAGGTTGATTAAGATAACCAGCTTCAGTAGGGAAGGGNGGACGTACTCNAGGCTCTCTTCGAAATCCTTCCATAGTATCCTTCCATAGTATTCAACAATGTGGTTTCTTCACCACAAACATATCCACCAGCCCCATGCAATATAAANACATCCAANCCATAGCCAGAACCAAGAACGTCTTGNCCACANAGNCCAACCTCATANCATTTTTTTACAGCATCTTCTATCCTGGAACTTGAAAGATGTGCTTCTGCATTAACATATATGAAAATTTCGCTTGCTTTTGANCAGTAAGCNGCTATCAACGCTCCTTCAATAATTCTAAATGGAANTCCTTCCATCAAATGNCTGTCTTTAAAAACGCCCGGCTCACCTTCTTCACAATTAACTACTAGGTATCTATTGGATTCATCCAAATCACTGACAGCTTTCCATTTCAATCCAGCAGGAAAATAAGCGCCNCCTCTACCTCTAAGGCCTGAATCCAAAACTTTTTCAATGACCTCTNTTGGTTCAGATTGTAGGACATCAAGCAATGCCTTAAACCCTCCAATATTGATGTATCCTTCCAAATCATCCCAAGGAACATTACCACAATCACTCAATGCAATCCTTTGTTGATTTGAAAAATATGTTTCTATATCAGATTCCNAGGGATAATTCCCATCCAAAATTGAGGCAGCNTTTTCCAAATCTACCAATCCAAATTTCCTAATAGATCCATTCGGTTCAATTACATTTACCTGAGGCGCATTAAAACAAGCGCCATCGCATCCAGCCATCAATACAAGATCAAATTCATTAGCATGTTCATCAAAATACTGAAAAATTTCTTCAGCTCCTACTGATTTGGAACAATGTCCTACTTGAACCAAAATTTTTCGTATATTTGCTCCCTCAGTATTANAGGAGTTGGCAAAGTTCTCTTTTAAAGAATTGAAATTNTCTTGAATATTCACAANGATTATNTACCCTTCAGCAATAAGTNCGGCAGAAATTTTCTCGATATTTGCCCTTCCAATCCACTTCCCATTTACCTCAACCGCTGGTGCTAATGCACACAGAAACGCGCACGGAATCATNTCTATTNCTATATCNGGGTTATCACTAAATTTTNTTTGAATAGTTTCTTTNANTTTCTTGGATTCTATCGAATCACATCCCAAGCCATTACAAATCCGTAACAATGTTTGTGGAAGTGGTTCAATCCTTAATTCAGAATAACTGGTTGCAGCACCAAATACCTCACTNACAGGAATCCCAAGATGCCATCCGGTAACTTCCATTGCCCAATCTGGCAAATTTCCAAACTCAGAATGAATATAATGTAAAGCTGGTAATAAATTTGATCGTACCCTCGGAAAACGCTCTATTAGGTTTTTCCTAAGAGAACTCTGATCAATAACCAATTTAAAACTCCNAGTCTNTAATAAATACAAANAAATTAAATCGACTGAAATATTTTTGGATAATTTCAGCTGAAGATAACCAATCTATTNCTGATTACATTATATCTGAAAGACCTAACTCATCAATCTTTTTTGATGGTATATTCCCATCTTTCGACCATCCTCTTGCATAATAATAAGAGTCAATCATTTGATTCAATTCAGAAACTGACAANCCGACNCCTTTAGAAACTCCTGTAGGTAATACTTCTGAAGTCACTCTAGATGGCAGAGNATCGTCAGACCTAGTCCATCCCTCTCNGATATTAAACATCTTCCTAANGTTGTTTATTCTTTCACCAGACATCTTCAATTCATTAGCAGTCATTTTAATTCCAGTAACTCTATAAAAAATTTCTGATGACTCTTCNTAAAAGTCATCAAATGCCTTACGTAAAAATTTGCACCAAATCAAAGAATCAATTACTGCAGAAAAATCTTCACTTTCCTTCACAATCATTCCTCTATCAGGTCCCGAAGTGGTCCTATCCACATTTGCTGAAAAATCTGCCTCATATGCTGATGCACGATTATGGCATGCTCCTCTAGTACTCACAGTCAACGCAAGAGCCATTGTCTTCAAATTCCTNGGCTCGTAACCCGGCATTTCTAACCCCTTGACATGCATAGCCCACTGCTCAGAACCTTTACCAATTTTCTGGGAAGCTATTCTTGTACCTTCTGCTAATAGATTTCCAATACCTTGACGTTTACTAATCAACTCCAAAAGAAACATTAACGTCTTTTCATCATTAAATTTCAGTGTNANTCCATCAGTTTCATCTAGTGAAATTAATCCTTTTTCAAAAGTTTCAACTGCCCAAGCAATGGAGACCCCAGCACTAATAGAATCCATTCCTACCAAATCACAAAAAGAAGCTGCTCGAATAATTATGTTGGGATCCGAAATACCCAATAGAGGACCCAATGCAAATAAACTCTCATATTCCATTCGGCTTTTAGTTACTTCTTTAGAGTCATTCGTTGTTAAAATCCTTTCACAACCGATAGTACAATTTGCACAATGTGCATTGGAAATTAAATGAGAATCAGANATGGATTCTCCNCTAATTTCATCTGCTTGTTCAAAGGTAGATTGTTGGAAATTTAGAGTGGGTAAAACACCCAATCTATTAAAAACCGAAACATTAGCAATTGTACCCAAAGTGCGATATTTTTCGGTTGCTGGACCTAAACTTTTTTTTGTAAGATTCTGTCCTATGTTTTCCAATGAATTCTGATCAAAAACGGGAATTGGNTGGTTCCCCNTGACTGCAATAGCCTTCAAGTTTTTTGAACCCATCACTGCTCCAGGACCGGTNCGGGCAGCTTGTCTACCTCCNTCATTGGTTATACTGGCAAATTTCACCAAATTTTCACCAGCGGGGCCAATACAAGCNATTCGAAAAAATCTTCCAAANTTTTCTTTTAGTCTCTTTTCAGTTTCTAAAGTAGAAATACCTTTCAAATCAGATCCGGGAAGAAATTCAACACCATCTTGTGAAATTTTTAAAACTTTAGTGCTTGTAGCTTTTCCATTAATTATAAGAGCATCACAGCCACTACCTTTCAGNGCAGTTGCCAAGAAGCTTGAAGATAAAGAATCNCCTATTAAATTAGTAAGTGGAGATTTTGTAACTACCGCAAATTTACTTGAAGTTGTCAATCTGCTTCCTACCAAAGGACTACATGCGAAAATTAAAGGATTAGCAGGATCTAAAGGATCAGTATTAGGCTTTGAATATCTATATAACAAATAAGCTCCAAGACCAACACCCCCTANAAATCTAGAGAAAACATCTTCTTGAATGTCATCCAAATACCAACTCTCTGTATTCAAATCAACTACCATTAACTTCCCATGATATCCAAACACATTAACCTCCAGCTTGACTAGAAAACAACAATATNTTGTCTCCATCATGGAAATTTAAGTTCTCANAATTTAAAAAGGATTCCCCATTCAAATTAAACACATAGCTTTCTTCCAATCCCAAATAATCTTTCCGAATAACTCCTTGTAACAAAGTTGGACACATATTNGCAATTACTGTACAAAACTCCTCCAACGAAATANAATTCTTTACATNTAAATCAAATCCAGATGTTCCAGCAATTTTTCTTGCCATTCCAAAAGTTTCTACTGAAATTTTTACTTGATCCTTTTCTATCTCAGATGTCCGTTCAATGGATNTTTGTTTTAACACTTGCCTTGCTTCTTCAAGTTCCGATTCTGTATTAACATTAAAAAAACTAATCCCTGTGGAGTCAAATTCTTTTAATTCATCATCTTCTACAAATCGAACTCTTACATTCTGAAAAAAATTTGTGATTTTNAAGTCATCCATTGAGATATTTGTCTCAATAGTTTCAACACATTTCTTTGAATATAAAGCATGCATTGTTTCTGGNCTTCCATCTCTCACAGGAATCACAACATCNTNATTAANAATTTTCGAAATCATATGTTCCATCAATTCCAAGTTTATAAANGGCATATCACANGCGACCACCATAATCCATTCAGTGGATGCGTAAGTCAATCCAGTATATATCCCCCCCAATGATCCTTTNTCAGGAAAAACATCTGTCACTATATTAACGTCTTCAGAAATTGGTAAAAGTCCTGCNCGTTCAACATCGTTCACTACAACAACAATATTGGATGTGATTTTCCGAATTTTCTCAACGATACCTGTAATCATAGGCTGGCCATTGAAAATTTCTAGAGCCTTATTCCTTCCTAATCTACGACTCATTCCTCCNGCTAGTACAACACCAGTAATATTATTATCTCGCATGACTTNCAACCAAAATCATCTTATGTTTTTATCCTTATAACTTCATGCCCCATCATCGATGTATCATACCCCCCAAGGTCTTCAACATCTTCCTTAAATTTATGGTTGTTAATTACTTCTAATACAGGTTTAAATATCTCTCCATCATAAAACTCCTCTGGAATAACAAGATCATATTGCTCTGTAAACAAAGGAATAAAATCCAATCCCATTGCCACTGCTGCAGATTGAATCCCCAATCCTGTGTTGGATTTATTTGAAAAAACCGAAGCAGCAACAGCTAAATGNGTATATTCTTCAGTTTCATATCCNNAAATCGATTTANAATCAATGCCGGACAATTTNAGTTGATAATCCAAAAGTGCTCTAGTACCAGATCCTTTTTGACGATTCACAAAAACTATTCCTCTTTGACTTAAATCCTCTATTGAATGTAAGTTTTCAGGATTTCCANACGGGACAATTAATCCCTGAACCCTATTTAGAAAATTTACAATTACTAAACTACGATTTTTAACATATTTTTTAACATATGGAAGATTATATTCGCCAGAAGATTCATCTAACAAATGAGTACCTGCAAAATGGGATTGGCCTCTATTTAATGCCAACAAACCTCCTAAACTTCCAACATTTGACGAAGCTAAAAANCTTNCTGGACTCAACGAACTTAATCGACTAGCTAACAAATCTAGAGTCAAATCATGACTNCCAGTACACACTATTGTTCGATTAATAACATTAATTCTTTTCAACAACTCAACTTGAACTTTTTGTCCTTGATCAACGCCCTCAGAGAAACTNGGTATTTTTACAAATCCATCCGCTTCAACTAAAGACGTAATAACTCCAGCACCTCTTTGAATAGGCATGGCCAGCATTGAATTTCCCACAAGGCCAAGCCGCACTCTCAAAAATTCATCTTCACCCATAGGAGAATTAACTTTAGTAGTTATTTTTGCGTCTANTCTTTCCCTTTCAGAAGTCTCAATCCCNAATTTAGATTCTATTAATGGTTTTACGAAAAGTTCAGATGTCACAACNGCAGATACAGGATATCCAGGGATTCCTATCAANGGCGTTTCTGAAACAATTCCCAATACAACAGGATGACCTGGACGCAANGCAACNCCATGGACAANCAAATCCCCCAACGACTCAACTATNTCTGCAGTGTAGTCTTCCGACCCTGCAGATGAACCNGCATTTACTAAAATTANATCATAGTNNTCAGAAGCTTCCAGAATTTTTTGTTTTATTAATTCATAATCATCAGCTACTGGATTAAAGCGTGTAGGATTNCCTCCCCATTCCTTAATCAATTCAGAAATTACCAAGCTATTGTACTCAATAATGTCTCCAGGATTAGTNTCACTNCCGATTGGAACTAATTCGGTACCTGTAGGAATAATTGCTACTTTAACAGGACTTCTAACTAGAATCTCTGTAACGCCAGATGCCGCACAAGCTCCAAGGTCAATAGGACGTAAAACATGATTTTCAGGTAATAATANCTCTCCAGAAATCACATCTTCGCCTATAGGTCTNATATTTGAATAAGGATGAACTGGACTNCGAATTTCCACACAATTATCACTTAATCGATTTACAACTTCAATCATTACCACTGCATCAAATCCATCAGGCAANGGATCCCCAGTATCAATCCACTCAGCATCGGAACCAATAAATAATTTTTTCGGAGAAGTTTCAGTAGCNCCGATTGTATCTTTTGCCCTTACTGANATCCCATCCATCGCAGCTGAATCATAATGAGGNGAAGAAACATTTGCCCAAACTGGCTCAGATGTAACCATCCCACAACTATCATCTATTTTAATTAATTCAGATTTCATTAATCCCAAAAGATTAGATTNACNTAAAGCCAATTCAAAACTTTTTAGAGCCTCTTGAAGAGGAACGTCGTTTAAAAAATATCGTCTGTTATGATTANTATTAGACATTCAAAAACTCTTTACCAANACCTCCATGCCNTNATAAATCCCTGAAGAATCCAAAGGTATTTTTATAATTCCATTTGCCCTAATCAATGTGAAAATTANNTTTGATTTACCGAAAACTGGTGTAGCATAAAACTTTTGATTTTCAGAATACAATTTGACTGGAATAAAATCTTCTCTACCTGAAACAGAAGGAATGTTTTGAGTAATTCGTGCATTCACAGTTGAAAAAAGATCTTCTCCTAAACCTAATGATTTCTTTATTACTGGCTTAACTAATAAATCAAACACAACCATTGCTGAAACGGGATTCCCTGGCAACCCAAATGCAGGTTTACCATCAGCCAGCGCAATTATCGCGGGCTTGCCNGGCTTAATAGAAATCCCATGTACTAAAACTCCAGGATCTCCCAAAGAACTAAAAACTCTAGCAGTCATATCACGACTGCTTGTTGAACTTCCGGCAGAAAAAATCACCAAATCACAACTCTGAACTGCACTTTGNGCTACTTGNAATTGTTCCTCAAAGTTATCACCAAGTGGACCGTAAGAAATAGGAATTCCACCTGNCTCAATTATCATTGATGAAATAGTGTATGTATTAATATCTCTAATTTTACCTANNGGCAATTCAAATCCTAATTCNACCAATTCATCCCCGGTTGATACTATCGCNACTTTTGGTTTTCTAATTACTTCAATATGAGTAATACCTAATGCTGCTAAACCACCTATATCCTGAGGTCGAATTTTTTGACCGNCTTGCAAAATTACTTCTTCTGACCGAATGTCTTCCCCAACTTGCAAAACATTTTCTCCAGCGGCTACAGGNCTAGTNACTTCGATCAATTGNTTATCTACNACATTGGTGCGCTCAACCATTACCACAGCATCAGCACATTCGGCTAACATCCCTCCTGTATATGCTTTCACAGCCTCTCCAATACCTATTTGAATTTTAGTGGATTCTCCCATTGAGATCTCTCCAATAACATTCAATAATGCTGGCAAAGATTCCGATGCTCCGAAAGTNTCCGATGCCCTAACGGAATATCCATCCATTGTTGACCGAACAAATGAAGGCAAATTTTCTAAAGATTGAACATCTTNNGCGACAACTCGATTAAGAGAGTCAGTAATTTCGACCAATTCNGTACCAAGCCTACTATCTAATTGGTTAAACACTTCCNTAAGAGCCTGATCTGGTGAAACTAAATTTAAAAACTCTCCCATGAAAGCACCTAAGAAAACTAATGTTATATACTCAAAATTCCTTGTCTNATAAAAGAACTTATCTAAATTTATAANCCAATCACATTTCCAATTGAATCAACATCAAGACTGCGTGGACTTGAAGGTAAACCTGGCATAGTAACTACACTTCCAGCAATAGGATATATAAAACCTGCTCCGGGNGAAATTCTGACATCTGAAATTTCAAAAGTGTAATCNGAAGGACGACCTTTTAGCCTACTATTGTGTGAAATTGACAACTGNGTCTTAGCCATACAAATCGGCAAATCTCCCCAACCTAATTCAGTATAACGTCGTATCTNTCTTCTAGCACTTANTGGCCAAGAAACATCGCTTGCATTATATACACCTTTAGCCAAAGCAGTTACTTTCTCTTGGGGAGTCGAATTTTCTTCATACATATATGAAATATTTGGTGAATCACCCTCACAAGCTGCAATCACAGCTGCTGCCAAATCCACAGTCCCGGACCCTCCTTCAGTGAATGCCAAACTTTCTACCGCAGCAAATGCACCAACATTTTCACTGTGAGATTTGATTACAGCAATTTCTTCAGATGTATCATCTGGAAATCTATTGATTGCAACTACAACNGGAAGATTAAANCTTTTGATCATCCCAATCAAATGAGTNAAATTGGAAATACCTTTTTCTAAAGCTTCTAAATTAGGTTTGTGTAATTCTTTACGTAATACGCCTCCATGAGATTTTAAAGCCCTNGCAGACGCCACAATTACAGCAGCATTTGGTTCAAGACCATTAAACCTAGCCTTAATATGCATGAATTTTTCAAATCCTAAATCTGCTCCAAATCCTGCTTCGGTCAAAACATAATCAGCATAGCCAATACCTATTGAATCACCTATTACAGAACTGCATCCATGAGCAATATTNCCAAATGGACCCGAATGAACAATTACAGGTTGTCCTTCAGTCGTCTGAACTAAATTTGGTTGAATTGCATGNCTTAATAATGACATCATTGAACCAACTGCACCTACATCAGAAGCCGTTACTGGTNANCCATCAATAGTAAATCCTACAACAATCTTGCTTAATCTATCTCGAAGATTTTCTAGATCTGAAGCTAANGCAAGAATAGCCATAATCTCGGAAGCAGTAACAATATCAAAACCCGTCTCTCTGACAGGACCATTTAGACTACCTCCTATTCCAGATATAATCGTCCGGAGAGATCTATGTTCCATATCNGTTACACGTCTCCANGTAATTCCACTTGGAATGAANCCAGCTATTTGATTTCTTTCAGCCACGTTGTCAGTTAATGCAGCCAATAAATTATGTGCAGAACCNACAGCATGAGCGTCCCCNGTAAAATGTATATTTACCTCATCTTGAGGTTCAACCAGAGANACNCCTCCACCTGTACCTCCTCCTTTTACACCAAAAATAGGTCCTAAAGAAGGTTCTCTTAAAGTCGCTAAAACATTCTTGTTTAATTTCCCAAAACCTTGAGCTAGTCCAACAGTAGTAGTAGTTTTACCCTCTCCTGCTGGGGTTGGAGTAATACCNGTNACGACAACTAACTTCCCTCGTTTTCCTCCATCTTTCCTAGCGCTAAGAGGAATTTTGGCTTTATAATGCCCATAGGGAATAATCTCCTTAGGATCTAATCCTAAATTTTCAGCAATTTCTGTAATTGGTTTCATTTACTCTCCTCATACAATAACACCGCCATATTGGCTAGGATAAAATTGTAACACATGAGAAGACTCCAAAACATTTTGGAAATCCATTTCTATTTTCATTAGTTACTTCCTTACATATAATGTAATAATGTGGAAGAATAATTTTATCNATAGCAGGTGACATCTGATGAACTCTATTAAAAAAAATAGGCTATATGATGAATTTGCTGATCTATGGCCTTTAGTTAGTGCTCCTGAAGATTACAAAATCGAAGCAGCATATTGGAGAGATGCGTTACATGCAAAATTNGGTCCAGGGAAACATGAATTCCTTGAACTTGGAGTTGGAGGTGGAAACAATCTCTCNCATTTAACAGGTGATTTTCANGCAACTGCTGTGGACATATCTGAAAAAATGTTGGCTGTATCCCGTGCACTAAACCCCAATGTNACNCATCACGTAGGAGACATGAGAAACATTCGATTGAATCGAAAATTCAAAGCAGTNATTATCCACGATTCTATTTCATATATGACTTCCGAAGAAGACTTATTAGCCACATTCAATACNGCGAAAGCACATCTTGAAAAAGACGGTGTCCTATTAGTTGCNCCTGATTGGTATATTGAAACATTTAATGGCCCCGAAGTTTCCCACAATGTAAGAAAAAATTCGAANATAGAACTAACATTTATCGANTATCTTCACGACCCNGACCCTTCAGATTCTACAATTGAAGGAGTTTTCTTTTATCTCATGAAAGATGGTAAAAATTTACGTATTGAACAAGATTTGCATATTTTTGGACTCTTCACACTTCAAACTTGGACAAATCTATTGAATAAGGCAGGTTTCCGAGTTGAAAAGTGGCCCCATCCTGTACACTCTGATCAAAANAGAGCCTATTTATTGGTAGGTATTTTAGAAAACAGTAAAAATACTTAATCGATTCCTATTAAATGTTTTTGGGTGAAAAATATTATNGCAGTGACCGCTAATAATAATATACCCAAAACAAAAATTACTTCTTGACTTCCCCAATATTCCATTGCGATNCTAGCNGGTAAAACACCNAGAGGCATAAGTCCAAAATTTAACATAAATACACTCATTACNCTCGCTTGATAGCGCTCATNAACAGAGNTCATAATCAGTGCTTGNTTCAATGTACGCCTACCTGCATCACCCAAACCCAAGAAAACCATTATCCCCAAAGCANCNAGATAAAAAGGAAATNCCGCNAGCATTACCAAGCCAATTGCACTAATTAAACTACCTAGAATCAACAAGAGACCTCTTTTCCATNCGCCTAACCAAGAAATAAATAATGAACCNACCATAGTGCCAACACCGCCAAGTGTTACCAGCCAGCCATATGCATCAGATCCACGNTNATAGACATCTACAACAAATACAGGAAGTAAAAACCTATATGGCATNGCTAAAAGAGTTGTGGTTAAACCCATTATCAAAAGAATCATGACCAATCNATTTTTTCGAATATATTGCAAGCCATCAACAATGTCTGTTAATAATCCTCCCTGAGGTTTTTCATTTCCATCTGTAGTTACTTNANTCACNGNAGGCGGACGACTCATTTTTGTAGTAATGAAAAATGCTGCAATTGCGAAGAACGAAATGACTACATAAACAGTCGCAGCAGGCCCAAAATCCAACTCAGATTGAAATATAAAGAAATTAATACCTCCTATCCTATCGATAAATGCCCATAAATTTCCTGCTGCAGTGGGAGCCATTAATGTAGTAATACTCATAGCTGAAGCAGTNAGNGCCATAGCATTAGTAATATTTGCTTTACCAACTATCTGAGGAATTATAGCTTGNCGAGCAGGCATCATAATCGTAAAACCAGTNCCCTGAAAAATGGAACCAATCATTAAGTGATACCACTGAATCAATTCGAAATAAATCAAAAATGTAATGCTTAAAGGAGTTACCACCACTACGGCTTGACCAATTAAAATAACTGTCTTCCTGTTAAATCTGTCTGCTACAGCACCACCAAATAATGAAAAAACCAACATAGGTAGNGCAAATCCTGCATTAACAAACCCCAAAATTGATGGAGAAGAGGTCATCTCATAAGCTAGATAACCTCTAGCAATCATTTGCATATGCAAGGATGCAAACATAGTTAAAAGACTTAACCACAAATAGAGAAAATCTCGATTCCGCAAAGAAGCAAATGTNCCCTTAATACTCCTAGGGCTAGATTCTAAAGTTTGTGAATCGGAATTTGATTGATCCTTCATAACTACTCAGAATTTAGAATTAGAAAAATTTCATATAAAACACTTGAAGACATAATTGAGAATTACTTGAAATATACACGCAGCCCAATTAGCTTGCAAANAAGAAAAACATTACCCNTATGAAAAAAGTCTATTGTTTTCTATGATAGGTGATAAAATGAAAAAAAGGGGCCCGAGCTGTGAGAGCACTCAAACGTAATACGTCAGGCGCTCACAAGTGTTCAACTCGGACCCGAAAAAGTTTANTTTCNACAATGCTATCATAAAAATACCGTATTCCTAAAGAATAGTGTGAGGCGTCATGAGTAATACATTCGGATCAAATTTTCGAGTCAGCACTTGGGGAGAATCTCATGGAAATGCAATAGGAGTAATGATTGATGGTTGCCCCCCAATGTTACCAATAAATGAATCTGACATTCAAAAAGAGCTAGATCGTCGCAAACCAGGACAGAGCGCTATTACCACTCANAGAAAAGAAAGCGACTCTGCAGANATNTTATCTGGGGTTTTTGAAGGTCAATCACTTGGAACTCCTATACAAATCATCGTGTGGAACTCTGACGCAAAATCCAAAGACTACGAACATATGCGTGAATCTTTTAGACCTTCTCATGCTGATTATACCTATCAAGCCAAATATGGTATACGCAATTGGAAAGGTGGAGGACGAGCAAGCGCAAGAGAAACAATCGGCAGAGTTGCTGCTGGCGCAATAGCCAAAAAATGGCTATCAACAAAAGAGAATATTGAAATTATAGGATACGTAAAACAAATATCTTCTATTTCCGCAAAAATTGACCCAGNAACTGTAACNATGNCGGATGTTGAATCTAACATTGTTAGGTGCCCCGATCAAGATATGGCAATAATTATGGAAGACAAAATCAAAGAAGCTAGAAAAGATGGAGATTCTTTGGGTGGGATCATAGAATGCGTTGCTAGAAATGTTCCAGCAGGATTAGGTGAACCCGTATTTGGAAAATTGGATGCCGAATTGGCTCATNCAATCCTATCAATTCCTGCGTGTAAAGGATTTGAAGTTGGATCAGGGTTTGAAGGTATCAATATGACTGGATCCTCNCACAATGATCCATTTTATAATGAGCAAGGAAGAATCAGAACCCGTACAAACTTTTCTGGCGGTATTCAAGGAGGGATTANNAATGGAGAAAANGTTTTAATTAGAGCTGCTTTCAANCCAACNGCTACAATAATGAAANATCAAGACACGGTTGACGTANATGGNAATGAAACCATATTAAAGGGTAGGGGACGGCACGACCCNTGTGTTCTACCACGTGCAGTTCCTATAGTAGAATCAATGATGGCTTTGGTATTAATTGATCAAGCNCTCAGACACCGAGGTCAAATAGATNAGTATTAGCTTAAATTTTCAAATATTAAAAAATCATAAAACACTAGATGTCCCACCATCTATATTTATTGAAGTCCCTGTAATATAACTCGCCGCACCAGAAACCAAAAAAGTAATAATATTCCCTGCTTCCTCTGGCTCTCCAACTCTCCCTATAGGGACATTAGCACCCATTTCAGAGTACCACTGTTCCAAAGACTTATCAGGGTTATCCTTTAAACTTGCCTTCCAACGAGTTTCATGCTGACCGGCCTTAACNAACCCTATACAAACTGTATTGACTAAAATATTATATTTTGCAAAATCTTTTGACATTTGCTTTAGTCAATGCAATACCAGCTGCTCTACTAACTGAAGTNGGNACTGATCCTGCACCAGGTGTCTTACCGCCAAGTGCAGTCACATTGACNATTCTACCTTCACCCTGAGACTTCATCATTGGAATTGCGAGCCTAGAGCACCTAATTGCTCCAAATACCTTNAAATCAATATCATATTTCCATACTTCTTCANTCGCATCTTCAAAAATGTTNGCNGAAGAAGTCCCTGCATTATTAACCAATATATCTAATCGCCCATAAACAGACTTAATTCGCCCAAACATCTCATCAATATTATTNGAATCTGTAATATCACAAACGATACCTTCAGCTTCTATTCCTGTATTAANATTTATTTGCTTAAGAGCAACTTGCAATTTATCATTNCTACGGCCGCAAATAATCACTCTAACACCCTCAAAGGCAAGGCATTGAGCCGCCGCAAGACCGATACCTTCACTTCCTCCNGTAATTAATGCAACTTTATTCTTTAATCCTAAATCCATACATACCTCCAAAATTAATGAGTTTTTTTACTCTTTTGTTTTTTATAAGATTTTGCTAACAAGTCAACAACATATACTACCTGCAGATCAGGCTGATATTTAGATGCCCCTGCCTGAAGTTGGATCAAACAACCAGGATTCGCGGTAGCTAAAATATCAGCATTAGTAATTTTAACCGATGACATTTTGTCGTCTANNANAGAATTAGACATTTGAGGTTGTGTAACAAAATATGTACCTCCAGCNCCGCAACAAATCGAAGAATTAGGTAATTCCACAAAATTTAACCCTGGAATCATGTTCAGAATATCCCTAGGTTGNGATTTAATCTTCTGAACATTTGATAAATGACAAGAATCTTGGTAAGTCACGGTATAATTCAATTCTCCAGTAGGAGGAATTATAGGCAAATCATACAAAAATTCATGAATATCTTTCACCATAGAACTGAATTTTTTTGCCAATTCGTTATATTCAGGATCATTACGCAACAAATGTGAATATTCTTTTAACCTTGCTCCACAACCTGCAGAAGCTACTACTATNGCCTCTATGTCTAATTTAATAAAAGCATCTAAATTAATCCTAGCTAATTCCCGGGCTCTATCTAGATCACCTATA
The DNA here is from genome assembly GCA_002717725.1 of Chloroflexota bacterium. The sequence continues at coordinate 39,269 of PBBT01000003.1, forward strand.
TGGGAGTGNATAGCACCACAACAACTTTGATTCGTNGGTACAACCACTTCACAACCATTCTCAGTAAGAACTTCAATAACAGATTCCATACTTGAACCATGTACAAAAGGCATAATACAACCACTCAATAAAGCAACTCTTGATCGAAAAGTAGATTTAGCNGGGATCANATTACCATCATACTTAAAAAATTTTGACGGTATTTCTGGCATTNTATCTTCCATGTTAGACAAAGANCTAGGAAAAAGGTTCAAAATTTTTGTCTTTCTAACTATCCACTGAAAACCCCAACGTTGATATATTCGCATTAATCGCACAGAGAATTCTAAAATTCTTTGATTTAATAAAATTTTTTCAAGGGCAATCCAAGTGAATATTTTTTTAAACNTCGAAGGTTTTTTCACACGCGCAAGTTGNGAGCTCACAGCTTCAATTAACTCTCCATAGGGAACTCCCGAAGGGCAAGCAGCCTCACATGCCCGACATTGAATACAAAGATCCCAATGATTAGAAACTTTTTCTGTAATTGAAATCCTAGATGAACTGACACCTTTCATTAAAGCTATTCTACCTCTGGGAGATTCAGCTTCTAANCCAGTCTGTAGATATGTAGGACAAGATTGCAAACAAAATCCACAATGAACACAACTATAAATTCCAGAATCCTCAGGTTTATCAATCCCTTCAAACTGATAGGATAATTCTTCTGACTTCTTCGTATCTTGTCTCATNTATATTCCATCCACAAATCGCCCAGGATTGAAAATTACATTTGGATCATANTGCTCTTTAATCGAACGCATTAAAGNAAACCCATCAGGAATTTCACCCCATACATTTATTTCGCGTTTTATAGAACTTGGACAACTTTCAATAATCACTCGCTCAGATTGTGAGCGAAGAAACCTTATCGTTTCTTNGAATGACTTAGTGAATTTTTCTAAATCTATCTGAGATGTCTGGCCNATCCAATGTATATCTATTGTCCCATATCCNGGATTTAGAATTAACTCTANATTCNGTCTATCTTCAAACTGTATCTNAAATAAATAGTTCATTAGTTTATCAATCTTGGAAAAATCCGTTGAAACNCGAACTATTGATAAAGATGGACTAGAATCTTCCCATCCAAAATCCGTTAATTTCTGCCAAAAAGATCCGGTCTCTAAAAATGTTAAGATTTTAAAATCATTTGAGTCTCCAGCAGAACAAAACCGTAACAATTCTTTCTGTTGTCGTTCAACAGAATCTGGACCTCCTANAATATTAACTGCCAAAAAAACATTCTCAGTATTGGCTGAAACGCCCAATCGATTTGCTACATTCCCTGTAAATATTGAAAGTGCTAACGGCATAACAGATGAATGAAAAATTGCTTTAGNGACACTTGTAGCNAATTTCATNTTNCCAAATTGTGCNACAACTGTNTTGTTAACTCTTGGTTTTGGCATTAACCTCATAGACACTTCGCTTATAATACCCAAAGTGCCTAAGGCACCAATGTGAAGTTTTGCGGTATCATAGCCAGTAACATTCTTAACTACATTTCCTCCAGTCTTAATAATTGAGCCTTCGGAATTAAAAAATTTCATTCCAATTACTAAATCTCTAAAATGTCCGTATCTCCATTTAATCGGACCACTCGAGTCAGATGCCAATATCCCTCCAATAGTAGTTAAATGAGATAGNGGCGCAGAAATTGGTAAAAATTGTCCATGCTCTAATAATACNGCCTGTAAAGAATCTAATGTGATTCCAGCTTGAACCGAAATTGTTAAATCATCGGGATTATGATTAATTACAGCATTCAATTCAGACATATCTAATGCTGTATCATATCTGNTTGGAGGCATTCCAAAATTCTTCCTTGTCCCNCCNCCAAATGGAATAATAGACAAATTATCATTATTTGATTGTCGAACAAAATCCATTATTTCAAAGGAATTATTAGGAGTAAAAACAGAACCCGGCAACATGTTTTCAACAANAAATCCCGCTCTAACATCTTGAGAATAATCGAAAATCAATCCCTCACTATCTTTATTTTTTTCTGTCAAACAATCACTCCAAAATCAGTTGTCCCAAAAGAAGCATGATCATATATTGGATGCTCATTTTTTCGNTTTGAAGGAAATATCTTTCCGGGATTAAGGTTGCCAAAACTCCCAAATGCAAATTGAAGTTTTTCCATATTATCTAAATCAATTTCATCAAACATCAATGACATAAATTCACGCTTTTCCATACCTACACCGTGCTCACCCGTCAATACTCCACCCAATTTAACACTTTCCTTTAAAATCTCACCTCCAATACCTAATGCCTTTTCAAGATCNCCTTCCTTCCGAGCATCAAATAATATGCATGGATGCAAGTTTCCATCACCTGCATGAAAAACATTTGCAACTGTCAAACCATAATTTTGAGAAAGTTCCCTCGTTTTATTAATAGCTTCACCAATTTTTGTGCGAGGAACTGTTCCATCCATTAGCAAATAATTTGGAGCTATTCTCCCTAAAGCACCAATTACACTTTTTCTCGCCATCCACAATTTGTCTCGATCATTTTCTGTTTCCGCAGTTAAAATTTCCAAAGGATCATAAAGTTTACACAAATTAACTATTAAACCTATGTCTTCATCAACTTCTTCAATCAANCCGTCTACTTCAATAATTAAAACTGCATCAATATCTTGAGGATATCCCAAATTAAATGCTTCATCAGCAGCCCTAACNCATGTACGATCCATCATTTCAAGTGCAGATGGAACTATTCCCGTGGATATNATNTTAGAAACTACATCGGTTGCTTTAGTTTCATCATCAAACATTATCAATAAAGTCTTGACAGCCTCCGGAATTCTCATTAATTTCACAATTATTTTTGTTACTACAGCCAGCGTTCCCTCTGATCCGATAATTATTCCTCGAAGATCGTANCCTATATAATCTCTACTTCGACTACCTACAAAATTTATTGTNCCGTCAGACAAAACAACTTCCATCCCCAAAACATGATTAGTTGTGACCCCATATGCTAAACAATGAGGTCCTCCAGAATTTTCAGCAATATTCCCACCTAATGTACAAGCTCTCTGGCTTGCAGGATCAGGTGCATAAAACAATCCATTTTCTTTTACTTTTTGAGAAAGTTCTAAATTTACAACGCCAGGTTCTACAGTAGCAATCTGATTTTCTAAATCAATTTCAATGATTTTATTCATTCTTGTTAATACTAAAGATATTCCTCCATGCTCAGTNACTGCCCCTCCTGACAAACCAGTACCTGCCCCTCTTGCAATAATAGGGATATCATTGTTTTTAGCATATCGCATAACTGCAGATACTTCTTCAGTAGATTCAGGAAGAACTACACAATTAGGTAAAGCGGCATCACTNGACCCATCTTGCTCATAAACTAATAAATCCTCAAATTCATCNATGACATTTTNAATACCAACTATTGATCTTAAATCTTGAATTATNTGCGATTCAGACACCATTTCTCTCCTTTAGGAAATGTTACATCCAATATTTTCACTAGGCAATTACAATCGACTCAACTGGCTCTTNATGACTAGAAATCATATTCCTTTGCACCAAGGTTAACCCTATCGCAATTGGACCTAATCTGCCGACAAACATCATGATTATCAAAACTAGTCTACCCTCAACTGAAAGATCTGGAACAATTCCTGTTGACAACCCTACAACTCCAAAAGCAGAAATTGCCTCAAAAAGCAAGAAGTTAAACTGGAAGTTGGGATCTGTAAAACACAACGCAATCACGCCCAAAAACACTANCAATAANCCAAAAAACAATATNACCATCGCCCTTTGAACTTGGGTGATAACAATCTCTCGTCCGAATGCACTNACACGTCTTCTTCCTCGCAAAGCGCATATAATTGCCAANATGATTACAGCAATTGTATTAACTTTAATACCACCAGCCACAGACGCTGATGCCCCNCCTATAAACATGAAAATCATTGTAACAAAACTTGTATGGCTTGAAACTTGACNCATGTCTATCAAAGAGAATCCAGCAGTCCTNGCACTAATAGATTGGAAAAATGAAAAAATTATTCTATCTATTGCTCCATGGGATTCAAATGCATTTGTGCTTGAAAATTCCCNAAGATAAAANNTTAGAAATGATACAAAAGNCAAAATAAGAGTTGTAGTTAAAACAATTTTACTATTTAGTGTATATTTTCGAAAATGTAGCCTGTAGGCTACAAGATCCATGACAACAAGATAACTTATCGAACCTATAAAAATCAGAGTCGCAAATGACGCAATGACCATTACATCTGTCTTGAANAATGTNAGGNCATNAGACNCAGGAAATATAACAAATCCAGCATTAGCGAAAGCAGAAATGGAATGAAATAGTGCTTGCCAAAATGCNTCCAATGGATCAAAGACCTTTAAAAATCTAATGAANAATAAAATTGATCCCAATATCTGAATAAGACTTGCAATAGCAAAAATTGCAANTGTTAAACCAACCAATCCACCTAATCTGTCNGTTTGCAGTCCTTCCCTCATCATAAGTCTGTAACCTAAAGTTATACGTTGCCCAAATAATAAAAGTACAAATGTTGCAAAAGACATAAATCCAAGTGCACCCACAAAAATCATCACACCAATAACTATCTGNCCAAATACTGTCCAATATTTAGCAGTATCTACGACAACAAGACCAGTACATGTAACAGCCGAAACTGCAGTGAAAAGCGCATCTACAAAGATCCCAACCCCATCTCCATGGTGTGAAATTGGTAACATCAATAAGAATGTTCCTGAAAATATCAAACCAAGAAAAACATAACTTATTATTAGAGGCATCCCTAATAACTTTGAAGGGNATCTCCTAATAGAGCTTACATCTTCNATGCCAAAAGATCTGGGCTCCTGTTCTTGTTTGACNTTTCTAATCAATATTCAGACTCCATCCAAAAATTGAAAACCTAAANAGAGTATTTGAATTATATATTCTTATCAATCAATTGATCCATTAATTCACCAGGATCATTAGTGGGNAACTGGCAATTATAATTCCTGCAAAGATAAGCAGTGGGTTTTCCATCCACTTGAATGCGCCCTTTCAAAATCGGGAATTTGGAAATTTCAGAATTTGCATCTACTTGAGATAATACAACCCTATTGGGAATAAAATTTTCGAACACTGTTTTTGACAATTTCTTAAATTCTTTATTTGAAGGTTCCCCAACCAAGACTATTTCTTTGGGAGAATTTANATGAAAATCCAAATCACACAACCAATTACCTGCTCCTAAGGGAACCTTTGTAATAAGAGTATGCATTGAAATCAATGTCAANGANGCAACACGTCGCAAATCTTCATCATCAGTTATCAAAGACAATCTAAATAATAAATCAACAGCTAAAGAATTTCCGCAGGGTAGGGCATTATCAGNGTATTCTCTTGGTCTAGAAATTAATCTTTCATGATCATACCCAGTATCAAAAAACATTTTTTGTTTTTCATCCCAAAACAAATCAACCATTTCATATCCAATTCTTATAGAATTTTCAAGCCATTTACTGTCAGCAGTCGCTTCATGAAGTGATAACAAAGATAAGCCCAAAAAGGCATAATCTTCTAAGTAAGCATTAAGTTTTGCNTTCCCATTCTTCCATGTACGCAAAAGTCTTCCATTATCATTAGTTAAACTACTAAGTAAAAAATCAGCATTTTTAGAAGCCACATTAATGTAATCATCTCTTCCAAATGCTGCTCCTACTTCAGCAAATGCNTGCAATGTCATAGCATTCCAGGATGTTAAAATTTTATCGTCAAGNGCAGGTTTAACACGNTCATTACGTATATTAAANAANAAATCACACGATTGACGTAAAGTTCCATCTTCAGGAATTTCTGTAAAATTAGGTACATGNAAAATATTGCTGCCTTCAAAATTACCCTGACGAGTTACTCCAAAATACTCACAAATCTGATTTTTNTCTTCTACATCAAACAATGTGGATATTTCATGTTCTGTCCANACAAAAAATTTACCTTCAACCCCCTCACTATCTGCGTCTTGAGAAGAATAAAATCCNCCTAATGGNTTGGTCATTTCTCTCAAAATATAGTCTAAAGTTTGCTGAACAACTCTACGATATAAGGGNTTTTTTGTAATCTGCCAAGCATGCAAATACAACCTAACTAACAAAGCATTGTCATAAAGCATCTTCTCAAAATGAGGNACTGTCCAATAAATATCAGTGGAATAACGATGAAACCCACCACCAAGCTGATCAAAAATGCCACCATATGCCATATTATCNAATGTAGCAGTAACAGCACTCAACGCTGGAGTATAAGAAGTNCTAGAATAATATTTCAGTAAAAATTCCCAAATCATCGNCTGAGGAAATTTCGGTTGCATACCAGTACCACCNAATTTTGGNTCATATTCTGAAAGCAAATTNTGACAAGCATCANCAAGAGTTTCANCAGAAAAANTTTGATCAGGCAGAGAAGGGAAACTCAAATTCTTTACCGAATCCATCAGNGTATTCTGAGAGGCTNTAATACCTTTNTTATCGTTTATGTAAGCATCGGAAATAGCATGCAAAANTCTTGGNAATGAAGGTAAATGCCCTCGTTCANTNGGAGGGAAGTAGGTACCACCNTAAAAAGGNTCTNCATTTGGAGTTAAAAANACAGTTAATGGCCAACCNCCATGACCAGTAAATGCCTGTACNGCCTTCATATATATAGAATCTACATCTGGACGTTCTTCACGATCCACCTTAATACAAATAAAATTTTCATTCATNATGGAAGCAATTTCGGAATTTTCGAATGATTCTGATTCCATCACATGACACCAATGACATGAAGCGTAACCAATACTCAATAGAATTGGCTTATCAAGGGATTNAGCTTTTTCAAATGCNTCAGAAGACCAGGGATACCAATCAACAGGATTTTCTGAATGTTGCAAAAGATATGGACTTGATTCATGNATTAANCGATTAGCCAANCAGCACCTCTNTGTATATATCTATNGGGTAGGGAAGTAATATGTCNNTTGAATAGTAACAGTAGAGTAAAAAAATATCACCANCTGTNAAATNNTATANATATNCTATACAGACATNTTTAGCGTTTATGTTAGATNNTNTTTAACCAAATAAAGATAATAAATTAGCTCTATANNGNTAANNNAACNAGGNANAGACCGAAAATAATTGATNATNTCGATATTTCCANANGATATNATCAAAAATNAACAGTCNAAAANAGAANANGNTNNTANGNATNAAAAGNATTCGNATGAACNATAACNNNANNAANCCGAANATAGACTAACTTAATGTTTATGTTAGATNNNNGAAATNAANAACAAAATCACAACGCANNTCGGATTCNAANGANGNNATTCGCGNAAAATAACTNNNTANANNACNNNTTAANNATATNAATATATTATAATATCNACTNAGNGCTNGGNNTGGTACCCCAGGCAGGATTCGAACCTACGGCCAGCTGCTTAGAAGGCAGCTGCTCTGTCCACTGAGCTACTGGGGCACANTNTCATTGTATCAAATAATATTGCCATANTCGCANAANTTCTTANNNGNTTNNCTATATTATACTCNNAANCNNACGGATCCCANAAAATNGCNATNAANAACTACNATATCNNCCNAANNTACANAAATANNATCNANANNAATACATTTCCTGAAACGCTAANTTAGAGTGTTTTTAATGTGTTAANANTCNGTGNGTTTCCTTTNCGAATCCTNCGNANCCCNTNNTNTNTCAATATATTTTTCNCATAATTTTAGAAAANGTTAGAAAANGTTAGAAAAAGTTTGAAAATAGTTGAAAAGTNTATTGACTCCNGTATNTGCNGATGCTTAGTATTGTATGCAGAATAGAAAATCAGGAGGATCCTAGATGTTAGGTAAAACGAAAAAAATGGTTGGAGTAGAATCTGAATTGGGAAGACCGCTCGAAAAAGTACTTCCTGAAATGGTAACTGAACTTGGATTGTCTGCTACTGCAGACGAACTAGAGGTTAGTAAAGCTACATTAAGTTATTGGTTATTGAAACTTGGTATAAACGTTAGGCGAGTTGCATTGGCTCCTGGAGAAACTCTAGAAATCAAAAGAGTCTCTTAATACGTACCAATCGGAATTCTTAAGCTTAGGCGCTGACTAACTATGTTATCAGCGTCTTTGTGCTTCACGGGCTTCTTTTGATCTTTCCGAATCGATCATTGCCTTCCGTTTATCATACCTTTTCCTACCTTTTCCCAACCCCAATTCTATCTTTGCAACATGATTGCGAATATATAATCTCAAGGGTACTAAAGTCAGCCCACTAGTAGAAACTTGCTGAATCAACCTTCTAATTTGGTTCTTATGCAAAAGTAGTTTGCGCTCTCTAACAGGATCATGGTTATTAATATTACCTGCTTCATAAGATGCTATATGAGCATTGGTAAGCCAAATTTCACCATTGCTAGGTTTGGCGTAAGATTGAGCTATATTTACTCTTCCATCTCGAATAGACTTAATTTCTGTACCAGTCAAAACAATCCCTGCTTCAAAAGATTCGAGAATCTCATAGTCATAGCGTGCCCTACGATTTTTAGAAATTACGCGATCCATCATATTATTCCAATCATACGGTCTATTATCTTTGAGAAGATTTTAATTCCTGTTGCAGAATCTGTATAGCCATATTAGTTTGCTCTGATTCCAATTCTCTTCTATCTGTAATTCCAGAAACTTCTATATCTGGATCTAATCCTTCTCCATGAATGAGACGACCTGCAGGAGTATACCAATGAGCAACTGTTATATACAAACCTGCACCATTACTTAATGGTCTCAAAATACTAACACTTCCTTTCCCAAAAGTTGTATCTCCAACAACTTTTCCTCTGTTGGTATCCTGAACAGCTCCCACCAAAATTTCACTCGCACTTGCACTATATTCATTAGCAAGAACAACTAATGGAATATCAAATGCCGGAATATCATCTCGTGCAATCCATTCTCTTTTATTTCCGGAACCATCAATTTCTGACAAAATCAAGCCATCTTCAACGAACAAGCTAACAACATCTACTGAAGAACGTAAAAGCCCCCCTGGATTATCTCTGACATCGATAATTAATCCCTCTGAACCTGCATCAATTACCTGGTTTATAGCAAGATATAATTTTTCTGCAGTATCAGCGAAGAAATCTGTTACCCGAATGTGGGCAATTTCATCACCTGGGTTGCTACGTACTAAAACACTTTCTAAAGGAATCTCATCTCTGGTAATTGAAATTTCGACTGGATCAATATCTCCAAGATGCAATATTCCCAATAAAACTGCAGTGCCTCTAGGACCTCTAATCAATGTAATAGCATCCAATAAACTCTTATCTTCTAATAAGACACCATCAACAGATAGAATAGTATCTCCCGCACGAATGCCTGCAGCTTCAGCAGGTCCACCTTCAATAGGTGAAACGATCACAATCTTCCCATCACGAGTTGATTGAACGTGAGCACCAATACCCTCAAATTTACCTTGAAGATCTTCACTATTAATTTCGTGACGTGCAGCACTCACATATGCAGTATGAGGATCATCTAGTTCCGCCAACATTCCATTGATTGCAGCCTCAGCAAATTCTTCAGCTGAAAATTCACTGCTTGCAACATGATCACGAGTCAAATGAGCCCAAACTTCCCAAATAATTAATAACTCTTCAGGGACTTCACTAGGAGCTCGCAGAGGCTCCTCAGCAGGGACAAATAGTGGTATAGATATACCCGACTCTAAATCTGAAGATAGAACTGAATGATCCTTCTCCAAATCAGAAGAAGTTTTAAAGGGATTAGAAGAACCCTCACCACACGAGAGAGTCAAGAGCGTAACAAAGGCGAATGAAAATAAAATTTTTAACTTATGGAACAAAAAAGACTCCGCAACTAACAATTTGTCATTTATATTATCTATACAAACCATCTGCAAAACAACCACATATAGTAAAAATATTATTTTTTTCAAAATTTTCAAATTTACAGGAATCCCATGCGATAGAAATTTTGAAAAAATAATATTACAATGTTGAAACAAGAGAGATTGAGGTAACAATGACAAATGAAAGTAAGCGCCGAAGGCTTTCAAGGCCTTATCCGCAATTTCCATTAAAAGACATTGAACGTATTCCGAAACTTATACATTCAGCACGAAACGGGAATATCATGGACTCGCAAAAACTAGCAAAAGCGATGTCTAAAACCCCCAAAAGTAGCGAATATATAATGATGATCAACGCCGCAATAGCATACGGATTGGTGTCAGGAAAATATAATACTGAAATAACTATTTTACCACTGGCAGAAAAAATCGTTGCACCAAAAAACGAAACAGAACGAAAAATGGGATTGGTAGAAGCAGCACTAAACCCACAAATATTTCAATCGCTTCGCGAACTAATACAAGATGAAAAACTTCCTAAAGACTCCTACATAAAAAATATCCTAGAGCGTGAAATAGATATTCACCATGACCTTACAGAAGAGTGCTTAAGAATTTTTAAAGAAAACTCAGAATACGCAAATATATTCAATAGACAAGCATCTTTAAAGGAGATAAGAAAACCAGAAAGATCGGAAAACACATTAGTAGAATCAAAAGAAACGAGCACAAAACAAACTCTAATATACATCAAGCACAAAAACTCGACAGCAGAGAAAATTAAGACATTATATGAATCATTGGGATTAAATTGTATATCCATAAACGAACAAGATGTGACTGGAAATGAATTGTCTGAAGAAATAAAAAGAAAACTCAAATTATGCAACTCAGCGATAATAGAAAAAAATGAAGATAAAATCAGTCATCAAATTTTTGGAGCAGTATCGGTACTTTATGACGAAAAGGTCATAATAGTGGCGGAAAGCAATTTTGAAACACACGAATTTATAAATAAACTCAAGTCAAAAAACATCATCGAAATATCCCAAAAATGAGAAATAGTAATATTACTTTACATAACATATATAGTGCGAATGTATATATTAGTGTAAATTTCTGATTAGAGCACCCTATCATTGATAGCCAAGATATCATCAATCTTAGCCAACATAGTGTTAAACCCATCGCTTTTTAATGCCGAAATTTTCACCGTTTCAATATTCCCCAAATTTGAAGAAAGAATATCAATTTTTGATTCGATAGCTTCATAATTTTTTTCTGAAATTAAATCCACTTTATTAAGAACTACCAATCGAGGCCTTCCAGATACATCTAAATCCTCTAATAGCGCTTCTACAACACGAGCTTGTTCTAACATATTTGGATGAGAAATATCCAAAACATGCAAAATTATGTCAGCTTCTAAAACCTCCTCTAAAGTTGCTCGAAATGCCGCAACTATAGATGTAGGGAGTTTTTGAATAAAACCAACTGTGTCTGTAAGCAAAGCATTATTACCCGATGGTAAAAAAATCCTTCGCGTGACAGGATCCAAAGTTGAAAACATTCTGTTTTCGGCTAAAACCTCTGCATTAGTTAGTTGATTCAAAACAGTACTTTTGCCAGCATTTGTATAACCTACTAACGAAACTACCGGTATCCCATTTTCCTGCTGCCGTCTTTGGCGGTACTGTTGACGTCTTTTTCTCACATCTTCTATATTTTTACGTAATCTTTGAATACTGTTCCGAACAAGTCTTCTATCGGTCTCAATCTGAGTCTCGCCAGGCCCACGAGTTCCTATCCCTCCACCCAATCGCTCTAAATGACTCCACTGACCAGCTAATCTTGGAAGCAAATATTCCTCTTGAGCCAACCGAACTTGAATTCTACCCTCTTTAGTAATCGCCCTCCTAGCAAATACATCCAAAATTAATGCAGTCCTATCAATTACTTTTACTCCAGTTTTAGAAAGTGCCAATTCTAAATTCTGCTGCTGAGTAGGACTTAATTCATCATCACAAATTAGTGTATTCACTTTTTTTTGAACAATAATATTTTCTAGAACTTTCAATTTGCCTTTACCAACATATGTATTGGTTGGAGAATTCAAGTTTTGTAATTCCTGACCCACCACGCTTGCACCTGCCGACCTAGCAAGATCTCCCAACTCTAGCAGTGAATCTTTCGCAACCCACTTACTTTTATTACGAAGCTTAATACCCAAGAGGAATGCTCTTTCTTTTACTCTTAAGTTATTTATAGTTCTTCTAGGCATCTATGGATCTACAGATTTTAAACAAATTAATTGGAAATTTATTTGTTCGGCAATTCAAATGCTCTTAGACGGTCCAATCCCAACTTGATTTGGTCATCGGTAGTAGTAATCGACAATCGAATATATCCCTCCCCGAAACTCCCATAACCGGATCCAGGTGTTACAACCACATCACATTGCTCTAAAAGTAAACTTGTGAACTCTGCGGAGGTAAAACCATCAGGTATCCGAGCCCACACATATAAGCTAGCCTTAGGATCATCAACATGCATGCCTATGTCGCGAAGAGTCTGAATAATTAAATCTCTCCTCGATTGATATACCCGATTCCTATTATGAATTTCATCCTGAGTCAAATTCAACGCTTCTATCGCCATATGTTGTATGGCTTGAGGAACTCCTGAATCCAAATTGGATTTTACAACCATTAATGCTTCTATCATTTCAGCATTTCCTACAGCCATGCCCACTCTCCATCCAGTCATATTAAAACTTTTTGACAAAGAGTGGAATTCCAGTCCAGCTGATTTAGCTCCATCATTTTGCAAAAAACTAACAGGCTTATAACCATCATAGGCAACTTCTGAATAGCATGCATCATGCATTACTGGAATATTATATTTTTGAGAAAAACGAACTACTTCTTCAAAATAGTTCAAGTCTGCAACAGCACCAGTTGGATTGTTAGGGTAATTCAACCACATCACTTTGGCAGCTTCCGAAACATCTGAAGGGATTCGTTCCAAATCGGGTAACCATCCATTCTTTTCAAATAAAGGCATCCACTCACACTCCCCCCCTGCAAACCAAGTTCCTACAGAATAAACTGGATATCCTGGATCTGGAACCAAGGCAATATCTCCAGGATCAATGAAACAAAGTGAAGCATGACCAATTCCCTCTTTTGCGCCTATTAGAGGCAAAACTTCGGTGTCAGGATCCAAAGAAACCGAAAATCTCTTTTCATACCATTCTGCGATCGCCCTGCGGAATTCTGGCAATCCATCCGTTTCCGGATACCTGTGATTAGGTGAATCAAGTGCCGTCTTCCTCAACTCATCAATTACAGGTTGAGGAGTCGGTATGTCAGGATCTCCTATTCCAAAGCTCACCACATCAATGCCTTGAGCTTTTTTCTCCGCAATTTTCCGACTTATTTCAACAAATAAATACGGTGGAACTTTATCAATTCTGTTAGCTAATTTCATGATTCCCCTATCAATAGAAAATAAAACTTAGTTTTAATTCATTACTTAAAATCTCTTATTAAAGAAACATCCTATCCGAGACACAAAGAATCGTAAAGGTCCTATGGCTGTAATGACCATTCACCTTCGAAAACTGTATCAATAGGACCTTCCATTTCTACATTTCCTTCACCTGACCATCTAATAATCAAATTACCTCCAGGGAGCGAAACAATCACTTCATCATCTACCATCCCAAGTAAATGTGCTACCACTGCTACTGCACATGCGCCTGTACCACAAGCCTGGGTGATTCCAGAGCCTCTTTCCCATACACGAACATCAAGGCTGGTCCTACTGATGAAATTCACTACTTCAAAGTTAACTCTATTTGGAAACATATGATGATGTTCAATAATTGGACCAATATCAAGTAAATTAAATTTGTCTATCGGTTCTTCTACAAATGCAACCGCATGAGGATTACCCATAGAAACACAGGAGATTTTTAAATTGTTATGATTTATAACTACTGGATATTCAAGTAATGGCTCATCAGAAGAGAAATTTTCCACCTTGACTGGAACCTGTGAAGGAGACAATACAGGCAATCCCATTGAAACCCGAGCACCAATCATACAATTGTGTTTAATGATAGGAAAAACTGAAAGTATCCCTGCTCCAGTTTCAACAACAACTTCCTTTTGTGAAATACTAATTGCTCCACAAGCCTGAGCAAAACCAACTAAACAGCGTATCCCATTTCCACACATTTCACCTTCACTACCGTCTGAATTAAACATACGCATGCGAATATCACCAGTTTCGGAGTCTAATAACAAAATTAAACCATCCGAGCCCACACCTTTATGCCTATCACTAATATCTATGGAAAGACTACCCCAATTTTCTTCTTGTAAATTTCGAGCGTCTATAAACACATAATCGTTTCCGGCACCATGCATTTTGGTAAATTTGATCAAACACCACCACCATGAGTAAAATAGTCACAGTATTTTATCATAAAACACTAAAATCTCTGAATGATTCAGTCAGATTTATGGCTTAGAATCCAGTTTCTTGCAAATTCAATCGCTAAATCAAACGACTCAGTTGAATCAAACCAGTTTATTCTCTTATCATCCAGTCTAAACCAATTATATTGGCCTCTAGCAAATCTATGTGTAGCAAATTTAATCCTCTCCACAGCAGTATCTAATGATAAGTCTCCATGTATATAAGATAGTAACTCTCTATATCCTAAACTAGACATCGAGGGCAAATTTTCATCAATCCCATCATTGAGTAATGTTCGAACCTCTTCAATCCAACCAGAATTGATCATAAAATCCACCCTTTGATCAATCTTCAAATATAATTGATCCCTGGGTAAAGTTAATCCCACAATAAGAATCCTATTCCAAGGCTGATCAGTAGTAGAAATAAACCGTTCTTTCTGAGGATGAATTTTAAAAAATTCCTCTTTTTCAATTGCCCTAACAATTCTTCTAGGATTTTTAGGATCAACTTTTTCAAATGCATCCATACTCAAATCTTTTAAAATGTCCAACAATTCCTCTACAGAAAATGAATACAATTGGGATCTGCGTTCGTCGTTTGGTGGTACATCAGAAATGTCCCAATTTTCCAATAAGCCCCAAATATACTGACCAGTACCTCCAACCAATATTGGCAATTTCGATTTAGAAAACACAGCATTGATAGAAATTATGGCATCATTCTTAAATTGCGCTAAATTATATATTTTCTTAGGGTCAACAATATCGACTAAATCATGCTCTATCAATTTTCTAGTATTCATATTGGGTTTAGCAGTACCTATATCCAAACCCTTATACACTTGCCTACTATCGGCACTAATAATTTCACCATTCAATTGCGAAGCAAGTTCAATGGAATATTCAGTCTTACCAACACTGGTAGGCCCTACTACTACAACTAATGGAAAATCTTTTGTGGTCACTAGACTAAAACATCCGAATCATTTTGTTTGTTAACAATTTTAACAATTTCAGAAAATAATTTTGCATTTAAACTGTTAGACCCCACTAGCACCCCATCTATCGCAGGAATTGAAACAATTTCTGAAACATTGTCTACAGAAACACTCCCACCATAAATCACCCGTATATCATTGGAGAACGTCTCATCAAAAATATCACTAAGAATTCGTCTAATCTCAAATGTGATTTGTTGTAAATAATGTGTTGATGCAGGGATTCCTGTGCCAACAGCCCACAAGGGTTCATAGGCTACTATTAAAGAGGATGTATTAATTTTTTGCGTTTTGGTTAGTATTGAATTGAGTTGATTATCAATATATTCAATGGATTTGCCTGAACCATAAACTTCTAGCGGTTCCCCAACACACAAAATTGTATTTAAGCCGATAGAATGCGCGCGTATACATCTCTCTGCAATAGTAGAATCAGTCTCAGAATAAAAATTCCTTCGTTCACTATGGCCTAAAATAGTATAATCACAAAATTGTGATAGCATTTCAGCTGAAATTTCTCCAGTAAATGAACCATTAACATTGTTAGAAATGTTTTGCCCTCCTAACAATAGAGAACTATTCATTTCAGAAACAAAAGTCGCTAAAGAGTCTATATATAGGGATGGAGGGAAAATTACAACTTCAGTTTTTTTTGAAAATTCTGAAGTCATTGCATGAATTTGCGTAAAAATTTCTAAGGCTTCATGGAAATTTAGGTTCATTTTCCAATTACCACCAACAAATGGAGTATTCATAATCACCTATAAATATTATAATATTTTTATATTTTTAATGCTTCGAGTGCCGGCATTTGTCTTTCGGATAAAAAGTCTAAGGAAGCCCCTCCTCCGGTAGAAACATGGGAAAACTCTTCTAATAATTGCATTTTTTCAACTATATCAGCTGTAGATCCACCACCAACAATCGTGGAAATAGACTGTCTTAGAGAAGAAATTGCTTCTGCAATAGAAATTGTCCCATTACTGAATCTTTCATCCTCATATACACCCATTGGACCATTCCAAAAAATCGTATTAGCGCTTCTAAGCCTCATAGAGAAGTTTTTTACAGTCTTCGGACCAATATCCATTACCCTACCCTCTTTAGGTATGGATTTAATTGAGACAATTTTTACATTTTGTTCCTTCTCAGGGATTTCTACTTTAACATCACTAGGTAAAATTAATTCGCATTTTTTTGCATCTAGAGTTTTTAAAAACTCTTGCAATAGATCCAAACTATCAGCATCTATAATTGACTGCCCTACTTCATATCCTTTTGCTTTCAAAAAAGTTGCTGCCATACCTCCTCCAATCATCAAATAATCCGCTTTCTTAGAAATGCTTTCTATTACTTGAATCTTATCAGCAACTTTTGCTCCTCCCATTACAGCTACAAATGGATTTTTCGGTGAAGACATTAACTTCTGCAACACTTCTATTTCCTGCATCATTAAAAATCCTGGCATAGATGGTAAATAATTTGTTACTCCCACCGTCGAAGCATGGGAACGATGTGCCACACCAAAAGCATCATTAACAAACAAATCAGCTAACGAAGCTAAAAAAGAGGAAAATTCATCTGAATTTTCCTCTTCCCCAGGATGGAATCTTAAATTGGGTAGCATTAAAATTTCACGCGATTTTAACTCCTGAACACACTGGGTCACATGCTCAAAGTCAAAATGCTCTAATTTCTTAACAGATATTCCTAACAAATCAGAAAATCTATCTACAATAGGTTTTAAATCAAAATCTGTATCATACTTTCCTTTTGGACGTCCAAAATGTGAACACACAATAATTGAACAATCATTATCAAGCAAATAATTTATTGTAGGAATACTAGAGAGTATCTTTAAATCACTTAACACTTTAGTAGGGCCCATAGAATACGGGACATTAAAATCCACTCGTATCAAAACTTTCAAGTTTTTAAGATTAAAATCAATGAGTCTATTTTTTGGATTCAACATCTATTATCTCTAGGATTTACTTAATTCCATTATCAATAATATTGTTAACGTATGAAGATGCGATCTCAAGTTTTTGGCTATCTTCAAAAATTTCCTTTAAACCCTTTTGACACTGGGATTTATA
The DNA here is from genome assembly GCA_002717725.1 of Chloroflexota bacterium. The sequence goes on from PBBT01000003.1 coordinate 56,826, forward strand.
ATCCTCTAACAAATTGAAACTTTGATTTTTTATATCCAAGTCTTCCAATATTTCACGGATTGATACAACATCTGATGATTCTAATACTCGTTTGAAGAAAATATCTCCCAATTTTCTTTTTTCACTTATTGAAGCCTTCGACATACCTATAACTACAGGTAGAATTTTCTTTTTATTGAGCAATTCAATATCAGATCCATCTGCCCAAATAATGTTAATATCTGTTGCAATCTGCAGCGCTATACCAAGGGCATTTCCACAAGATGAAATAACGTTTAATTTCTCAGGGTTATTAGAATTTATAATATATCCTAATTGAAGCGCACACGAGAAAACCGACCCCAATCGATCGCCAGACATCTGCAAATAATTTTGTATATTCATATCAATTGATTCTTGAGCTTCAAGATCCAAATATCTTCCCTCACATGCCTTTAAAGTAGCCTGATCCAAAATGCTGAGCATCTGGAAAATATTTTCTGAAGGATATCCATCTTCGTGCATTTGTAATATTGTCAATCGTGCTAATGCGTGGAGACCATCTCCAGCATTGATTGCTTGCGCCGGGCCCCATAACCACCAAACAGTATCGCGACCATTTCTCGATGGATTCCCAGATTGGATATCATCATGAATTTGTAAAAATTTGGAAATCATTTCAATAGAAACAGCAGGCTTTATTGCATCCTTAATTTGTGTATGATTACTGGAGGAAGCCAATAAACACAATACACCAAAAGGATTGGATATCAGCTCATTACCCTTAAGAACTTCATCATTACCCACTGACAACTCTTCAACAGAATCATTCCATCCCATTTGATATTCAATAATTCTATAAAGAGGTAATTCTCTTTGATTAATCAAATCCCGAAGTTTTTGGTCAACAATCTGATTTAAGTCTTCAACGTGCATTCAATTTCCTTTATTTTATAAATCCACTACCTAGGAATTCTTCAAGTTTTAACCTTGGAATTGATGCTTCCCTTAACAAAACCCAAGGTTCAGAAGTAACATCTAAAATAGTCGACGGTTGGAATTCTCTTTTTTTAGTTGGATGTTCGACTATAAAATCGATCTCGTCACCAAATTCTTCATATATAGACTTTGCGTCGTTAAATGGAGGTTCTCCACTCCTATTAACACTCGTCCCTGTGATAGCAGAATTCATCCTTTCAGAAATTGCCCGGGGAATTGGATGGTCAGGTAAACGCAGTGCCACCGAAGGTAATCCTCCGCTTACAATTTCTGAAACACCAGGGGTTTTTTTTACAATTAAAGTCAATGAGCCCGGCCAAAATTCATTTACAAGTGCTATGACATCATCATTTATTCCAACAGCGTAATTATTAATTTGTTGAACACTGCCTAACAACAGCGGAAGAGCCTGACTTTCACTTCGTCCTTTAATTTGAAAAACTTTTTCTACCGCGCTATCAATCGAAGACAAAACAGCAAGTCCATATATTGTATCTGTAGGGATAGCAATCAAGCCACCATTTTCAAGAATATTCGCGACTCTATCCAAATCAAAAAAAATGTTTCGTTCATTGAATCCAGACATTCAATTATTACTCCATGAGAGTGTTAGTGTATTATACAATGAATCAATCTCAAACATACTAATCTCACAAAGAGAATTTTTAAATCCATGGCTCCGTCAAGATCAACAATTCACAGTGAAACAATCTTCATAATAGACTTTGGATCTCAGTACAGTCACCTGATTGCGAGAAGAGTAAGAGAACAGAATGTCTATTGTGAAATAATCCCCCACACTACTTCTTGGGAATCAATTGGATCCATTTCTCCAAAAGGAATTATTTTGTCTGGAGGACCTGCGAGTGTATATGATGATAATTCTCCCCGAGCGCCTGAATGGGTATGGGAGAAAGGAATACCAGTTCTAGGAATTTGCTATGGAATGCAATTAATGGCCCACCAATTGGGTGGGAAAGTCCTACCTGCAACAGAAAGGGAATTCGGACATGCAATCTTGAATCAAAACTCTGGAGACAACTTACTGTTTTCCGAGCTTCCTAATTCACTTCCAGTATGGATGAGTCACGCTGACCGCATCTCACAAACCCCACCTGATTTCCACCCAATAGGCAACAGTGAAAATTCGCCCATTGCTGCAATGTCTAATGGTAACAGTATGTATGGAATACAATTTCACCCTGAAGTAGCTCATACTCCTAATGGCTCTCAAATCATTGATAATTTCTTAAGAAAGATATGCCATTGCGAGGGGTTATGGACAGCCGGAAATTTTATTACTGAAAGTATTCAAAGAATTAAAACTCAAGTCAAAAATGGAAAAGTAATTTGTGCTCTATCAGGTGGTGTTGATTCTTCAGTTACTGCAGCTCTAATCCACGAAGCAATTGGCAAACAACTACACTGTGTTTTTGTTGATAATGGACTCATGAGACTTGAAGAACCCGAAAGAGTTATAGATGTGTTCAACCGAAATTTGGATATCCAAATCATCCATTCAAAATCTGCATCTTTATTCCTTTCAGATCTCAAAGGAGTAACAGATCCAGAACAAAAAAGAATAATAATAGGCAAAAGATTTATCAAGGTTTTCGAAGACGAGGCTACCAAATTAGGCAAAGTTGATTTTCTTGCTCAAGGAACTCTCTATCCTGACGTAATTGAAAGTGAAACTGCAGAATCAGGAACCTCGGCAAAAATCAAAACCCATCACAATGTTGGAGGACTACCTGAACACATGGAATTGGAATTGGTTGAACCTCTAAGATATCTATTTAAAGATGAGGTTCGAAAAATTGGATTGGGGCTCGGCCTCCCTGAAGAAATGGTATTCAGACAACCATTTCCTGGGCCAGGACTAGCAATCAGAATAATGGGAGAGGTAACAGAAAACAAACTACATACTCTTCGACTTTCTGATTGGGTAGTAATGGATGAAATTAAGAACAACAATCTATACAACGAACTCTGGCAAAGTTTTGCAGTTTTACTTGAAACTCGTACAGTCGGAGTAATGGGAGATGAAAGAACCTACGGAAACGTAGTTGCAATAAGGGCTGTTACAAGCGAAGATGCAATGACATCAGACTGGGCTCGCATACCCAATGATGTTTTAGCAAAAATGAGTAATAGAATTGTTAACGAAGTCCCCAATGCAACCCGAGTGGTATACGACATTACCAGCAAACCACCTGGAACAATTGAGTGGGAATAAAGTGAATGGAATCTATAACTGATGAAAAAAGTATGGATTTTCAGTGGTATCCCAGCATCTGGGAAAACTACTACTGCAAAAGAATTTGCAAAAAAGTTTCCTAAGGCTGCTGTAATAAGTAGAGATGACTTGCAAGACCAAATTGTCTCAGGCAATGTACGTCCAAATGCTTTGCCAAAAGAAGAAGCTTGTTTCCAGACCGATATGAATATTCGAAACCAATGCGCTTTAGCTCAATCCTACCTACAGCATGGTTTTATACCAATATGTGACGATGTGGTAGGAGAAAATCAGTTAGCTATATACAAAGAATTACTCAAGAATAATCAAATTCATCTTGTTACCCTTAATCCACATTTAGATTTGGCAAAAAAAAGAGATAAACAGAGAAATAATGAATCACGATTTTATTTTCAACAAAACCAAATTAAAAGGGGTGAACTATTACAAAATTTAGTATTAACTGTATCCAATCAAGGTCTATGGATTGACAATTCAACAATATCTGTAGAAGAGACGGTTGATTATATACTTAAAAATGTAGAGAAATGTATTGTATAGGAATACGTATGAAAAAATTCAATGAGGTTCAAAATGCAGACACTGAGTAAAACAGCATTTGCTGAATATATTACTGAAATTGCATTAAGTGTATATGATTTCCACGAACGATTTAATCTTCCTGCAGTAGATTCTTCGAATAATGAAGAATTAGGTCTTAAAATCCTAAGAGATAGACTTGTATTGTTGAATGAGGAAATTGGAGAACAAGCTTGGGAACTCAATCGCAGTAGATTTAATGAAGCTGTTGTGGAGTCAGCAGATGTTGCATTCATTGCTATAGGTACATTATGTAGTCTTGGAATATTGGCAAAATCCGCAGCAATTTCTGTTAAAAACAATAACGACTCAAAATCAAGTTCAACTCATCATATTGATTCAAGATCAGGAAAGCTAATCAAAACCAAAAACCAATCATGAAAATTCTCATTATAGGAAACGGAGCGCGCGAACATGCGATTGGATGGAACCTCTTGAATAGTCCATCCAATCATGATATTTTCGTTGCCCCTGGAAATGCAGGTACCAATCAGTTTGCAAAAAATATTGAAATAGATTCAAACAATATTCCTGAATTATTAGATTTTGCAAAATCTCTTCCTGCAGACTTAACCATTGTAGGTCCAGAAATTCCTCTATCAAACGGAATCGTAGATGAATTTCAAAAATACGAATTACCAATTTTCGGACCATCAGCTAAAGCTTCTATGATTGAAAGTAGTAAATCTTATGCAAAAAGAATAATGACCTCCGCCGGTGTACCGACCGCCAAATCACAAGTATTCACATCTCAATCAAAAATAACAGAATTCTTGACAAATTGTTCTGCTCCTGTAGTGATCAAAGCTGATGGCCTTGCCGCAGGCAAAGGCGTGATAATAGCGCAATCAAAACAAGAAATTGATAATGCAATTACAGAAATGTTTGTAAATCGATCTTTTGGCGAAGCTTCAGACAAAGTACTCGTAGAAGAATTCCTAGAAGGAAATGAAGTTAGTATTTTTGGGTTTGTTGATGGAGAAAAAGTTTCTTCATTAGTTCCAGCATGTGACTACAAAAAAATATTCGAAAACGATCTTGGACCTAATACTGGTGGAATGGGAGCTTATAGCCCCCCTCCAATTTGGTCTAAACAACTTGAAAATTCAATCAGAGAAACTATCTTCTTACCTGTTGCTAAGGAATTAGTAAATAATCAAAACCCTTACAAAGGATTGCTTTATGCTGGATTAATGATCACTAAGAACGGTCCTATGGTTATTGAATTTAATTGTAGATTCGGAGATCCTGAAGCACAAGTAATTCTACCCAGAATGAAGTCAGATCTTGCGAAATTATGCCTTGATATCGCTAACGGCAATCTCATCCAAAACCAACCTATAGAATGGGATCCAGATCCAGCTGTGACTGTTGTAATAGCAAGTGGAGGTTATCCCGAAAATTATACAATTGGACATGAAATTTCTGGACTAAAAAAATCAACAAATCAAGTCATGGTCTTTCATGCAGGAACACAATTAAATCAAGATGGGAAAATTGTTACTTCTGGCGGAAGAGTCCTGTCGATTACGGCTAAAGGTTCATCTTTTGAATCAGCAAGAAATTTAGCCTATACAGAAATTGAATCAATCAATTTCAAAAATGCCTATTACAGAACAGATATAGCCTCAAAAATATTAGAAGGTTGATAATCGAGATGAAAAATATTCTAGAGAATTCTATAAATTCAGGCTCCTTAATATTGCCAACCGACAAGAAATTTTCCAGTATCGTAGATTTATCTAAAACGTTAGCAAAACTCTCAGGAAATCAATTTTCTATTAAAAACGAAGATAGAAAATCTGATGAATTACTAAAAATGATTGGAATACCTGAGCACTTAGTTTTTGTGATCATAGATGGACTTGGAATGAACATTCTCAGAAATTTAGACTCTAATAACTTTTTAAACACAAACTTAAAATCAGAATTACTAACGGTTTTCCCTAGTTCTACACCTGTCGCACTTACTAGCTTTTCCACCGGGCTTTGGCCTTCGGAACATGGAATCACTAATTGGTTCACTTATCTACCAGAAATAAACAAAGTTTCAACCATTATCCATTTTTCCACCAGAACAGAAGGGAAAAACCTTGCTGAATTTGGGCTTACGCCAAAAGATGTATACAAATTTTCTTCTATCATCGAAAATTCTACATACGATGCGAAATCTATTCTACCCTCATACATCGCAAACAGTGAATTCTCTCTACATTGGCAAAGTCCTTCAATTCCGTACGAAAAATTCTCCGATGGTATAAATATCACGATAGACCAAATTAAACGCGCAAAAAACAGATCTTTTACACTTCTATATTCGCCTATTGTTGATGCAACAGCACATCAAAAAGGGGTTTATCACGAAGACACAATAAAAGCAGCTCAAAAAATCAACAATGAACTCGATCGATTGTATTCGACTATAAATGGACAAGCCAAAATAATAGTTACTGCTGATCATGGACTATTAGACATCCCTAAAAACAAGATCTTTACTATTCCGAACAATGAACTTAAAAAGTGTATAAACAAAGAGCCTTGGGGAGATATGAGAGCAGTTTTCTTTGATGTTAAAAAATCGAAAACTGAAGAATTTCAAAATTTACTATTGAAATCCACTAAGGAAAATTTTGCCTTATTAACTATTGATGAAGTAGTGAAAATGGGTTTATTCGGACCAAATCAATTTTCTTCAATAGCGAAATCTAGAATTGGTACACATTTAGCAATTTCACTTGGGGAATCAATAATTTCATATAAAGAAGCTCCTTATGAGAATATGGTCGGTGCACATTCAGGTATTACTCCTGAAGAATTATTTGTCCCTTTAATAATTGCTTAAAATTGGATATAGTTCAAATAGTATCTAATATTTAATATATAACCAAAAACTTTAATAGGAGATTTTTATGCCGTTAGTAGGTGTTGTAATGGGAAGTGCGTCTGACAAAGAGCTTGTGCAAAACACTGTAGATGTACTTGACCAAATGGGAATAGAAAATGAAGTCATAGTCGCGTCTGCGCATCGTACACCAGAGAAAGTTGCCGAATATGGAAAGACTGCGCGCGATAGAGGGATTGAAGTAATCATTGCAGCCGCAGGAGGATCTGCAGGCCTTCCTGGAGTGTTAGCATCTTGGACCACCTTGCCAATTATTGGTGTACCTCTTCCTTCTAGTGATCTCGGTGGAATTGATTCGCTGCATGCAATAGCTCAAATGCCTCCTGGAATTCCCGTTGCATGTGTGGCTGTCGGATCATGGGGAGCAAGAAATTCTGCATTCCTTGCAGCGCAAATCTTAGGATTACACCACGAAAAAATCCGCCAAGCTTATGACCAATACCGAGAAAACATGAAAAAATAAATTATGATTGAACGATATTCAAGACCAAAAATGAAAAAAATTTGGTCTGATGAAAACAAATACAACAAGTGGTTGTTAGTTGAAATTGCCGTATGTGAAGCTTGGACACAAGAGGGTGTTATACCCGAATCAGACATGGCCAAATTAAGGAATGTCAGTTACGACCCAATAAGATTGAAAGAAATCCTAGACATTACCAAACACGATATGACTGCATTTTTGCGATCAATTACAGAAAAAATTGGTCCTGAAGGAAGATGGCTACACCTTGGACTGACTACAAGTGACGTTTGGGATACAGCTACAAGTCTCCAGCTTATCGAAGCAGCAAACCTTTTAGAAAAAGAATTAGACATTCTAATTGATAAACTTTCAGAACTAGCAACTAATGAACGTCACACTCTAATGATTGGCAGAACACATGGGGTGCATGCTGAACCTATAACTTTTGGACTGAAGCTTGCAATTTGGTGGGACGAAATGCGCAGAGCCAAATTAAAACTTCAACAAGCAAAAAACTCGATTTCTGTTGGAAAACTTTCTGGCCCAGTTGGTACTTACGCGACAATACCTCCACATTTAGAAACTAAAGTATGTAATATTTTAGGTATTCAGGCAGCACCAGTATCCAACCAAATTGTCCAAAGAGATAGGCATGCTCATTTTGTCACAACACTAGCATTGATCGCGTCTTCTCTGGACAAGTTTGCAACAGAGATACGTGGAATGCAGCGTACTGAAGTTCGAGAAGTTGAAGAACCATTCTCAGAAGGTCAAACCGGGTCATCATCAATGCCACATAAACGTAATCCAGAATTGACTGAACGTGTATGTGGGCTAGCACGTTTAATCCGAGGTCATAGTCTCACATCAATGGAAAACGTTGCCTTATGGGGTGAACGTGATATCAGCCATTCATCCGCAGAACGCATTATTCTTCCCGATTCATGTTTGGCATTAGACTACATGCTTAGTATTTTCAATCATGTAATGTCAGGTATTAGAATATATAGAGATCGAATGCTTGAGAATATTGAGTTGACTCACGGACTAGTTTTTTCACAACGCGTAATGCTAGAACTAGTTGAAAAAGGAATTTCTAGAGAAAATGCATATGAAATAGTCCAATCAAATGCTTCTTTAGTTTGGGAACAACAAAAGGATTTTCGAGATCTTATTTCAAATGATGCAAGAGTCAAAGCTAGTTTAAGCAAAGATGAAATTTTGGAAATATTTAATTACAATTATTACATTAGGTATATCGACGAAGTCTTCGACCGTCTAAAAATTTAAATTAACAAAAATTATGGAGTATTCATGAGCATTTTAAGAGAGAGTCCCCTACCAAATTTATTATATAGAGGAAAAGTAAGAGACACACATTCAGTCGACGAAGATTCATTATTAATGATTGCAACTGATAGAATTTCTGCATTCGATGTGGTACTACCAACTGCAATTCCTGAAAAAGGAGCCGTTTTAAACCAAATATCATCATTTTGGTTTGAAAAAACTGCTCATATTATTCCAAATCATTTTCTACACCTTGCATCAACCGATTCCAAACAAGATTTGCCAATCGATGTAGCCAGACGTGGAATGATTGTTCGAAATGCAGAAAGAATAGATATTGAATGCATTGTGAGAGGTTATATCACAGGATCAGCTTTGTCTGAGTACAAAAAAACAGGCCTGGTCAATGGTGAATCTATGCCAGATGGACTACAAGATGGTGACATGTTCCCAACACCACTTTTTACTCCTACAACCAAGGCTGATGAAGGTCATGACGAAAACATGTCCATTGCCGAAGTTGAAGAAATGGTTGGTAAGGATTTAGCTGACAAACTCGCAGAGGTTTCGATTTCTGTTTATGAATATGCAAGAGATTTCGCTACCCAAAAGGGAATAATTATAGCTGATACAAAAATGGAATTCGGTCTTATAGATGGCAAATTACATCTAATCGACGAATTATTAACTCCAGATTCAAGTCGTTTCTGGAATGCAGATGAATATTCCCCTGGGAAATCACAGCCAAGTTATGACAAACAATTTGTTAGAGATTGGCTTGATACTCAAGGTTGGGATCATGAACCTCCAGCCCCAGAACTTCCAGATGATGTAGTAAATCGAACCACCGAAAAATACATTGATGCGTATAACAGGTTGACAGGACGCCAACTTGTCTAGAAAATAACTATAAATACATTATTTATGGAATTCTATGACTTCAAAACCTACTAAAAAACAGCAACGCCTCACGCCTACGCAAGCTCGTGCCGCGAGAAGATCTCGAAAGCAGAGTCGTGGAAAATTTATTCGTTATGGTGGAGCGACACTAATAGTCGCAATAGCGCTCTTGCTTATTCTAAGTCTGATACTACCTGGATTACCAATTGGTACTGGTTCTACTGGAGATTCAGAAACTGGAGTAAATCTTAATCCATTCGACAACACTCCTGAAGGTAGTTGGATCAAAATTGAAAACCAAGGACGTGAACACATTTTCCCTGATACCGAACATCCCGATTACAACTCCTATCCAGCGACTTCAGGATGGCATTACAATTTGCCCATAGCCCCAGTCCGTTGGGGAGTCCACGAAAAAATAATCGAAGACGAATATCGTCTGCATAATCTTGAACATGGCGGAATTGCAATTCATTACAATTGTGAATCAACTAATGAAGAATGTCAGAATTTAATTGTGTCATTATCCCAATTTGTTGATCAAAAAGTTAATGAAGAAAGGTTTGAAATTATTCTGTCTCCTTATGAGAATATGGACTCGAAAATAGCAATAACTGCATGGGATTACATCGATAAATTCGAATCATTTGACCTTGATCGTATCAATGCGTTCATTAAAGCTCACCACAATTCTCGGAATGCGCCTGAATGGGCTGCAAGATAAAGAATTTGACTTCAAATGTTCCTAGCAAAAATTTATATCAGTTTCAAATCATCTGTAAATGACCCAGAGGGCAGTACAATTCAATCTGGTCTTTCACAATTAGGATTTGAATCCGTTACATCTGTTAGATCAGGAAAATATTTTGAAATCAAAATTTGCGAAACAGAAAAGAAAATTGCATCTGAAAAAATTCAAGAAATGTGTGACAAACTTTTATCAAACCCCGTCATAGAAACTTACAAATTCGACCTAGTTTCTATATAAGCACTGAAAATTTTAAATTACCCTGTAATTGTACCCTTTGTACTTGGAATCTCTCCAGATCTACGTGGATCAATATCGAGTGCAAACCTCATTGCCCTTGCCAACGCCTTAAATATTGCTTCGGATTTATGATGGTTATTAATACCTGAGATCAATCGTACATGCAAATTAAATGCACCTTCCCTAGCCATAGATTCTAGAAGATGTTCAATCAAATCACCGCTCAAACCACCTAAATCAACATGGCCAATTTCAGTATTTAAAACCGAATATCCTCTACCTCCAAAATCAACCACTACCAAAGCTAAAGCTTCATCAAGAGGTACATATGAGTGTGCCATGCGATTAATGCCTTTTGCATCACCTACAGATTGCCTAAGAGCCCTTCCAAGAGTTATTCCTACATCTTCTACTAAATGATGATATCCCAAATCTATATCACCAGATGCCTCAACTTTAACATCCATTAATCCATGTCTAGCTAGCTGAGCAATCATATGATCCAAAAATGCATTACTAGTATTTATCTTATATTGGCCTGTTCCATCTAAATTTATTTCTACGGAAACATTAGTTTCATCTGTTTCCCGTTCAATTTGTGCTTTTCTACTACTCATTTTTCAACACTCCATAATTAGATTAACACATTGGGGTTCCGAAACTCCATACAATATCAGCACCTCTCATGCCCTCTCGCCCTCACTCCGAGTACGCTCTCCCATAAGGAATTTGCACCGCTGTAAATAGCCTAGGGCGGATTCAGGTACATTTCGTGGTACATTCTGTGGTAAAAATCTAATTTTCGATTAGATTGTGGTCAGATTTGTGGTCAGATTTTCTAGCTTCTAGTTGGCTGGGTTTGGGTGGTTTGTCAGTAGTCATTGTCATTAGTGTTGGAGGGGGTATGTCTTAGAGTCTTAGTTCATTAGTAGAGGATAGGCGTGACAATTTGATTTTTATAAAAGGACATGTATAATCCGCAACAACTTTATTATCACTAGCTACTGGATAAGTTATTAGGCAAATAAAGGAACACGTATGAGCGATAGTTCGAACGAACCAGAGATTAGAGGCGAATTAGCTAAGAAGATTCTTGCAGAAAAAGCAGGTATGAAATTTTGTCCATCATGTGGCACTGAGTCCCGCGATGATTTGAAGTTTTGTAATGATTGCGGAACTCCCTTTCCTAAGAAGAAGTCTCATACGGCAGTAATTGTTCTGTTTTCAATTGCTGCATTTTGTTTATTATTAATCATTTGGATAAACGCTGAACTGAATTCTGGCGTAAATCAAGGGACTGACGGACAAGAAATAGGTTGGGCTCTTCTATTCCCTACACTGGGTTTTCTCATAACTTTCATTTGGGGAATAGCTGCTGCTGCTTCTGGTAACTCTAGTGAAAAGTCATCTGAGATTTGGAAATGCCCCAAATGCGAGGCTGAGAATATCGGTCTAGGGTGGTTCTGTAGCAATTGTGGGATTGACAGAAGAGAACCCTCTAATGCCCGCTGTTACGGAGCTATTCCCTGAGGGTTCTGTGGTTCTGCTGGGTTCTGGTGAAGCAGTTGAGCTTCTTGAAGATGAGAATTACGACCATCCAATAGTATCCAAGGATCAGCTGCCGGGCATTCCTCCACTAGGATGTTTAACCTGTGGTGATAAAAGGTTCTGGAATAACCCTAGGACCTCCTCTGGGTGGACTTGTAACACTTGTAGCCCCGCATTATTCAAAACAGATATGGTCGTTGGCACTACTGAAAAGGGAGATTTCTTACTTGAAAGACAATAAAGCGCCTAAACCGGAACATTTTGTGGTCAAATTTGTGGTCAAATGATGGAGTCCATTTTCAACTCTAGGAGTTACAGGGGCTTAGAGCCCTCACGCGTTCTCGATTTCTTCTTAACACATTACAAAATCAGACTAAACGTTTTAACACACTAATCATCCGATCAGTTTGTGCAGGCGTACCGATTGCTGTACGGAAACAGTTTCTTAATGATTCATTATTAAACGTACGCACAAAAATACCTTCGCTTTCCAAACCACTTACAACAAAATCTTTTTTGTATTCTTTTACTTCACACAATATATAATTCCCACTTGAAGGGACAGGTTCCAAACCATCAATATCAACTAATAAGCTAAACAACCGATCTCTTTCATCTACTATACTTCGAACATTCTTTAGTAAAAACGCAGAATCATCAATAGAGGCAATCAATGCGTCTTCGGCAGTTACACTTAAATTGTATGGTGACTTTATATCCATTAAATGGTTGACCAAAATGGGGCTCATAATTCCATACCCCACTCTTAATCCTGCAAGTCCGGCCCACTTACTCATAGTTCTAAGTATCACCAAATTATCAAACTCATCTATTAAATCCGCAAATGTAAAATTGCAGAATTCATAATAGGCTTCATCTAAAACTACAAGAACACCAGTATCAAGTAATGACCGTATTTCAAATTCCGAAGCCATATTTCCTGTAGGATTGTTTGGAGACGCAACAAATATTATCTTTGTACGATCATTGATTGTTTTAAGAGCATCTTCAATATCAATTCCAAAACTACTGTCTCGCCTAGACAACTGAACTTCAGCTTGGTAAATCCTCGCACAAAATGCATACATACCAAATGTTGGTTCAAAATCCAAAATATTGTCTCCTGGTTCCACAAATAATCTGAACAACAAATCAATCAATTCATCACTTCCCGCTCCTACGACCAAAGAATCTTGAGGAAATCCAGTATATTCACTTAATTTAGTACGAACTTTTCTTTGTAAAGGATCCGGGTAAACATGCACGGCAGAATTCGACACTACTTCAGAAACTTTCCTCGAAGGGCCATAAGGATTCTCATTACCATTTAATTTAATGATTTGATCAATTGGTATACCTGCTTTCTCCGCAAGCATTTCTGGAGGATCTACAGGATCATATGAAGTGACATTACGCAAATGAGGTTTAATTAAATCTTCTATACTCAATTCTTTCTCCTACTTATCATAATTCTTGACGAATTTCAGCAGCTTCAGCGTGACCATGTAATCCTTCGGCTTTCGCAATAATTGATGCAGACACAGACAAATCCCGTGACTGTTCATTATCAAAAGATACGATAGGAATAAATTTTAAAAATGTATGAATCCCAATTCCCGAATTAAATCTAGCCGTACCATTAGTTGGCATTACATGACTTGGTCCAGCAACATAATCACCCAAAACCTCATGAGAAAATTCACCCACAAAAATCACTCCAACATTCTTGATTTCATCTAAAAACATTTTTGTATCATCTACTACTAAACTTAAATGTTCTGGAGCAAATTGATTAGTCAGATCAATAGCATCTTCTAGATCATCTAAAACAGCTATCAAACCTCTATTTTCAATTGATTTACTTGCGATAGATTCGCGAGTCATCAACCCTAGGCGAGTTTCAATTTGGCTACTCACTTCTTGGGCTAATTGATGGGAATTAGTAAGCATAGTTGCCCTTGCAAGGACATCGTGTTCTGCTTGTGCCAAAAGATCAGCCGCACACATCGTAGGATTGGCTGATGAATCAGCTATAATGAATGTTTCTGTTGGGCCATATAATCCATCTATTCCGACTTCCCCAAAAAGCATTTTCTTAGCTAAGGTGACATAAATATTGCCAGGACCGCAAATCAAATCAACTTTTGGAATCGTTCGAGTACCAAAAGCCATCCCTGCAATAGATTGAGCTCCACCAACAGAAAAGATTCTCTCTACTCCAGCGATATCAGCTGCTGCAAGAACCATATCATCAAGTTTTCCATCTTTTGACAAAGGTGTACACATTATTATTTCTTCTCCCCCTGCCACTTTTGCAGGAATAGCAGTCATTAATACTGTTGATGGATAGCTTGCTGTCCCTCCAGGAACATAAACACCCACACGTTGAATAGGGACAATTTTTTGACCTAAACCTTCTCTAGAATTACTCCAACCTTGAAGCAAACTTTTTTGATGAAATGTTGTAATACGTTGTGCAGCCAATTGTAAAGAATCAAATAAATCCCTTGAAATGTTGTTTTTTGCATTTTTTATTGTACTTAAATCAACTTCAATACACTTCAAAGAAATACCTTCAAATTTTTGGGTCAAATTTATTAACGCCTCATCCCCGTCATTACGAACATATTGAATTATTCCTTCAACCGATTTTGTATAAGAAGAAGAATTCTCTACTATTCCTCGTTCGGACATCAAAATAGTTCTAGCATCTTCGATTCCATTAACAATCTTCATACGGAGTAATTCCTTATTTTCAAAAGCATTAATTCAACTGCATTATTTTCATAATTTTGGAATACCGACCTTGGCACTAAATCAAATAATTGGCTTAATCCCAAAGGAATATCTTTCAAAAAAATTTCGGCTGTCCGGTGAACACTGTTCGTATCATCACCTCTAGAAATCCTGCGAGCCATAAATTTCAATCTATCCCATGAAAATCCTCTCCCAATAAATCCACATACCCAATTACTCCATTCTTCAATTAAATCAGACTCTATAAATTCTAAATTTAAATTCTTATAATCTTCAGATTGAATTGTCCCAACAAAATCATAATCTAATTCCCAGAAAGCTCGATCTAAATTCAATTGCATTGCACGATCCAGGATTAACCCTTCATTGATATCAGGAAATACTGTCGAACTAGCAAAATACTTCCTAAAAACTTCAGAAATCCAGCATTCATCTGCAATCAAATGAGTAATGTAGCCGGAAATGAATGCTTGTAATTGAGAATCCATTTGTGAAAAGTTTGATAGAGTTGGATAGGACTTAAACATGTTGTCTATACCATCTCCAACATCTTTAAAATCCAATTGGACAAAATGATATACTGAACGGTCAACTTTGGTGATTACTCGAATGTCAGGACTAGTAGCACCTAAAAGAAATGATCCCAGATGTGCGTTAATTATCGGAGAATCTAATTGTTTAGAAACTTCAAGCGCAAATTTTAAATGAGTGGGCAAATTGGGCATTTATTACCAACCTAAGAATCTGGAGAATCATTTTGACTTGTAAAAACATAATCTGGTTGAGAAACTGTAACACTTTCTCCATCCAATGCTCTAAAACTAGCGACTACCTTAAGTAATTCACTCTGATCTACAACAACTGTTACAGCAAACCAATCGTCATTAGTATTACTAAAAACTCTAGAGATAGTTGGTCCACGTAATCCTGAAATTTTCACATCTGATAGTACTCTTTGAGCTACCTCATCAGCATTTTTACCTTTAATATTTGCAGTAACAGAATAAGACCCTTTAGATTTTAAATAAGATTCCATCAATTCAGTAATAGATTCTGTTAAATGTTGTTTTTCATCTCCTGAATTTAAAACACCTCGATTACAAATCAGGATTGCCTGCGATGAAATTATAGTACCGCCAGAGATAGTCTTAATTCGATTTTCACGCATTGTCACTCCAGTTTCAGTAATATCCGCAATTACATCAGCGGAACCCATTGCAGGAGCTACCTCAAGAGATCCCCTTGAAAACACCAATGAAAAATAATTCACACCTTTTTTCAATAAGAATCTTTCAGTTAATCTAGGATATTTAGTTGCAACTCGTAACTCTTGGCCTTCATTCCTAAATTCGGAAGCCACATCAGCCAAATCAGTAATCGATACAACATCAATCCAAGAATCCGGTACTCCCAGCACCATTTTTGAATGCGCAAAACCTAAACCATCTATTAGAACCTCACAACGAGTCGCATCAAGTCGATATTCAGAAAACATATCTTTCCCGACAATTCCAATATCAGCCCGTCCATCCTCAATCGTTTGAGTAATATCAGAAACGCGTTGGAAAATTACTTCCAGATTTTCCATTGAGGGAATAGTAGCCGTATACCTACGGCTATTAATTCGAGACACATTTAGCCCGCTTGCTTTCAAAAATCCCAATGCTGGTTCATATAAATTCCCTGAACTTGGTAATGCTATTCTTAAATTTTTGTTTCTGTCCATATAATTACTCAGTTTTTATATAAGGTAATATTGCATTTAAATCATACGCGAAGCCAAGAGCAGGAATATTCTTCTCTCCTCCCAAAGCACTAACCAAATCATCATATCTTCCTCCACCACCACAAAAGACTGGACTGTCAGAGCCTAATAAAACCATGTCAAAAGTAAAGCCAGTATAATAGGCTAAACCACGTAATAGACCCCAAGATAAAAATATGTTTTGTTCAGGAATACCAGAATTAATCAATTTCTTGAAAAAATCCTCAAACCCTACAAGGGAATCAATATCAATATCTTTAGATTGCAACAAGTCTTTAGATTGATTCAAAACATCAAGTGAATGACCTTCGAGCTGTACCATTGATTTCATTAAACTAACTGCCGATAAAAAATTTTCGGGAGAATCCATATCTCTCACCTTACGAATCAATCGATCAATAATCTGTTTCTTGGTCCTCCTGCCCAATGAACTATAGGGAGTGTCTCTCATCATTTCTGTATACATTTTTTCAGCATCAATTTCAGAAAAATCATTTTTTGAAGAATCGTTTTTATCTGAAACAATCCGAATCTCTTGGGCATTTGCAAGCAATCGATCTGGATCTACGTCCCCCTCTTTTAAAAACCCTAGATTATTCATTATCATTGATTGAGACAATCTTGAGAGTCCAAAATTGTTGAGAACCCCAAAAAGAATCCCAATATTATTGAAATTCAATTTACAATCAACTAAACCTAATTTGTTCAAACCTTGCCAAGCAAGTAGAGAAATCTCAACGTCAGAATTAATACCGTGACTACCAATCAACTCAGCACCAGATTGATATAATTGAATAGTCTTAGATTCCACCTCATCGTATCTAAACACAGGCCCAGAATATTGAATTCGTTGAGGAGAATCACCTTTATTACGTTCAATATAGTTTCTAATTACCGAGGATGTAAATTCTGGGCGTATACTTACCTTTTTGCCGCCCGGATCAACAAATGAATACAATTGACTATTTAACGCAGCTCCCGATTTTCTAAGAAACAATTCTGTGTCTTCAAAAAAAGGTGTGTCTATTTCTAGATATCCACCTGCATACAAAGTTTGGGAAATTTCAAGTTTTAGATCCTGCAAAACTGAGAAGTTTTCATCAAAAAGATCTTCCATACCTGGAAGTTTATTTACCCTTGAAATTCTCACACTCATCTCCAATTGTATTTTTTATTTGTGGTGTATTAAGTATATTCTCGCAAACATATTTATTACAATCCATTAGAAGGTCTTTCTACTCTTTTCAATCCAATAAAATAGAAATCTAAGAGGGCATGCGAATAGGATTTTAGGAAAACAAATTACAAACCAATGATCAAAGATATTCACAGAATCAATTTTATTCTACGCCAAAAAGGTTATGCTCCCAGATGCTATCCTTTTATTCCATGTACTCCCTGTAGGATAAATATGTGAATCAAAAAAATCTTTTTCCATATCTAATCCCCATCCATACGATTCAGGAGCAACATACCTACCATTTTTTGCTTTAATTGGTGAAATAAATACGTCTTCTTGCAGGAAATTCAGATACTCAACTACTTGCGAATCTGAATGACTAGAAACTTTAATTTGATCCCACATTGCATAATGAACAATCATATTGCATAGTCCTATACCTCCACCATGCGGACAAACTGGAACATCGTATTTTTTTGCTAATAAAATCACAGCCATAACATCATTCACCCCACCAAGCCTACTAGCATCAATTTGACAAAATCCAAGTGCACCAGCTTGCAACATTTGCTTAAAAATAACAGGTGAAGGTACCTGTTCACCTGTAGCTACCTTTATTCCTAAGGGTTCAAGAGCTTGAGCAATTTTCAAATGTCCCTGTACATCATCTCTCGATGTAGGTTCTTCTATCCAGGTAGGTTTAAACACCGCAAGATGTTTCATATACTCAATAGCTTCATCCACACCCCAAATTTGGTTACAATCAAGCATAAGTTGGGCATCATCACCTATTTGTTTCCTAATAAATGCTAATCTTTCCATATCATCAGGCAGACTTTGACCAACTTTCATCTTGAAACAATCAAATCCTTCTTTCTTCATATCAGAAATTGTCTTAGCAATTTCTTCATCACTCAAACCTAACCATCCAGCAGTCGAATATGCTTTTGGCCCATTTTCTAGCAATGCATGCTCAAGACTTTGATGCATGTTTTCATTGTGAGTAAGTATATCCAAAGCCTCTTCGGGCAACAAACCGTCACGCAAATACCTCCAGTCAATAGAAGAAACAATTTTAGATGGTTCTAAATCAACTAGAAGTTTCCACATAGGCTTCTTTTCAACTTTTGCCCAACAATCCCACATGGAATTCATTACGCACCCTAAAGCCATTCTGTTTACCCCATCAGCCAACCATCTAAGTTGATGATGATCGTTAATCAATTTATACAATTCTCCAGGATCCTCTACAAACTGATTAAAATCATAATTTTCTAAAAGATTTAAGATATCTTTTACGCCATATACTATCCAATCATTACCTGCTCCAACAGTAAAACAAACTGAATTCCCAACTATGCCATTGGATAATTCAATCGTTGTATATACACAGGAATAATTAGGCTTTTTGTGAAAAGGATCTGAACCTAACAATGAATCAGATGTCGGAACTCTAATATCAAAGACTTCTACATTTTTAACAAATAATGACATGATCTAACCTCAAAAACTAATAGTCATTTTCCCTATATTTACGGCGAATCTCATTTAATTCATTCTGTATTTCTGGAGAAAACTCTTTGGAATTATACTTCTGAATTCTTGACTTTGAAATAGTTGATTCCTGGTTCTCAAAAACGACTAAATAAAAATCATCCTTTTCTTCAACCAAAAATCTTCCAGTAATACCAATTATTCTAAAGTCATAATTCAGTTCATAAGGTAAAAACTTTTCGATTATTTGCGATGGTAGGCTGAATCTATCAATATTAGCATCCCTACAGAAAACCTGATCGAGCCAAGGAGTCCTAAGTGGTCGAACCTTTTTTGTAGTGATTGCGAATTCATAAGCCTTGAGTTTTTCTGCACTTTCATAGGGTCGGTAAGCCAACCAGTTATCAATATCTTCGCGCATATATCTTGGTTCATAAGTGTTTTCCTCCTTAAAGGCTTCATACAATCTCATACGTTGAACGTATGCTTCAGCAATAACGAAAATGTCAAAAATGCAAAATTCTGGATGGTACATCAATAAAAACTGGACCCAAAACAGCAACGAATATGAGGGTTTTTGTATTTCACCTGGGCTAACACCACACTTTGACCATTCAATCAAGGTCTGATTCCACATTTCGTACATTTTAGTAACAAAATCATCCCTAATCCCATACTTCCTCATTGCGTCAAGATCCTCCCAGGAAACATCTTCAAATCCTTTTGAGTCAGTAGCATCCCATAAAAGCCGGACCCTCTTTCTCCAATTATGCAATGTCTTTCGGGTAACTATTATATTATTTTGAGTAATTTTAGTATTTTCAAAATTTTGAGATTTATTAAAAAATTTACTTTCATTTTCAAAAAATCCGAATTCCAATGCTATGAATTTTTCCATACAATCCTTTTGCCAATTGCATTCAAATCCTTTAAAAGCAAGCCGTACCATTTGCTCTTTTGAAAGTTTGGTCATAATTTACCCAAGAATGTTACAAATATTTATTAAATATTAAAATAACACAAAATATTCTTATATTCAATAAAATTAATTTCACAATTTAAGATTTTATTTTTACAAATGATATTAATAATTCTTTTTTAATATCATAATAATAGTTTTCAAATCTCAACAAAATTAAAAAACTTTCTCGAGTAATAAACATCAATATTTTAAAAATATTAGAAACAAAATCTTGTTACATAAAAATATATATAAAATATATATGAGTAATTATTTTAAAAATTAAGAACTTTTTTATAAGAGATTATCTTAGAATATTATTTTGCATTGCTAAAGTAGCTGCTTCAGTTCTAGTCTTTACATGCAATTTAGACAATATATTTCTAACGTGTACTTCAACTGTACGCACTGAAATTGAAAACCTATCTGCTATTTCAAAATTTCTAAGTCCATGAGACATCAATTCTAAAATTTCTAGCTCGCGTGATGTTAAATCCCAAATCCTATCTTTTTTATAACGTTTAGTAGTCGCGAATCCCTTCATAACCTTACTTGCTATTGAAGGAGGCAAAACTACTCCACCGCTAACAACATCCCTAATCGCTTGAATTAAAGTCTCTTGAGGAGAATCTTTTAAAATATATCCATCTATTCCAAGCTTGGACAAAATCTCAATATATTTATCGAAATCATAAGCACTTAATATTAATATCTTTATTTTTGGCCAGTGATCTTTAATTCGCTTAGTTAATTCAATACCCGACTCTCCTTTAGCTAAACGAATATCTAAAATCCCAACATCAACTTGCGTTCTTATAAGCAAGTCTATAGTCGAAGAAATATCATCTGCCTCACCTACAACCAAAAAATCAGGTTCACTATCAATACACGCTCTTATACCCTGCCTAAACATTGCATGATCGTCAACCAACACTACGCGCACTTGTTTCAAAACAAACTTCCTTGGTTTCCAGATGATGTTCGCGGTATTTTCACACTAACCTTTGTACCTTTCTCCTTAACAGAATCGATCGTAATATCTCCACCGAGCTGTTGTGCTCTTTTTAGCATCCCGCTTATCCCCATACGACTATTAGATATTGATATATTCTGGGCATCAAACCCAATTCCATCATCTTGTACAATAAGAAGCGCCCATTTTTTTTGTAATTTGACCCTAAAATCTAACTTTGATGCTTGAGCATGTTTAATAGTGTTATTAGAAGCCTCTTGCGCCACACGAAACAATGCAAGCTCTACATCAGGCAATAGACGCTTTCCAAACTCTATTCCTTCCAGAGAAAGATTGGTTTTAATATGATATTGTTCTCCGACCCAATCAAGTAACCAATCTAGGCCCGCAGCAATACCAAATTCTTTTAAAACAGTGGGCTGAAGCGATCCACAAATCTCTCTTAATTCATCTGACAACAATCGCGCCATAGCTACAGGATCATGTACATTCGCCCCAAAACCTCCCAACATTAATGCCTTTTGTAAAGGGCCATCATGTAAATCTCCTGCCAATTTAGCCCATTCTGCTTCTACTGCCCTTGTAACTAAATCGCCCACATCTACAGGAGAGAATCCCAGAGTCAAATCCACTCCCAGTAAAACCTGTGACGCCATAGGACGAAGTGAAGAGATCTGATTTTCTTCATTTGATGAAAATTTTTTATGATCTGGTTTAGGACCTAAAACAACACATCCAAAAATTAAATCATCATAGTCAAGACTTACTAGAAGGTACCATCCATCATCATCCTCAATTTGAATAGTTCCAGGCAATAATCCATCAATATTATTTTTTAACCTAGTGTAAATAGAATTTATCCCATTATCTGATTGTCCAACAATGGCTAATACCCCGTCTTCATTTTTAGAATCTATTGGCCTGTATGCCAATACTAAACCTGATGAAACACCTAAAGCGTCTTTCAAGCACTGTCCAACGATAAATGCCGCAGATTGCCTATCTGAAACCGACTTTTTCTCAGACTTCCTATCTCCTATTCCAGAAATTTGTTTTTGTAACAACTCAATTCTCCAGACATTTAAGGATTTTTGAGATTTCTATTAAGTAAATGCGCTTAAACCACAAATAATCCCTGAACATAGTTACTAATTTATAATGAAAAGACTAAAAACTAAACCAAAAAACTATCACTTTTTTAATGAAAAAATTGTTAGTAAAATTGTCACAAAAACATTTTTTAGTATTTTTTTAGTATTTTTTTAGTATTTTTTTGAAAAAATTTAAAAAAATGTTTTTGTGGGTATATAGCCTTGCTAATGGTTTAGCATACGTATTGCTACTTATTTTTAAAGACATTAAATACAGATGTAAAATCCAAATACTAGGATTTCATGTTGGTATAAATTGTTTCAGAAATTTGCAGGAGATTAAAATGGTAACACTTAGAAACAACGCAATTCCAGCAACAATAAATCACGAGCCTGTACCAATACGACAGACACAGTGCCCCCGCTGCAAAAATAGATTACAGCAAGATTTTCCTGACATGGAACCAGAATGCGTGGCATGCGGTTACGTTGACTACACCTTTATTCCAAAAGTTTCTGTTGGAAAATCAATTTTGCAAACCGCGACAGAATATTTCATTCGATACAATGGAACATATGACTATCTAAAAGATACTACTGTCCACGTTAAAACCATTAGAATTGGTAATCCTAACGGATCTGGAAGATTAGAAAATCGTCCTACTTGTCCATTTTGCGACGAAACTATGCAATCCCTTTCTTTATCCGGTAAAAGAAAAGACAAGGAAGAAACCAGATTCAAATGTGTATCCGATCACAGAATTTCACTTTTTATGGGAAGCACCCGATCAGAAATGGGCTGGAGATAATTTCTTAGAAAGATGGATCGGAATAACTACGGTGCATGACGGTAAAATACGACACTTGGATTTAGCACAGATCCAATCCGTTACATCTTTTGCATAAACAAAGCCCCTATCGTTATGCACCGATCCTAACTAACTAGTTTGATGCAATGAAGTGACGAAGTAAAACCGACTTAATTTGCAGCAACCATATCCTGCCCACAGCACATCGGAGACTTAATTTTCCCATCGCCATTGGGACATTCAGCAACTGCCACTATTGAGCCATCATCCTTAGTAATTTCCTTGTGTTCAAGAGATGTACCACACTTACCGCACGTTACATCACCAACTTCCATACCACAATCTGAACAACTATAATTCGCCATGATGAACTCCTTAAAAGTTTTGATTATATTACGGAATTTATTATTTTCAGTGATACATGTCAATATCTGAAAACAGCTATTTTGACTAAATGCATAAATAAACAAATAAATGCGCGCCAGAAGGGATTCGAACCCCCAACCCTCAGTTCCGAAGACTGATGCTCTATCCGTTGAGCTACTGGCGCAAAAAATCATACATATGATGGGGTGAGCGAAGGGACTCGAACCCTCGATCTTCAGGGCCACAACCTGACGCCTTAACCAACTTGGCCACGCTCACCACTATATAGGCATTCTAGCACCAGCAAAACATATGGTCAACGAATCAAAAAATTTAAACATAGACTTTCAGAAATTAAAGTTCTAGTTTTTATTATCAAAACTATTCTTAATTAATTGCACAAATGTACGAACCGCGACTCCTGTAGCACCATTAATTTGAATGCCGGAATTTTTTGTCACTTTACTGGTTCCTGCTATATCTAAATGAACCCATGAGGAATCTTTTGCAAATTCTCCAATAATCATAGCCCCTATAATTGATCCTGCTCCACCCGTACCAATATTGTTAATATCAGCTATATTACTTTTATATTGCTCTGCATATGCATCACCAATAGGTAACTGCCACATATCTTCTCCAACTTCATTACCTGCACAAATTACTTTATCCGTCCATTCTTGATTATTCCCAAATGCTCCAATAAATTGATCTCCCAAGGCTACAGAAATTGCACCAGTTAGAGTTGCTACATCTACAATTTTAGAAATTTTTAATGAAACTGCATAAGCCATAGCATCCGCAAGAACTAAACGTCCCTCAGCGTCTGTGTTACCAATTTCAATAGTTTTACCGTCCATTGTATTTACAACATCTCCTGGCCTCTGAGCTGACCCTCCAGGCATATTTTCAGTGGCTGGTACAATTCCAATCACATTTGCATTTAAACCCAACCTGGCAATCGCCTTTATAGTCGCTATTACGGCTGCTCCCCCAGCCATATCTCCTTTCATAGATCTCATGCCTGAGGCTGATTTAATATCCAATCCTCCACTATCAAAAGTAATCCCTTTTCCTAAAATACCAATTGTTTCAGAGTCCTTCCGTTGATCAGAAAAATAACGCATTACTATAAATTTTGGAGGTTCGCTACTCCCCATAGACACACCTAACAAGGCCCCCATACCTAAATCAAGCATTTCTTGCCGATCAAGAATTTCTACAGATAAATTGTCTGAAAATGATTCCAACTCTTTTGCTAGCAAAGCCATCTTAGTAGGAGTCATATGGTTTGGAGGATCATTTACCATATCACGAGCAAAGTTTACTGATTCAGCTATAATCAAGCCTGAGTTAATCCCCTGCTCTATTAAATCTTTATTTCGAAAGCCAATCAAAATAAACTTAGTCACTGCATGTAATTGAGAATTATCAACCGATTTGTACTTTCCAAATTTGTACAGACCTAGTAAGGCAGCTTCTGAAGTCAATTGCCCGAAGACAAAATCGTCAAATATTTCAAAAACCTTTGGAGAAGACAAAATCGATATGGTTTCAATTGTTTTTATGTTGCTAAGCTTTCTAAAATTTTCAGCAAGCAAATTTCGAAAATGTTTAGAATCCAACTTTGCAAGTTCTCCGCAACCTAAAATCGCAACCCTCCTAGGCTCTATATAGCCCAAAGTATGAACAATAGTCATTGAGCCAAAATCTGTGTCAATCTCTCCATTTTTCAGCATATTTGAAATTTCATTATTTAACTGACAATCTAGATCTAAATAATTATCATCAAGCTTTTTTTGGTTAGCAAATACAAAAATTAGTAAAACATCCGTTTTTACAGTTTTAGCCTCAATTTGAACAACATCAAAATTCATTTCCCCTCCAATTTTTTCCTCAATAACCTTTTCTNATATATTACACACATTAATATTCAATCTGAGTTCAAATTACTTTACGTAAGCCTACATTCATTCTGATATAATTGCACCAGATTAAATCTCTAATTGAGGTGTTATATGGGTAATTCTAATTCTCAACGAACTCAAGAAGAATTAATACAAATGGCCCAACTTTATTTTCCTGGCGGATCTACAGGAAATAATACCCCTCCCCATTTACTTATAAACCAAGGTTCAGGAAGTAAAGTGTGGGATGCTGACGGAAATGAATATATAGATTATTTAATGGGTTCTGGCCCAATGATACTTGGCCACGCNCATCCAGAAGTAACTGAAGTAGTCCAGGAGCAAGTTGNAAAGGGTACGACATTTTTTGCAAATAATGAACATGCAATTTTNCTTGCTGAAGCAATAGTGAAATCCGTCCCCTGTGCTGAAAATGTNCGCTTCACTAGTAGTGGATCAGAAGCGACATTATATGCTATGAGAGCAGCTCGGTCCTATACAAGAAAAAATAAAATATTGAANTTTGAAGGTGGTTTCCACGGAATGAATGATTACTCTTTAATGAGCATGATGCCCAAAGAGCCAATTCCATTTCCGCAAGCTCTACCCGACTCTTCTGGAATTCCTAATTCTGTACGTAATGAAATGTTAATTGCACCTTTTAATGACATCAATCTCACCACTGAAATTATTAACGAAAACNTTTCTGATATTGCAGGCGTTATAGTGGAACCACTACAAAGATTGATTCCTCCTGAAAAAGGTTTTCTGGAAGGACTTCGTGAGATAACANCCTCTTACGGAATACCTCTAATATTTGACGAAATNGTTACAGGATACAGACTAGCCTATGGTGGAGCACAAGAATATTACGGTGT
Organism: Chloroflexota bacterium; assembly: GCA_002717725.1. The sequence continues at coordinate 82,915 of PBBT01000003.1, forward strand.
AACACCCGACTTATGTACTTTGGGGAAAATAATTGCAGGTGGGTATCCTCTAGCCATGATTGCTGGAAAAAAACANTTTTTAGATCATTTTGATCCACAAAATTCTAAAGGTCCNNATTACCTGCCACAAATTGGAACATTAAATGGAAATCCAATTGCTGCAGTTGCTGGACTGAAAACCTTAGAAATCCTCCGGCGCCCAGAAAGTTACAAGCAAATTTTCAAAGTTGGAAACATTTTAATAGATTCATTAAACCAACTCTTCAAGCAATCAGACATCCCCGCTCAAATCATTGGAGAACCTCCAGTATTCGATATTTTCTTTACGTCAAATAAAATTACAGATTATCGATCAAGCCAACATNCAAACAAAGAACTTCTAATGAGATTCAATGAATTATTATTGCAAAAGAGAATTTTCCGAGGTGATACCAAATTCTANACATCTCTTGCACATANTGATGAAGACATCTCAAANACAATAGATGCATTTGNATTCGCAATTAAAAATCTTAGGGNATAACCACATTTTAATCACCTAGATTGATTTAATCCGTATNAAATTATCAATTTNGNATGTATTTTCNTATTGACGAANCCCACTTTTGNGGGATANTCTTTAATNAGTTTCCNCTAGTNATTCTGGAACCTCACCAAAAATCNCTTTGTATATTTTGCCAAAATGGAGTTTAACAGTGAATCTTGGAAGTACATCTATAAATCTTGTTAGTGATGGAACTATGCTNAAAGANGGAGGATCAGTATTCGGTCAAATCCCGAAAACTGAATGGAGCCAACATATCACTCCTGATAGGAACAACCGAGTTAGACTGGGAATTAATTGCATGCTCATCCAAACCCCTGATGCAAACATACTAGTCAACGCAGGAACAGGATCCAAACAATCTGACAAATTAAAAGATACTTTTGGTTTGACAGGAAACAAATTACTTAAAGGTCTCAGATCATTCGGAATTACTGCACGTGATGTGGATATTGTTATACTAAGTGATTTATTTATTGAACATGGTGGAGGATGTACAAAAATGGATCGATCAGGCATGGCAGTCCCAACTTTCCCTAAAGCTCGTCATATTGTTCAAAAATCATCTTGGGAAGATGCACAGAATCCTAACGACCGATTTAATAACAGATTTAATCCGGAAGATTTTCTTCCCCTACAAGAAAAAAACCTAATCGAAATAATCGATGGTGATACTGAAATAATTCCTGGGGTGAATATAAAAGTTACTAACGGGCCATCAATTGGACACCAAATAGTGCTCGTTGAGCGTGGAAGTGAAAAAGTAGCCTTTCTAAGCAACCTGATACCTACACCAATGCATTTAATGCCCAATTATATTGCTGCGTGGGACATGGACCCCAATAACACATTACTAGAAAAACAAAAAACTCTGACAAATGCTGTAAAAGATGGTTGGTTGGTTGTTTTTGGCCATGCCACAGAACACCCTGCAGGATACATTAGAGAAAGAAATGGCCGAGCTGAATTCCTACCTGTAGCCGTATAATTTTTTCATCCCTAATCGTTAGCATTCAAGATTTCAACCATCAATACATTTTCTGTTAAAGATATAATCTCCACATCTCTAATTTGATTATGAAGTCTACTGCTTGAAAAACATTCAACGCGTAAATAATCTTCAGTTAGTCCAGTCCATTTTAATGCTGATCCTACTTCGGTACATTCTTCCCATAACACTAATCGTTGCTCACCAATAAGGTTTTCTCTATATAATCTCTCTTTAACTTTTGAAAGATTCATTAGTTTTTTCATTCTAGTAGATTTAATATCAGAAACAATTTGGTTATCAAAATATTGGGCTGAAGTCCCTGGTCTTATAGAATAAGGAAAAACGTGTAATGAAGAAAAATCAATTTCACTACATAATTCAAAAGTGTCTTGAAAATCATTGTCTGACTCGCCAGGAAAACCAACAATTACATCTGCCGTAATAGAACTGTTCGGAATTTGGTCCTGAATCATTTTAATTGCATCAAAATACTCTATTGAAGTATATCTTCTACGCATTTTAGCAAGAATCAAATCGCTCCCGCTCTGTAAAGGCATATGGAAATGCGGACAAACTCTTTTATTTTTGCAAATCGACAAAAATTTTTGATTAATATCTTGAGGCTGAAGAGAGGATATTCTAAGCCTTTTCAAATTCGTTTCGTCCAAAATCCTTTCTAACAAGCTATTCAGATCACAATTATCAAATTCAAATCCATAAGAACCTAACTGCGTGCCCGTAAGAACAATTTCATTGTACCCACCTTCAACAAAATCATTAATTTGACTGAGAATAATATCTGGAGAGATACTTCTCTCTCTACCCCTAACTTTCGGCACAATACAATAAGCACAGACTTGATCACAGCCTTCTTGAATCTTAACCATTCCCCTTGTACGAGAAATCCTTGGGGTCAAAACCTGAGACAAATCCGAACCTGTTGTGCAAGGAGTTAAATCATGCGCCACCAGCTCTTTAACAAAACCTATTATTTTTGGCTTTTCTTTATTACCAATCACCAAATCAATTTCGGACAATTCTTTTAACTCATTCTCCGCTCTTTCTGCATAACAACCAGTAACTATTATCTTACAATCAGGTCGTTTTCTTCGGACAGATCTAATCGCCTGTCTTGCTTTCTTGTCAGCAACGTGAGTAACAGTACATGTGTTGATTAAATAAATATCCGCATCCTCTAATGAATCAGTAATTTGGAATCCTGAATTAAGAAATTGGGCAGATAATTCAGTAGTATCCGCTTGATTAAGTTTACAACCATGAGTCTGAAAATATACTGATGGAGTTGGATATGAAACTATTGATGTCATTATTTACCTCATTAAAATGATTATAAATTATTTCATCCTATATCCCAAGCGTCCAATACGAAGGTTATGGTATAATTCAACTAGTTTTTATTTTAGGAGATCTCAATGAATCAACGGGTTTACGTTACAGGACTTGGTGCGGTTAGTCCCGTTGGTTTAGACTTAGATTCTACCTGGGAATCACTCATACACGGAAAATCCGGAATTAATCAAATTTCATCCTTTGAAACTTCGGAGTTGCTAACTACAATCGCTGCGGAAATTACAGATTTTGATCCAATTGGTATTTTAGGATTGAAGGAATCAGCGAGAATGGATCGATTTGTACAACTTGCATGTGTTGCCAGTCTCGAGGCTGTATCCAACTCAAATCTTGAAATCAATTCTTCCAATTGCAATAGAATTTCAGTAAATATCGCCAGCGGAATAGGTGGCATTATAACTCTTTCAGAACAAATCCAAGTTATGGATAGTCGAGGACCTAGAAGAGTAAGTCCATTTTTGGTCCCAATGATGCTTCCAGACATGGCTTCTGGGCAAGTATCAATGTTACTCGGCGCAAAGGGACCAAACTATAGTGCGGTATCAGCTTGTTCAAGCAGTGCCGATTCCATTGGACTTGCATTAGAATCAGTTCGAAGAGGAGACGTAGACATAGCTATTGCAGGTGGCGCTGAAGCAGCTATTTGCCCAATTGGCATTGCTGGATTCAGTTCTTGTAAAGCTTTGTCAAAACGTAATGAAGACCCGCAAAAAGCTTCTAGGCCATTTGATGCAGAACGTGATGGGTTTGTACTTGGCGAAGGGGCAGGCATATTGATTTTGGAAAGTGAATCTAGTGTTTCACAACGTGGCGTCGANCCCATAGCAGAAATTGCTGGATATGGATCTACCGCNGACGCACATCATATCACTCAACCTGCACCAGAAGGTGAAGGAGGTGCACGTGCNATGCAATTGGCTCTCAATCAAGCTAAAANTCAACCAAGGGATTTGTCATATATTAACGCTCATGGAACCTCAACTCCTCTTAATGACAAATACGAAACAATGGCAATGAAAACTGTTTTGAAAGAAAACTCATATGACATCCCAATTAGCTCAACGAAATCAATGACTGGGCATTTATTAGGAGCCAGTGGAGCATTAGAGGCTGTAATATCAGTAATGTCTATCAAAAACTCAATAATCCCTCCTACAATCAATTTAGATAATCCGGATATTGAATGTGATTTGGACTATACACCACACGTGGCAGCCCAAAAACCGATATCTGCGGTAATGAGTAACTCTTTTGGTTTTGGTGGACACAATGCTTCTTTAATTTTTCGATCTTGTTAAGCAACGCAAATTAATATTCCAACCAAATTATCTGGGATTGTGTGAAAAATTGAAATTCTGGAAATTCAAACCGAATGTACCTACTGAATTATCTCAAAATCTAGGATTAGATAGTTTCTCTGCCCAATTACTATTCAATCGTAAAATTGAAACCTTAAAACAAGTTGAAATATTTTTGAATCCCAATCATGATTCACTAATCAATCCATATGATTTGCCAGAAATGGAATTAGCAGTAGAAAGAATCAAAACTGCTCTGGAAAACAATGAATCCATAGGGATTTTCGGCGATTTTGATGTTGACGGGATTTCCGCCACCGCAATATTGCTATCAACATTGAATGACTTTGGAATTTCTGCTTTCCCTTACATCCCCAACCGAGTTTCTGAAGGGCATGGCCTAAATCGAAAATCATTAGATTATTTCAAATCAAAAAATGTTTCTTTAATTATTACTGTCGACTGCGGTACAACAGACTTAGATGAAGTGTCTAATGCAAAATCCATGGGAATAGATGTAATTATTACAGACCATCATCTACCATTAGAATCCAGACCTAATTCTGCAGCACTCATCAATCCAAACTTGCCAGAATCTAACTATTCGAACAAAAACCTCACTGGATCAGGTACAGCTTTTAAACTAGCTACCGCAATATACAATTCATTCAAAAAGCCTATTCCAAATACACTAATTCAATATGCTGCTTTAGGAACTATTTCCGATGTAGGAATTTTGAATCCCGAAAATAGATTCATCGTTTCTGAAGGAATTACTCAAATGCGAAATACACAATCAATTGGACTAAAAGCTTTGGCTGAAAAAAGTGGTACAAATCTAAACACAATTACTTCTCAAGATGCCGCATTCAAACTTATCCCAAGGTTAAACGCTCCTGGAAGACTTGAAAATGCAATCATTGCACTTGAAATACTTACAACTACCAATGAAAATACCGCTCACAAGGTTGCGATTGAACTAGAATCCTTAAATGAAAAAAGGAAATCTATGACCTCGAAATCAATATTCCAAGCGCGAAATCAAACAAAATCTAATCAACTGGGAATTGATATTCAGGAAATAATAATTGTTCAACATAATGATTGGCACCCTGGTATTATAGGTTTAATTGCTAATCAGCTTTCTGAACAATTCTCTAAACCCGCTATTGCCATTGCAACTAATGGGAAAAATAGTAAAGGTAGCGCCAGAAGTGTTGTCGATTTTAATATCATTGAGGCTCTAAAGGAATGTTCCGATATTCTTACAAAATTTGGAGGTCACTCAAAAGCCGCCGGGTTTACTATTGATGAAACTTTCATCCCAGAATTAATCAAAAGATTGGCTAACACTTCAAATCAAAAACACTCATCCGAAAGTAAAAGCAAGTTTGAAATAGAATGTACAACTACTGTAAAAGAAGTAATTAATCATTTCGAATTCATTTTATCTTTAGAACCGTTTGGACCCGGGAACCCAACACCAATTTTTCTATCGCAAAGGATGAAAGTTATAAATGCTAAAACCGTTGGGCATACAAAAGATCACTTAAAAATGACACTCTCTGACAATGAAAAATACTATGACTCAATTGGTTTTGGACTGGGGAACTTAATTGGTCAATCAAATGGATACATCGACATAATTTATCAAATAAGTGAAAATACTTGGAACGGAATGACAAACTTTCAACTTATCATTAAAGATTTCGTCAAATCAGAATAATCTGAAGCAACTTATTGTCTTCGTCTCTGTGCCCGTGAAGAATCTTCAACCGGTATATCGAAATTAAAAATTCCTCTCCACCCTCGATCAAAATTCCANCTTCCTTTAATCAATATCAAAGGAATTGTGATACANAAAATTGCCAGCGAAATAAAATGNGCTTCCTGCAATCCAAAAATCCANACCTTATCAACCCTCAATAATTGAATCAAGAATCTTCCGATTGCATACCAAGAAAGTGTTAAGGCAAATATCATGCCAGANGGAGAAATTTTCCCCAATAATCTCCANACAAAAAACAANCCTATCATAACCCAGAAAATTTCCAATNCAATNACCGGATGAACCCAAGCATTAACCCCTCCAGANGCCTTGCAAAATGNTGCATTGGACATGANAGCAGTCCAAGAGAATGANTACCATGCNTCAGAATTTGTTGCACAATGTTCTCCGTTAACAATATCTCCTATCCGTCCAATNGCTACAGTATATANAACCGCTGGTGNNGCCAAATCAGCTAGCTTCCCAANCGGTAATTTNGCCCATTTTGCATACACTGCCCCTCCAATAAATCCTCCCAATAACCCTCCCCATAGTCCAATACCACCTTTCCAAATGGCAAAAATTGACAATGGATTATCTNAATAATAGCCCAAATTATCTACCACATGAACTAATCTAGCACCTATAATTCCACCAATAATTGCAAATGAAGCAACTGTGTAAACATCATCAGAATCAAGTTCAAAAAGTGGCGCCCATCTTCCAACTAAAAACACAGCCATTAAAATCGCAACAGCGGCGAAAAATCCATGCCAACTCAAAACAAAATCTCCTCCCAACAACAACAAATTGGGAGGAATGCCAATTTCAATCATATAGCCACCTAAAAGAAGTATTTTCTATAACAAGCTTAATGTAGCCTAATATCACGAAAGGAAAGTGTCAAGAAATCAATCAAGTGTATTTTGACTATCTGATGTAATNACTAATGGCAACAAATCAGTTAAAACTCACAAACACCTCTACCAATTTAAATCACCATATGAAAATGTTTTTAAATTTCATGCACGTGGAAAGAGGTGCGTCTTCAAACACCATCGCNGCTTATCAAAACGATTTATCCCAATTTTCTAACTTCTTAAAATTACAACACCAACCTGATTTTATTCATTGGGAAAAAGTACATGCTAAACACATATCTGAGTTTATGATCTTCCTACAGGATAGAGGATATTCAGAAACATCCAGATCAAGAAAATTGGCATCAATTAAATCATTCTTTTCTTTTTTACTAAATGAGGGAATAATCNCAGAAGATACATCANTTGACCTTAGTTCACCTAGGTACTCACCTACTTTACCTCATNANATTTCTGTAAGCTCAATGAANAAACTTTTAGAACTCCCAAAANTAGCGAANCCATCTGACAAAATGCACCTAATCCTTCGAAATCACTCAATGCTGGAATTAATGTATGCAACAGGAATTAGAGTTAGTGAAATGACTAATCTTAATCTTAAAGATCTTAATATTTCAGAATCGTATCTTCGAGTAATTGGTAAGGGAAACAAAGAACGCATCTTGCCAGTATATTCCGAAGCTCTTTCATCCGTTGAATCATGGATTCAAGNGGGTAGAGTCAAAATCTTNGGCNATAAATTTTCCAACGCATTATTCCTTAATTCAAGAGGTAATAGATTAACTAGGCAAGGATTCTGGACGATTCTCAAACACGAGTCAGAACGGGCAGGAATTTCAGNATCTGTTACACCTCATACTATTAGACATAGCTTTGCTACCCATTTACTCCAAGGAGGCGCATCATTGCTGCATGTTCAATCACTGTTGGGACATTCAAGTATTTCAACAACTCAAATTTATACACATTTGACTGACGAACATGTAAGATTAGAGTATCATAAGGCTCATCCNAGAGCGTAAAANACATCAAAACAGAAAGTGAAGTGNCAATATGCCAAGCAAAGGTCATAAGATAGCTGCTAAACAATCAAAGCTTAANAGCAGACGCCGAAGAGCAAANTCTCAACGCNAAGGCAGTTCTNCTGACGAAACTTTCNCCGNTNCAAATCCAAATATCAACAANGATCAAACNAAAGAAGTTCAGCAAATTGAAACCAACNAACCNACTCTNCAAAANGAAGAGTCTATACAAGCATTACCTNCAAAAAGTTCGCCCGTAAATAAAAAATCATCAAGTGTAAACGTTTTAAGTTCGAATTTCCTTGCNGGTGAATTGAGACAAATAGGATTTTTGTCAGTTTTAATGGCTATAATTTTAGCAGCACTGACNTTTGTTTTGAATTAAAAACAAGTTGGCTACAATGCCCAAACAAGATCCACAAAAGGTAGCTTCGCACAAAATNAACCTTAAACAAAGCTTTCAAAGTAGTTTNAACAAATTGCCGAAGTCCTCNGGNGTATACTTGATGAAAGACGAATCAAACCAGGTAATATATGTTGGAAAAGCATCAAACCTGCGGAATCGAGTAAGCTCCTACTTCCAATCATATTCAAGNCATGATTTTAAAATACGGACTTTGGTTTCCAAGATTTCACGTTTCGAGACTATTGTTACAGAATCAGAGCAAGAAGCTTTAATTCTAGAATCCAATTTGATCAAAGAACATCAACCAAAATATAACGCACGCCTAAAAGATGACAAAAGCTACCCTTTCATAAAAATAGATGTNTCAGAGCAATTNCCACAAGTTTACATTACTAGACGAGTTAACAAAAAAGATGGGGCAAGATATTTTGGACCTTATGCCAATGCTGGAAGTGTAAGAAAAACACTTAAATTACTTAAAAAACTCTTTCCTTATAGAAGTTGCACAAAAACAATAACTGGATCTGATGACAGAGCTTGTTTAGACTTTCATATCGGAAGGTGTGTAGGACCGTGCATTGGAGCGGCTGATAAATATGATTATAAAAATGTCATAGACCAAGTAATTTTGTTTTTAGAGGGCAAAACTAATAAAGTCGTTAAAAATATTCAACAGAAAATGCTACAAGCTTCTAATTCNCTTGAATATGAGAGTGCNGCTGTATANCGNGACCAACTTAAAAGCATAGAAAATCTCCAGGAAAGCCAAAAAGTAGTNACATTAAATTCTGACAATTATGATGCGATCGCAATTGCACAAAATCAAAATGAATCTTGGGTAGAAGTTTTTTTTGTCAGAGAAGGGAAATTGATTGGACGAGACAATTTTTCAATGACTAGCAATTTGAAAACTCAACCAAGTGAATTNACCGCGGCATTCATCAAACAATTTTATCTNAATTCAACAGCAATCCCAAANCTTATCCTAATAAAACAACCAATTGATGATGAAAAGACTATTGCAGATTGGCTTAGTATTAAAAGNTCTCAAAATGTTCAATTTCACATACCNATAAGAGGNAAAAAAAGACAACTGCTTAAAATGGTTTCAGATAATGCAAACAATGGATTGAATCAACTGTTAATAAGNNGATCTACGGCTCAAAAAAATGTANATTCTGCATTAAGCGAAATCCAAGAANCACTCCANCTTCCAAACATTCCGAAAAGAATCGAATGTTANGATATTTCAAATATTAGTGGGACTAANNCNGTTGGTAGTATGGTAGTTTTTGAAAACGGTTCCCCAGCACCAAACAAGTACCGTCGTTTCAAAATAAAAAACATTCCTGGTATNGACGACTACTCAATGATGCAAGAGATGCTTGAAAGAAGATTTAAAAGGCTAAATGANTCTACANCTGACAANATTAGCTCNNATCAAAACTGGAAAACCATNCCTGACTTAATAGTAATNGACGGAGGCAAAGGTCATCTAACATCTGCGNTAGAAGTATTNCTNCATTCTGGTCTAAACGAACTATCAATAACAAGTTTAGCAAAAGAAAATGAAGAACTTTTTGTGCCTGAATCTCCTGAACCAATTATCTTACCAAGGGATTCCCAAGGTCTTTTCCTNTTGCAAAGATTACGAGATGAAGCTCACCGTTTTGCAATTACGTTCCATCGACAACTTAGATCTCAAAAAAGTCTAAAATCAAAAATTGACGATGTTCCNGGAATNGGGCCCAAGAAANGAAAACTATTGATCAATCATTTTGGTAGCATGAAAAACATACAGAAATCATCAATTGAAGAAATNTCATCCTTACCNGGAATNAATAAAAGTTTGGCGAANACTCTACTGGAATTTTTGTAAGTAATTCAACTTAAAGCTTACTTTTTNTAAATTNTCNTGAATTTTATTAGTAAAAGGTTTAAGTANATTGGTTAATTCCAANGGNAGNACATATTTTGTTGACTCACCTGCTCCTATTTCTCTAAGNGTTTCAAAATACTGCAAACTCATAGTGTTAGACTCAAGNTTTTTTGCTACCTGAGAAATTTTATCTAACGCAGNACTGTGACCCTCAGCCCTTAAAANCTCNGCCTGNTTTTGACCTTCTGCAGTAAGAATATCAGCCTGCTTCTCACCTTCTGCTCTNAGAACNGCAGATTGCTTTTCTCCCTCTGCAACCGTAATGGCAGCNTGTCNAGTCCCTTCAGCTTCCGTAACTGCCGCTCTCCTAAAGCGCTCTGCAGACATCTGCCTATTCATTGCTTCTTGAATATCCGNAGCAGGNTCCACTTCTCTAATTTCTACTTGAGTAACCTTAATCCCCCAACGGNTAGTAACNTCATCCAACTTTTGCCGAAGCTCTTCATTAATTCTATCTCTTTGAGACAAAACATCATCAAGAGGAATCTCTCCNATCACTGCCCTAAGAGTAGTTGTCGCAATACCAATCACAGCACTGTGATAATCCACAACTTCAAGTACAGCGGATGAAGCANTATCTTCAGTGACTCTCATGTATACCAAGAAATCTATATCAATTGGAGCATTATCTAAAGTGATATTTGTCTGACGAGGAATGTCTAAAACCTCTTCCCTTANATCAACTCTTTCCTGTCTTTGAATAGGCCAAAATAATAAGTGAAATCCAGGTTTTCTCATNCCAGAAAATTTTCCTAATGTNAAAACCGCCATACGTTCATATTGTGAAACTACATTTATAAAATTNCCCATGACAACTCCTAATANTTCACTATATCATCTACAATTAATTGGAATTCCTCAACTCGCCTNGTACAAATAGGAACACCCATCTCTTTAGCTATAGATCCTAACAACAAAATNTCATGATNTAANTCAGTATGGANATTTGATTGNATTGCAGCATTTTTCGCTGCNNCTGCAGAAAGCATTACTAATTCAGTCAAATTTATNATGCTTTGATATACAATTTCTGTACGTCTAGTNATTGTTTCTTTATTCCAAAGATCAAAAATTGTATGNGTAGAAACATANNCTGAAATTTCATCAGATAATAAACGATCAACAATTGACAATGCACCACTATCTCCTTGNCCAAAATCTTCAAACAATGTTTTATCAAGGAGCATAATTATTCTCCTGCACCCAACCAATCATTGNCTCTCTTTCCAAAAGATTGCTTCAATATTCTTGTTGATTCTTCTGGAGTCAACTCAACAGGNGCACCAATTGGTTGAGAAGATTGCATTTTTAAATATGGATCATCCCAAAGAGANCTCTTTNTATTACTCTCTTCNTCCTCTNCCANNGTAGAATNNGAAGTANCATCAANTTCCAAGTTTAGTGTTTTCTCAAGAGCATGTTCAATAAATTCACGCATTGGCATTCGNAGTTCCAANGCNCTAGATTTTGCNGCTATATACAATTCCTCTCGTATNGATGCATAAACNTGCCTAGTTTCATATTCCACTTTTCTTTTAGCCATATCATCACCAAAAACTTCTAATGTCATCAGTTTACTCTATCTGCTATTATATTCACATTATGAAAATAGTNATAGCTCCAGATTCATATAAAGGCAGTNTTTCCGCGCTTAATGTTGCTCGATCTNTAGAAAGTGGAATCAAAAAAGTTCTACCNAATGCGGAATGTNNAATTGTNCCNGCTGCTGATGGAGGAGATGGAACCCTCGAAACTTTAGTAGAAGGATCTAATGGTNAAATTCGTTCNTCAGAAGTTACAGGTCCATTAGGAGAAAAACGAAATGCGAACTGGGGAGCTCTNGGTGATGGNAANACCGCAGTAATTGAAATGGCTCTNACTTCAGGCCTNGCTCTCGTNCCTGAAAANCAATTAGATCCTCTTAATGCAACAACTTTTGGGTTAGGNGAAATTATTTCNGATGCTNTCGAAAATAATTTCNGNAAATTCATCATTGGGATAGGAGGTAGTGCCACNAATGATGGNGGTGCNGGAATGATCCAAGCANTGGGNGGAAAATTACTCGATTCAAANGGNCAAGAANTAACTCNCGGTGGAGCNTCNTTAATACATCTTGATCAAATAGATATTTCCACCCTNGATTCAAGAGCAAAAGATTCTGATTTTCTAATTGCATGTGATGTGAACAATCCTCTNTGNGGANCAGAGGGCGCTTCAGCAATTTACGGACCACAAAAAGGATCCACTCCTGAAATGGTAAAACAACTTGATAAAGCTCTTTTTCATTATGCAAAAATCATACGTCGCGATCTAGGAATTGACATTAATTCAATACCAGGATCTGGAGCTGCAGGCGGATTGGGGGGTGGATTTGTAGGGTTTCTAAATGGAAAATTGCTTCCTGGAGTAGACATAGTGCTTGATTTCATTAATTTGGATGACCAACTAAAGGATGCTGATTTGGTAATTACTGGTGAAGGAGCAACAGATCAATCTACAATTTTCAACAAAGCCCCTATCGGTATTGCCAATCGAGCTAAAAAATTTGATATTCCTGTAATTTCCATCTCAGGATCGCTAAACGAAGGTTTTAAAGAAGTTCACAATCATGGTATTAATGCCTCATTTTCTATAATTAATGCTCCAATGACTTTAAATGAAGCAACTGAAAATGCATCTGATTTAATCGCATCAATTAGTGAGGAAATCATTAGAACATTAAAATTAGGAAAACAAATTTTTACAGAATAAAAACAGAGTTGGCGCATGCACCAACTCTGTTTAATAAAGAAGGCTAATTTTTTACAGAGCCCCTTCTCCGGACTCCCCAGTTCTGACACGAATGGTATCTGATACAGAACTCACAAAAATCTTCCCGTCTCCAATTTCTCCAGTCTGTGTTGCAGAAACTATTGCATCAATAACAGCATCTTTTTTGTCGTCCGATACTACTGTCACCAACAAAGTTTTAGCCACAGTAGAACGAGTAGTTGCTTGACCACCTCTTCCAACTATTACCTCAACCCCTTTTTGCTGTCCTTGACCGGTAACATTTTGATAATTAAATCCAGTCACACCCACATCTAACAGAGCATTTGTGACAGCACTAACTCTTTCCGGTCTGAATATTGCCTCTATTTTAAGCATTTCTTCACCTCTCTATTAAGTTGATTGTATAAAATCCTAATCGGCTCCATCACCAACTGATGCCTGCTCTCCATGAGACGCCAAGTCCAATCCCATATCTTCTTCAGCCTCAGAAACTCTCAATCCCAAGCCAGGAATCTTATCAAGAATATACAAAATTATTATTGTGGCAACAGCGGAGTAAACCAAAGTACCTAATACGCTTACAGCCTGAATTCCAAGTTGCTCAAGATCTCCATGTTCGACCAGACCTAGATAATCATCACCAGCAATAGCAGTTACAGTGAAAATTCCAGCAGCCAAAGCTCCCCATATTCCACCAATACCATGAACTGCAAACACATCTAGAGCATCATCTAACCCAGTTCTATGAATCAATTCTACAGCAATAAAACATAATACTCCTGCACCGAAGCCAATGGCTAATGAACCCATAACACCTACAGCACCAGCTGCTGGTGTTATGGCAACCAAACCTGCAACTGCTCCAGTAGCTACGCCTATTGCTCCCATTTTCCCAGTCCTA
>PBBT01000004.1 GCA_002717725.1 Chloroflexota bacterium
CTGCTGGGATAAAAATTGGTAGTAGTAGGCTTAAAAGATTATGAAATTTAGAATACTTCATCATGTTTGGCGTCAATACAATTAGTAGTAATGCTAATAATGTAATTCCAGAAAAATAGTATGTAGATAGGGTGTCGTAAAAATAGCTACTACTTACTAGAGCAACAGATATTGGAATAGTTAAAAAACTTTGTGTTTTAATACCAAATTTTCCAATAATTTTATTGATTTCCCAACTGCCAATTCCAGAAGTTAAAGCAGTTGCGAAGGTCAAGAATAAAATGTTGAACTGAGATCCAGTCCAAACTACTAAGATGAATAATGGCAAAATTACGCAAGCAGTAATTACTCTTGTTGGAATGGAAGAATATTTAAACAGATTCAACATCGAAAAATTAAGAAGTATTTCCAAATCTTCTTTGCCTAGATTTGAAATCATTTAAAGCATCTACAATTTCACTTTCTCCGAAGTCAGGCCACAGTACAGAAGTAGAGTAAAATTCAGAATATATTGATTGCCATAAAAGAAAATTACTTAATCGCATTTCTCCAGCAGTTCTAATTATTAAATCTGGATCTGGGCAATCGTGAGTATACAGATAATTAGAAACCATGTTTTCATCTATCTCTTCCGCCGAAATCCCATCGGACATAATTTTTTGAAACGCATTGATTATTTCAGCCCTACCTCCGTAGTCGAATGCCAAATTAATTGTAAGTTTAGAATTTTGAGATGTTAGAGAAACTGCATCTGAAATGGACTTTTGAATTGAAGAATCTAGGTTTCTCAATGAACCAATATGGCGTATTCGATAGTTATTTTCGTGCAATTTTTGAATTTCAGTTTTAATTGAGCTCTTTAATATTTGCATAATTGCAGAAACTTCCTTACTCGGTCTATTCCAATTTTCTGTAGAAAAAGCAAATAACGTAATATATTGGACTCCAAACTTAGAAAAGATATCTGCTACAGTACGGATGTTTTGCGTGCCTGCTCTATGCCCAAAACTTCTGGGACGATTTTTTAATGAGGCCCACCTACCATTTCCATCCATGATAATTGCAACATGCTGTGGTATAGAATTTGCATCGGAAGACATTAGTTATTTATCTACTAAACAGCCATAATTTCTGTTTCTTTGGTGGCTTTAATTTCGAGAATATCTTTTGAAAATGCATCAGTGATTTCTTGTATTTTTGACTGACCGTTTCTGGAGTCATCTTGAGAAATATCTCCATCTTTCTCTAGCTCTCTCAAGGAAGATATAGCATCTCTTCTAATATTTCTAATTGCTATATTTCCATCTTCTATTTTTCCTCCAACCAATTTAACTAGTTCCTTTCGGCGTTCCTCAGTCAGTTCCGGAATAGTTATCCTCAAAGCTTGGCCATCATTTGTCGGGTTGAGACCTAATTCAGACGATAAAATGGCTCGTTCGATGTCAGGGATAGATTGTTTGTCCCAAGGCTGAATCATTATTAGTCTAGCTTCGGGAATTGTTATTGATGAAAGGTGGGAAAGTTGAGTAGGACTTCCATAATAATCAACAACTATATTTTCTACTAATGCAGAGTTAGCGCGTCCGGTTCTTACAGTTTGCAAATCATTTTGTAAAGAATGTACTGATTTCTGCATCCGTGAATTCGTGTCTTCAAGTATATTATCAATGTCGGACATATTATCCTCCGTGAAACAAAATTCTAAGTAGTTGTAACTAAAGTTCCAGTAATTTCACCTTGAACAATTTTATGGATATTACCTTTCTCAAACATGTCAAAAACAATCATTGGCAAGTTGTTGTCCATACATAACGATAAGGCGGTAGTATCCATGATTTGTAGTCTTTTTTCAATTGCCTGAATATAAGTTATTCTATCAATTTTTTTGGCATTTTTTGAAGTTGAAGGATCTGAATCATATATTCCATCAACATTGTTTTTTGCCATCAAAAGAAGATCGGCTTCTATTTCTACAGCTCTGAGAGCTGCTGCTGTATCTGTTGTCATGAACGGGTTACCTGTACCAGCTGCGAAAATTACTACTCTATTTCTTTCCAAGTGTCTAATAGCTCGTCTTCGAATATATGGTTCAGCTATTTCTCTTGTATCAATTGCAGTCATTGTTCTAGTGGGTACCTGAAAGTCTCTTTCCAACATGTCTTGTAATGTAACTGCATTTATCATAGTAGCCAACATTCCTGCATAGTCAGCAGTTGCTCGATCCATTCCTTGAGATTCGGCTTCAGAACCTCGCCAAATATTTCCTCCACCTACACAGACTCCGACTTGAATACCTAATGCTAGAATTTGCTTTATTTCAGAAGCCATGTAACTTACTACGGTGGGATCTATGATTCCAGGGTTATTGCCTTTAAAAGATTCACCACTTAATTTCAGTAAAATACGGCGGTACAGAGATTCGCCATTTTTCAAGGTATCTATTCTCCCAATGCGTATCTAACAAACCTTCGAATTTGAATCTTTTCTCCAAGTTTACCTGAAGCTTCATTTATAAGTTCGTTGATTGTCATTGATGGGTCTTTGATAAAAGGTTGTTTTATCAAACATTTTTCATCCGGAGTGACGTCTGATACATCAGGAGAGTCATTTTCATCAATATGAGTGGGATCCATTGCAGCTATTTGCATTGCAACACTGTGCGCTAGTTCCTTGAAATCGTCAGTCCGAGCCACAAAATCGGTTTCACAGTTGACTTCAACAATTGCAGCAATTCTACCACCGCTGTGAATATATGTTTCTATGAGTCCCTGGTTAGTTTCACGATCAGCTCTTTTCGCAGCAGACGCAATACCTTTTTCCCTAAGAATTTCCACTGCCTTAGCCTGGTCACCATTAGCATCAGAAAGTGCATTTTTAGAGTCCATTACCCCTGCACCTGTTAATTCTCTTAAAGCTTTAATATCATCGATTGTAATNGCCAATTTAACCTCTTAAAATAAAAATANTNTTATTCGGTAGATTCTGCCACTAAAGCTTCAGACATAAGTTCATTACCATCATCACTCTGAANATTTTCNGCGTTTGCAGCAATCCTAGCATTTNTGCCTTCAATTATNCCNTCAGCCATCTTACCTGTCACTAGACGAATTGANCTAATAGCATCATCGTTTCCNGGAATAGGATAGTCAATCAAAGAAGGGTCACAGTCAGAATCTACTAATGCAATTATTGGTATCCCTATACGTTTTGCTTCAGCNACGGCTATTGATTCTTTTCCAATGTCAATGATAAATAATGCACCAGGCATTTCATTCATTGTCTTTATTCCNGAAAGGTATCTGTTAAGTTTTGATATTTTTTCTTCTAATTTGAGTGATTCTTTTTTCGTGAGNGCTTCAAATTCGCCTTTGTCACGTTTATCTTCTAGATCCATAAGGAATTCTTTTCTTGATTGAATTGTCTGNAAATTAGTTAGAGTNCCACCCAACCATCTAGTATTTACATAGTATGAACCACTTCGTTGAGCTTCANTGATTATAGTATCCTGAGCTTGTTTTTTAGTTCCAACCATAAGAATAGGTTTCCCTTTTTCAGCAACTGANGTAACGAATTCAATTGCATCTTCAAGCAAACCAAGAGTCTTTTGAAGATCAATNATNTGAACGCCATTTCTATGAGTGAAAATATATTTTTTCATTCGNGGGTTCCATCTNCGACGCTGATGTCCGAAGTGAACTCCTGCTTCAAGCAGTGATTTCATGGTTACCTTAATTGGTTGAGGNTCCTCAGATTCTTTTGGAGAATCNATTTCTGATTGAGGCTCATTTTCTTCAGTTTTTGATTCAACATTATTTGCAGCTAAGTCAGTAGGATCAACTGAGGCCTCTGTTGTTTCTTCATTTGTGTCTGTAGATTCAACTTGACTTTGTGTTATTTCTTCATTTGAGTCCGAATTGTTTTCCGCCATGTAATCCTTCCCTAAAACTATTCTAATGTGTAGATCATTACCAAAATTCAACTGTCGTATTATAACACGCTAGTGAAGTTCTATCAATCTTTTTTNCCTTCCGCAGCCGGTGGTTGACGCCCTGAATAGCCGTATATATAATNCCTTCATGGGGATATAGCTCAATTTGGAGAGTGNGGCGTTCGCAATGCCAAGGTTGGGGGTTCGATNCCCCCTNTCTCCACGGTTAAACCTAATTGAAATAATTGAATAAGGATTGAAATGGAACATATTTCTGTAGATATATATGCTGATTTTGCCTGACCTTGGGTTTATAATGCTGCCGTTTGGTTGCATCGAGTGAAACAAGTTTACAAAGATAAACTTACAATACAATGGAAACATTTTTCTTTAGAGCAAAATGCATACAAAATAAAGACTTCTAAATCAAATCAAACGCNAGAATCGTTGTCATGGAAGGTTTGGAATCAAGAAGATCCAACCGGTTGCCGTTCTTTAGTGGCTGCAATTGTAAGTGAANCAGTAAGAAAACAGGGTNCAGAACTTTTTGACAAGTTCCATTTAGCACTTTTAACAGCCAGGCATAATGACCCCCGAAGAGTCTCTCTGCAAAATTATCAAGAAATATTTGCCGTCGCGAATGAGGTTGGGGTAGATTTAGATAGATTAAAGTCTGATGTAACTGATGATTCAATTAGANGGATTATAGGAAAAGANCATGAATATGCTGACTCGNTAGGTNTTTTTGGTACGCCNACTTTTGTTTTTGATGACGGGGAAGTAGTCTTTTTAAAAACTTTCACTCCGGCTGCTGAAGATTCGGTTGCCGAATTCGAACATTTCTTAGGTGTTTCAAGACGCTCAAATATTGGGGAAATTAAACGTCCACAGCCTCCATGGCCTAAAGGTGTTATGGACTAAGCAGGTTAAGATATGGAAAAAACTCTTTTGTATACACATCCAGATTGCGACATATGTGTGACTGTAAAAATGGAACTGGCTGAAAAGAANATTTCGTATGAAGAAATTGATTTGGCATTGAATCCTGATAGATGGAAAGAAGTTGAAGATCTTACTAGAGGAGATAGGATAACCCCTGTNCTGTTAAAGGATGGAGAAGTTACAATTGGCTATCATGGGATAGGTTGTAGTTTCTACGATTAACAATTCTTTTTAGTGGAAAAATAGTTTGAACCAAAGATTTCTAACCATTAGTTCTTTTTTGTTTTTAACCATTTCAGTTTTTATACTTTCATTATTANTATATATTTTGTTGTTCTTTCTNAATATTGAACAAACAATGTTAAACCCAAATTTTGTTTCTAAAACATACCATTCAGATGAAGCTAGAACTGANCGGNTTATTCAAGCTTTTTCTGATGATTTGGCCAAAAATCTANATGATTCATTCTTAGATGAAGAAGCTGAACATACAATAANTATTACAAAANTAGAANTAAAAGAATCATTTTTGAGGATTNTTAATTACTCATGGTTTAATACCCAAATAGAAACAAATATCAATATGGTTTTGAAGTTTTTAAATTATGAAACTGATGAATTGGAGATTCATTTCTCTNTATATGAATTAGTTAACCCTTTGCAAATTGAATTTAAAAGAATTTANCATCATTCCAGTTTTTATGATTATGTAATAGACAAGTTGTTNAATCAGTTCATAGAGCTAAGTGAACTATCAAATTTAAATAATAGTAATGCTGATAGTTTTCCTTATNCAGAATTTCNCCAGAATGATATTTGTAAAAATTGGTTTTCTGAAAATTATGAAAATACGGTTGATGAAGTTGCTGAATATTTGACTGATAATCAAAAACAACTTTATATTTTTTGGGATTTTACACAATGTTCAAATGAAATTTTAAGTNATGTTAAAANATTAATTACTACAGAAACTATTAGTTTAGAATTNCANACGCTTTTAATCGAAGAAATTCTANTAGAAACTTTTGATAAAGAACCTTTAAATCCTATCNTGATGGATTTAATAGTAGAAAGTCTCATTTTNTCGAATGGTCATAATTGGGCTCAAATTCAAACCCAAANAATTTTTGATGATATGAATCGTTTTTTNATTTTACNAGAAGANGACTATTATATTGATATTGTTATCTTGTCNAATAAAGAACTTTTTCGGAGTGTTTTAAATGAAAACTCCTTAAATAATTTGTCGTTAGAGTCCATTGATTTGATTGTTGAATNATTGTCAAATAATGTAAAAAAATCACCTTCAGAATTGTTAGATAAATTGAATCAATTAGACTACAATACTCAGGAAATTATGGTTTTACTTGATTATGTTGCGCTAGAGGGGTTGGTGTTAGTTGATAGTTTAGAGCAAAATGACGAATTAATTTCTTATTTAAACTTTGCTCAAGATAGTGTAGTTAATGGATATAAATATAATTTATTAGAGACATACAACAATCAAAACTTATTGAAGGAATCATTAAATAATTATTTAATCTTTAATCAAGTTAAATCAAGGACAAATTTGATTGTTGCGGGAATATTTTTCATCTTATTAGTAAACTTTTTTGTTCTTAGGTCTTTAAAATATTNCTCAGATCAGATGATGAAACTTCTGGTATTCATACTAGNAGTATTGTTGTGTACGCTTCTATTTGCTATTTCTATGTGGNATTTTGTGTTTTTAANTATGTTTCAAAACCTAAAGGTGGTTTTTGGTAATAATTTGATCTCACCNATTGGTTTNGAGTTTNCTTTTCAAGTTTTTGTAAAAGAAATCTTTGATGTNNTATTAATTGGGTTTAAAGAATTTCATAATCGTATTTTGCTTGAGTTGTCATTTTTNNTTGTCTTTGTATCTTTACTTGTAGTATTAAGNAAAACTTTTACACNGTTNCGATTAGTCAGGATATTCAGCAAATGCTTCCATTAAGCCTNGTTTGTTTTTNNCAACACGTATAGCAAAATNNTNTAAATCGATTTTTAGNGCTATTTCTAGGTCTTCAGGGTGGAAGTGTGGTTGGTNAGGNTCGGCAAACTTTTGTGCCTCTTTACTGTCNAAAATTAATTTCCTAATAGGTTCAGAATCNGGTTTTAANCCTAGAAGCATATTTCGAATGTACATNGCACAAATTTCATCTTCGTCGGTTCTTTCTTTTGCTGACCAACCCATAGCAACAAGACTAATTAAATTCTCATTAGACTTTTTAATGACTCTTGCGGTAGCAAAAGCGTTTACTAATGAAGCAACATAGATACTAGAAGCGTTCTGAGCAGATATTACTCCAACAGTTCCTGCACGAGTTGATTGNATAATNGTTTNACCTCTAACATCAGCNTTAGAGATCTCATGNGGTGAATTGCCNAAATCAAATCCANTTGGTTTTATTCCATCTACTTCNCCNACNCATATCTGACCGATTCCCTGCTTTTTTAATTTGATGGCTTCGGAAATATCTGCGACAAAAATCAGCTTTTTCGCTCCCTTAGAAAATAAAATGGGAGCAGTAGTGAAAGCACGAAAAACATCTATAATTACAGCAGTTCCTACNGCATTTTNCGCACCTGTGAGTAAACTTTCAAATTTAATAATCATTTAAATCCTCNCGGTTCAAATTAATTTATTTGGAAGNGTGAANAAAACATCTTCATGAGCGCCTTGGACAGTTTCTACTTCTTCTGGAGCTAAGAATTCTATTACATTTTTGACTAATATTTCAGGAGTAGATGCACCTGATGTTANACCAATTATTTCAACATCATTGAACCAATTGGAATCTATTTCTGCAGGAGTATTGATTAGATAAGCGGGNATTCCAAAAGATTGAGCAACTTCTCTAAGTCGATTACAGTTNGAACTATTGGGTGCTCCGATGACTAATACNAATTCNACTTGTTTGGCAATAGTTTTGATGGCTTCTTGTCGGTTAGTNGTTGCATAACANAGGTCATTTCTTACAATTACATCTGAAAACTTTTCTTGGATTTTGCTTATACTATTTTGTGTGTCGTCTACAGAAAGTGTTGTCTGGGTTAGGACCGTAATTGGAGAAGATTTTTCCCACTGAGGGAAATCTAATTTTTGTCTATCATCTACTAGATGCATGTTTTCTTGTCCCATTGTCCCCTTTACNTCTTGATGNCCTTNATGGCCAATAAGGATTAGTTTTCTNTTTTGAGCNGAATATTTTTTTGCTTCATTATGAACTTTTGTTACAAGAGGGCANGTTGCATCNATGATNTTTAACCCTTTTTGTTTAGCATTATTGTAATCNTCTGGNGGTGAACCGTGTGCAGAAAAAACCACATTGCAGTGATCTGGTATGTCAGATACATTTTCAACTGTTATGGCACCTTTTGATTCTAAATCTTGTACNACAAAAGGATTGTGGACTATTTGNTGCTTNACATANATNGGAGGTCCCAGCTTTTTCANNGCTAGCTCTACAATGTCAATTGCCCTAACCACTCCTGCACAAAACCCTCTTGGGTTGCTAAGAAGTACTTTCAAATTAACTCTCCTNATGNNAATGATTCACANATNGATTTTAGCATAATGGATTNTATTGAATACANTTTTTAGTGAAAATNTGTCATATTTTGTGATGTNCAATGGTGTATAATGCANCTGAAGATAANGCCAGTTATTCTCTTCTAATATATATTTTGGAGCCAATATGAAATTTGCTAAACGAATGAGTAGATTAGGTACTGAGACNGCGTTTGAAGTGTTAGCAAAAGCTCGTGCTTTNGAAGCTAANGGCAAAGACGTAATCCACTTNGAAATAGGCGAGCCAGATTTTGATACTCCTGAACATGTTGTTCAGTCAGGNATNGAAGCNTTAAAGTCTGGAGCNACTCACTATGGNCCNTCCCCTGGATTTCCAGANTTNCGNGATANTATTGCACAGGAAATATCATCTACAAGGGATATACCTGTTTCTGCAGAAAATGTAGTGGTAACTCCTGGAGGAAAACCAATAATGTTTTTNGTNATTTTNGCTTTAATTGATAATGGTGACGAAGTCTTGTATCCGAATCCCGGATTTCCAATATATGANTCGATGATTGAATTTGTNGGTGGAACTGCNGTTCCTATGCAACTTCATGAAAGGNTGGANTATAATATTGACATAGACGAGGTTGCTGCNCAAATTACCGATAAAACAAAAATGATTATATTAAATTCTCCTAATAATCCTTGCGGCAGTGTTATTTCTGAAGATTCTATGGAGCANCTTGCATTTTTAGTNAAGAAACATGATTTAATTGTNCTTTCTGATGAAATATATAGTCGNTTTTTNTATGAAGGTCGACACCACAGTATCACTGCTTATCCAGGAATGCTTGAAAGGACAATNATNCTAGATGGNTTNTCCAAAACTTATGCAATGACTGGNTGGNGAATTGGTTATGGAGTGATGCCTGTTGATTTAGTAGAGCCNATTTCTAAATTGGTAACNAATAGTGTTTCNTGNACTGCTAGCTTTACNCAGTTAGCAGCTATTGATGCGTTAAATGGNCCTCAAGATGATGCATTTGCGATGGTCGAAGAATTTAAAGCAAGAAGAGATATAATTGTAAATGGTTTAAACAATATTCCNGGTATTAGATGTCCAAANCCACAAGGNGCNTTTTATGTTTTCCCNAATATTGAAGGNACAGGNTTAAGCAGNAGAAAATTCGCTGATGATTTNTTAGAAAAAGCTGGNGTNGCATGTTTGTCTGGAGAGTCTTTTGGGAAATTTGGTAATGGNTATGTGAGATTTTCATTCGCAAACTCTGCAACCAATATTGAATTAGCTTTANATCGAATAAAAACCTATTTGGAGAAAGATGCGTAATTTCAGAGTTGCTTTAGCTCAAATTAATGTTACNGTAGGCGATCTTGATGCCAATACGAACAAGATTNTTNAAAACATTGCTAATGCTAGAGATAGCGGGAGTGATTTNGTAGTCTTTCCCGAACTTGCTGTNACTGGCTATCCNCCTGAAGATTTGATTTTNAAGAGNCATTTTTTNCANGANAATTTGAGATGTNTAGAAAAAATTATTCAAGAATCAAAGGATATTGCTGTCGTATGTGGATTTGTNGATTATGATATAGATACNTTNAATGCTGCAATTTTNGCCTCTAATGGTAAATTGATTGATACTTATAGAAAAATTTATCTACCNAATTATGGNGTTTTTGACGAAGAGAGNTATTTTCGAGCAGGCCAACAAATTTCAATATATGAAATTAATGGTTCAAAAATCGCAATTAATATATGTGAAGATATTTGGCAACCTACTGGGCCATTGATTACTCAAAGACAGGCTGGAGCGGAGCTGATTGTTAATATTAATGGTTCGCCTTTTCATCGGAATAAAAGATCTGTNATAGATAAAATGTTAAGTACGAGAGCAGCTGACAATGGAGTTTTCATTTCTTATGTAAATATGGTTGGAGGACAAGACGAATTAGTTTTTGATGGNTCGTCAGCAATTTATAANTTTGAAGGATCAAAAATTAATGAAGCTAAGNGATTTGAAGAAGATTTATTANTTACTGATATTGATTTAGAATCTGTTGAAAATTCTCGGTTACATGATTTGAGGACTCGAAAAAGAGCTGCTGTTGAATTTCCAGTTAATTCNGATTTGGANTTGATACAAGTTCCAAAATTTCCAAAGAAAGTGGTTCCTCCGAATGTATCGATGAGAANGANTCAGCCTTATGATGAACTTAGTGAAATATATAACGCCTTGAAATTAGGAACACGCGATTATGTTCGAAAATGTGGGTTTGAAAAAGCACTAATCGCACTTTCGGGTGGGATTGATTCTAGTTTGGTAGCAGCTATTGCTGTAGATGCTTTAGGTAANGATAATGTAATGGGGGTTGCAATGCCNTCTAGATATTCATCAAAGGGCAGTNTTGATGATGCCACTAAANTATCTNAAAATTTGCAAATNGAATTATTAAATATACCAATTGAAACTATGTTTTCAGAGTTTCTCAAATCTCTTTCCTTACATTTTGANCCNTCNAAGGACGTATCTATGGCAGAAGAAAATTTACAATCACGGATACGTGGTACTTTGATGATGGCTTTATCTAACCAATTTGGTTGGATAGTNTTGACTACAGGAAATAAAAGTGAAATGGGCACAGGATATGCGACTATNTATGGGGATATGGCAGGGGGGTTTGCAGTAATCAAAGATGTGCCAAAATTATTAGTATATGATTTATGTAATCATATTAATAAAAAAGCAGGTANGGAANTGATTCCANNTGAAATTATTCAAAAACCTCCGAGTGCNGAACTTAGACCTAATCAAAGAGATGATGATAGTTTGCCTNTATACTCAATTTTAGATCCGATTTTAGAAGCCTACATAGAACATGATCAGAGTTCAAATGCTATAGAAGAATTAGGATTTTTACGTTCNGATATTAATAAAATAGTTTCGTTGGTAGATAATAGTGAATACAANAGAAGGCANTCNCCGCCTGGTATAAAAATTACAAGTCGTAGTTTTGGTAGAGACAGNCGAATGCCTATTGCAAATCGATATAAGAACATTTTTAATTAAGAAAGAACAATGAACAAACTTAAAACAACATCTTTAAATGACGTACATAAACACTTGGGCGCTAGAATGGTACCATTTGCTGGATGGGAAATGCCTGTTCAGTATGAAGGTATCATTGCTGAATCTAATGCAGTAAGGAAGAAGTCTGGTATTTTTGATGTCTCACATATGGGACGCGNCTTATTTTCCGGTTCTGATGCCTCTAATCTTTTAGATTCAGTTTTGAGTGTACAAGTTGCAGACATGAAAATTGGACAGGCAAGATATACAGTCATTTGTAACTCAGATGGTTTCATAATTGATGATTGTATAGTTTACAGATTGATGATGGAATTATTTTTACTTATTCCTAATGCTTCTAATCGAGCTAACGTTTTAGATTGGATTTCTCGTTTTGTCACAAAAGATATGGATCTNGNTATATCAGATGTAACTTCTGATACAGCNATGATTGCAATACAAGGTCCATTAGCAGAATCNATTATTTCTAGAGCAATTNCNGAAGAGGGAATATTTCATCTTCANCATCCNAAAGAAGANAACGATATTGAGATNAAAAAGCTTTTGAAGTTACGTCCATTCCACGTGGGNTCATTGTTNTTTGGNGAAGTNGGAATTGATGAATCTNANTTTTTTGGANATCCTGATGATAATTCTTCTCAAAATCCGACTGGATTAATTGCAAGAACAGGATATACAGGNGAAGATGGTTTTGAANTAATGATTNATCGTAGNCAATCAGAGAAAATTTGGACAACNTTACAAAAATTAGGGGCAATTCCTGCAGGNTTAGGATCTAGAGATCTCCTCAGACTTGAAGCAGGNATGGTTCTATATGGCAATGANATTGATTTAACAACTAATCCTTACGAAGTTGGACTTGGTAAATTCGTAAAACCTGACAGAACAGGTTATGTTGCGCGTGATTCATTACTTAATTTCCAAAAATTCCCCACTGGNAGAACNCTAGTTGGATTTCGTATGGAAATAAGAAATATTCCTAGGCATGGATATTCAATTCTTGCAAACAACACACAGATTGGTGAAGTAACCAGTGGAGTCTTTTCTCCTGATTTAGGTATATCGATAGGTATGGGGTTTGTTCAAAAACAATTTAGTGAGNTAGGTANTGTNGTACAAATTGATATTCGTGGCAAATTATATGATGCTCAAATCGTAAAAATGCCATTTTATATAAGGAGTTAGGCAATATGGAAAACTACAAATATTCAAAAGAGCACGAATGGGTAAAGGTAGAGTCTGATGAAGTTGNTTTAATAGGNATTTCANCACATGCTGCAGAAACATTAGGCGATATAGTTTTTGTAGAATTGCCTGAAATTGATGATTCTATTCAGCAATTTGAAAAAATGGGNGAAATTGAATCAGTTAAAGCAGTATCAGACTTATTTTCACCTATTACTGGAAAGGTATTAGAGGTAAATACTGAANTAATAGACCAACCAGAAAAAATTAATGAATCGGCAGAAACTTCTGGATGGATGATCAANGTTGTACTTANCNATTCNTCAGAGCTAGAAAATTTAATGTCTGAATCNGAATATTTNCANTTTGTNGAAAATGAGGAATAGAAATTAATGAATCAGTCGGATTTTATTTCACCATATATACCTAATACTGAATCGGATCGACAGGCTATGTTGTCTCAAATTGGAGTTTCTGATCTTGATGAGTTATTTGCCGATATACCAGAACAATTTCGCAATCCAAAATTAGCTTTGCCTGAACCNAAATCAGAATTCGAATTGATGTCTTATATTCAGCAATTGGTTTCAATGAATAAAGTGCCTGGAGATTATTCATGTTTTTTAGGAGCGGGGTCTTATAGACATTATATTCCAGCAGTTGTAAGAAGTCTTACAAGTAGAGGAGAATATGTAACATCGTANACTCCATATCAACCNGAAGTTTCNCAAGGTACTTTNCAAACAGAATTTGANTTTCAAACATTGTGNGCGCTTCTTACTGGTATGGAAGTTGCTAATGCGGGNATGTACGANGGTTCNACCTCATTNGCTGAAGGTGCATTNATGGCAGCTCGAATTACTAAACGTAACCACATTGTAATTTTGGATTCAGTTTCTCCCGCATACATTGAAGTATTNGAAACATANACNAAAGCATTAGATGGCATTGAGATANAGGTTCTTTCCTTAGACNATTTGTCAAAAATAGATAAAGATACCGCTTGTATACTCGCTCAACAACCAAACTTTTACGGATATCTTGAGGATATGCAAAAAATTGCTGATATTGCTCATGATAATGGTTCATTATTTGTTGTNTATGCNGATCCNTTTTCCATGACTTTTTTTGANCCTCCTGGATCTTTAGGAGCTGATGTTGTNGTAGCAGAAGCACAATCAATGGGGGTAGCCCCAATTTTTGGCGGCCCATACGTTGGAATTTTTGCATGTAAGCAGNAACATATNAGGCAAATGCCTGGTCGAATTGTAGGNAAAACTCTTGACCAAGATGGTAGAGAAGCATACGTTCTTACTTTACAAACAAGAGAACAACATATTCGNCGTGAACGTGCTACTTCCAACATTTGTACTTCAGTNGCTTTAATAGCNTTAATGACAACGATTTTTATGGCANCTAATGGAAAAAAAGGAATGAAGCATATNGGTGAGTTNATTTATCACAAAGCACATTATCTAAGTAATTTGATTTCTNATTTNCCNGGGTTTTCATTTCCTATCAAAGGAACTTTTTATCAAGAATTNGTTGTNCAAACTCCAATTANNCCGAGAATAATTAATGAAAAATTATTAGATTACAAAATTATTGGAGGCTTAGACATAAGTAAATATGTTGATAACGGAATGTTAATTTGTGCTTCCGAACTAAATTCCATAGAGGAAATACATTCTTTTGTAGATGCATTGGCAGAAATTACTTCAAAACCAATTAGTGAGAATTAATCATGTTTGAAATCAATCGNAAATTATTAATGGATCGTAGTGTGCCTGATAGAATTGGTACAACCCTTCTNCGCTGTGACGTTCCAATACAGCCTTTACCAAAACATGAGGTTTTACGTAAAAATTTCGATTTTCCTGAAGTCTCCGAAGGTGAGATCGTAAGATATTTTTCCCAACTAAGCCAAATGAATTTTTCAATTGACCATAATTTTTATCCTTTGGGTAGTTGTACAATGAAATACAACCCTAAATTAAATGATGAAATTTCNTCTAATCCNGGATTTGCAAATTTACATCCATTACAACCAGAATCTACTGTTCAAGGTGCATTGAAATTATTGTTTGAGCTACAGCAGTATTTGACTGAAATTACTGGAATGAAGGGTGTTTCATTAGCTCCAATGGCTGGNGCAGATGGCGAGCTTGCNGGAATGCTAATGGCGAGAGCATATCTTTTAGATAATGGAGGAGAAAACAGAAAAACCGTTTTGATACCTGATAGTGCTCANGGGACTAATCCAGCATCAGCTGTGATGGCTGGATTCAATGTAGTTACATTNCCATCTGATTCTNATGGNAANACGGATTTAAATGCTCTTAANGAATTAGCTAATGATGNACTTGCTGGATTGATGATTACCTTGCCAAGTACTNTNGGTTTATTTGATAGTAATATTTTAGATGTTATTAAAATTGTNAGNGATTCTGGAGGTATAGTTTATGGAGATGGAGCTNATTTAAACGCTTTGNTAGGCAAGGTNAAATTAGGTGAAATAGGATTTGATGTNATGCATTCTAATCTTCATAAAACTTTTACCCAACCTCATGGAGGTGGCGGNCCTGGTGCTGGTCCCGTAATTGTTGGNCCTAGATTAGTGCCATATTTNCCTGCTCCNATAGTNNTTAGANANNAAGAAAATGGTTCAACGATTTATTCTTTTCATACACCATCAGATTCTATTGGGAAATTAGGTGCATTCCATGGGAATTTNGGTGCCTTAGTTCGTGCTTANGCTTATATTTCTACTTTAGGGAATTCACTGGATCAAGTAACAACAGATGCTGTTATTAATGCGAATTATATTAAATCGCAATTAAGTGAAGTATTCGATCTTCCTTATGACAGAACATGTATGCATGAGGTNGTATTATCTGCTAAATCTTTAAAGCGAGATTATGGAATNTCTGCTCTTGATATTTGTAAACGTTTNATTGATTATGGNATACATCCNCCNACAATGNATTTNCCTCTNATTGTTGANGAGGCTTTAATGATAGAGCCTACNGANACAGANTCTAAAGAAACATTGGATAATTTTATNGATGTAATGAAGAAAATTGNNTCAGAGGCTAAGGAATTTCCTGATTTGTTGCATAATGCACCTCATGATACNCCTAATAGCAGACTAGATGAAGCAAGAGCCGCTAGGCAACCATTTTTNCGNTGGNAAAAANCTGTATGATTTTAGTATNCGTTATNNTCNGATGTTATAATCAAGAAAAATTTTGGAGGATTCAATGATTGAAACAGGAAAACTGGCTCCAGACTTTACNTTAATTGATCACAATGGAGATGAAGTTACTTTAAGTTCNTATAAGAACAAGAAAAATGTAGTCTTATCATTCCATATTTTGTCCTTTACTGGAGGCTGAAGTCATCAAGTATCTCTTTTTCGTATGAATAATTCACGATTTGAAGAGGTTGATACCCAGGTACTGGGTATTGGAACAGATTCTAAACCGGCTCAAACTGCTTTTGCTACAGGATTAGGAGGAATTCCCTACCCTATTTTGTCTGATTTTCATCCTCAAGGGGAAGTAACTGAATCTTTTGGGGTATTGAATTCTGAACGAGGCACACCATTAAGAGCAGTAATTATTATTGATAAAAATGGGGTTGTTAGATTTGCTAAGACCTATGAATCAATGCCAGAGCTAGATATCGACTACTTGATTGCAGAATTGAATGCCATCAACAATACATAATATTTTTTGTTGGTAGCGCTGTGAGTAATCCAACTGGCTCATACAAATTTAATGAAGGTGAGAATGTTCTTTTATTTGATCGAAAAGGAAGAAGATATCTTCAGAAATTAAAACCAGGGCATTCGTTTCACACACACATAGGCAAAATTAACCATAATGACATGATAGGTCAAATTGAGGGTTCGGGTATATTTTCTGATAAAGGAAATCTTCTTCGAATATTTAAACCAACACTTTCAGATTTCACATTGGAAATGCCAAGAATTGCAACTGTATCATACCCTAAAGACATGGGATCAATTTTACTTGCTGCTGACATCTTTCCAGGTGCTCGAATTTTAGAATCGGGAACTGGTTCAGGTGCTTTGACTATTCTTTTGTCTAGATCTGTTGGTAAAGAAGGAAAAATAATATCATATGATATTCGTCAAGACATGATAGATGCTGCTAAAAAGAATTTTATAGAGTTTCATCACAATTCATATAATGTTGAATTTCGATGTCGAGATATCAGTACAGCTTCTAATTTACAAGATATAGATAGAGTCATTCTAGATTTGCCTGAACCTTGGGAGGCAGTTAATACAATTACTGACTGTCTAATACCTGGCGGTATTGTATTATCTTTTTTACCAACAGTTTTGCAAGTTCGAGATTTGTGTGATGTCTTAGCAACAAGTGAAAAATTTGCTTTGATTGAAACTTTCGAGGTTATAATGAGGACGTGGCATGTCTCCAAAAGAAGCGTTCGACCTGATCATAGAATGGTTGCACACACCGGATTTATAACTACTGCTAGGAAAATTCCAAGTTAAGTCAGCTTAAATTATTGATAAAAACTTTCATAGGTATTAGGTTGCCTGTTTGAATGAGGATACTTGGCACTTAACAAATCAATATTTGATTTGTTCATTAAAGGAACGTCAATTAAGTCCGAAGTAAATTTCTTTTTTTTGTTTTCTAAATCTTTATTGATAGTAAATGTATCTTTTTCTTGAATCAATACTTTGAATTCTCCGAAACCTTTTGTACTAGTCAATTCGAGCATTGAGAATTGATTTTGCATGAGTTCTTGTCGGGGAATATTTAAATTACGTAGTCTTTCAAGTAAATTATTGAAGCCTAAAGATTCAAGAAATGTCTTTTGGTTAATCATTTGAATAGTGTTAAACCCATGATTAAGGGTTATTTCGTTTAAATAGGTAAAATTGACATCAGAAGTAATATCTGTCTCTCCAATTTTTGATAGGGTCGAAAATCCATTACAATGATTTCGATATGTTTGGAGAGTGCCTGAGGATATTTTATTTTGTGATAGTTCATTTTTTTCATATCCATAGTCAATGGTTAACACGAATCCTTTCGACAAAATATTTGAAATCATTTTCACCCATTTTTTAAGTTCTAAATTCACTTCTCCTTGTGAACCAATATTAAGTCCATTACCGAAAAGCTTTATATAAGAGATCATGTTAGTTTCTGTGATTTCAGATAAGGTTTCAACTAACCTATCGTTCTTATCCACGGTTACACAAATTTCTTTAGGTCCATCATTAGTAATTTCGAATCTATGTACAGGGAAAGAATCCAGTAGTTCGTTGGACAATATACAACCGGTAATTTGCTGGGGGAATTTCTGGTT
>PBBT01000005.1 GCA_002717725.1 Chloroflexota bacterium
CCTGGTTGATTACCTGGTTGTCCTGGTTGATTACCTGGTTGTCCTGGTTGATTACCTGGTTGTCCTGGTTGATTACCTGATGGTCCTGGTTGATTACCTGATGGTCCTGGTTGATTACCTGATGGTCCTGGTTGATTACCTGATGGTCCTGGCTGATTACCTGATGACGGAGGTTTAGG
Organism: Chloroflexota bacterium; assembly: GCA_002717725.1. The sequence goes on from PBBT01000005.1 coordinate 180, forward strand.
TTGACTACTTGGAGCACCTGAACCTGAAGATCCTCCAGAAGGAGGCTTAGGTGCACTCTTGGGAGCACTTGAACCTGAAGATCCTCCAGAAGGAGGCTTAGGTGCACTCCTGGGAGCACTTGAACCTGAAGATCCTCCAGAAGGAGGCTTAGGTGCACTCTTGGGAGGTTTCGGTTTATTACCACCCCCTGATGGAGGTTTATTCCCACCACCTGATGGGGGTTTCGGAGGCATTTGAGCATATACAGGTGTAGCAACAATACTCGCTACGAAAAGAAATGCTACTACAAAAGTTGCCATCATCAAGGTTTTTCTCATACCAAACACCTCATTAATTAACTAATCAAAAAATCATATAATTACTTTATTACTTAGTACAACTGAAATTTGAAGTAAGTCTTTGGAATCTAATCTGAAGAGTGGTCGCATCTTCACCAACTACAGTTAATGCAAAGACATTACTTGAGTTCGAACAACTCCAAGTTCCAATTAATCCACCTCCTACAACTTGTTCTGTAGAAGTTGCAGAAGCAAATCCACCAAACAATCCTTCTTGCCCGTCAACCAAAATTTCATCCTGAGCTATTGGAGTGAATACTAAATCAGGCTCAGATTCAGTCAATTGACTATATGTGAATTGCATTAATAATTCTTTTGTAATTTGAGCATCAGGTAGCCACAACAATACGGCCTTAGCACCTTCAAGTTGAGCGGATAATGTACCAGAACTGATATCACCAGCACTTTGAACTTCTGATTCGGAGTCAAAATCAACCAAGAAACCATATTTGTCTATAACAGACAGTTTTACAGGCTCTGGAGTAGGAGGAACCGGTGTAGGTGGTACTGGAGTAGGAGGAACCGGTGTTGGAGGTACAGTTATCGCTTTCTTCACTTCCTGAGTAGGCGCAGATTTCGAAGGTTTTTCCGTGACCTTCTCAACCTTAGGCTCTTCCTTCTCAACCACCTTTTCAACAACAGGTTCTGAAGTAGCAGCAGGAACTGGAACTTCAGTAGGTTGAACCAAATTCTCTGTAGAAGCTTCAGATATTGTGGAAGAAACCGGTTCTGAACCCGACGTTTCGGAACCTCCCCCACAAGCAAAAATCACCATAGAAAAGATTAGCAACGGTAAGAAATATTTAATATTTTTCATAATGTAAGAATTATAATCAATCCATTCTAAATATGTAAATAGGTATACTAAAAATTTTATCTATTTATACATTAGTCTTATTATCTTAAGTCGATAAGAAAAAATCCTCTTCAGTAAATGCTTCACAAACAATTCATGCACAACTTTCCCCAACAAGCCGAAAGGCATAGAATAATATACTTTATCAATCATTAATGAAGTCGAAGAGTTTTGTTCAAAAATTTCGTGACAATGTATCCACAATCTGTAAGGGCCTTTCCGTTGCCAATCAACAAAAGAATTAGGATTATCCCACGTTAAAATCACCGTCTCCCATTTCAATCTCACAAATCCTATGCTGATCATATATGTCATATTTGAATCTACTTCAACTTTTTCAGGGTAAGAGATAATTTTGAAATTCATCCAAGTTGGTGTAGTCAAAGATAAATTTGAAGGATCTGCAAAAAAATCAAAAACATCAGAAACACTCGCATTAATCACCGCTTTTGTTTTCAATTCATATTGAGGGGAATGCTTTGTAGGATTATCCAATCTTATAAAATCATGATTATGTTGCAATGAAATAATTTTAGTAATAGTGACATCATCAACTTTCACTTCTTCGGCAAGGGCACTTTCCAACTCTGGAAACTGAAATTCAAAAGATTTTTGAATTAATTTCTCTGGAAAAGCATTTTGACTATTTGTCAAAACCTTTTCTCCCTCACCAAAAATTATTTTAAGAAATACGCTGGGAACCGGTAATACAAACTTTGCATTAGTAATATCCGCAAGTTTCAATGCAAAATCTTTTGAAGTGACTGAATTAGGAGAAGTTACATTGATGGATCCGAACATCTCAGGGTCAGAAATACATTTATGAATAACATTCACTGCATCTGAAATATGAACCCAAGGCACTATCTGCCGACCATTCCCAATATAAGACCCGATGCCGAAATTAAATCCGGGCATTATCTGTTTTAAAATTCCACCTTCTCTTCCAATAACCACGCCAAATCTCAGCAAACATACTCGAGTTTCCTTACGTTGAGATAAAGCAGCAGCGGCTTCCCAATCAACACACATTTGTGACAAATAGTCGCTTCCGAGTTGACTATGTTCAAACAGTTTTTCTGAACACCTATTTCCATATACCCCAACAGCACTTGAGGAAACAATTACTTTAGGAGGATTTTTACAATCTAAAACAATTTCTGAAAGCCTATTCGCGACACCAATTCTACTTGACTCAAATTCTCGTTTTTTTGTAGATGTCCATCGGACACCTGCAAGCTGTTTACCAGACAAATTAACTAACGCATCAGAATTTTCGAAATATTCTTTTAAAATTTCATCTGAATCGTTGATATCTACAATTTCAACATTATTACCCAACAAATTCCTTGCGCGATTCTGATCTCTAACCAAAGCAACAATATGGTAGCCTTTCCCAAGACAAGAAGATACAAAAGCTCGACCTATAAAACCTGTAGCACCAACTATAATTATCTTCAACTATCGGCCTTAAACGGTGTTGGAATATCTAATGTTTTTTGATTAAAAGGCCACCAACTAAATTTTCCACATAAAATTACCAATGATGGAACTAAAAATCCTCTTACAAAAAATGTATCCAACAAAACGCCAAAGGAAACTACAAATCCCAATTGCAAAAGATCTCTAAGAGGCAAAATTGCCAATGCACCAAAAGTCGCAGCCAAGATTACTCCTGCAGAAGTAATCACTCCACCAGTACTTGATACAGCAATTTTCGTGCCTTTTTTTATTCCATGCTTTTCTGATTCTTCCTTAACCCTTGAAATAATATAAATATTGTAGTCAACACCTAATGCAACCAAAAAAAGAAACATATAAATTGGAACTCCACTACCTATCCCGTCATGCCCTAAAATATTTTGGAAAATCAGAACTGAAATACCTAAACTACCTAAGAAACTTAAGACTACGCTGCCAAGCAAATATAATGGTGCAATAACCGCTCTTACCAAAATCACTAATACTACAAAAATTACCATCAAAACTATTGGAGCAATTAATTTTATGTCTCTCTCGTTCGCAATTTTAGTATCGTATTGAATCGCAGTACTCCCACCAACCAACACCTCTTCAAGCACTTGATTTTCAATGGATGCTATTTCCATCCTCAGTTCGGGAATTTTATGCAAAACCTCTAATGAACCTGGATCCCCATTAAATACCACCTCAAACCTAGCAACTTGTCCAGAATTCGAGATCAAATCATAGCTAGTCGCAATTAAGGCTAATCGTCCAGGGTCAATAGTTGCTACTCTCTCGAAATCTCTTAACCCATCCGATCCTAGAATGCTTATTGATTCCTTCATTTCTATTGGCAAATCTTCAAATGATTTCTGAAAACTATCTAAGGACATTGGAAGTTTCGACCCAAAAGGCCTGGAAGGACTAGATACACTTGCTACAGTATCAACAGATGAAAGTTTTGCAGAAATATCTTCTATTAAATTAAGATTTTCAAAAACATCCTCATTTAAAATTGCAAACACTGTAGTAGGGTAAACAGTGCCTGAAGGAAATGCTTCTTGTAGCACATCAAAACCGATTACCGATTCAGCACTATCTGGCAAGCTAGCTCTTAAGTCAAAAGAAGGTTTAAAAGATATAGTACCTACAGACATGAATATTAACAACACAACAGAAACGATCATAGTAAATAAAGGCTTAGAAGAAACCAAACTTGCCACTTTATCCCAAAACCTTTCTGAGACTCCAGGATTATGGTCTTTTGAATCGACCTGATTGAATTTTCTTGGCCAATAAGCTTTTTTCCCTAACAAGCTGAGAAAAGCCGGAATAAACGTTAACCCACTAAGTATAGCGAAGGTCATACCCAAAGCTAAAATCGGACCTAACACCTGATAAGCTCTTGAAGTAGCAAGTAATAGAGCCAACATTGCTAAAATTGTTGTTACCGCAGATGAAAAAATTGCTGGGCCTATTCGGCTCATCGTTTCTGCAATCCCTTCTATACTACCTTTGCCTCCAATTAGGTATTCTCTAAACCTAGATGATATAAACAACATATAATCGGTTCCAGCCCCAAATATTAAGACGACCATAATTGACGTAGCTTGGGCGTTAACTACCAAGCCTGTATTTTTAGCTAATAATGACACAATTGCACTAGCGGCTAAATAGGCAAAACCAGCAGAAAGTACTGGAAGAATTGCCAAAATTGGTGCTCTATAAATTGCTAACAATATCGTAAGAACCAGTACAACAGTAAACAACGTGATCGTAGTATCAATCGACTGAAATACAGAGACCGCATCTTCTAATACTCCTGCAGCCCCTGTCAACCAAACCTGCACTTCATCTGTACGGTCCTGAATAATTTCTTTTCGAATAATGCGCACTTCAGATTGCACTTCTTCAATTGACACATCATTACTCGCAATCAACGTGAAAAACATCATCATAGTGGTGTTATCAGGAGAAACTAAATTAGTTCGAAGTCCAGGATTATTAAAGATTGATGTAACTTCCCCGATTACTTCACTCTCAACACTTCTACTTTGAAGCCACAAAAATTCTTGTTCTATATTTTCGAAGTCTTCTATTGAGAGCCCATTGGTATTTTCATATATCAAAATACCTGGGATACCTTGAGAAGGAAAATGTTCCTCTTGAATTTCTATGGCTTTAGTTGATTCAACTCCAACAGGAAGGAAATCTTCTTGACTACTACTAGAAACTTCTGTTAATGATGGAGCTAAAACAAACAACAAAATTGGAAAAAACAACCAAGCAACAATGAAAAAAATCCGCCCAAATCTTGATGAAACAATATTAGAAATCGATCCCCACATTATGTTGTTCCTTGAAATTCCTAACTCCAAATTATATTTGTTACAATTTTAACACTCTATTACAAAAATTGGATAACAATTTCTGAATATTTATATGGTATAAATAAGCTAAATTAATTTTTACTTTAGGTGACATTATGAACCCAAATATTATTTTGATTCTATGTGACGATTTAGGATATGGAGATGTTAGCTCTTTAAATCCAAATTCAAAAATCAACACAACCAATATCGACCAAATTTTTGAAAACGGTATATCATTTAATGACACACATACTTCTTCAGCCGTCTGTACGCCCTCTAGATATAGTCTGTTAACTGGGCGATACAATTTCCGAAGTTCTCTAAAAAGTGGAGTCAACTGGGGATACAGTCAACCTTTAATCGAAAATGAAAGACCTTCAGTCTCACACATTCTAAAAACTGCAGGATATTTCACTGCAATGGTAGGAAAATGGCATTTAGGCTTAGACTGGAAAACTACATCTGGAAAATATATTAGTGAAGGTGGAATAATCAATGAAACATCAATTGATCCAGGAATAGACTTTTCTGCCCGTATTAATGGAGGACCAACAGATAATGGATTCGACTACTTTTTTGGCATCCCTGCGTCTTTAGATATGGCACCTTATGTATACCTTGAAAACGATAAATTAATTTCAGTCCCAACCAATTCAGATTTTGAAGGATATGCAGCTAACATAGATGGACTTTCTATTACTCAACATGACAGAATCCAATTCGAAGGAAGACCTGGACCAGTGGATAACAAAATGCGACCCGACCAAGTACTGGACAATCTTTCGCAAAAAGCTGTAGAAATAATAGATACCAAATTTAGTGAGGAAACTCCCGCATTTCTTTATCTAGCTTTAACTGCTCCACATACACCTGTAAGCCCCAGTAAAGATTTTGTCGGGAAATCAGGAACCAATGACCAATATCTAGACTTCGTCTTGGAAGTTGATAATCTTGTAGGCGAGGTAATAAATGCTGTCAAACGATCTACAAAACACGATGATACTTTAATAATTTTCACCAGCGACAATGGCCCAGAACGATTCATGCACTTAAGGAAAAAAGAAATCGGACATTTCAGTGCTGCACAATTCAGAGGATGCAAAAGAGACAACTGGGAAGGTGGTCACAGAGTACCATTCCTTGTGCAATGGCCAAAAAAAATTGCTCCTAAACAAGAATCCAATGCAATGATTAGTCTCGTTGATATTTTCGCTACAATTGCAAAAATTACTGACCAAAAATATCCTGAAACTGTTGCTGAAGATTCCTATGATTTCTCATCAGTTTTATTTAACAATTCTACCAATACGTTTGAACGTCAATATATAATCCACCACTCCGCTTCAGGATTCTTCGGAATAAGAGACAAAAATTGGAAACTCCTAATACATGAAGGATCAGGAGTAAAAGAAGAGTACAAATCAACATATTCTAATGAATATGGCGAAAAATGGACAAGTAGTGATTACGAATCAATATTGGACAATGACATGTCAACTAAAGGTCCTATACAGTTATACCATTTGTCATCTGATGAACACGAAGATAAAAATCTGTTTGCAGAAAACCCGGAAATCGTAAAGGAACTTTCTACCAAATTTTTTGAAATTCTAAACAATGGAAGAAGTACTTCTGGAAACAAACAATCTAACTACAATAATGACAGCTCTTGGGCCCAAGTGGATGAGACAAAAGACAATCTTTTAAAGGCAGGTATACATATCAACTCATAGAGAGTTGATCCATTCCAATTCTTGTTCTAAATCCTCAATCGTATAAAAATGTTCTAAAAGCAAAGTAGCGTCCAATTCTTTAATAGATCTATGCAAATCAACTGGTAGAGATCCCTTCCCCACTGGTAAATGAGAATCCGATCTACCTCTATTATCATATAGATAGTTGTCGCTCCAATGAACATGATCTATTAGTTCAGGCTTAGACAAAAACTTGAAGATCTTATTCTCCCTTTCCGATTCTGGGAATCTATGGGAGTATGTACAGATATGGCTAGAATCTAAACATAATTTTACATTCTCATGATCAGCGTCAACACACATTTGAATCCATTCTTCTGGAGCCATGCCAAACGCTTCCCGATTTTGATTATCCCAATCTATTTCTGAAAATGGTGTTTCAACAGAAATATTGTTATCTTTCCACTGAGAATTTTGATTCTCTAAGACAATCTGTATGTCGTGTTTAGCAGAATAATCTCCAAGTTCTCGAATAGATGATATATGTATTTCATAGTCACCTATCTGCCCTTGAGTTTGTTCATCTGAAATCCATCTTTTATGAGCATAGTGAACATTCAATTGTCTAATATTTGGAAACTCCGCACACCTATCAATATAATCAAATAGCACAGACATACTTGTATCACGAAAGTCCCTATCAGTCGCTGCTATATTCATCCTATTACCGTTAACACTTGTTGGAGCATGAGCACTAGTTAACACATCTGCAAAGTCGACAAAATCTTTCACATCATCTCTTAATGATGTTTCAGCATTTAAATCTAACCTATGCAAAGTTTCCAATCCGGTAGCAACAGGAGAAGAAAGTTTATATTTAGTGTGCATAAAATTTACTCCTAATAATCAATTAATTAATCCATCTAATAAATTTATAGTCATTAAATTGGAATCTAAATCTATATTTTGAACAACTTCAGGAATTGCAGGGATTAACAACTCTTTGGAATCTGTTCCTTTCACAATATACACATCATTAGTTCCGGTATTTAATATCTCAACTATCTTACCAAGGTTTTCCCCATCTTTAGAGTGTACTTGCATTCCTAAAATTTGAAAATGGAAATAGTGACCATCGGGTAAAGAAACAACTTGATCTATCCCAATTTTCAACACCGTTCCTTTAAAACTTAATGCATCATCCCTATCATTAATACAATCTAGTTTAAGTATCAAAGAATCATTCTGCCAAAAAAAGTTTTCTACAATAGACTGTGAATTTCCTAAGAAAATCTTTGAACCTACAGCAAATCTTTCAGGGACGTCACTCAGTGACTCTACACGAAGGAAACCTTTCACGCCATACGCACCCTTAACTCTTCCAACATCTACACGATCTATATCAGAAAAAGTTTCCATAAATAAAATTAAACCAGCATCAAAAATTAAAAACTACTTAATTTCTAATGTAACTCGGTATCCTTGTTTTACAGCAACAACCCTTAACAAAGTCCTCATTGATTGCGCCACCCTACCCTCACGACCAATTACCTTACCTTTATCTTCATCAGCAACTTCCAAGATCAAACGGATCTGGTCTTCTTCTTCTTCCTCAGTGACAACAACCATTTCTGGCTGCGAAGCAATAGATTTGGCAATAAATTCGATAAGTTCCTTCATTAAACAGCTTCTTCCGTATCATTGTTCTTTGATGTGTTTTTTAACAACCCTCTTACAACATCAGTGGGTTGCGCTCCATTACTAATCCAACGTTCAGCCTTTTCGTAATCAATTTCAACAGTTGGAGGATCTGTTCTAGGATTATAATGACCTAGATAATCTACAAAAGAACCATCTCTAGCAGAACGTGAATCGGCAACTACCACTCTATAACTTGGCTGATGCCTAGAACCTGTACGTCTTAATCTAATTTTCAGCATATAATAACCTGACTTTTATTGGTGTAAATTTTAGTTTTAATAAAAAACACTATGAATCAACTTCTAATCATTCAATCCTGAGAGGTTGCTTTTGCTTTTGCTAACTGAACCATCACTCTCGATTTTCTTCTGGCAGCATTCCTTCTATGAATTGCACCTCGCTGTGCAGCCTTATCCAAGGCAATAACAGCCAGTTGAACAGCTTTCTCTGCATCATCTAATTCACCATTCTGAATTAGACTCCTAGCTTTCGTTACATAAGTCTTAGCACGCGTACGCAAAGGCAAATTCCGATCTCGCCTTCGACTTTGGACCCTTACTGATTTTGCACTAGGCAATATATTCCTCCTGGTAGTAATAAAATGTCATTAGTTAGATCTATTTACACTAAGGACACCCTTAACTCCTTCTAATTTTACAAACAAAGTATTTAGTTGTTCAATACCTGTAGTGTACACTGTAAGGGAAACAACACTGTTATCTCCAACTTCTTCAGAAACACAGTATCCAATATTAACACGTTCTGCAGAGACTAGGGAAGTGATATCACTTAACAAACCTACTCTATCCACCGCCTCCAAAATTATTCGTGCAGGATAAACTGTCTTTTGCAAACCCCAACCTACAGAAACTAATCTTTCTTTTTCTTGCTCAAATTTAATAGTACTACAATCTAATCTATGTACAGTAACTCCTCGATTTCGAGTAATATATCCAATGATTGGGTCACCATTAATTGGAGAACAACATTGAGCAATTCGGGTCAATAAATCCCCAACACCTAAAACTTCAATTCCAGAATTAAAACCTTGTACATCTGAGATTTGCTTAAAATGATTATCAGTTCCGGTAACATCGTAAGCTGTTATACGCTTAATCACTTGACCAATTGTAGTCGCCCCATTACCTAACGCGGCAAAGAAGTCTTCAAAACTATCATACTTTAAGACTTCTTTAATTAGGTCTTCGTTAATATCTACACTCAAACGTTTAGAATGTTTAGCAAATATTTCCTTCCCATGATCAACATTTATTTGTCTTTCCTGTCGGTTGAACCATAATCTAATTTTTGCCCGTGCAGAAGTTGTAAAAACATAACCAGAATCTGAATTTAACCAGTCAAGACTAGGACCTTTGACCATTTTACTGGTCATGATCTCCACAACATCACCGTTGGCTAACGGCAAATCTAAAGGAACTAACTTCTTATTTACTTTCGCCCCAATGCAACTATGCCCTACATCTGTATGAATCCTATATGCAAAGTCCAAAGGAGTAGCACCTAAAGGAAATTCCTTTAATTCGCCTTTAGGTGTGTATACAAAAACTTGGTCAGAAAAAATATCAGTTTTGAATGATTCAACGAACTCTCGATCTTCATCTATATCATTTTGCCAAGTAACCAATTGTCTAAGCCATGAAACCTTGTCTAAAAATTCAACATCATTGATAGAACCCTCTTTATAAAGCCAGTGAGCAGCCACACCGTACTCAGCAACCTTATCCATTTCATGTGTCCTGATTTGTATCTCTACAGGATTCGCATCCTCACATAAAATCGTAGTATGAAGAGATTTGTATAAATTGTCTTTTGGATTGGAAATGTAATCATCAAATTGACCTGGTATTTGATGCCACTCGTTATGAACCATCCCCAAAGCTGAGTAGCATTCATCATCATTATCTACCAGAATTCTCAATGCAAATAAATCATATATTTCATTCAGGGTTTTGTTCTGAGCCTGATAATTTTTAATCTTTTTGGACAGGCTGTATATATGTTTAGGGCGACCTATAACTTCAGCTTTAATACCCGATTCAGTTAATATTTTTTCCACCCTGACTCGTAATCGTTCAACATAATCTTCCCTGTCAGCCCTTGTTGAATTCAGCCATTTTGACAATCGAACATATTCTTCAGGATTAAGATATTGGAATGCCAAATCTTCCAATTGCCACTTGATCTCCCAAATACCCAAACGATGTGCCAATGGAGCATACACATCCAATGTCTCTTTAGCTTTAGTCAATTGAGTGTCTGCAGGCATTGATTTGAGAGTCTTCATATTATGAAGTCTATCTGCCAATTTAATCAAAACAATTCGAACATCATTCGCCATAGCCAATAGCATTTTTCTAATAGTGGCAGCCTGCATCAAATCTTCCTTAGATCCAGGTTCTAACAAAATCTCTCGCTCTTCCGAGATAATTTCTGCTTTAGTTAATTTCGTTACTCCATCAACCAATTCTGCAACTTCATTGCCAAAGCTATCCTGGATTTGAGCATAGGTAACATCGCAATCTTCCAATGTGTCATGTAAAAGAGCAGCAATCAAAGTTGTTGAATCTAATTTGAGATCAGCCAAAAATTCAGCAGTAGATAATGGGTGTTCAATGAACTCTTCACCGGACTCTCTAAATTGGCCTTGGTGAGCCTTAACAGCAAAATCACAAGCCTCTAAGACCTTAGGCAAGTCATCCGTATTTAAATAACTTTTGACTCGACTTTCTATTCGTTCAGATATACTCAGAGTACTTTGTGTCATTATTTCCCCTATACATGCGATAGTATAATACACCATATGGCCCCTAAGTTAACAATGTGTTTTAGGATACATTGAATTATAATATTCAAGAAAAGATAGGGCTAAATTACATTTATTTGCCGGATGGAGAATACTATGCCTCTTCAAGCTCCCAGAGGAACCAGCGACATACTTCCAGAAAGTCAATTCCAATGGAATTACTTTCGAGAAGCTGCTGAATTGATTGCTTCAATTCATGGATATGAAAAAATTGATACTCCTATATTTGAATACCACGACGTATTCTCACGAGCTGTAGGAACTTCAACTGACGTAATGGAAAAAGAAACATATACATTTAAGGACCGTGGAGGGGAATTAATTACACTTCGTCCTGAAGGAACAGCTCCCGTTTGTAGAGCATTTATTGAACACGGCATGCATAATTCTCCATTACCAATAAGATTNTTTTACATCAGTCCAATATTNCGATATGAACGACCACAATCAGGAAGATACAGACAACACCACCAATTCGGAATGGAATTNCTTGGAAGTGAAAACCCAGAAGGAGATGCTGAAGTTGTTTCTGCNGCATGGCANTTACTCAAAAAACTTGGNCTNAAAAATCTAAATCTTTTGGTAAATAGTATTGGAGANTCAAATTGTNGACCNAAATATATGCAANATCTAATATCATTTTATTCAGATAAAATTTCTTCACTNTGTANTGATTGCGAAAGAAGATTTGAAAATAATCCCCTTCGCTTATTGGATTGCAAAAACCCCAAATGCCAGGAAATTATTGATCAAGCTCCAAAGAGTNTTGAGAATCTGTGTAAGGATTGTGCTCATCATTGGGACAAATTGTGCGAAAATTTGGACATTTTCGGACTAACCTTTTCAGTAGATAATAGATTAGTAAGAGGATTCGATTATTACACCAGAACTGTCTTTGAAATAGTCCCCCCTACAGAAGGGAGAATGAGTACTCTTGCAGGAGGAGGTAGATATGACGGACTTATTTCGCAGTTAGGTGGGAAATACACCCCTGGAATGGGGTTTGGAATGGGAATTGAAAGAGTATTACAAAATTTATCCAACGATAATCTGATCCCACAAACTCACTTGATTACAAAAGTTCTGATAATTCAAGCTTCCAAAGAAACATCAATTTTTGAGAAATGCTGCAAGTATTTGACTGTAAAATTAAGAGACAATTCAATTCCTACTGTGCTGGCACCTATAGATAGAAGTGTACGAAGTCAAATGAGATACGGGAATTCAATAAACGCCTCTCATGCAATTATTATTGGGGAATCAGAATTATCTGAAAATTTCGTAACTGTACGAAATTTCAATTCAGGTGAACAAATACAAATCCCTCTCAACTTTGAAATCGATACCAGTCAAAATTCTATAATTACTCTCGAAAATATTGATTCTTCTAAGCTGCTACAATACTTCAAGAATTAACAAATGATTTTCTCAATTAAGGCATTCAATGATTGATAAACTAACAGAAATCGAAAAAAGATATGATGAAATTGATGAACTATTAGCTGATGTTGCGGTTTCAACAGACTACAATCGAGTTCAAAAACTCACCAAAGAACAATCATCTATGAGAGTTATNGTCCAGCTAAGCAGACAATTTAANTCCANACTAAATGATCTTNATGNAGCAANTGAACTNATTTCTCANGAATCTGATCAAGAAATGATTGCTTTTGCAAAAGAAGAACTNGAAAACTTGAANCGAAAAAAAGATTCATTAGAAAATGANCTANGGATTGCCTTATTACCAAAAGATCCAAATGATNANAAAAATGTAATCGTNGAAATTCGNGCTGGTGCTGGAGGTGATGAAGCAGGATTATTTGCCGCCGACCTATACAGGATGTATTCANGATACGCNCAAAGAAACAAATGGAAACTAGAACTNATNAACGCTAATGAGTCAGGAATAGGATCATTCAAAGAAGTTACAATTCAAATTTCAGGACAAGGTGCATATAGTAGACTAAAACACGAAAGTGGTGGNCATAGGGTTCAAAGGATACCTCTTACAGAATCTGGAGGGCGAATACACACATCTGCCGCTACAGTTGCAGTACTACCAGAAGCCGAAGAAGTAGATGTAGAAATAGACCCCGATGATTTGAATATTGAGATTTTCAGAGCCGGTGGACACGGCGGTCAAAACGTCCAAAAAGTAGAAACAGCGGTACGTATCACCCATATTCCTACTGGTATTGTTGCTTCCTGCCAAGATGAAAGATCTCAGTTNAAAAATCGAGAAAAAGCAATGGGCGTCTTAAGATCCAGAATTTTAGCTCAGGAAATTCAAAAACAAGAAGAATCTGTCCGAGCAAATAGACGTTCTCAAATTGGATCTGGTGANAGATCTGACAGAATCAGAACATATAACTTNCCTCAAAACAGAATTAGTGACCATAGAATTAATCTAACTACCCATAACCTCCAAGAAGTTCTTGATGGNAACTTAGAAGAATTTATTAAAGGACTCCAAGAACTAGAGCAAACAATAAAATTGGAAGATGTTGGATTATAAAAAACCACAAAATATTNAGGATATATTTTCCAATATTTCTACTAAATTCCAATTAAATGGGATTTCTAGTAACAAGTTAGAAAGTGAAGTAATNATCCGGCATGCACTAGGAATAGATCGTGCAAGTTTTTTTNCCTCTTTAGATAANAATATCGATCCAGTTAAATTNTTGGAAATCNAAAATTTAACTCTAAGGAGATTAAATAATGAACCACTTTTTTACATTATTGGTAAAAGAGAATTCTATGGATTGGAACTTAAGGTTACTAAAGACACTCTAATCCCGAGGCAAGAAACAGAATTATTAGTTGAGNTAGCAATTAGACAAGTTAANATGCAGANAACCAAAAAAGTTAANATNGCTGATATTGGAACTGGAAGCGGAGCAATTGCAATTGCTTTAGGTAAGAACCTAGAAAATGCGCGAATATATGCAACGGATTCTCAATCAGACGCAATATTCATCGCCAAGTCCAACGCTACAAAACATCATTTGTGTGAACGAATTGATTTTCTCGTCGGAGATTTGTTTTCTCCATTAAATAATCAAATGGACTTAATAGTTGCAAATCCTCCATATATTCCTTCAAAAGAAATTNCCTATTTATCGCCTGAAGTAAAAAATGAACCTCCAGGTGCATTAGATGGTGGATTTAACGGATTATTCTTAATCGAAAGAATACTATCGGAGCATCACCCNTATCTGAAAAAATCTGGTTCTCTGATAATAGAATTCGGCAACAATCAGAAAGAGGACGTAATTTCCTTGAGTNAAAAATGGGTTCCAAATAAACGGATATCAACTTTTNANGACTATTCAGGCATCCCCAGGGCGATATTAATCCATACCTAACTGATAATGTTTNCCTTCTGTCTTNATAGNNGGGGCAACAATCATTTTTGCATTGTGCATTTCACGTATNTTTGAAGCACCTAACATACCCATGCATGTTCTCAATGCACCCATCAAATTCTGTGTGCCATCAGTACGATTCGATGGNCCAAACAGGATCTGTTCAAGACTACCCTTAACCCCNACTTTCACTCTNGTGCCTCTNGGCAAGGACGGATCTGCATTTGCCATCCCCCAGTTAAAACCTANTCCNGGAGCTTCTTCAGCTTGTGCCATTGGAGTGCCAAGCATCACAGCATCTGCACCAGAAACAAANGCCTTACAAAGATCTCCGCCAGTTCTAATTCCCCCATCAGTGATTATTGGAATATAACGACCTGACCTTCGGTAATATTCTTCTCTAGCNGCCGCACAAGAAATTGTGGCTGTTACCTGTGGAACACCCACTCCTGTAACTTCTCTAGTAGTACAAGCAGCACCAGGACCTACNCCCACTAAAACACCNTGTATTCCGGTTTCCATAAGCTCTAAAGCAACTTCGAAACCTACACAATTTCCTACCAAAATAGGTGTNGAAACCATCTCGANTAGNTCGGGAAACCTAAGACCTTTTATGCTTCTCGAGTAATGTCNAGCGGTTGTAACAGTACTCTGAACAANTATTGTATCTGCACCAGCTTCTNCAGCAATAGGNGCCAAGCGCTTAGTATTNGCAGGCGTAATAGAAACGGCACATTGCCCACCTTGTTTCTTAATTTCCTCAACCCTCATACCAACTAAATTTTCGCGAATAGGNGCAGAGGTATATTTTTGCAACAAAANCGTAGATTCCTCTTGTGAAACTGTTGCTATCTCATGAATTATCTCTTCAGCTTGTTCATGCCTTGTTTGGACNCCTTCCAAATTAACAACCGCCATTCCNCCAAGAGATGACATTTTAACNGCNAAGCCAGGATTGGTAATAGCATCCATTGCNGATGCTATTATTGGAGTCGACAAATTTATACCTTCAACAGAAAAATCNGTATTAGTCANATCAGGATTAATGGTTGTCTCTCCAGGAACAATNGCTACTTCATCAAANCCATAAGCTCTAGANAGTTCTTTTAATTGTGTATCCAAACTTCACTCCAATCGGTATNACTCGAATATATCAAAGCAAACAAATGCTAGTCAACGACTAGTTTGTNTTTTTGCTGATGTAGATACATATTTATGTAATAATAAATTTGTTTCTGGNAATAAATTGGAAACNGGATGATACGGAAAATGTATGCTAATAAAAGAAAAATCAAANAGCTNGCAAATNAAATAGGTTTCGATATTGTNAAANTTACAGATGCAAAATCTTTTAAAAAGAATGAAGCATCCGCAGTAGAACGAGTAAGATCCGGTTTAATGGATGGTCTCCCTTGGTATTCTGAAGAACGNGCTATTTTATCTAATAATCCAAAAAAATTAATGCNCGANGCCGAATCAATAATATCTCTAGCAATATGTTACAACAATTCAGACAAAACACCCNTAGAACCTGNCCCACATGGNAAAATCGCAAAGTANGCNTGGGGAGANGATTATCACGAAGTAATTAAAAAAATGCTGAGAACCTTTGTTAAAGAACTTCAAGAAACTGTAGATTCTAATATTAAGACTCGTATTTTTGTAGACGATGGTCCAATGAATGACCGTGCNGCTGCTGAGAGATCTGGAGTAGGTTGGTTTGGNAAAAACACCAATATACTAACTTCAAAACATGGGTCTTGGGTGTTCTTGGCTCAAGTTATTACAAATTTGAAACTACAAATTGACAAGCCCCTAAAAAAAACTTGTGGCGATTGCGTAAAATGTATTGTTGCATGCCCAACAAATGCCATCGTTGCTCCATACATCATAGATAACACAAAGTGCATTTCATTTCTCACAATTGAATTACGGGGATCAATTCCCATTAAAATGCGTCCGCTAATTGGAGATTGGATTTTTGGATGTGACATATGCCAAGATGTATGTCCTGTAAACCTCAAAGTAGAGATTGGAACAAATAAATCTTTCAAGCAACGAAATGGATTTTCTGCACCTCAACTAATTCCATTAATGAACCTAACGCAAACGCAATTCTCTGAGAAATTCCGAAACAGTCCAATCAAACGTGCAAAATATCGTGGGTTTCTTAGAAACGTTTGTGTAGCATTAGGAAACATTAAGGANCCNATATCAATTCCTGCACTTGTAATGGCACTATACCACGATGANTCATTAGTNAGATCTCATGCAGCTTGGGCAATNGGAAATTTTAACCAAAAAAATCATNTCCCNTACCTACAAATTGCATTAAAANAAGAAACAAATCCTGAAGTAATTCAAGAAATTCAACTCGCAATTNATGCATCAAACCTAANAAAAACCATTCAAAAATGAAAAATCTCGNATNAGAAATACCATCCANGAAAATCGATTCNTTAGGAACNNNTGCATTCAACTGCAGGTTATGCCCTAGAATGCTAGGAAAACGAAAGGTATTGAGTTTNCAAAATGGTAATCCTAANAGCAGAATATTNTTTATAGCTGAAGCACCTGGAAGACATGGATCTGAACTAAGTGGCATACCACTTCAAGGAGACAAAAGTGGGGAGAATTTTGAAAAATTAATAGAAAATATTGGATGGACCAGAAACCANATATTTGTAACGAATTCTNTTTTATGCAATCCTGTNAACGAAANTGGAAACAACTCTAGACCCCTANTACACGAAATGAAAAANTGTTCCTCATTCCTANAAGAAACACTTGATATTGTATCNCCTGAATTTGTAGTTACTTTAGGAACAATTGCATTAAAATCTTTAGCCTTTATTCGAAGTCACAAATTTGTTTTGTTAGAAAATGTNGGNAAGATGCTAGATTGGAATGGAATGAAATTAATCCCTTTATATCATCCTTCCCCAAGAGTAACAGCCTCAAAAAGATCATTTAAACAAATGCAACAAGATTTTAATATACTTGCAAGAAATGTAGGCAACCCNCTNAAAATTTAAGTTATACTCGAAATTAATTCATATTTAGGAGTAAAAATATGACAAAACTATCAGTATTTGCCACAAGAAACCGAGTTCCAGAAGCGATTTCTTTGTTGAAAAATCATTTTGATGTAGAGGTATGGGAAGANAATTCAATCCCTCCGNATGATGTNTTAATAAAAAAAGCATCGGAACATGATGGAATATTTTGTGAAAGTGACGATCCTATAAACGCAGAAGTTCTTAAGGCTGGTAAAAACAAATTAAAGATNGTCGCAAGNAGATCANTAGGCTTAGATCATATAGATGTGAAATGTGCTACAGAATGCGGAATTATTGTTAGCAACACACCAGGGGTACTCATTGAATCCTGTGCAGACTTCACTTTCGGGCTNATATTGAACATTGCTAGACGACTTTCTGAAGGTGATAGAAATATCAGGGCCGGAAAGTGGTTNATGTTNGATCAAATGCCATACAGAGGCACTGACATACATGGAGCAACCTTAGGACTATTAGGAATGGGTGGAATTGCCAGTGCAGTTGCAAAAAGAGCTAAGGGATTCAACATGAATGTAATATATTTTTCTCGAACCCGCAAATCCTCTTTAGAATCNGAATTAAACCTAACTTGGATGCCTGATCTTTCAACTCTTTTANGTAANTCTGACTTCCTATCTATTCACGTTCCTTTAACTCCTGAAACTGAAGGAATAATCGGAGAATCCGAATTGAGATTNATGAAACCAGAAGCCTATCTAATTAACACATCCAGNGGAAAAACCGTTAACTCTGATGCACTATATCAGGCTCTAAAGTCCGGAGTAATCAAAGGTGCCGGAATAGACGTAACNGATCCGGAACCTTTAGATACNAATGATCCTTTGATTTCCCTGGACAACATACTTATAACTCCCCATATTGCAAGTGCAAGTTCTGCTACTTTTACTAATATGGGNTTATTNTCAGCAGAAAACTTAATCGCCGCTCTTAACGGAGAAAAATGTTCTAATTTTGTTAATGTCTGAAACTTCTAATACTACGAAGAAGGTGTCTCAGATGATGTGTCTCTTCTGTGTGCTGGTCTAATNGAAATTTCTGGCACCTGNGCTCTTGCTGGCAAGTTGGCAATCATAGACACCGCGTCTGCAACGTCTTCTGCTTTTAGCATCGTATCTAATGCTGCTTGCGAAGGCCGAATTGGTCGATTATTCGATAANGCGGGGGTATCTACTTCCCCAGGCATCAATACTGTAGCCCGAACACCCGTATTAGCAAATTCGAAATTTATGAAATCTGTAAAGCTATTAACACCTGCTTTAGCTACACCATAAATCATGCCTCCTAAAAAACTACTCCCTTTGGCCGCGCCAGAAGAAATATTGANGATTAAACCTTCACCCTGTTCAATCATAGAAGGTAAAACTGCCTGAGTACAATAAATGGTTCCTTCCAAATTTGAGCCCATACATCTTCTAATATCATCNGGAGTAGTAGTTAACAATCTTTTATGTAGTACTCCACCACCNGCACTATTAACAAGAATATCTATTTTCCCAAAATCATTTAGTACATTACTAATCATTGAATTAACTTTTTCTGCATCAGANACATCCACNCTAAAAGGNGTAGAATTACCACCATTATTTTTTATCTGATTTGAAACATTTTCAACTTTTTGCAAAGTTCTTCCAACTGTAACAACATTGGCTCCTTCAGAAGCCAATTGCAAAGCTACAGCTTCTCCAATACCACTTCCTCCTCCCGTTACAACACAAACCTTTCCACTTAAACTCATTTCATCTCCTTATGCTTTGGAATTTGTAAATTCTAAACTTGTTAACTAATAATTCCTAATAATGCTAACGCACCCAACATTAGCACTATTCCAAAAATTTGTGAAATCAACAACCGTTCTTTAAAAAAGATTATCCCTCCCAAAATTGGAACCAATGGATACGTATTAAAAGCTACAGCAACTATCGCAACAGAACCTATTTCAGCCCCTCTAGCAAAGAGGAAAAATGCTGATACCATAAACAGAGAGGCTAAACAAAGAAGAAAAAAAGTCCCAAATTGCATTCTCTCCCACGGCCATTCTCGCCTTACAACCGCAATTTGGCCAAAAAAAGACAGCGAAATAATTAAGGGAACATAAACAGATAGCAACCAACCTACTTGTTTAGAAAGAGCACCTCTAAAAAACATTTCAAACCCTATCAAGATCGTTGCCAAAAAACCCAACAATATCCCAGGACTGAAATTATTAGAAATCCTACCAAGGTTCGAGGGTTTGAACACCGTCAATGAAGCTCCAAATAAGGCAATAGAAATAACTAAAATTTGAAAAATCTCTAAATGTTCATTTAGGAAAAGAATTGCCAGAGTTATTGAAACAATAGGAAACAGAGATGTTAAAGGAGCGATTACGCTAACTGGACCAAGTTGTAAAGATCGTATCAGAACCAAATATGTAATTACATTACCAATTCCCAGAAGAAAAAATAAAATCCAATGGTTTGAATCTAATGAAAAGGTTGCTCCGAAAAAAAACAAGAAAGGAGTAGCCCATGCAATCGCTAAAAATTTGGTCCAGAATCCTGTCCTGATTAGTCCAATTCTATTTGCAATAGCTATACTTAATAAATCTGCTAATCCAATAACTATGGCACCTAAAATACCAAAAACAATACTGACTACAATTGATTTATCCAAAAAATTCACTCATGCAAAATTAATCCATTGAGGATATCAATATTTCTCTTGTCTGGACCCTTACCATCAAAGCCCGGAACTTCCAATATAAATGGAACATTTTTTAATGAAGGATGATTCACAATCGTCTTAAAACCCTCGATTCCTATATGTCCCTCACCAATATTTTCATGCCTATCAACACCAGAAGCAAAAGGAACTTTAGAATCATTCGCGTGAATNACNCTCAATCTTTNAAGACCNATANGTGAATCAAAATCCTCAATCACTTGATCTATAGAGTCAGAATTACCAATGTCATATCCAGCAGCAAATGCATGTTGTAAATCAATGCAACATTTCAATCTTTCATCAGAAACTTCAGAAATCATTGCACCAATTTCTTCAAATGACGCTCCTATCTGCGCACCCATACCAGCACAATTTTCAATAATTAATTCAGTATCTACAGGACTAGATTCTAATACGGTTTTAATTGCTTTGGTTGCCTGAGAGAAAATCTGCTCAAAACCTACCCCTTTATGGCTACCTGAATGAAAAACNACTCCTTTTGCTCCAATTTGATGTGCAGCCGTTANATGNTCANTCAAAGANTGAATAGATTTTTCAAGCAATTCCTCTTTNCCNCCTAAATTTACAAGATANATNCCATGACATACAACCGTAGAAACATTACTTTCTCTACGAAANCTAGAAAATTTATCTACNTCTTNTTCTAGAAATGGCTTAAATCTCCAACCCCTAGGTGAGGATGCGAATATTTGAATNGCNGTAGCGCCTATAGATTCAGCTCTTTGAATAGANTTATATAANCCACCTGCAGNAGAAACATGTGCACCTATTTCCATGNAATACCCCCAAATGAATTTAAAACCTTCGGTATTAAATAAANAATTGAAATAATCCGAANTTNTATTATATTCTAAAGTCAAAGAAAAAAACTCACAAANAATAAGGAGTCAGAATTGTCATTAAAAACAATTGCAATCATGAGCCCTGGATCAATGGGTAGTGCAGTTGGAAAAGCCATAAAATCCCATGGATTTTCCGTAATTACTTCACTTGATGGGCGAAGTGAACGAACAAAACAGATGGCTCAAACTTCAGGNATAGAAGATGTAGGAAATTTATCTAATCTTGTGAAGCACTCCGATTTAATTCTTTCGATTCTTGTACCTTCACAAGCACACCAATTAGCTGAAAGAATTGCAGAGGTAATTAAAAACACAAATTCAAAAGTGATTTTCGCTGACTGCAATGCTATTTCACCAGCTTCTACAAAACAAATCAGTAATACGATTATATCTTCTGGAGGAGATTTTATAGATTCAGGAATCATTGGCGGACCGCCTAATGAAAAAGANTCTCCAAGATTTTATGTGTCTGGTCCAAATGCAACACAAATGACTAAACTGGATGGAAAAGGAATTACCGTAAGATTTATAGACAAAAACATTGGGTCCGCAAGTGCNATGAAAATGTGTTACGCAGCACTTACTAANGGAACCAGTACATTGCATATTGCTCTTTTAGCAGCTGCTGAAATGCTTGGAGTTTCTAATGAATTANAACTAGAACTTGAGTACAGCCAAAAAGATACCCTTAAAAACATGTCCACCGGAATATCTAGAATCCCCAGTAATGCTCACAGATGGATTGGAGAAATGGAAGANATTGCTTCTACTTTCAAGAGTGTGGGAGTTCCTNCNGGATTCCACGAAGGTGCTGCAGAAATNTATAGGTTNCTCAATAAAACAATTTTCGCAAGTGAGACNCCTGAAACAATTGATAAGTCACGAACCACAAAACAAACTATACAAGANNTAACAAAATTTCTNGAAANCGAAAAAAGTTGAAAAAATAAAACATGANAGCTTTATTAATTCATCATAATGAATTCAATGAACCAATAGTNGAANTATCTGACATTCCNATCCCATTACTNAAAGNNAATGAGGTTCTTGTNAAAATCCACGCCTGTGGAATATGNGGACATGACGTATCTNTGGTCAATGGAATACTTAAAAGAGGTATTAAAAAATCTATTGTTCCCGGACATGAATTCTCAGGAACTGTNGTCGATTTGGGAAATTCATCATCAAAATTAAANCTAAATGATAGAGTTATCTCTGCTTTAAATGTTTCTTGTGGCAAATGTGAAAATTGTTATTCATCTAATAATTTCAGATGTACAAACAATATTGGAATAGGAACTGANACTAACGGAGGAATGGCAGAATTCGTAGCAATCCCAGAAACCAACTTAATTAAGATACCAAATGAAATCAACCTTCTGGAAGCCTCTCTATTTCCATGTCCTATTGGAGTCGCGTTTAATTCAATAGGACACCTGTCTAAAACTAATCCCATTCAAAAAATACTTGTCGTTGGGGCTGGAGGAGGACTGGGAACGCATATTTTGAAAATATTATCTCCTACATATGAAAACATCATTGCACTCACTTCATCTGAACACAAAGTCGAGCATTTAAAAACTTTGGGAGCAAAAATTGTCCTGACGAATGAAAACAACCTNGACTTTTCAGAATTGATATACGCATTCACAGAAGAAAAAGGATCCGATGTTATTTTTAATATNCCTGGNTCAANAACTTTTGAAGCATCTCTAANAAGCCTTGCAATAGACGGAACTCTTTTACTTTTGGGGGAAANAAGTAAACNNAAAGCAAATTTCCCAATTTCAGAAGCNATTTTCAGAAGTGCTACAATTAAATCTGTTCTTGGAGCATCNNAAGCTGATATCGAAAATTCAATNCAGTATTTTNTGACTCACAANCTTCATCCCGAAATTGATTCAATCCATTCATTAGAAAACTGGAGNGTTGCNTTCNATCGTATAAACACAAAACAATCAATTGGTAGGNTAGTAATTACGCCTTAAAATTTATCTGTTTCTTCTTAAAACCCATCTNCCAAANTCACCGCTATGCCATGAAACAAGAATCTGACTAGCAATNGCNATAGAACTATANGTNCCNGCAACNACGCCAATTAACAAAACCACTAAGAATACTTGTATTGTNTGACCGCCAAATAAAATNAAAGCTAGTAAAGGAAGCAATANAGTAAGACTTGTATTTAAAGANCTTCCAATTGTCTCAGAAATACTAAAATTTACATTNTCAGTAAAATCTCTGTTTGGATAAATTGAAACATTCTCACGCAATCTATCAAAAACTACAATCGTATCATTAACGCTATATCCAATAACCGTTAACAAAGCTATCAAAAACATCGTATTTACTTCATAATTTAGCACCCAACCCAGCAAGGCAAAAACACCTAAAACAACCANGACGTCATGTAATAAAGCTACTAAAGCAGCAACTCCGTAACGGAATGGACTAGGAACATTTCTAAAAGCCCACCATACGTAAATGAAAATCCCTACTGCTGCTGCAATCACTGCATAAAAAGCATTTAACACAACTTCTCTAGCAATCACTGGAGAAACCAAATCAAATGATAAAATCTCATATTGTGCATTCATACCGATTTTATCAGCCAATTGCGCAACAACGTCTTCATAAGTTCCATCTTCTAATAAATGCATCCGAAGGAAAAAAGTATTGTCACCAAAATCTTGAACTGTCGATTCACTATATCCAATGGATTCTAGTGCATTTCGTAAAACATCCTGTTNTACAGGGACATCGTACCTGACAGTCAAACTAGAACCACCAGAGAAATCTATNCCTGATTTCAATCCTGGTTGGACTAATAAAAAATACATTCCTGGCAAAATTACACAAAGAGAAAACAGGAAAAACCAACCTCTTAATCTTGCAAAATTCAAACTCAATTTAGTCTCCTAATGAAAATCTATTGTTGATCCATGTGAGGTAATGATCCACCTTTTGTAGGAACAAACATNTTCGCTTTGCGACCAAAAAGNGTTAAAGCTAAAACTCTNAAAAAAGTTCNGCTAATTAACACAGCAGATAGCATACTAATCATTACACCAATNGCAAGCGTAGCNGCAAATCCTTGCACTACAGTAGTACCTAATTGGTTNGAGAAATAGTACAANATCCCACAAGTAATTAATGTCGAAACATTGCTATCTCTAATCGCTGGCCACGCCCTATTGAAACCAATATTTATGGCNGAGGTCAATGTTCTTCCACTCCGNAGCTCATCTTTCATTCGCTCAAAAATAAGTATATTNGCATCNACAGCCATACCTATNGATAAAATTGCAGCNGCAACTCCAGACAATGTTAAAGTNACAGGCAGNATCTTAAATATTGCCAANATCAATGAAGCATAAATAAACAACGCTNANGCTGCAACCAATCCAGGAATTCTATAGTACATAGTCATAAANACTAATACTAATGCNAGNCCAATAATCCCAGCAATTACACTTTTCTCGAGCGAATCAGCNCCTAAAATAGAATCCACTGTTCTTTCTTGAACCAAATCAATAGGAACTGGNAGTCTACCAGATTCAAGAAGCAAGGCTATATCTCTCGTCTCATTCAAAGTAAATGAACCAGAAATTATTGCACTCCCAGTCAATATAGGTTGTAACACAACTGGCGCTATTAATTCATTACCGTCAAGCATTATAGCAATAGCCTGCGNAGGATCATTAGCAATTTCTTGAGTCAATTCACCGAAAATTTTTGTGCCTTCATCATTGAACTGTACATTTACTATCGGTTCACTNGTCTGAGCATGTTGACTTGGGAAAGCTCNTTCAAGTAAATCACCAGTCAAGCCAATATCTTCATCTGAGGATGTAATCTCCTGAAATGAAATTTTTATATCTTCTCCCATAAAATCATTCGCCTGCTCAATAGTCATTGGAGTTGTACTTTGCCCGCCNTGAGCNTAAGGAATAGCAAATAAATTAGGTTGATCTTCAAATCTCTCTATAAAAAATGGAGTGACGGTATAACGCAGNGATTCGTTACCTTCAACATTGACTTCTATNCCAAAAATCGATGCACCCATAGAAGAAGGGCTTACAGCACCGGTAGCTAACATCTTTGCCCCAATTCTACCTAAAGTATCTTGAAAAATCTTTGAACCTTCATCTGAAAACTCAATAAATATCCATGGAACTTTTGGTGTTTCTTTCTCANNATCAGNATCCGAAACTTGAGATTGAGGGTTTTCTGAATCCTCAACTTTGTCTGGAAGTTGATCAATTGAAACTGAAAGAATCATTTCTGGATCGAGACCTTCAATATCTAANTAAGTTCCAGAAGTACGATGCTTGAATTCAAGCAAAGCAGTATCACCAATCAGTTTCCTAGCACGATCTAAATCATTAATGCCAGGGAGTTGCACTAGTAATCTGTCTTCTCCAAGAACTTGNATAATTGGCTCTCCNAGACCAGAAGCATTAATCCTTCGTTCNATAGTTTTTTTCAGTCCATTCATTTGTTCTTCAGAGGGAANAATAGTTTCNCCAGACTGATCAATTAAATTAGTCTGGTATACCATATGACTTCCACCTTGAAGGTCTAGTCCAAGACTCAAGCCAAGTATTGTATCTCCACCNCTTTGAAAATTTCCAATATCTATTTTCTGNACAGCCAATGCCGCCACAGAACCAAAAAATAAGAGAAATATTAATATTAATGTGCGGGCATATCTACGCACTGTCGACTCCTGATGTTAAATTTTTGCTTACAATCTCTAATGCCCCTTCTCTGGTATTCACTGTTCCAAGAGCCTGAGCCTCTTTGATTTCTCGTAAAATCTCACCCAATTTCCTACCGGGTTGAATAGAGAATTCATTCATTATATCGTTTCCATCAATTAATTTGGGNAGTTTTGTCGCAGAAACCTCTCCCAAACCTCTGTCAATTATATGTGANAGAACCTGACAGTGTTGTTCCCAGTTATACAATTCCAAGTTAGGTCCTCTNGCTGNTAAATAGTCAGCCATATTAAGGTACAAGTTATCTAATGAAGCCTCATNCANATCTCTAAAATACCTATAAATCGCCTTNTCTGATGGCAATTTATTCTCTGGCGCCATTTGACTAGGACGCAAATGATGTCGAACCAACATTTTTACTAAACGTNCTCCTTTATTACTAATCCTTAAACGGTCAAGNATNTGAGAAGATATTTCTTCACCAACAATTTGATGTTTTAAAAATCTCACTTTACCACTAGATTCTACNGTTTTCGTTTGGGGNTTTGCTATATCATGAAGCAAACATGCCAACTTTAGCATTACTGAGCGGTTATATCCATCACTAAATTGAGTAAAAAAGTGCGATTTGAACCCTTCGAAATATGGAATGCATGTCAAAAANGGATTCAGCGAGTCTGATNGTGGAACTAAAACTCTTGCGAAAATTTTCTCTGCATAACCTACTGAATGAACTAAATGATTAAAAACATCCCAATANTGTTCCTTAGGTTGTAAAACATTTTTTGTAAGTTCAAGCTCTGGAAATATCTTTGTTAGAATNCCTATTCTATCCAATACTAATAAGGAACCAGTAGTCTGGGCAGAATCCAAAATTTTCAAAAATTCATCTCTAATTCGCTCAGGAGCAACAGCAAAAATTAATGAAGCATTAGCCTGAAGAGATTCCCTTGTGTGGCTTTCTATAGTAAAACCCAACTCCCTAGAAATTCGTACNGCTCTAAGAATTCTAATTGGATCATCAACAATATTTTGATTAGTAATCATCCTTACAGTCAAATTACNNAAATCATNAATAGCACCACAAAGATCTATAANCGTAGATTTCGTTGNTTTCTGATCAGAATTTTTTGGGATCTTNATTGCTAAAGAGTTAATAGTGAAATCCCTACTTAATAAATTGAGTTCTATATCATCTACTAANTGNGTCAAATCAATTGTTGTTAAGGCATTTTCTTGNCGGTAATTGATTCTTATAATATGTCGTTCACGATCTAATTCGATGATTTTCCCNGCAACAATCGTTGCAAAATCTGCCGCAATTNTAGAAACATCNCCATCAACAACNAGNTCAAAATCAGTNGGNCTTTTCCCAAGTANCCAATCCCTAACAGCTCCNCCAACTACATATGTGCTAAAAGAAACTTTNGAAAAATATTCTAGNACATCCACTGGTAANACTTCAGATAAAAATTGTTCCGTTTTNAAAAAATTATTTTTTGAANTTATATAAGACATTGTAGTTTTAATTAATTTTTTTCAGTAGCACCATCATAAGAGTCANCTGACTGAAAAATNNTTTCATCTGAGTTCCTGGGAACAATTATTGATGAATCATTTTTAGAATAGTGTGAATTTATGTCACTGTTTTCTGGCTCTATATGATCTTCTTCTATCATGTAAAAATCTTCATGTTTTCNCAAATGATCNGTGTATAAAATNCCATTAAGATGATCAACTTCATGTTCAATNGCTTGAGCTAACAAACCNTCNGCATCAATACGAATNCTCTTAGATGAATGGTCCAAAGCACCAAATTTGATAGTTACAGATCTTAGNATTTTACCTCTATAACCTGGAATNCTTAAACATCCTTCTTCAACTTCTCTTTGGCCTTCAANCTTAANAATTTCCGGGTTCACGTATATACGTGCATCACANTCATCAGGNAATTGAATCACTATTATCCTTTGCAACTTGCCAACTTGATTAGCGGCAAGTCCTACTCCCCCAGCTTCNCGTAATGTGTCAACCATATTATTGGCAAGCTTCANTATNGATTTNTCAATACGTCGTACCTTCCNAGCACGTTTACGTAATACAGGATCCGGTATTTCAATTATCGGCAATAAAGACAANAAATCCCTCATTCTCAACTAATGGATTNATAAAATTATATCAAACTCAAATCATGAGTAAAGNAAGAGATATAACGGGACTCATCCAAATCAGAATTAAAAATACATTCGTTTNATNTCTGAGAAAGTAATTTCAGCATTCCTNCTAGATNNNTCAATAATTTTTTCGTCTNTAAAANNCNCTCCNTTAATATCATCATCTAAATATTGAATGCCATGAATAGATTTGTAAATTTCTGGAATNGAATTACTAAAATCTTGGCATGACATNACNCCNAATGCTTTNACCCAAGATCNNACAACTGCATTTACTTCATAGCCNCCTCCNCCTAACGCAAGCCATTTCCCAGGAGATAATNATGCAATTTCTTTGATAACTGATGTAAAACCTTGAACAGTCANNTTTAAATGGGTAATGGGATCTAAAAANTGTGTATCTACGCCTAATTGAGTTACAAGAACATCAGGTTTAAACTTTCTAACTANAGGAGAAATGATTTCTGAAAAAGCGGCCAAAAAAATTTCATCATTCGAAAAAGGGCNTAATGGAATATTAATATTAAATCCTTCACCANTTCCAACACCATTTTCAGAAGGAAATCCCGTTCCTGGAAAAAGAAATTCTCCCGATTCATGAATCGATATTGTCAAAACTTGATCTGAGTCATAAAATGCCTCTTGAACCCCATCTCCATGATGACAATCAATATCAATATATACACTACTTTTTTTCCATGTTCTAAAAATTTATTAATCGCTATTACAGCATCATTGAAAACACAAAAACCCGCGGCATATTTTCTCATCGCATGATGTAATCCTCCNGAAATATTAAAGGCTGAAGCATAATTTCCATCAAGCANGATTTCTGCACCTTTGATTGAGGCTCCGACTGATAAAGCAGCTGCCGAATATATTCCCTCGTAAATTGGATTGTCTCCGTAGTTAAAATTATAATCATGCATAATATTTGATTGAGANCCGTTGTTGGANCCGAAAACAAAATCAATGTAATCCATCGAATGAAAGGTCGAAAGTTCTTTTACTGAAGCTTCTCTTGGATCAANNAANTCAACATTTTTTACTGAAAATGCATCATACTCATTAAGCAAATCATATGTAAACTTCAGTCTTATAGGTTTCATAGGATGCGATTCAGGGAATTGATGNCGNGACATCAATTCAGAATATATAAACGCACATTTNTTAACCATAAGANTANCCTCAAATTAATTCTTATTTAATCAAATTCCAGAAATCCTAATAGAAGAATTTGTGTGATGAATCTTATTAAGTGTAATAAGTAAGGCTGTAATATTTTCTACAATACCTGAATTAGACAGATATCCACCATCTAAACCTCTGAGCCCATCAATCAAATTGATCAAATCAATCAATTTATTTTTAGAATTCTGGTCATCTCCACATACAATCACATCACTATCTAAGACAGCTGTTTTTGATAACAATTTTTGAGCACTTAAATTCTGAAATGCTGAAAGCACATANGAATCGGGCAATATCTTCTCAATTTCCTGAGCAGCTGATCCTTCTNCAATGCTTACTAACTCAACTCCATTATTTGAAAACCCTAATGGNACTACAGTAGAAATTACAATTTTCCCTGNCAATTGATCTTTTATTTCAAATAATACAGAACGTACTGCATTGTAAGGTATTGTAATNAAGATTAAGTCACACAATTCAGCNACATCTCTATTAGATCCTATTTCCACCAAACCANTAATATTTTCATCCATTTCAACNAGTTCATCTTTATAAGAAGTCGCTCGATCTGGATTNCGTGANCCTAATAAACATTTTTCTCCCANCAAAGCCATTCTAAATGCCAAACCACGACCTTCAAGNCCAGTACCTCCNANAAAACCAATCATTTATATNTGATCTCCTAAAAAAACATTCTTNAACAAAAATTTCACCACATAAGNTGAGTTTATCAAAGATTGCACTAATAATGCCTTTCAACTAGAATANTTCAAAATNATAAACATTTTCGTAAATATTATTGAATAAGATGTAGNATTAATCNAGGAGTTTAAGNAATGCCGACGTTTACTACNGCAAACATTCGAAATACGGTTCTCTTATCTCATAGTGGAGCAGGTAAAACAATGCTTGCTGAAGCAATACTTTTTTCAGCAANCATGTTAAGTAGACTAGGATCCATTGAAGAAGGAACAACAACTTCAGATTATGAACCTGAGGAAATTCGTAGACAATCCAGTGTNCAATCATCAATTATTCCCTGCTTATGGAATCAAAATAAAATCAATATTCTTGACACTCCTGGTTATGCTGATTTTCGAGGAGATGTCATTTCCTCATTAAATGTTGCAGATAGCGCAATTATCCTGATATCTGCTTCAGCAGGGATTGAAGTAGGAACCTTGCAACTTTGGAAAATGGTACAAGAAAGAAAAATCCCTTGTACTTTATTCATAAGTAAAATGGACAGAGAAAATTCTGATCATAAAAGGATAATTAATGAGATTACTTCTCAATTNGGAAGAAATTGCGTTCCTTACAACATNCCAATTGGCAAAGAATCTNATCTTTCTGGTGTCTATAACATTCTCAACAATGACTCCGATTCATTACCAGATGAAATTAAATCAGATGCATCTCAATTTTCCGAACAACTTCTTGAACTGATTGCAGAGACTGATGATGAACTANTAAATAAGTACTTAGATGGAATCGCACTAACATCCGAAGAAATATCACAAGGTTTGAAANANGGAGTCCACNNCAANTCCATTGTACCAATTNTATTTGGTTCCTCTACNATTAATATNGGAATTCAAGAATTACTTGATTTTATTTCTTCTAATCTACCATCACCTGATGAAAATATTCCGATAATGNCTGAAAACTCTTCTTCAGGNAATCGAGTTCAATTAAACTATGACCCTGAAGGAGATCTTTCTGCAATTGTTTTCAAAACCACCGCTGATCCATTTGTTGGAAAACTTTCTTATTTCAAAGTTCTTAATGGAACATTATCTAGTGACTCAGAAGTATGGAATGTTTCTAAANAAACTACTGAAAAAATNGCTCAAACTTTCACAGTGCNAGGAAAAGACCAAGAGCCAATAGATAGTGTTGTTGCTGGAGATATTGGAGCAGTATCAAAACTAAATACAGTGCTTACTAATGATTACATATCTGGTGAAAACAATCCCTTAGAACTNACTCCTATTCNATTCCCTCAACCAATTTACCAAATGGCGGTATCCCCTAAATCGAGAGCAGATGTNGATAAAATGACTAGTTCTCTATCTAGAATTGGAGANGAAGACCCNACACTTAAAATCGAACGTGAACAGAGTACCGGNGAAACTCTTTTAAANGGATTAGGAGATACACACCTAGAGGTGTCAATTGAGCGAATGAAAAGAAAATTTGGAGTGGAAATGACTCTTTCGCTACCAAAAGTACCTTATAAAGAAACTATCACNNCCAATTCAAAAGCCGAATATCGTCANAAAAAACAAAGTGGNGGACATGGTCAATTTGGCCATGTATGGCTTGAACTAGAGCCTAAAGATCGTGGAGATGGCTTCGAATTTGCTGACAAAATTGTTGGAGGAGCCNTTCCAAAAGAATATATCCCATCAGTAGAAAAAGGNNTCNCTAAAATCTTAGATGAAGGAGTATTAGCNGGTTTTCCNATAGTCGATATTAAAGTGACATTGTTTGATGGTAGTTTTCATCCAGTAGATTCATCGGGAGTATGTTTTGAAATTGCCGGTAGCCAAGCTTTTAGTAGCGGAATGATGGGTGCTACCCCNGCGCTACTAGAACCTATTGTTCAAGCTGAAATAACTGTTCCAGATAGCTTTACAGGAGACATTATCGGTGACTTAAATAGTAAAAGAGGAAGGATTCAAGGAATGAATCCTCTAGGGGAAGGAATAACAACTGTAGAAGCTGAAGTGCCTCAAGCTGAAATGCTAAGGTACGCNACTGAACTAAGGTCTATGACACAGGGACNAGGAGAATTCAAGACTGCGTTTGGNCATTACGAAATGGTNCCNCATCATCTAATTGATGAAATTGTTGAAAATTTGAAAAAGCAATCTGAAAATACAATTGAAGAATAAATTCTTTTATCTCTCATTTTAAGAGCTTTT
The DNA here is from genome assembly GCA_002717725.1 of Chloroflexota bacterium. Next base: position 32,457 of record PBBT01000005.1, read on the forward strand.
GNAGNGCATNTTTTAATGGAGGAAGCACATCTTTCCAATCTCCTACAATACCAAAACGTGCATCTANAAAAATACTTGCATCAGGGTCTTTATTTATAGCAACAATATTCCTTGATCCCGCACAACCAGCCATATGCTGACTAGCACCCGAAATACCAATTGCTATATATAATTCTGGAGCAACAGACTGACCAGTAAGTCCAACTTGATAGCTATGGTCTATCCAACCCGCATCACAAGCTGCACGAGAAGCACCCACAGCTCCATTAAGTAATATAGCCAATTCTCTTATTGAATCAAATGCTTCAGAATCTCCAAGACCGCGNCCCCCTGCAACAACAATTTTAGCATCTGACAAAGGAACACCTTCTACTTCTATAGAAACATTCTCAACTACTCTCGACTTAATCATAGATGGTTTTAAATGTGGCTCGAAAATCTGCNCTTGNATATTTTGCAAATTTTCTNTTTCAAACTCATAAGACCCTTCGTTCATCAAAANCATCTTTGGGTNAACATCACTAACTTGAACTTCTGCCATAACATTCCCTCCAAAAACAGGTCTTATTATGGAAAATTCNTTGGAATTTTTNGGGATGATTATCTCAGTTGCACCTTGTACGATTGGAACATTCATTTTATAAGCCGTTCTAGGTCCAATATTTGAACCNAAATCAGATTTTGAGAATAAAATTATTGAAGGATCAGAAAAAAGACACAANTTNAAAAAAGCCACAGAAAANAGATCGAAGTTATAATNTCCTTCTAGTAANGGATCNACAATTAGTATTACTCGATCTACCACACCTTTTGGCAATTCAAATACAGGTTCTTCAGAAGAATCCTGNAAAAATGCTAATTCTATATTGTAGTCCGAATTAAAATTTAGTTTTTTTGCTACAGTAATNAATTCTCTAGTAGATGATGAAATATCACCATTACTGAATTCACCAAGTATTAAAATATTTNCCATTGCGNNACCTTATATAATATTCTCTTCACGCAAACGAAGAACCATTNACTGAGCCGCATCCGCCAAATCTTCCCCANCAATCATCTCACATTTTTCTGACCGTNCAGGGAAAAATAANCGCTTTANTTTAATTGATGATTCCCGAATTTCAAAGCCTATTTCAGAAGCATTCAAAATCAATGGAGCCTTTCTACTAGCTGCCATTATNCCCATCAATGTAGGATATCTTGCTTCTCCAAATTCATTTGTGATTGTAATTACAGCAGGCAAAGANCTTTCAACNACTTCATAACCATCATTTGTAGTTCTTTGAACAAACAAACGACCATCTTGAATTTCAATTTTCTGAGNTAGTGTGATTATTGGAAATNCTAAAACTTCAGCCAGTCCTAACGGAACTGTCGCATTATCCCAATCAGATGNTTGNCTTCCGCACAAAACCAAATCGAATCCCCCTAAANAATCAATCAAATTCTTTAGTACAAAAACAGTATTAAAGGAATCCAAATCAGTGAATTTCTCATCTTGAACTAAAACCAGTTCGTCGGCCCCCATAGAAAGTGGTTTTTTGATCACATCCATTACAAATTGATCGCCAATAGAAACAACTGTAATAGAAGCATCAATATTTTCTCTAATTTGAAGNGCCGCTTCAANCGCAATCTCATCGAAACCATTTATTATCGGAGGTACTCCTTGTGGTGGAACAATCGACAAACTGGAATCATCCAGAACATAAGCACTAGACGGAATATTTGAGTCAATTACCTGTTTTACACACACCAAAATTTTGATAGGCATAAAAGCCCCTTCTAATAAAATTTAATATGCGGAATATATAACTTAAAAACAAAGGCGTCAAATTTAATTGNCGGTAAAAACATTANCTTAAAACNACATATTAATTAAATATTTTTAAACAAATATTTAATTAATATAAAAATATTTATGAGTAATTTCCTCAATAAAATNGAGCTTAATGCCTATTTTCCCNAAAAANAAATATTTTTATTGTGGGTTTTTATAAAAAAGTACTTGATTTTTTAAAAAAGTTNTCTTAATATTTNCAAAACATAATAACCGTTAATAATATTTATTCAATAAGGATAAAACATGGTTGTTGCACAACTTACCTATNCCAACAGATCCATTACCCAAGAAGCAGNCAAACAATTACAAGGNAAGCCCCAAATTNATTGTCCTAGATGCTCNTCTAAAATGATGACAACCTNTGATGAAGAAACCAAATGTGTAATGTGNGGATTTGTAGACTATTCAAACACTGAAAATTTATCACCACNAACTTCTTCAAAAAANATTATNAGTAGTGGAACAAAATANATCCTNAGGTATGGCGGAGATTCCAAATCACTACTAAATACTTTGGCGTATATTAAAGCAGTTCGNATAAGGAACAGGGTTATNTACCATGTNATTTGTCCATTCTGTGAAAACTCAATGGAACAATCTTCAATTTCCATTCGCAGAAAANCGTNCAANGAAGATCGTTACAAGTGCCCCCAAGGCCATCAAGTTTCAGTAATTCCCACANCTGAAGGGAATATGGCNTGGATTTGATTTAGGCAACAAAAAATCTCGTAATCGGATTCGAACGATTAAATGCCAAANATANNAGACTTATGNAATTCTACCGAACNAGATCCTGTTTTCATTTGTGATTTTTCTCCTCCTAGATCTNGTGATGTTTCAAAACTAGAACCTGCTAAAGATTTGATTGCAGATGTAATCAGTATTGCCTATAGCCCTGGGAGATCACCATGCCCTGANACCCTAGCGTCGTCAATTTGGATTACCCAAAACACGAAATCACAAAGTTTAATGAACTTAACNACTCGTGACATGAATAAGCTCGNGATNCAAAANAAACTACTCGGGGCAGAAATGTTGGGAGTGAACAATATTCTTGCAATCCAAGGAGATCAATTCAGCACAAACGAAAATCCAATAGTTAAAACTGTAAATGATTATACTCCTACAAGCCTACTAATGGATGTTAATAATTTAAACCGTGGATTAGATTTCAAAGGGAATAAACTTAATGCACCAACCAATTTATGTGTNGGAACTTCCATAAATCCAAATAAAAANCCAAATACTGAGACTGNTTTAACNTACAAAAAANTCTCTTCTGGATCTAAGTTCTTCATTACTCAGCCAGTATTTAACATCCAAAAAACTCTAGATTTCCAAAAGCTTTTTTCAGAAAAATTTAACTCTNNACAAATCCCAAACGTCTTTTGGGGNATACAAATTCTTTCGNATGACAATTTTAGTTTTAGTCCAATCCCTGAAAATCTGACTCGTGACATATCCAAAGGAAGNANCGGCATNGACATAGCNATAGAACAAATTCAAATATTANTNCTNCANAAAATGAATTTCATATATTTAATTCCAACAATTCATTCAAATGGGAAAAGAGATTATCATTCNGCAANAAAAGTAATCGAATTTTTCAAATCATAGTAATGAATTTTTAAATTAAGATANGNTAATACTTCCCCACCTAAAAATACTATTATATAATTCTAAGATTCGTTCTTTAAAATAAATGATCGGTGAGCAATGATTGAANCAGGAAAAAGATATGTCGGACCGAGTGGTATTGAACTAATAGTAATTAAAGGAGGAAGTGGCACTCTGACCGATNATCAAATCCCATTCGAATTAAAGGGAAAANAATTGNCGGNNCNTAANAATTATTCATCNGAATCAAAGCCNCTATTAGGTCTNGGAAGAAGGTTTATTTCNGAAGACGAAAGTATTTCCGTATTAATAACTAAATCAGGCGAATGTGATTTAATGTATNATTCAAAACCATTAAANCTTCAGCAACCTNGAAAATTACCTTCCTCAGACTAATANCNTANTTAGAAAANNGTAATGCCNAAAAATNAATTAATTNTTNTATNCATNACTGCACTATNTTTTATTGTCACTGCGTGCNATCAAAGCTACTCAGACATNCAAGATGTTATGAATAGCCTTGAAAACCANTCCCCTTACAACTGCACNGANGAAAATNTCGAACCAATTAATGCTACTGCAGGNNTTTCNTGCTTGATAAATGACCAAGACNCTGTTCAATCTATAGAAATCTATACTTTTGNAAACAANGCCTCNGATGAATGTNTAAATACNGGGATCTGTCATCTAATGAAAGATCAATCAGGAACCCAAAAATTCCTAAGTTTTGAAAAAAATATTTTGTTTATTACATACAATGACNTTGATGGNGCNCTAGGGAAATTATTAATTGAGGACCTCAAAAATGGTGAGAACTTCTCTTATGACTCTAATNANAAAAAAATACAAACAAACCCNGAAACAATNNCGAAAATCCAAGACAATAAATCNAATATAGACTTGCTCATTCAATGGTCAAATTCAATGATNGATTTTTCAAACGATCAAACTGACAGAATCCAGAAACTTGAAAATGAAATTATNTCTTTAAACGCGGAAATCGATTCGTTAAANCCATAATCTTTATNTATCTNTAGGTAAGATACTTATTAATTNNAAAGCTGATANGAACTCATTGCNGTTTCATGTTGTTCATCTGCATGATAACTACTACGGACTAATGGACCAGANGCAACNTGTTTAAACCCCAACTCTATACCGATATCCCTAAGTTCCTCAAACTCAGANGGNGTGTACCATTTNGATAATGGGACNTGATTATCCGATGGCCTAATATATTGCCCCACAGTCAAAAGGTCACATTCTACTGNTCGCAAATCTTCCATAGTCTCCACAATTTCATCCCAAGTTTCTCCAAGACCTACCATCATGCCTGATTTAGTAACACCATTTTNAAGCATACTTTTCGAACGCTNTAAAAGCTCTAGGGACAAATCATAATCACCNTTTGCACGAACACGTTTAAANACCCGTCTGACAGTTTCAATATTGTGATTTAATGTGTCAGGAGAAGCCTNTATGACTTTTTCAAGAGCAGNTAGATCNCCTTGNAAATCTGGAATTAAAACNTCNACTTTNCATTGTGGCAATCGATTNCTTATCTGCCTGATGCNCTGGGCAAACATAAACGCTCCTCCATCAGGCAANTCATCTCTATCAACAGANGTAATCACTACATACCTCAAGCCAAGTGACTCAACAGTTTCTGCCAATCTNACCGGCTCAGTTATATCTGTTTTTGCAGGGGGATTACCAGTGTCGACTGCGCAATATGTACANGCCCTTGTACAAACATCACCTAAAATCATAAATGTTGCAGATTTACGATCCCAACAATCTCCTATGTTAGGNCATTGAGCTTCTTCACATACTGTATGNAAATTGCTGTCACGAAGCATATTGCGTAATTTGACATAATTNCTACCTCCTGGCATTTTAACTTTTAACCAATCAGGCAATCTTCGAGATTTAGTTGTTTGATCTTTNAAGTCCATATCGNATTAAGTTTAGCATAGAAAGAACAAATTTTTCAGACAGCTTTACNAGGATATGCTATAGTCAAAAACGTTATCAGATCGACTCTAATTCTATGAATAAATCAAACCAACCCGAATATGCAGAACTAATTTTACGTNATCCAACTATAGATGGATTNAATATNGCAACCTTTGAGGGTAAAGACATTAAAGTCTTTGGNGGTATAGAAGGTGAAGTGGTTTNTGCAAAAATTTTTAGATTTCGAAAAAAACGAAAACATCACACAGAAGCNATAGTAAAATCTATAATACAACCCTCAGATAAAAGAATTAGCGCGAAATGCANTTATTTTCTGCAATGNACTGGTTGCCAGTACCAGCATTTAGAATATCCNGAACAATTGAAAATAAAAACCCAAAGAGTAGAAAATNCTTTCAANGCATANCCATCACTTTCAAATGTAAAAGTNTNTAACTGTATACCTGCTGAAAACCCATTTGAATATCGCAATCATGCCAGATTTACTATTCGGAAGAATGGAAAATTAGGCTTTATNAACAGGGTAACAAAACAATTTATAAAAGTGGATAAATGTCTAATAATGCATCAAAAAATTAACAAAATAATTGAAAATTTACAATATAAAGTGGCTGAAACTACTCAGATGTCCATAAGATCTGGAATAAATACCAATGAATATTTAATTCAACCAACATTCCAAAACCCCGAAATAAATCTTCANACAGGNCAAACAGCTTACANAGATAANTTAAATACTATTCCATTTAGNATTTCTTCTCCTTCATTTTTNCAGGTAAACACTAAACAAGCAGAAAAACTCATACAAATAGTCGAAGAAAAATTAGATCTCAAAACTTCACAAATACTACTTGATGCATACTCAGGAGTTGGTACTTTTGGAATTANTTTTGCAAACAAAGTTGCAAAAGTAATAGCTATAGAATATTCAAAACCTGCAATCTCAGACAGTCAATTTAATGCNCAAGGNNTNGACAANATCACATTCATAACCGATTTCGCACAAAACGGANTAGAAAAAATTGAGGATNAAATTGATGTAGCAATTTTAGANCCTTCNCGATCAGGCTGCGANATAGAAACCATTAAATCAGTCATATCTAAAAAACCCNAAAAAATCGCCTANGTATCTTGTGACCCNGAAACATTAGCTCGTGACCTTGATATTATGNTTAATCTAGATTATCGAACCAATTCAGTGCAACCAGTAGACATGTTCCCTCAGACTAGTCATATCGANTGTATTTCAATATTGGAACCAATNTTATCAAAGGTATAAATAAATTTGGNAATGGACACCANAAATATGAAAATCTATCTTGCATCGAAATCNCCTCGCCGTCACCAAATTATAAAGGCANTNGATCATCCTATTGAAATNTTTCCAATTGANATTTATGAAGGTNNTCAGNAATCAGGAGAGTCGAGCATGGACTATGTCTCCAGAATCTCAAAAATGAAATCTAATTACTCACAAAANAAATTGTCTTCTGGCATAGTTATTACCGCTGATACAACCGTGGACTTAAATGGAAATTCACTTGGAAAACCAAAAGATCGCAAATCAGCATTTAACATGTTAAATCAATTGAAAGGGACCTCACATAGTGTCTATACATCTGTCACAGTTTTAGATCTCCTATCAGGCAATTCATGCACGGAAACAGAACAAAGCCATGTTAAGATGCGATACTATACAAAAGAAGAAATCAATGCATATATTGATACAAATGAGCCTTTTGACAAAGCTGGCGGATATGCAATCCAAGACAAATCTTTCAACCCTGTGCATGAGATTGAAGGATGTTACTTGAACATTGTGGGGTTACCACTTTGTATGACACTGAAAATTTTTGCAAAATTAAATATAAAAATAAGCATTAAAAAGAATTACTGTATTCCCCCAGAATGTAATCAATGCCCAATAAAAACATATTAAGGAACCAAAAATCATGAACATTTTTGGAATAGGAACATTAGAAATATTATTAATCATGCTAATTGCATTCATTTTCCTAGGTCCTGAAAAAATGATTGCTGGTGCAAAAAAATTGGGCCAATTAACTCGAGATGCTCGAAATTTATCTTCCAATTTCAATTCTTTAATCCTAGACGAACAAGACAAGAATACTGAGAATATTACAAAACCTGAAAATAATGAAGGGACTTCATCACTCACCTCTACATTCAAAAAACCCCAGGCATATCAACCAAAACAAACTCCTAGCCCCAAAAATGACGAGCCTTCAGATCCTTCCCTCAAAAGTGATCAATAGAAATAGATTATGTTAAATGGAAAAAACTAACCTGAACATTCGAGGACATTTACTAGAACTAAGAAAACGCCTCACCTACTGTGCATTATCAATTCTGATTTGTACTATAGCTGCATTTATTTTCCATCAACAAATTCTAGAAATAATGATGGGACCAGCAGAAAAGTTTTCCGGTATTCCAAACACGAAGCCAATTTACACAGAACTTACCGAATTCATCGGAATAGCTACAAAAGCTAGTCTACTTGTAGGTCTATTTCTGTCTTTACCGTTTGTTCTATTCCAAATAGTCCTATTCGTTTCTCCAGGTCTTACTAAAAAAGAACGACGCTATTTGTATGCAATAGTTCCAATTGGCACCATTGCTTTTATCCTTGGCGCATCCTTCGGTTATTTCGTATTACTCCCACCAGTTGTTAAGTTCCTTACAACATTCGGTAGCGATATTGCGGAACCATTAATTAGAATAGGAAATTACGTCAATTTAATGCTAACTCTTTTATTTTGGATGGGTGTAGTTTTTGAAATGCCTCTAGTATTTACGTTGTTAGCTAAAATCGGCATCCTAAACCCTCAGATTTTATCGAAAAACAGAAGATACGCTGTTGTTATAGCCTTCGTATTGGGAGCTATTATTACACCTACATTCGATCCTATAAATCAAACTATTGTGGCATTACCTATAATAGTCTTATATGAAATCAGTATTTGGATGTCCAAATTGGCTTACTCAAAAAAATCAGCTAATTAGATTTATCTAACTATTCTTTTTTGCTGTCCTTAACCGAAGCTCCTAAATCTTCCTTAATATCGTCCGTTGAGCCACGGAATTCTTTTACAGCCTTACCCATCATCTTACCAATCTCAGGAAGTTTTCCAACTCCGAAGACCAACATTACCAAAACTAAAATTAGAATTAACTCTAAAGGACCAAAAGATCTAAATGGCATAATACCCCTCCTAAGGGTGATTCATACNTTAGTAAATGTTAACATTGCACAANTATTGCGTCAATNAAATCATCTATAGAAAAACTGTTAATTCGTTNAGTAATATCCAACAATTACTNNAAAAATAAATATAACTTCCCTAATGNTTTACTGTAATGGAGAAAATTCNGCTGGAAGCATAATCTTATTTTCTTGAGTCANNGGAGGAACAACTCCNCTTCTTGGAGGCCATATTCCNGTATCTAAAGCTTTAGACCTAACTTCCTGCCGTTCATCCAANGAAGAATAAGCCCAAAGATGTATGAATGNATTTAACTCACCAATATCTGAATACCAGCAACCTACCAANGGAGATAATTTTTCTCTCTCTTCTATAGCATCACTCCATGCAGAAATAACACCCGGGATTTGACCGGGTTTATATGTATAGATTCTCATTTCATAAATAGGTCCGTATTTTTTAGGTTCTAAAGGCCTCATAAATGGGACAGGGATCAAAATGTCTGATCTTTGGTCAACTATCAATTCCGAATTGTCAGGAGGCCACACTCCTTCATCAACAACTGTTTTCCTCACATCNGATCNATGATTTAAATCATCATACATCCAAATATGTACAACCTGATTCAAGGCACCAATTTCTGTGTAGAAAAATCCTCCAAGTTCAGAATACTCCATTCGTTTTTGCACTTTCTGTGAAGTTCTTCCAAGAAACTCNGGCGTANTTCTAGGATGAAGAGTGTAAGTTCTAATTTCATGAATCATTAAATTCCCTTTCCAAAATCATCTCAAATCAATTAAAGTTAAAATTAAGAATAATTCTCTCAATAGTGGTGGCATGAATCATAACACTGAAAATCAAAACACTCAAAAAATCTTGATAACTGGCGGGGTTGGGTATATTGGCAGTACAATCTCATNGGTTTTGAGTGATTNTGGTTACACNCCAATAATNCTTGACTCTACAAAAACCAACTTAAAANATTTTCAAAATAAACACATTCTCTTCCAAGGCGATTTCTCAGATGAAGATACCTTAAAAACAATTTTTGAAATACATCCAGAAATTTCTATAGTNATTCATTGTGCTGGATTGACTTCTGTCCCAGAATCAATGAACCATCCTATATCGTACTATNTTGAAAACACCACAAAATCAATGAATCTTTTTCGATTCTTATCAAAAACNGGATGCAAAAAAATAATATATAGTTCAAGTGGTTCAATATACAAATCAGAAACTAACAGGCCCGTNAAGGAAAATGACGCTATTGATGTCAAAAGTCCTTATGCAACAAGCAAATTTTTAACTGAAACATTATTAAACGATTTCTGTAGTTCCGAAAAAATGAAAGCAATAATTTTCAGATATTTCAACCCAATTGGCACNGACCCNAATTACAGATCAGGTCCGAAGTTAAATCAGCAGAATAGTATTCTAGGAAAACTGATTGAAATCTCNTCNCAGAAAAAACCAGTTTTTGAAATTATGGGNAATTCTTGGGAAACTNCTGATGGCACTGCAATTAGAGATTACATTCATGTTTGGGATTTAGCTCTCGCNCATTTAAANGCTATCGAAAAATTTGACACNATTTTAGGTNATGTAAACATAAACAATCCTCCTAATAGCATTACTTTGAATCTNGGCTCAGGTATTGGAACCACAGTAGGAGAATTCTTCANCACCTTCAAAAAAGTTTCAGGNNCCNCAATGNCACATAAAATAAGAGANCCTAGNCCAGGTGATGTTGCTGGTGCATATGCAAACATTGAAAATGCAAAAACCATTTTATCTTGGCATCCTTCANTATCAATTGATAGAGGAATTAAAGATGCTTTAAAATGGGCTAAAAAAANNCAAACCCCCTAACTGAATCAACTCTANAAAACCTTGATAAAGTTGGCACTAACACAAAAAAATGATAGTCTGAAACAATATTATTTTTAAATAATAATTACTGCACAATTTCGAAAAGTGGAGGAACAAAATGCCAAGACGTGAAACAGGCGAACCATATTACAGANTGAATTTAGATGAAGCCGCTGAGATGTACGATAATGAAAATTCTCTAGTAATAGATGTAAGACGTCCTGATGAGTANATGAACGGTCATGTCAAAAATGCTACTCATATTGTTGTAGACAATCTTTATTCTGAAATAGACANCCTTCCAAAAGATAAAAACTTAATGTTTATTTGTGAAGTCGGTGTTCGNAGTGGTCTAGCCTGTGAAATGGCTGCNGCCATGGGACTGGATCCTGAAAAACTTTTTAATATTGAAGACGGAACNGGATCTTGGATTGCTAAAGGATTGCCTTCAAGCACAGGNTCAGAAAAATAACAGGACTTTAAAATTCTTTTTTCTAAAAAATTTTCTGCGAGAAACTTATGTCTGTTCTTGTTGTAGGATCAGTCGCATATGACACAGTGCATACGGCTTTCGAATCNAGGGAAAATGCACTTGGTGGTTCTGCTACCTATTTTTCTATAGCTTGCAGGTATTTTAATNANGTTAGTNTGGTAGCNGTTGTAGGATCAGATTTCAGGAATGAGGATATAGAACTTTTCAATTCCCAAGACATTGATATTTCTNGACTTGAATCTACCAATGGTAATACTTTTAGGTGGGGGGGAGAGTATGAGCTTGACTCAAATAAACGCAAATCTCTATTCACCGATTTAAATGTATTTGCCGATTTTTCACCAAGCTTGCTATCTCACCATAAAAATACCGACTATTTATTCTTAGCTAATATTGACCCAATACTTCAATTAGATGTAATAGAAAAGATGCAAGCTCGGCCAAAAATCATAGCCCTTGATTCAATGGACTTCTGGATAAATGGCTCACATCAAAACCTAATAAACACAATCCAACAAATTGACATTTTATTTTTGGACGAAACAGAAATTCGATTATTATCTGGAGAACAAAATTTAATTGCAGCAGTTAAAAAAATCCATTCAATGGGACCGCGCACCATCGTAGCTAAAAAAGGTGAACATGGTGTCACAGTTTTTCAAAACGATAATGTATTCGTAGTTCCTGCAAAAATTCTTCCTAAAATTACTGATCCTACAGGTGCTGGAGACGCATTTGCAGGTGGTTTCATGGGTGCTCTTTCATCACTGGAAAACATTAGCACTACCGGATTAAAACATGCTACTCTTATAGGAGCAGTAATGGGATCATTTGCAGTTGAATCTTTTAGTGTTGATAGATTGAAAAACCTATCGCAAGACGAAATAAATTCTAGGGCTAGTGAAATAATTAAATTATCTAATATCGAAACTTCTCTCCAAACAAAATTTTGGAATTTTGGCTAATTTTACGCAGTTAACAAAACAATTTTTATAGAATATTAATATGTAGGTGGAGAATGACAATACAAAAAACCCCCGGAGACGTAAGAGACTTATCTTTAGCAAATGATGGTGTCGCCAGAATTGAATGGGCAGCGAGATCTATGCCTGTTCTTGGTAAAATAAATCAACGTTTCAAAGAGAATCGTAATCTTGAAGGTATTAGGATAGCAGCATGTTTGCATGTAACTACTGAAACAGCAAATCTAGCTATTGCATTAAAATCTGCAGGCGCAGAAATTGCACTTTGTGCTAGTAATCCTCTTAGTACTCAAGATGATGTTGCTGCAGCGCTAATAGAAAATTACGGAATATCCACATTTGCGATTACTGGGGTAGACACCGAAACATACTACTCGCACATTACTTCAGTACTTGAAACAAAACCTCACATTACACTCGATGATGGAGCTGACCTAGTAGCAATGTTACATAGCTCTCGTCGTGATTTATTAAATAATGTAATTGGCGGAGCTGAGGAAACTACAACTGGAGTTATAAGACTCCAAAGCTTAGCTGATCAGGGGAAATTAATGTACCCGATCGTTGCCGTAAATGACGCAGACACTAAACATTATTTCGACAATCGCTATGGAACAGGTCAAAGTACTATTGACGCAATTACTCGTGCGACAAATGTTTTGTGGGCTGGGAAAAAAGTCGTTATTTGTGGTTATGGATGGTGTGGAAGAGGATTAGCAAGTAGGGCAAGTGGAATGGGAGCCCAAGTCATAATTACAGAGGTTAATCCAATCCGTGCTCTTGAAGCAGCAATGGATGGTTATCAAGTAATGAAAATGATAGATGCTGTTAAAGAAGCAGATATTGTTGTCACTGTCACCGGAGGGATGAAAGGATTAAGTAAAGAACATTTCGAAGTGATGAAAGACGGATGCATGGTAGCCAATAGTGGTCATTTTAATGTTGAAATTGATATAGAGTCTCTAGAAGCGATGTCATCTTCTAAAACCACACTGCGACCATATGTAGAAGAATTTCAATTAAAAGATAATAGGAAAATCTTTCTATTATCTGAAGGAAGATTAGTCAACCTAGCAGCAGGTGATGGTCATCCATCATCAGTAATGGATATGAGTTTTGCAAATCAAGCNTTATCAGTAGAACATGTTGCCTTAAANGCNTCTNAAATGTCTCCAAATGTCTACCCAGTACCNAAACACATCGATGAAGANGTTGGAAAACTAAAATTAGAATCAATGAATATTTCTATTGATGAACTTACTGAAGAGCAACACAATTACTTAAACAGNTGGGAAATGGGAACCTAAAAACACCATCTTAGAGGATAANATGTCTAATACATTCATGCAGTCACCATCTTATTTATTTACTTCTGAATCTGTTACNGANGGNCATCCAGACAAATTATGTGACCAGATATCTGATGCAGTTCTGGANGGNATCCTAGCCCANGATCCACAAGCACGAGTTGCCTGTGAAACTTGTGTAACAACTGGTCTGATAATGGTCATGGGTGAAATTACCACNAATGCANATATCGANGTAGCAAGTATNGCAAGAAANGCCGTAAANGAAGCAGGATATATCGACCCAAAATATGGCTTTGACTACAAATCTTGTAGTGTAATAACTTCNATCGATGAACAATCAAGTGANATCTCTTCAGGAGTCTCTAATGCATTAGAGACTCGCAAAGTACTAGAATCAGTTGAGACAGAAAATATAGGTGCTGGNGATCAAGGTATGATGATGGGATTCGCCTGNAATGAAACANCAGATCTAATGCCTTTACCAATTTATCTAGCTCACGAGCTCTGCAAACAGATGGCAAAAGTTAGAAAAGATGGATCGGTTGGATATTTAGGACCTGATGGAAAATCACAAGTAACCGTTGAATATGAATATGGTATCCCCAAACGTATCGACACTATCATCCTAAGTTCTCAGCATGACTCCGACACTCCACAAAGTTTGATTTCAAAAGATCTACATGAAAAAGTAATCTTACCTATCATCCCAAGCGAACTATTAGATTCCGAAACAAAGTATTTTATCAATCCTTCAGGTAGATTTGTTATAGGGGGTCCAGTTGGAGACACCGGCCTAACTGGNAGAAAACTATTAGTGGACACCTATGGAGCCTATGCCAGGCATGGAGGTGGTGCATTTTCAGGTAAAGATCCNACTAAAGTAGATCGATCTGGAGCTTATGCTGCTAGATTTGTTGCCAAGAATATTGTTGCTGCTGGATTGGCAGACAGAGCAGAAGTTTTGCTTGCATATGCAATTGGAGTAGAAACTCCTGTATCAATAGCCGTAGAAACATTCAACACAAACAANNTACCCGACGCCGAAATAGCAAGTTTAATAGAAAAACATTTTGATCTCAGACCCTCTGCAATAATCAATGATTTAAACCTCCGAAGACCCATTTACAAACAAACTGCTACNTATGGGCATTTTGGAAGATCCGACATAGAACTTCCTTGGGAAAAAACATCTAAAGCCGAAATTCTAAAATCTGATTCATCTCTTTAATTTTACGGTTATTCAAAAATAACGAAGATACTATCAAATGATAATTAAATTCGGNACTGACGGCTGGAGAGCCATTATAGGCGAAGAATTCACTTTTGAACGAGTACGTTATTGTGCCCAAGGGACTGCAAACTATATGCATGACCAGGGACTAAGCAGCCGAGGGATAGTNATTGGATACGACACTAGATTTGCATCAAAAGAATTTGCGGATNCTTGTGCTGAAGTAATGATTGCAAATGGAATAAAAACTTTTCTTTGCAAGACTTTCAGCCCTACCCCNGTAATTACTCATCATGTAATCGATTTGAATGCAGGTGGAGGAATTGTGATTACGGCTAGCCACAACCCTGGTAATTACAATGGGTTTAAATTNAAACTNTTTGGTAGTGTATCACCTGAAATAACAAATGAACTTGAATCTTCAATCCAAGCAGTTGAACAATCTCAAATAATTAAAACAACCAGCCTAGATCATNCAAAAAATAAACGTTTCCTTGAATACACTGACCCATACCAATCTTATTTTGNAAATGTTAGATCNCTAATCAATATAGACCTNATCAAAAATTCCAATCTAAATATTCAAATAGATTCTATGTTTGGTGCAGGAATAGGCCTCTTTAAACAATTTCTATCAGGCGGAAACTCTCAAATTTCTGAGATCAATAATAATATTAATCCTGCCTTCCCTGGAATATCACAACCAGAACCCATTGCATCCAACCTTGGATCTCTCAGCAAGATGGTAAAAAATAACAATTCAACTATAGGTCTAGCAACAGATGGAGATGCTGATAGACTTGGAGTAATTGATGAAAATGGAAACTATGTATCTTCATTAAACACTTTTTCAATTCTGTGTTTACATTTGCTTGACAACCTTCAACTGCGTGCCCCNATAGTTCGTTCNATTACTATGACCAGTATGATAGATAAAATTGGNGATATTTACGGTGTAAAAGTGTTCGANACTCCAGTTGGATTCAAACATTTAGCACCTGTAATGATTNAACAAAAAGCAATGATAGCAGGTGAAGAAAGTGGTGGTTATGCGTTTGGGAACCATGTCCCTGAAAGAGATGGAGTTTTCAGTGGCCTAATACTTTTGGAAATGATTGCTTTGTCAGGTTTATCAATGTCAGAATTAACAAAAATGTTATTTGAGAAAATTGGAAGCTCTTACTACGATAGAATAGATATAAAATTAGAAAAAACCCAACAAAAAAACGAAGATGTAATAAATCGTGTTGAAAATGCGAATCCTCAATTCCTTGCCAATCGAAAGGTGCTCAATATTGATAAAAGGGATGGATATAGATTCCAACTTGAAAATGACTTTTGGGCGCTTATTCGTTTCTCAGGCACTGAACCTTTNTTAAGGATTTATGCTGAGGGAGAATCACTTCAAGAAACTCAAAATTTATTGCAAGAAATGCGAACCATAGCTAAAGTATAATTGCGGNATAATTAAAGGGGGGCAAAGACAAAAATGAAGAATTCTCCTCCATTATTGTTACTAATTGATGGCCATGCTCTTGCATACAGATCTTGGTATGGAATGAGAAACCCTATGACCATTTCATCAACTGGTGAAGATGTTAGAACAGTTTACAGTTTCATCAACTCTTTCCTCAGAACGATTTCTCAGTTCACTCCTACGAATTGNATAATGGTATTTGACACTCCTGCTCCTACTTTCCGACACAAAGAGTTTGTTGAATACAAATCTAATCGACCTCCAATGCCTGATGAACTTCGAACTCAATTTACAAGAATCCGNCAGGTGGTTTCAGCTTTCAACATCCCAATATTCGAGTTGGATGGTTTCGAGGCCGATGATTTAATCGGAACATTGTCCAGACAAGCAGAATCAAACAATATCCACACAATCATCCTAACCGGTGATTCAGACTTGCTTCAACTCGTTTCTCCATCGGTAAAAGTACTAATGAACAATACTCAGAAACAACAAAANATTTATGATATCGANGCCGTCAAAGAACGCTATGAAGGACTAGGACCTGATTCAATTNTTCAAATCAAAGCGCTTACAGGAGATTCTTCAGACAACATCCCAGGAGTTCCNGGAATTGGCCCTAAAAATGCAATCCGACTTGTCAAACAATTCGGAACTATTAACAATNTGTTGGATAAAATAACTGAGATCTCACCCGCACGTATACAAAAGGTCGTTGAAAACAATCAATCCGAGGCATTACAAGCCCTTAGACTAGTAACAATNGACTGTGAGGCTCCTATAAAAATTGACCTCGAAACTTCGCTATTCGATGACTTTTCCAGGAACCAAGTATTAGATCTTTTTAGAGAATTGGAATTCCATTCTTTGGTATCAAGAGTNCCTCAATCAAAGATAGATAATCTTGACTCTCATCCNTCACAAACACCAAAAACAGCCGAGGAAAAAAANCACAACTATCATATTGTNCAAGACTCAGTATCATTGAACAACTTGATAGAAAATATTAATAAAACTGGAATCTTTTCATTTGACACCGAAACTGATGAACTTAACCCTATGAATGCGAACCTAGTTGGTATTTCAATATCTACTCAACCAGGAAATGCNTGGTATATTCCNATTAGTCACAACATAGGCGACCAATTATCCATGACAGAAATTCATGAGAAATTGAATCCTTTATTTTCAAATCCAGAAATAGATAAAATCGCCCACAATTCTAACTATGATATTACTATTCTTGANGAACATGGATTCGAAGTATCCAACGTTTCNTTTGACACAATCCTAGCAGCACATTTAATTGGAAAACGTTCTTTGGGTTTAAAACCACTTGTTTTGGAATATCTGCAAAAAGAAATGACACCAATTACAGACTTGATTGGAAAAGGCGTAAAACAAATTACTATGAATCAAGTTTCTATTAAAGAAACNTCAGCATATGCATGCGCTGATGCTGATTATTCTTTACAGTTAAAAAATTGTCTCGAACCAGAACTTGAACAAATCTCTTCTGTTTCNATTTTCAAAGANGTAGANATGCCCTTAGCGCCAGTATTAGTTCAAATGCAAAGAAATGGGGTTTCATTAGATCCTGAGCCATTAAAGCTTATGTCTACTCAACTGACTGAAGAATTGAAAACACTAACAGAACAAATTTTCACAACAGCCGGACACGAATTCAATATCAATTCTTTCCAACAACTGGGAGAAGTGTTATTCAACGAACTGAAACTTCCGCCTATTAAACGCACATCACGTGGTTATTCAACTGATGCAGCNTCTCTAGACAGATTAAAACAAATGCTAGATCTTAATCAAATTGAAGATGTCNANCCAAAATCATATCAAATTTTGAACGACATTTTAGATTACAGAAAACTTTCAAAACTCAAGTCAACTTATGTAGATTCATTGCCAGGTATGATCAATCAAAAAACGGGTAGAATTCACACAATTTATAATCAAACTGGTTCTTCAACAGGTCGAATTTCAAGCAATGANCCAAACTTACAAAATATTCCTGTACGTACTGAAATNGGGAAAAAAGTCCGCGANGCTTTTATTGCGGGCAAATCTGGAAATTCAATCTTGATAAGTGCTGACTATTCTCAAATCGAATTAAGGATTTTAGCCCATATAAGTGAAGACCCTGCACTNATCAACGCTTTTCTTAATGGCGCAGACATCCATGCATCTACTGCTGCATCAATGTATGGAGTAAAACTTTCAGATGTATCAGCTGAAATGAGACGTACTGCAAAAATCATGAATTTTGGAGTAATCTANGGACTCAGTCCATACGGAATCCGACAACAAACTGGCTTTTCAGAAAAAGAAGGTAAAGAATTCATAAATACATATTTCTCTACTTACCCTGGCATTAGAAATTACATNGACTCTATCAAAGAAAATGTGAGACAAAATTCATTCGTCAGTACAATCATGGGAAGAAGAAGATATATTTATGAGATTGAATCAAAAAATTATAATGTGAGATCAGCNGCTGAACGAATGGCTGTAAATATGCCAATTCAGGGAACNGCTGCNGAAATCATAAAAATAGCGATGGTAAGAATCCAAAATTATTTAGATATCTCAAATCTTAAATCCAAAATGATTATGCAAGTGCACGACGAATTAATTTTCGAGACCCCCGAAAATGAGAAAACCGAAATTCAAAATCTACTATACGATCTAATGCCATCTTCTATCGAACTTAAAGTGCCTTTAGAAATCGAAATCAAATCTGGCAAGACTTGGGGATCTTGGTAAAAGCATGTTGACGACGAGTTTAATCAAGTTTATTCTATTANTGTGCGCGAGTAACTCAATCTGGCAGAGTTCCTGCCTTCCAAGCAGGTTGTTACGGGTTCGAGCCCCGTCTCGCGCTCCAAAACAAAAATANATTTNAATTAAATATTTTAATTATAGTTGATTCTAGGAGGAAAATATGTCAGATGTCCCTGAGATGGTTAGCTTCGGATGGAACGGAAAATCTAGAGAAATTAATGTTGAGAAAAATGATACCAGATGGACAACTGTTCACATTGTTGATGGAAAACCAGATTCGCAACTAATAAATATTTTCGGTACTCATATAATCCCTACACCATTCCCAATTGATATGGACAAAAATGCTGTAATTGAGGAACTAAGCGTAAGAAACCCTAATTCGGATGTCAAATAAGATTTTCTAAGTTTTCGTTACAATAAAAGACTCATCTGAAAACCATAATCCGTCATATTTTCTTAGCACTTCTTGCGTTACATCTAAATATGTTCCTTTTCGCATTTCGTTTTCTACTCTTTCATCTTCTATTTGGGCAACATATATNGCTGCATTCCAAGCCGCCAAAGTTGTTGAAGTCCCAATAGAACTTGCCATCTCATCAGATGGCAATTGCAGATGATAATTAAACTCTGCTCTCGAATCGACATAATCTATATATGTAAAATCTTCATTAATTAATTCTAATTGTTTTTTTAATTCAACTATCAAATCACGTCTAGGCGATTGGAAAGGCTTCTCATCAGGCCAAATCCGACGTATGATTTCCATTCCTGGATCTTTCCCAATACTTTGTATCACAATCATTAATCCAGATTTTGCAAGAGCTTTAGCCAATGGTGCTAAAACGTTTTTGACTTTAGTTTGTGCAGGCACTCGAGAACGGAATGGCTGTGCCGCAATTATCAAATCGTATNGATAATTGTGACAATANTGNTTTTCAGGAATTATACTCGACAAGAAATCTTTCTGATCCTTTCTATAGAATACNATCACTGAAGGCGTTGAATAAATTGGATTATTTGTCTTTNAACTTCGTTTAGTTCTCCACCACTCAGAAATCAAAGGTTCTAAATCTCGAATTTGGGTATCAAATTGATGAGAAGTGGTCCCTTCAAGTTCAACAACTTTCCAATTTANACGAGCTCTATTTTCACTGGAATTTGGCCTTAAATTAGTAGCCTCGGGATAAAACATATTTGTCACAGTTAATACAGTTTGGGGATGTTCTACAAATCGATCAGACATCTTATCCAACGAAATCCTAAGGTCTTCTTGGCTAATCTCCTTCCCCAAAATAGAGAATGGTGTTTTGGGGAAATTGTCATGAAGTTGTCTCATCACCCTTGTCAAAACAGACCCATCACCCATTCCTGCATCAAAAACTCTTANACCTAAAGAACTCGGNCTAAGATACTTAACATCCATGGAAATTCTTTCAGCAATCACTTGTTTTTCATTACAAGTATTTACAAATAATAGATACTTCTCACGGTTATCAAAAAATCGGAATGGTGAAGAATTGTAATCTGNTTGACTCAAGAACCCAACTTTCAAGTTTTACAAATTTAAATAACGCTAGTCTTTAAATCTATCTTATAAATTCATTCGCTTTTTAATTCAATAACACTTACATCTGTTACNTGGGGAGCTTGAATGGAACACATTCTCTTNAGCATATCTTGAAAAGAATCTGGACTCATCAAACATTCAGGACAATCCTCATTTTCACCCTCAAAATATTCAATTGTTAACACTCCATCGTCTAATGAAATAGGATTGATCACAACTCCTAAATTATCGCGTGTCATGACTTTCATAGTACCGATTAATGATTCAATTTTCTCGTCCATTATTATACCTTTCTCAGAAATTTTTCAGATATTGGAAGAATAACACACTACAAACTTTTGGAATCAAACCCCTAGAAACTTTCGGTTATTGAAGTGCTCCAGAGCCTGAAATTTCCCAAACATCTTCAACAATATCATTTTTTACTATAAATAAATTCCTATGAAGCAATACAGTTGAATCACTATAGTGTGGAACAAGCGTCATTCTTTCTCCATGGTTGAATGAATGATTTGAATCTACAGATATCATTCCATGCTCAGCGCTCAAAGATTTAACCTTAGCATCTGGGTGAGAAACAACTTTAGGCAAACCTGTATGTCTACCCGTAGTTTTCCAACCAGAATCTAAAACAACCTGTCCAGGGACAGTAGTTGAAACTATTTGCGCATTGATAAAAAGCGCATATTCATGATTTGGCACATTCATTTGCTCCATATAATTTACATCCATTAATGCTCCACCACCAGCTTGCAATTCATTTATCCCTCCCAATGAAGCCGAATGCCAATAATTACCCGTTCCACCTCCAGAGCAAATCTCAATTTCAAAGCCTTGTGATTCTAGATTTCTTCTCGCAACTGAAATTAATTCAGAAACATCTTTTGATACATCGCGTTTGTCATCTGAATCCAAACCCATCACATGACCTTCATAACCCATCAAACCCCTAAGTCTAACACCAGGGAGATCAGAAACTAACTTTGCCAAAACAGGAGCTTTGTCTAAATGAACTCCACAACGATCCATCCCCACATTCAGGTCAACTAGAACGTCAATGATAACATTACTATCTGATGCAATCTTAGAAATATCCTGAATGTTTTGTTCGTCATCACAAGCCACACAAACTTTCGCTATCTTAGAAATTTCTATTAATCTATTGATTTTTGTATTGCCTACAATTTCATTTGCAATCAAAAGATCTCTAACTCCACCGGCAACCATTACTTCAGCCTCAGAAACTTTGGCACATGTGATCCCAACAGCACCAGAATTAATTAACCTAAGGGCCAAATCAGGAGATTTGCTAGCTTTAACATGTGGTCTCCAAATTACAGAATTCTTATTGCAAAATTCTTTCATCCTAATCACATTTCTATCAAACGCATCTATATTTAACCACAGTACAGGCGTATCGGCATAATCAATATGTTTCCCGATAAAAGAAGTTTTATCCATTGAACAATCCTTGTTTTTTAAAAATTATTTCACTAAGTATATTCTTGAAAATATGTAAGATCAAATTAACAAATAGATAAAGTGCACCTGAAAATATTTATTTTTTATGGCGATTATGCTAACTTTAGGATGAACAAATTTTTCTGGTTAATTTCACCAAATCAACTTAGGGGGACGCAATCAAACACATAAGAATTCACATCCTACTTGGATTACTTTTTAGCATTCTGATAGCTTGTAGCTCTGAAACAATTGTTGACCCCACCCCTCAACCAGCTTCACCTCCTAGCGTGCCACAAGCACCTGCCAATCTTAGTGCANTACCAACACCTACNCCAATTGACTTGTCAGCAGGCGGTGCTGAAGCTATAGGTGCATTAATTTCTCAAGATAATGGATGCATCACCTGCCATTCACTCGATGGATCAGAATTGATCGGNCCTTCATGGAAAGGTTTATGGGGCAAAACTGAAAAACTNGAAGACGGATCTTCAGTGAATGTNGATGAAAATTATCTTAAAGANTCTATTGTCAAACCAATGGANAAAATAGTTTCCGGTTATCCTGCAGTGATGCCAGCNTTCGANGACCTTTCGGAAGACGAATTAACAGCAATCGTNGCTTACATTAAATCATTGGATTAATTTAAANTTCATTATTTCCTTNAAAATTCATAATTCGTTTTGAACATGGAGAATCAATGAATATTCAGCCNGTAATCTTAGCAGGTGGAAGTGGTACAAGACTATGGCCACTATCAAGGAAATTATTCCCTAAACAATTCTTAAAACTGCTAGGACAACATACTCTTTTACAACAAACAATTATGAGACTTCATGGGATAACAGATATAAAAGATCCTATAGTTGTTTGTAATGAAGAACACCAATTCCTAATAAATGAAAACTTTGACCAAATAGGAAAAGATCTTTCNTTCATGATCTTAGAACCTGAAGGTAAAAACACTGCTCCAGCNCTTACAATTGCAGCACTANCAATAAATGATNACATTGATAATGAACAGATAATGTTAATNATGCCATCTGATCACATTATTNCGAATGTAGTNGAGTTCCAAAAGTACGTTTTAGAGGGATTTAANCTTGCTNTAAAAGACAAAATTGTAACTTTCGGCATTAANCCTACATCACCAAACACAAATTATGGCTACATCAAAACTGGCAAACAATTAAGCAAAGATTCAAATNCATNTTGGATATCTCACTTTANAGAAAAACCAAATCNTGAAGATGCTGAAAGAATGATCGAATCTAACGACTTTTTTTGGAATTCTGGCATTTTCATGATGAAAGTTTCAACTTGGTTGANCGCAATAANAAAANACCGCAATGACATTGCAACTTCATGTTCAAGTTCTTATTTCAATGCAACAAAATCAAAAAATATTATCAAGCCAGACCCAACAGAATTCAACCTTTGCCCATCAGANTCTATAGATTATGCTGTNATGGAACATTCTACTGAAAACANCTGTGTAGTCTTACCGATTGACNTCGGATGGTCTGATATTGGCGAATGGAATGCAATGTGGGAANACGGNCCCAAAGATAANGACGGGAATATAATAAAGGGNGATGTATATGTTGATNATGTTAAAAACAGCCTGATCCTTTCTCAGAGCAGATTAGTTTCAGCAGTATCTGTAAATAACTTAGCGATTGTAGAAACACCNGACGCAATTCTTATCTCTGAAATGGGAAATACTCAAAAAGTTAAANNAATTGTCAATAAGTTAATTGTCGAAAACAGAATTGAACCAAAATCACACAAAATAGTAAATCGACCTTGGGGATCTTTTGAAACACTTTTTACAAAAGATANCTACAAGGTTAAAAGATTATATATAAAACCAAAAGGTATCCTTTCATTACAAGTCCATCATCANAGNCACGAACATTGGACTCTCGTANCAGGATTAGCTGAAGTGACCCTTGGAAATGAAAAATTTCAATTACATGTTAATGAATCTCTTAAAATTCCATTAGGTACTCCGCATAGAATTAAAAACATAAGTAATTGCCCGATCGAATTAATTGAAGTTCAATATGGTAATTACTTAGGAGAAGATGACATAATACGTTTAGAAGATAATTATGATAGGATCACAANCCATTAATAAATTAACTATGACTAAAAATTTCAAACCTGCACAATTACCCGAAAGAATATTGCTAGGACCTGGGCCATGTAATGTGGATCCCAGAGTACTNCACGCAATGTCNAAGCCAATTACGAGTTATAAAGACCCAGCATTTCTAAATTATGTTGAAGAAGTTTCTGAAATGTTGAAAATCTTATTCCAAACAAATGAAAATACTACATTTGCAATATCTGGAACTGGTTCTGCAGGAATGGAAGCAGGAATAAATAGTCTTCTAGAGCCAAGCGACACAATCATAATATGTAATTGCGGATTCTTTGGAGAACGCATGGCGGAAATGGCAAAACGAATTGGATGTAANACTGTAGTTTTAGAAGGAGATTGGGGAAAGCCCTTTCCTATAGAAAAACTAGAATCTGAACTAAANAAACACAAACAAGTAAAATTGATTGCAGCAGTACAAGCTGAAACTAGTACCGGAATATTACAAGACATAGAACCAATATCAAANCTTGCAAGAAGTCACAATGCATTTACTATGATTGACAGTGTTACTTCCCTTGGAGGAAACACTTTAAAGGTTGATGAATGGAACCTAGACTATTGTTATTCAGCATCTCAGAAATGCTTAGCGTGCCCACCTGGACTTTCTCCTGTTGCATTAAGTCNAAGAGCTCGAGAATCAATTAAAAACCGNAATACTCCTCCTTCTTCTTGGTATCTTGACTTGAATCTCATTGCTGGATATTGGGATAAACCTCACACTTACCACCATACAATCCCAATTTCTCTTATTTTAGGTCTACACGAAGCTCTTCGAATTCTTCTNGAAGAAGGCATTGAAGTTAGATTCGAACGCCATAGACAAAATGGNGAAGCATTGAGAAATGGTGTTGAGGCTCTAGGATTAAAATTACTTGCCCCAAATGAATCCAAATTAGATCAAGTAACNCCAATTTGGATCCCAGAAGGTATTGATGGAGATAAAATTCAACAAGCCTTATTAAATGATTACAACATTGAAATTGGAACNGGATTTGGNAAATTCGCAGGAAAAATTTGGAGAATTGGACTCATGGGCGAATCCAGTAAAAGCGAATATGTCCTGAAATTACTGTCTGCATTTGAAGAAATTCTGCCAAAAGAAGGGTTTGAAATAGCCNCGGGCATTGGTGTAGAAGCAGCCTCTGAAACTTATTTATCTTTCAAATAATTAACTTGCCNAATTGGAGCAAAAATGGAGCGTTTTAAAAACCAAACTGCAATAATTACTGGATCTGCTCGTGGAATAGGTAAAGGCATAGCTAAAAGACTGGGTAGTGAAGGAGCTAACATCACACTNGTAGATATGNACAGTAATGAAACGCAATCCACACTGGAAGAATTACGATCCGATGGAGTGAATTCCATAATGCAAATAGGAGATGTCTCAGATCCAATATTTGCACAAGAGGTAGTCGAAAATTCAACCAAAGAATGGGGAAGTATACAAATNCTAGTGAACAATGCAGGGATTGGGGGTAAAAATGGNAATCTTTGGGAACTAGATGTGAATGAAATGGACAGGGTTTACAAAGTGAACTTTAGAGGGGTATACGTTTTTTGCTCTGCTGTTGCTCAAACCATGATCGATCAAAATTATGGAAGAATAGTTAACATAGCAAGCGTTGCAGGGAAAGAAGGCAACCCTAGAATGGTACCGTATTCGAGTACTAAAGCTGCGGTAATAGCACTCACAAAATCNCTAGGTAAAGAACTTGCNCATTCGGGAGTTACTGCAAATTGTATTACTCCNGCAGTGGTACAAACTCGTTTNCTGGAGGAATTCACACAAGAACAAATCGANTATATGGTTTCAAAAATCCCAATTGGTAGAACGGGAGAAATTGAAGAATTAGCATCATTAGTTGCATGGATATGCTCAAAAGAGTGTTCATTTAGTACTGGTGCTGTCTTCGACATTAGTGGCGGAAGGTCAACATACTAAATTTACCAATTAATCATTTAATATAAAACAAGTNACATTTCGAAAGCACTAATTTTGGAGTAAAGCATGAACGGCGAACAATTAAGNAAAAAAACTAGAGANGGCGGAATAGTCTANGGAACCATGCTAAGTGTTGGGACCAACCCAAGATGGACTCAAACCATTTCACAATTTGGGCTTGATTACATCATTTTAGATACTGAGCACGCNCCTAGAAGCNGAGCNGAGGTTGCTGATTATTTAACTGCATTCAATTACAGTGGTGTAGTTCCAATAGTNCGAATACCAATTCCTGCTTCNCACTACGTAACAATGTATATAGATGCTGGNGCACAAGGAATATTAGCACCNTACTGTGAAACAGTAGATCAAGTAAGGGAAGTTGTTGCAGCTGCAAGATGGAGGCCTCTCAAAGGGGCATTAGCTGCGAAAGCAGTTGAGGAAAACGTGTTACCTAGCAAAGCAACACGTGAATATCTAGAAGACAANAATAAAAATAATGTTTGTATAATTGGAATAGAAAGTGTTCCTGCAATTGAGAATCTTGAAAATATTCTTAAAATCGATGGAATCGATGGAATTTTTGTCGGACCTAATGATTTAACTGTAACTCTGGGAATCCCGGATCAATATGATCACCCTGACTATGAATCAGCACTTAGAAAGATAATCTCCCTCAGTAAAACCGCCGGGATNCCTGTACTTATTCATCACCAAACAGTTGAACTGACCCAAAAATGGTTAAAAGAAGGTGCAAGATTTGTACTCTATTCTAGCGATGCACGAACAATGCACAATGGATACAGGGAAGAATTTGGACAAATAAAGATGACTGGACAANAATTGGGCGGGGATATTGTTGATGACATTGGAGAATCTCAGGAAGTAATATAGTCTTCAGGAATCTATTTCCTGGAACACTAACTATGTTTTGTTTGGGGGANATTCTATACCCAATAATTTTTATCAGTTATAGTTTGCTTGCCAACAAGAATCCAGTGCGATAAAGTCACTTCATCACTATCTAAATTCATTTGGAGAAGTACCATGGCTCATCCACATATACATCCAACAAACGAAATTTCATNTGCTGCTTCAACATGGCTCGAAAGTCTAAATCCTGACCAGTTAGATAAAGCCACATTTGAATACTTGGATGGAGAACGAGTTTTTTGGTATTACCCTCCTTTAAACAGACATGGACTCGCAATTCGCGACATGAATGAAATCCAGAGACANTTAGCATTTTCAATAATGGAAACATGTTTGGACAAGCATGCTTTTGCCCAAGCAAAACAAATCATCGAATTAGAGTCTATACTTGGTAAAATTGAAGCTAGTCATGGAATCAAAAGTTTCGCACGAGATCCTGAATTGTATTACTTTACAGTTTTTGGAAACCCTAAGAGCAATGATCCTTGGGGATGGAGAGTTGAAGGCCACCATGTTTCCTTACACTTTAGTATATGGAATGACAAAGTTATTTCTACCACCCCTTTCTTTTTTGGAAGCAACCCCGCCGAAGTAAAAGAAGGGCCACATAAAGGACTAAGNGTNTTATCCGATAGAGAAGACTTAGGGTTTGAGCTCATTCAAAGTCTAGATTCATCTCAGCAAAAACAATCAATAATTTTTGAAGAAGCNCCTTACGACATACTGTTATACAACAGTACAAAAGCTTTTTTCCCAAAAGAAGAAGGATTAATAGGATCCAAAATGTCGGGGGTTCAAAAAGAATTATTTATGTCACTCATTATTGAATATGTCAATGATGTAAGACCTGAAATTGCAAAAGACAAATTATCTATGNTCAATGAATTAGGAATTGACAACTTTCATTTTGCATGGGGTGGAGGCACATCAAAAGGACACAAACATTACTATCGTATTCACTGTGGAGACTTTATTGTCGAATATGATAACAGGCAAGGAGATGGCAATCACATTCATTCAGTTCTTCGTGATACTGAAAATGATTTTGCAAATGACGTCTTACGAGACCACTTGATGAACTTTCACGTACTATAATGAATCAGGGGAGATTCTATATTTCTTTAGACTCTCCTTCTACAGTGTCGGGAGAATCATCTTGAATGCCTTCCTCCATATCAACACTAGAATCAGGTTGTTGACTATAAATTTCTTGACCAACTTTTTGCATAGTTTCTTCTAAAACGTTAGCGGATTCATCAANCTGATCAATATCTCCAGAATTTAAATCATTCTTCAATTTTTCGATATTTGAATTCAATTCTGCTTTCAACTCTTCTGAAATTTTATCAGAGTTCTCTTTCTCCAATTTTTCAGAGGTATAAATCAGGTTATCAGCACGATTTTTAATCTCCACAGATTTTTGATGTTTCTCGTCTTCCTCCGCATGTTCTTCAGCNTCCTTTATCATACTATCTATTTCAGATTCTTCTAAACCTGAACTNGCAGTAATAGTAATATTTTGTTCCTTTCCAGTAGCCTGATCTTTAGCAGACACTTTNAAAATCCCATTAGCATCAATATCAAANGAAACTTCGATTTGAGGAACTCCTCTAGGAGCAGGGGCAATCCCATCCAAAGTAAATTGTCCGATACTTTTATTTTGTGATGCTTGAGGCCTTTCTCCCTGCAATACATGAATTTCGACTCCAGGTTGGTTATCAGCTGCGGTCGAAAAAGTTTGACTCTTTGAAGTAGGAATTGTAGTGTTACGCTCTATCAATGGAGTTGAAACCCCACCCAATGTCTCAATTCCTAAAGTCAAAGGAGTAACATCTAAAAGAAGGACATCTGTGACATCTCCNTGCAAAACACCGGCCTGAATAGCCGCNCCAATAGCTACAACTTCATCAGGGTTTACACCTCTGTTAGGTTCTTTACCAAACAAATCTAAAACTGTAGATTGAACCGATGGCATCCGAGTCATACCACCAACAAGAATTATCGAATCAATATCCGAGGCGCTAATCCCAGCATCACTAAGAGCTTTTTGACATGGATCTACTGTTCGTCCTACTAAAGATCCCACCAACTGTTCAAGTTTTGAACGATCTAAATTCATCACAATATGTTTTGGACCAGATGAATCAGCAGTTATAAATGGTAAATTTATTTCAGTCTGCATAACTGAAGATAATTCAATTTTTGCTTTTTCAGCCGCTTCACGAAGTCTTTGTAATGCCATAGGATCTTGCCTAACATCTATTCCTTGGTCCTTTTTAAACTCCTCTGCAATCCATTCAAGGATAATTTGGTCAAAATCATCCCCTCCCAAATGAGTATCTCCATTAGTTGCCATAACTTCAAATACTCCGTCACCCATTTGTAGAATNGTGATATCGAACGTACCACCTCCTAAGTCATAAACAGCTACTGTTTCTTCACCTGATTTATCAAGCCCATACGCTAATGCAGCTGCTGTTGGTTCATTAATTATCCTTAACACTTCCAATCCTGCTATCCGACCGGCATCTTTCGTGGCATTCCTCTGACTATCATTAAAATATGCAGGAACTGTAATGACTGCCTGGGTTATTTTCTCACCAAGCTTTGCCTCAGCATCTTGTTTTAATTTCTGAAGAACCATAGCTGAAATTTCTGGTGGAGCATAAGGTTTCGATAACATCTCTACGTAAGCATCACCATTGGTATGTGAAGCAATTTTAAANGGCATNATTTTGACATCATCTTGAACACTTTGGTCATTAAATCGCTTCCCCATAAATCTTTTGACNGAAAATACAGTGTTTTGAGGATTAGTTACTGCTTGACGTTTAGCTGTAGTACCTACATATCGTTCACTATTATTAGCATTCAGCCCAACCATTGAAGGNGTTGTCCTCCCNCCTTCTGCATTTTCCAATACTCTTGGTTCACCACTTTCAACAATTGCCATAGCAGAATTTGTGGTACCTAAATCGATTCCTAAAATATTAGCCATTTCGACTAAACCTCCGAATTTTTCTCTTTAATTTCTTGTTCANTATTTGGTTTCTTAGCAACAATTACTTGTGTTGCCCTAATTAAACGATCATGTAATTTATACCCTTCTTGAATTACTTCAATAATTAAGCCTTCCTCAATTTGTTCTGAGTCTTGAAATAAAATCGCCTGATGCTCATGTGGATCAAACTGNGAATTCATTGTTGCTTCAATCTTCTGAACTCCTTGAGACTCTATAATCTTCAAAAGATTTTTGGATACTAGATCTACCCCATCAATCCAAGNTTGCTCCACATGTNGATCAGAATTCATCTTGGTTGCCCGATTCAAATCATCAGAAATTGATATTAATTTTCCTAGNAGATCAATATTAAAATATTTGCGCTCACTTTGACGTTCTTCAACAATCCGTTTTCTATAATTAGCCAAATCTGCCTGTGATCGTTTTGCTAATTCATGAAACTGATCNCGTTCCCTTTCAGCTTCATTCAACAAATCTTTGATATCAATCACTTCATCAGATTGATCATCGTTGCCTAACAATTCAGATGATTCATCAATCGATTCTGAATCTACAGACTGCTCATCTAAATTATTTGATTCATCAATACCCATTAATCGATACTCCTAAAATTAAGTGTCATAACCTACCAAATTGGACCGCATCTAACATTTCTTGAACAGAATCGGAAATGTCNACTTCAGATTGATGAACTCCCAAAGATTCCAATTTACTTCTCAAATCTAAAATCTCAGCAAATAAATTCAACACTAACTGAACTCCTGCAATGTTCAAACCTCTTTCTTCAACCAAGTATTTAATCAACCTCAACCGTGCAATATCTTCTTCAGAATAAAGCCTCAACATNCCAACTGTACGACTAGGCATGATAAAACCAAGTCGCTCATATTTTCTTAATGTCTGAGGATGCATCCCTAACATCCTTGCAGCAACACTAATAACATAAACGCCTGAAACATAATGGGGATCNTGATGAAAAAACGACATTTATTTTTCTCTTTTGGTATTATTACTATTAGTATTTAAAGTATTACATGTTTATACAATCCATGTCAACTTTTATGATAATAATGANATATGTTTATTTATACAGATANTATCCGGAGATGTAANATGAATCAAATTATCGATGAAATAATTGNTGGNTCTTTCGACCTTCATGTACACGCTTATCCCGATTCCTCTAGAGAACGCNGAACTGATGCAATTGAAGCAGGAAAATATGCNTATGAATACGGNATGGGCGGATTTGTGTTGAAATCACATGATTANCCAACNGGNCCNCTATCGATGNTGTTAAATCAAATATATCCTGGNATTTTNATTGCAGGAGGAATCGTTCTAAACCAATCAGTAGGTGGANTAAATCCAAGAGCGGTAGAAAAANTNNTTCCCTTAAACACAAAAATNGTTTGGATGCCTACCCGAGATGCCCAAGTGAATACTACTCAATCACAAATNAATCTAATAGGTTCTGATGGCAAACTCAAAAAAGAAGTTATAGAAATTTTGGAATTAATTGCAACCGCAGACATTGCAATTGCATCAGGACATGTTTCTCCAAAAGAAGCAATCGCCCTTTTTAAAACAGCAAAAACCATGAAAATAAAACGAATGATTGCCACACATCCATTTGGGCATACTTCTGAATCCGAAATTGCCACAATATTGCAGACCGGAGCAAAGTTAGAATTTACATTTATGGCTTCAATGCCAATCGCTCCTACAGTTGAACGTGACGGACAATTTACTTTAACCCCAATGGAAATGGCTAACGAAATTACAAAATGGGGCCCCGAAAATTGTATTGTCACAACTGATTTTGGACAATGGTATAATCCACATCCGGCAGAAGGATTACGCCTAGCAGTGAGTAACTTACTTCACTGCGGATTGGATGAAAAATCCATCAAAATGGTAGTCAAAGATAATCCTAGATGGTTATTAGGATTAAAAAAATTCGTTCCTATCCAAGAAATTCAATAAGCTCAATCCAGTTACCATCAGGATCCTGAATGTAACAACATTTTTTCCCTGGGGCAACTTCTATAGGCGGGTTCATTGAATGAGCTCCATTATCAATTAATTTCTGATATGTCGAATGAATATCTTCTACTAAAAATGCAATATGGGAAGCTCCTAAATACGATCTTTCATCAGTTGGGCGATCTTTTGGTTCCGGAATATGGTACTGTATCAATTCAATTAAATGGCCCTCCCCAAAATACAAATCAACACACTCTATATGTGTTTCTTTGTAACCAACGACTGAATTTATAGCCCCTCCAATACGTTCTCTACGTTCTGCTACTTGCATTCCCAAAACATTACAATAAAATTTTTCGGATTTAGCCATATCACTAACTACAATGCCAGAATGATGAATAGACTTAAACAACAACTTCTCCTAAAATTTTTCATCAAGTGGAGTTATAATACCATGAATAAATTACTGGATTGGAGAAAAAATGGAAATTTTCAATTTGACATTATTAGAAATGTCTCAAGCGATTGAAGAAAAAAAATTAAATCCAATTGAGATAATGGAATCTCTATTAAAAAGATCTGAAAAATTAGAAAAACATCTAAACGTTTGGGCATTTTTTGACCAAGAAAATGCAATAAAGAATGCTAAAATTTCTCACGATTCCATTAAATCCCAAACCCCTCAAACTAATTCCATAAAGGGTATTCCAGTTGGCATAAAAGACATTTTCCATACTGCCGGAATTAAAACTGAAGCTGGATCAAAAATATTTAAAGATTTTATTCCGGAACAAGACGCCCATTCCGTTAGACTGATCCGTGAACACGGCGGGATCATAATGGGGAAAACTATTACAACTGAACACGCATTTGGAGACCCCCCTATTACAAAAAACCCTTGGAACTCTCAGCACACTCCAGGAGGATCTAGTAGTGGTTCAGCAGTAGGAGTCGCAGCAAAAATATTCCCTTTTGCTGTAGGATCTCAAACTAGTGGGTCTGTCATTAGGCCAGCAGCATACAATGGAATAATAGGCTTAAAACCTACATTTGGACTCATAAGCAGATCCGGGGTGTTCCCCAACGCAAAATCTTTAGATACTGTAGGAATATTCACTCGAACAATTCAAGATTCAGCATTAGCATTAAACACGATGGCTGGATACGACCCAACAGATGAAGTTTCGATAAACAAAAGTCACCCAAATTATTTGGAAGGACTTTTTCAAAAACTCTCCGTACCGAAAATAGGTATTGTAAATGATTTTTTTCTTGATAATTGTGACTCTGAAATACGTGAACACAACTTACGAATCATTAATGACTTAAGATACGCCGGTGCTACAATAAAAGAAATTTCAATGCCTATTGCAGTCCCAGAATTACTAGATGCTCATTCAAAAATCATGTCATTTGAGGCAGCAGAAGTACATAGAACCAATTTCAAATTAAGGCCTCAAGATTACTCCAAAGATGTCAGCCAAGTAATTCAAAACGGATTGTTATTAAATACAAACCAATATCATGAAGCACAGGAAATCCAAACACAATTCAAACGCTCCATTAAAAACATTTTCAATGAAATAGATGTGATTATTTCTCCTCCTACATCATCACCCGCCCCAAGAGATTTGAATTCAACAGGAGATAAACGATTCCAGGCACCCTGGACTTTAAGTGGACTACCAGCAATAACATTTCCTATTGGAACCAGCAAATTAGGTTTACCAATTGGAACACAATTAATTGGTGAAAATCTCTCAGAAACTAAACTTCTAAAATCATCGTTATGGTGCTATGAAACGATAGGTAAAAATCTAAACCCAGATTTCAGTAAATTCTTATAAATACTATTCGTCATCAGCTTCTGCAACATATTTGGACGGGCATTTTACAATGATATTTTCAGTATGGAAAGAATCAGATCTATTGTATCCCTCTAAAACAATTTCTGAATGCTCATTGAAAAACAATTCTGGAATAATACCTTCATGCTCTGCATCCAATATCTCAACTCCATCAGTAAGCGAAAAATGTGCAATCGTAGATCCAGCATCCCGCTTAAATGATTCGTCTACTAACTTACCATTGACTCTCACAATCCTATCCTCTTGTATTTCCTTACTATTTTTAACTTCCGAAACTGTGTAATAATAAACTTTTGCACTGTCAAATGCTAAATATCCCAAATAAGCAAAGGACAAAATCACCACGAGGAAAACGATTCCACCTTTCCAATATTTTTCCAAGATTGTTTGCTCTTTGATGCTAAAAGTTTCTTCTTCCAATTTATGACCCATCTGAAAAATCTAATTTTCTGAATTTCTATCATCCAACTTGGATTTCAAAATATCAATTTCTCGCATTAAATTTTGAGATTTCCTAGACATGTAAAACACATAAAGGAAAAACCCGGCCCAAACAATAGCAAACACAATAAACAATGCAATCAAACCCGAATCCAAAGAACCATTTTGTTTGGAAAATATTTGATCATCAGCATTAAATATTTTTGAAAAAGTAGTCGATGCTTCTAAAACACTTCCACTCAATGCAACACTCAACACTAAAGAAAGGCCAAATAAACCTAAATAAACGCTTTTAAAACTTTTTATTATATAAACTTTCAACAATTAACTCACTCTTTCTAAGTTTAAATCTCTCAATCAAAATATAAACAAAAAACACACTAAAAGTTAAAACAGAAAACAAAATAGTAATACCCATACGAAAATCTAAAGAACCTTGTTCCGCCAAAGGACCTATATTTAGACCCGGATGAGTCGTTCTCCACCAAATTGTGCTCATGTAAATCACAGGGGCATCAATCGCTCCAATAAGCGCGATAAAAGCAGCAATCCTTGCCCCTTGGAGAGAACTCGAAGCTCTAGCTCTCATCAATAAGTAAGCAATAAAAATAAACCAAAGGATTAAAGTGGTTGTTAATTTTGGGTCCCATGTCCACCACACCCCCCAAGTCAACTTCCCCCAAATAGCACCTGTAATAATCACACCTGTCATTAAAATCACACCAATTTCTGCAGCAGAAAGTGCAATTGCATCCCATATATGATTGTCTCGAATCAGGTACACCACACTACTAATGGCAACAATTATAATAGATAACATCCCAATCCAAGCAATAGGAACATGGTAATAAAATATTCTTTGAGATATTCCCAAATTCTTTTCAGTTGGAACCCACAAAAATATCAACGCCAAAGTAATTAACATCAATATCGCTGTTAAAATCATTAACGATGAACGCCAAGAAAATTCTTTCAACTCAAACACTCTTAACCAGAAAATATCGCCAGAAACAATATCAGTGAGTCACTGCGCCCTTAGATGCCGAAGAAACAGTTTTGGCATATTTTGCCAAAACACCCCTTGTATAATTGGGAGCCGGAGGTTTCCATTTCTTCCTTCTACGATCCAACTCGTCATCATCAACTTGGACTGATAAATCTCTAGTCTCTACATCCATTGTAATCAAATCACCATCTTCAATCAATGCAATTGTACCCCCAACTGCTGCTTCAGGAGCCACATGCCCTACCATGGGTCCTTGAGTAGCACCAGAAAATCTGCCATCAGTCATAAGTAAAGTTGATGAGCCTAATCCAGCACCCATAATAGCACCAGTCACAGCTAACATTTCTTGCATTCCCGGGCCACCTTTTGGACCTTCGTATCTAATAACCAACACATCGTTTGGATTAATTTCTCCATTCGTTACTGCTTCAAATGCTGCTCTCTCTCCATCAAACACTCTCGCAGGGCCTTCATGAGATTTCAATTGAGATGCTGAAACCTTCATTACTGCTCCCTCGGTTGCAATATTACCTTTTAAAATTACCAGCCCGCCCGTGGAATTTCTAGGATTTGATACAGGGAAAATAACTTTTGAATCTGGCATTTCATCAAATTGTAAAAGGTTTTCTTGAATTGTCTTACCAGTGATAGTAATACAATCACCATGTAACAAACCTGCTCTTAACAATTCATTCATAACTACTGGAACACCACCTATTTTGTCAACATCAGACATGACAAAACGACCTCCGGGCCTTAAATCAGTCAGGTAAGGAGTGTCTCTACTTAATCGATCAAAATCATCAATTGAAATATCAACTTCAGCTTCATGTGCTATAGCTAACAAGTGTAGAACAGCATTAGTTGATCCTCCCATAGAAAGAACAACTCGGATAGCATTTTCAAATGCTTCATAAGTCATAATATCTCTTGGCTTTAAATCATTTTCAAGTAATTTGTACATTATTGAACCAACATCATATGCAGGCGTATTAATCCTAGGATCAACAGCGGGGATACTGGCAGCACCAGGTATAGACATTCCCAAAGCTTCAATTGCACTGGACATAGTATTGGCAGTGAACATACCCGAACAAGCACCTTCACCAGGGCATGCAACTCTTTCCATCTCAACTAATTCGTCGTGTGAAATTTTCCCTTGCGAATATGCGCCTATTGCCTCAAACATATCTTGAATATTTATATCATTACCATTAAAATTTCCTGGAAGTATTGCTCCTCCATAAACAAAAACCGAAGGAACATTTAATCTAGCCATCGACATCAATGCCCCCGGCATATTTTTGTCACATGCTGCAACAACAACTAAACCATCCATACTTTCGCCAAAAGTGACAGTTTCAATTGAATCAGCTATGACCTCTCGACTCACCAAAGATGCTTTCATCCCTTCTGTTCCCATGGAAATACCATCACTGATAGTAATAGTCCCAAACATAAATGGAACACTATTTGAATTCCAAAGACCTTCTTTAACTTTTTCAGCAATTCGAGTCAAATGAACATTACAGGGGGTCACATCACTTGCCAGATTTCCAACAGCAATAAATGGTTTTTCCATGTCGGCATCTTGCAAACCTACCGCCCTCAACATTGCACGAGCCGCAGCCCTATCTGGACCTTGGCTTACTATATGACTTTTCTTTTTCAAATTAGTTTTAGATACCATCAACTACCTCAATATTTATTTATGCTTATTAATTAAATCTACTACGCGATGATCAATATCATCAAGTTCTTTACCCGCATCAAAATAAGCAATTCCAAGATGTGCATCCCTAACTAAAAGTTCATAATCTGAATCTTCAATCCAAGAATCCTCTAAATCCTTGAAAATTGCATCCAGTTGTAATCGATCTAGCATGTAAATTGTCTGAATAAGGCTAAAAGTTTTAACCGTTATTCATCTCCCCTTGTAGTTTTACCTTTGTCTAAGACATCTTTTACACTTGTGACAAACTCCATAGCTTCAAAATCAGAAGTGGCGGTACCTTTCTGTAAACGAGATTTAAATTGTTCGAACAACCAATCCTCTTTAGTTCCATGAGGGATTTCAAAAAATTTCCTATCAAATGAAGGCAATTCACCCGGTGCAAAATGACCTTTGTCTTGAAAGTCATAACCTTCCAAATTTTCAGAACCCTTACCCAAAACCTCTCCTGTATCAACATAATGTTCCATTACTGGCTTCATCCCATAACGTTGTACTGGACAAGTCTTTACACAAATAGCACAACCAGAATACCTAGCCATTACAGGACGGCATCTTTCATAAATTACTTTGAATTTCTCTACACCTCTCCACCAAATTTTTTCTCTGACCAAGGCTCGACCGGGACACCGATTAACGCAAATTTGACATTCTTTGCAAAAATTATTTATCCCATAGTCTATAGGTTCATCATGATTTAAAGGTGCATCAGTAGTAATTATGGCTAAACGTGAACGTGATCCGAAATGTGGAGAAAGTAACTGTCCATTAGCTCCTAATTGTCCTAATCCCGCAGCAACAAACATGGGGATGAAAGCTGCACTATTATCGTTAGGACTATGGACTTGAGCATGATATCCTCGCTCCCTTATATAATCTGCTAAATCCAACATCAATGCCCCTTCAATCTCATATGTACCAAAATGAGCCTGCTCAGCTGCTAAGCTAGGGATACTTTGTGTCATTACATAATCTTGCTCTACAGCCAAACAAATAGCGTGCTCATAACGCACCCAACTCTTCTTGCTTGAATAGGCATAATGAAAATCGTATCGAGTAAAACCAACTTCTCCGAAACCTAATTCTCTAGCTTTAGAACGAATATCTTCAGTTATTTGCTTATCATTTTCAGGAATTCCTGTGGGCTCCAAATCACCAGAAACCATGGCAGCATCAACCAACGGTTTTACTAACTCATCATGTCTCTCTCTATACTCATAGATGTCATCTTCATAAACAGTCCAAACCCACTCTCTATCCGCAGCTTTCTCTACATTCTGACTCTCAATGGGGTACATTCTTGAATAGAAAGAAACATCTTCATGTCGGATTGGGATACCAGGAACGGTTGTTAAATCATCCGCAATGGGAATTTCAACATCCTTGTCGGACAAAGTCCTACCAGGTCTTACTACTACGTGATTTACCGATTTAAGCGCCATTACATCACCTCATACCTAGAGCCAGAATCGAGCCAGAATCAAAATTTAACCTAAATTTCCATATAGTTTTATTGCCAATACTCTATCACATTTAAAAAAAATTTAGAGTTTTCTAGAACTGCTATTTTGAAATTCATAAAAATTCCTAATCACAAATACAATTGCTCCAACAATTATGACCGCTAAAAATGTTATAGACCTATCAAGCAAAACTACGGAGATTGCATCAGCATTGCTCAGTGCGATTAAAAGTATTCCTATTGTTCCAGCTTCTACTGCTCCAATACCTCCAGGAGTTGGAACCACACTCAATAAGGCATGAGATAAAGCTACTATAGGAATTAAGATTAATGGCACTTCAAACCCCAAAGAAACTACCACAAAATACAATCTCATTATTTCTAAAAGCCACCCAATACAACTCAACAAAACTAGGAGATAAATTTTCTTAAAACTACTCAAGGCACCTTTTTGGAACTGAAAATAAAATTGTTTGATTTTAGAAGGAAGTCTTGTTTGAATAAAATTCCTGAAGAATCGCATGAGAATCAAAACCATAATCAAAAACAATGTCATCAAAAATGCAATACTAAATATATATTTTAGTAACTGGTAATCCGTAGATGAACGTTGCCATATTAGAAAAAGAAAACTGATTGCTAAAATCCCAAAAACAACCATTGTATCCAGCACTCTTTCAGCCAATAATATCCCGAAACTCCATGAAATATCAGTACGGCTTTTTCTAGAGAACAAATAAGCCCTATAAGCATCACCTATTCGCATCCATGCAACTGAATTAACAAACCATCCCAAAAGAATAAACATTGAAAATTGAAAAATGCTAGGCGTAATTTGGTTTCCGAGTTCTAATTCCCCAGTATTTTCAGCCAACAAACGCCACCTGATCCCACGAAAAACAAAACTTGCAAAATAGGAAAACATAGCTACCACATATACCCAAACGTTTATATCTGAAAGCCGCAAAAATGTATCTTCCCACTGAAAATCAATGACCAATGGTAATAAAGCAAAAATGCCAATGACTACAATAAGAACAATCAAAGTTGGCACGGATAATATCCTCATCCATGAAAAATTATGCTTGTTATTAAAGCTCATATCGTATCCTCAAAATTCACAATGGTTTCTTTGAAGGAATCCCTGGTCTTCTAGGGAATTCGTCAGGAGATAATTTAATATTTTCCATCAACAATATTGCTCTGCCAGGAGGCATAAATTTAAATTTTTGAAAGAAATGAAGACTTTCTATATTAAGACCGAAAGTTTGAATCGCATTATCTGCATCAATTAATTCTTCACGAATTTTTTCAGATTTTTGAGCCACCAAAATTCCATTGGCTTTTAGAAATGGCGCCGACAATTCTATCAAAGTTCTCAGAGGTGCTACAGCCCTAGATGTAACCAAATCAAAAGCCCCCCTAAGAGATTTTTGATGTGCTAATTCTTCTGCCCTTCCCACAACCAATTCCACATTATTTAAATCAAGTTTGCTAATTACTGATTTTAAGAAATCTACCTTCTTACGCCTAGAATCCAATAAGGTAAAATGAACTTCAGGCAACATGATAGCCAAAGGTATTCCAGGAAATCCTGCTCCAGTACCCAAATCTAATATTTCATTGTTTTTTAAAACAATGTTCTTAATCACTGAAAATACTGAAAGTGAATCTAAAACATGCAAAACCTGAGCATCCTTCCAACTTGTAACACGCGTTAAATTCATTCGATGATTTTTGACAGCAATCATCGAATTGTGTATCAAAAATTTGCCAATTTGTTCCTCAGACAAAAAAAATCCGAACTCTTTCGCACCTTTTAATAATTCTTCAGAACTATCTAGATCAGTAGGATTTGTTCTAAGCCTATCACTCATATTCTTCCTAAAAATTATGTTACCTTAATGTAATACATATTATATAAGACAAAAGGATGATAGAATGTCTGCTAGCGTCACTGCAATATCGATCACCATATTAACTTCATTCATATTCCTATGCTTGGGAGTTTTATATGCCAAAAGGCGCAGTATCTCAATTGAAGATTACATCGTTTCAAGAAATTCATCGAGCAGCACTTTCACTATCGCCACACTGGTAGCATCAGCATTAGGGGCTTGGATCCTATTCGGACCTGCTGAAACAGGAACATTCGCAGGAATAGTTGGAATTATTGGATATGGAATTGGCTCAGCGCTACCACTTGCAATTTTCGTATTGGTTGGTTCTAGGATGAGAAAAATCATTCCAAATGGGCATTCACTAATTGAATTCGTAAGATTCCGCTATGGACATACAATGTATTTCTTAATTATTTGCATAATGATCTTTTACATGTTTGTCTTCCTAGCTGCAGAACTGACGGGAATTTCCCAAGCTATTAATCTACTAGGCGAAGGAGTCAATTTAACAATTACAGCATTAATTGTCGCAAGTTTTACAGTAGCATATACCGCATATGGAGGAATGAAAGCTTCATTATTCACTGACAGGATTCAATTTTTTGCTATTCTTCCACTTTTACTAATTGTAATCATTGCAGGCTTTTGGATTGGAGACATTACTGACTCCATTAAACGAGTAAACGAAATTTCACCTGAACTATTTTCATTCAAATCAACTACTGGAATTGAATTTGCACTCACATTGATTATAGCTGTCACTGCGGCAGAAATGTTTAACCAAGCATCATGGCAGAGAGTATATAATGCAAAAAATATAAAAAGTCTGATCAAAGGATTTTCTATTTCCAGTATCCTAGTCCTGCCAATAATTTTCCTTACAGGGATTTTTGGGATCATGGCTTTAGCAGTTCCTGAAAATATCATTACTTCAGACAACGCATCTGTAGCAATGTTTGTTTATTTCAAAACAATCATGCCATCATGGATGATTATTACAACATTAATTCTGGCAGTGATTTTGGTGATGAGCAGTATAGATACATTATTAAATGGAATTGCAAGCACTATAGTAACTGACCTATCAAGGTACAAACAAAAAACTGAAAGTACCGCTCTTTTAGTACCTGCATCTAGATGGATCACAATACTTTTAATACCACCAGCAATATTAGTAGCAGCACAAGACATGAGTGTACTCTATTTGTTCTTTATAGCAGATTTGGTATGTGCAGCGGTTCTTTTCCCTGTGTTCTTAGGAATGTTTTCTAAAAATTTCAGTCCTCGTTCTGCATTAATTAGTACAATTGCTGGGTTATTAATTGGCAGTCTGCTATTCCCTGCAAGTGACTTTGTAGGAACATGGCACAATATCCCTCTTTTTGAATTCATTCCAACAGGACCTCTTCCAAGTTTTGGATATGCTTTAATTTCCTCTTCAATTCTAAGTGTAATTTTCGCTACTTTTTCAAATCTAAACAATACTACCTCATTTGATTTCAAGGCTCTAAACAACAAAGTAGATCTGATAGAGTAGAGAATGTATTTCAAAAATCATTTATTCAATTTTCCAAAAAGGAAATCCAATGAAATCATCTCCTAGAGTTCTAACGATAGCTGGTTCTGATTCTGGAGGGGGTGCTGGTATCCAAGCAGATCTAAAAACTTTTGCCGCACATGGTGTATACGGAACCTCTGCCATCACTGCAATTACTGCTCAAAACACTTCAACAGTCTCTGAGATTCTGGAAATCCCCGAATCAATTGTCGCTTCACAAATCGACGCAGTAATGTCCGATATAGGAGCAGATGTAATCAAAACAGGAATGCTAGCGAATTCTAAAATTGTCAAAATAGTTGCTCAAAAACTCACTNAATTCAACAACCCCATAACTGTTGTAGACCCAGTAATGGTGNCGAAAAGTGGAGATAAACTTTTNAATNATGATGCTATCCATGCTATCCAAAANTTTTTGATCCCAATTTCNACTTTNATCACCCCAAATATTCCAGANGCTGAAACTTTAATTAATATGAATATTTCTACATTAGATGATATGCACAAAGCAGTANTCGAATTGTACAAACTGGGNNCAAAAGCAGTACTACTTAAAGGAGGTCATATGCAAGGTGCTCCAACAGATATTTTTTATGATGGAGACCAAGTNCGCGCATCAACGACTCAAAGAATTGAAACCCATCGTACTCATGGGACAGGATGCACTTACTCTGCAGCAATTGCATCCAATTTAGCTAAAGGATTATCGATTAGAGACTCAATTTCCTCAGCTAGAAGATACATCACAGACTCGATCAAATCTGCTGATGAATCAATAGGATTGGGCAATGGTCCAGTAAATCACTTTCATCACCTTACAAAATTCATAGAGAATACATACTAATCATGAGCCAAGATCAAATCAAATCACCTGAAAATTTTGACGTAAACCANGGTCGCAT
Source organism: Chloroflexota bacterium (assembly GCA_002717725.1). Next base: position 75,234 of record PBBT01000005.1, read on the forward strand.
AAGGCTAGCAACCACAATTATTTCAGGCCACACTTTCAAACATTTATATCTATCAGGACTAAGATCAGCAATCCTACCCGTTATGGCAACTAGCCTAGGATTAAGTAATACGACAATAGGTGCTCTAAATACTGTAAACCAAGCTACTAACGGAGTCACAACTGTAGGTGCTGGATACCTAGGAGATAGATATACCAATAGATCCGGATTGATCTTGTTTTTATCTATTGCGATTATGGGAATCGCGCTTTTCATAATTGGATCCACTCCAAATAAGCCAGAAAACATGAATACTCTAAGGTACTTCATTTTGTTTTTTGGGATGTTTCTAAGTGGACTTGGTCCTTCATTATTCCATCCATTGGCATTAGGAGCATTAACATTAAAATTCCCTAAGCAAAGGGGTTTCTTAGTTTCCTTACATGGATCTGGAGGAAGTGCTGGAGAAGTACTCGGACCAATAATAGCTGGCGGGTTACTAACCGGTGCAATATTAATCACCTTAACTTGGAATGAAATTCTTCAATGGAGTATACTCCCGGCCGTANTCGTTGGACTAGTTATTTGGCTTGTAGTTCGCAACTTAACTAACACTAAAGGAAATGTAGATTCATTTTCTGAATACATTACTAATCTTAAATTAATATTGAAAAATAAGCCTCTAATGGTATTAGGATTAGCAACTGTTTTAAGAGCAATGGGGCAAACATCATTAATTGCGTTTCTTCCTATTTACCTACTTAGAGACTTAGAGTTTTCATTTTCAGTTCAAACAAGTTTATTTATGTGGTCTCCAGCATCACAATTNGCNGTCCCTTTAATGATGGCTTCTTCTCAAGCTATGGGCATTGCNTCACAACCCATTATGGGATTTATGAGTGACAAGCTAAATCATAAATTTGTGCTTGTACCAGGAATGNTGATTTTAGGAGTTGCTAGTTTAGGTATTGCATTTGTTGAAAGTAACACATGGTTGATTATTTTAATTTTGATAATTGGGATATTCGCATANTCCCTTCATGCAATATTTATTGCATATGCAATAAATAATACAGAAACTAAAATGCGCTCCACAATCATTGCCCTCGTATATGGCGTATCATTCATGGGAGCTTTTGCACCTATTCTAGCAGGCTTGATTGGAGACTTTTGGGGAACTCAAAACACTTTTATATTTGCTGGATTAGTAACTATTCTTGGAGGAATTGTTACATTTTTCTACAAACCCACATANTCCTTTGACAATTCTACTTATTATTTGATCAAATAATATATATATAGTTATAATTAAGAAAAATTGTTGGTTTTAATATGACTCACCCAGAAAGAAAAATTATTTTCCGTCATGTCACTAGACAAGACGTAGAAAGAGTTGCTAATTGGCTTCATGATGAAGACGTAGCTGATAGTTGGTTTGGAAGATATTCATATGGAGATCCGGCCCATTTAGGCTATCATCCTGAAGAAGCCTTAANGTCAAACGAAGAAGCTTTTAATCGCATATTTGATGACCCAGAACATGTGATTTTTTCAGTTGACACAGAAGAAGGGGAGCATATTGGTGAAGCACATATTGCAATTGAAGAATCTATAGGCGGAGGACAAATATCTATTCTGATTGGAGCAAAAGAAAAATGGCATGANGGATATGGAACCGCTACTGCAAAAGAACTGATACGCCAATCATTCGAAATCCACAATCTATACCATATATGGGCGGATGTCCCTANATATAACGAAGCAGCTCACAANATGTTNTTACATTTAGGATTCACTCATGAAGGAACCCTAAGACAAAGTAGACCTCACCACGGTGCTCGATTCGATTCAGTAATCTTGGGAATGCTAATCGAAGAATATTCCTGAATCAATCATTAATCTTTCGACGACCAGAGTTGAAAGATCCAATTGCTAAAAACCCTAATAACAATAACAACAAAATCGAAACTGGGAAAAATTCATATCTAAAACCTTGAAACTTANTAAAAAATTCTTCTAGATATGAATTTTGTGGAAGATTATATAATCTCAAAGAAACATCCTCACCTTTGACAATTTCTTTAGATTCTATAACCAAATAACTCTGTCCTCCAATGTCTGTAAGCTGAGGTTTGTTATATTTTTCTGAAATTATTTTCCCATCACTCTCATTAATCAAAACTCTTAAAATTCCAGCTCCATAACGTAAAGAATGAGCAAAACTTAATTCTGCATCTTCATAATTTAGAAAGTATGTATATGCTACCTCATGTACTCCCGGAGGAATGTTAGCAACAAGTGCAAAACCTTTATCCACTTGAATAAAATCATAACCTACAATGTTTGAATCAACGTCCAAATTAACCACATCNCCTGGTAGACCAAATCTAATCAGGTCCATCGGTCGATCCCCAGGAATATAAGTCTGTTTAGAAGTATTATTTAATANAACAATCTCCATTACTGAAATTTGTTTTGAGTCCTTAATTACATCAGAAAATAAAATGGAAACCGACAATGCATCTATCACATCTTCATTTGAAGTAGTTTCGTAAACATTAATCAACATCTCTTTTNGAAAACTACCATCACTATTCACAACTTCCTCAACATAGAACACACCCAAAAATTCAACTGAAACAAAATATCTAGTTAGAGGACTAATGTGCAAATCATTAAACTGAAATGAGCCATCTCTTGCAACTAGTTGTTCTTGAATCAAAAATTCTTCTTCTAAATCCTTCCCATATAAAAACACTTTTGAACCTTCAACACTTGAAGCATTCTCTGATCTATTAATTACTTGTCCAGTTATTTTATCTGGGAATGATTGAGCTTCAGTAATGGGTAAAAAGAACACGAATAGGGATGCAGAAACAAACAAAACCAGTAATCTAAGAAGCAGGATCATTCAGATTTTCTCAAATCTACAATATCTTCAACTGCATCACTATGNGTATTTTCAAAAGTGGCTTTCTCATGCAANTCGTTAAGCAATATTTCTTCTTGACTCTTGGTTAATTTCATTGAGCGTAGTGCCAATGCCGCTTCATTAATATATTCATTTCTAATCCATTGATAGTCTGAATAATCCAAATTACCTATTCCATTCTCTATTTCAGCATTCACTAANCCTTGAACAGCATTATCCCACTGAATTTTAAATTGTGGGTCGAAAGATGTATATATNGTTTCAAATTCNCGNAATGATTCTCGCTTTAAACAAACATATATAATTACNAATANTGGNATTATTGAAAGTAATAATGAACCNAAGACCAACATTACGNAACCACTCTACTTTTCTTTTTNATCCAGCCAATTCTCATNGGAGAAATTGCAAACATTGCACCGAAAAATATTATCGGNCCCGAAAGCCACATCCACCAAACNAAAGGATTNATATAAACNCGAAAAACACCTTGTTTATTTTCAGAAATTTCCGAAGCAACAATATAAAAATCCTCCAANAGAGTACTATGGATAGCTCCTCGAGTTGCTGAAATACGTTTTTCTGGATAAAACGATCTAAATGGAGACAAAATCCCAATTCTTTGTTCCTGGTTAGANACTTCAAATCGTGCTATCTGTTCTTCTCTNTCTGAAAATTGCTTGGTCGTCACATCCAAATACTTAAANGAATAATCTCCNGCTTGCGCAGAATCTCCAGGACTCAAAACAAAATCTTTTTGNAAGTCATAAAATGACGATCCAATAATTCCGATTGCTAACATAACTATACCAAGATGAATAATGTAGCCTCCGTATCTAGGCCTNTTGCCTAAAAGTAATCTCATATAAGCTACAANCCAATTCTCNCCATGACCGTGCCGAACTCTGGTTCCTTTGACCCATTCATAAAATATTCCTGTTACAGAAAGTGAACATATTGCAAAAGCAAATAATGCTAAAGGATTCATTACCCNCAAAAATAGCAATATGACCACTAACACAAAAGCAAAGAATAATGGCACTTTCAAAACATTAAACAATATTTTGAATCTCGATTTTCTCCAAGGGAGTAAAGGGCCAATACCCATTAATAAAATTATTGCTAAAAGAATAGGACCATTTACTTTATCAAAAAATGGTCTNCCAATTGTCATTACAGTATCATCTATAGTTTCTGAAAACACAGGGAAAATCGTTCCCCACAATGTAACAAGTGCTACTATTATAAACAGCACATTTTGAAATAAAAACACACTCTCCCGTGAAACAATTGAATCTAATTTCGAACTACTTTTTAATGTGTCTACCCGAAAACAAAATATTGCAATTGAAATAAAAAATGTAAATACCATNAAACCTAAAAACAACCACCCCATCGACGATTGAGCGAATGAATGAACTGAAGGAACTGGACCTCCTCGATTAATAAACATACCAAGCTGTGCCATAGAGAAAGCCAAAATGATTAAAACCATGTTCCACATCCGAAACATTCCACGACGTTTTTGTACCATAATTGAGTGCACAAAAGCTGTAAGAATAAGCCAAGGCATCAATCCAGAATTTTCAACAGGATCCCAAGCCCAATATCCACCCCATCCCAAAATTGTATATGCCCACCAACTTCCCATAAGCAAGCCTAGAGTAAGAACAACCCATGACAACATGGCCCAAATTCGACCAATGTCTATCCATGAATCTTCTCCTCCCTGACCAGACATCAAAACGCCCATAGAAATACTGAATGGAATTGTGATTGAAACTAATCCTGTCATCAAAACAGGTGGATGTATAAACATTCCAAAATGTATCAATAGCGGATTTATTCCTTGTCCATCATTCGGAGTAATTGGCAATCTTTCTAATGGATTTGCAAAAAAAAGCATTACAAATACAAAAAATGTAATTACGAAACCCATTAAACCTACAGAATAATGGCTAACCACAGGCAATCTTTTTCTCAATGTGTAAATGGCAATAGTAGCCAAAATTGAAAACACTAAAACTAGAAACAATAAAGAACCCGAATTACCAGCATAAAATGCAACCCATGCATACTCACTAGGCATTGCCAAATTACTATTTTCAGCTACATATTTNACTGAGAAGTCATTCCCAACAAATGCATANACCAACGAAAAAGCTGAAATCAGAAGAAATAGTGGAATACTATAGAAAAGATATCTTGCACTTATAACAAGAATNTCAGAGTGCCTNAGAATACCCAAAAACGAACCCGCTACTGTATAAACTGCAACTATAAATGCAAGAACTAACGCTACATTGCCTAAATCAATCGCCAATTGTTTTCTCCATATCGTTCATACGTCTAAATTTTGGTTCTAACGATTTGGTAACCCGTTCAGCATAATCCGATTGATCGTTTCCATCATCTGAAAGCGTTACGTNCTTCTTCGCTAAATACATTCTTCGCAAAACATAAACNAATGACACAAATGCTACAATTACAATTGATGGTGGAATAATCCAAGCCCACAAACCAAAACCTTTTGANGGNGGAGACATTAACACTCTTGGCCCATATCTATCTACAAAAAAGTCTTTTATTTGAGCATCTGACCAACCAAGTTCNATTTGTTCAGAAATCAAATTTCTCATTTGAACAGCAAGTGGATTTTGTGACTGATCAATTGATTCACCTGGACAAACTGGACACATAATTTCTTTATTAAGAGAATGTAGTCTATTAGTAGTNTCATCTTGCTCCAATTGAACCGTACATGAAAATAAGATTATTACTAAAAAAATTAACGGTATAACTGCTAAGAATTTTCTTATATTTGTTTCACAGTGAATCATTTTTTGCCGATTTATCAAACTATTTCCTAACATGTCTATGATACAAGAATTTTTTTGATTAATCNTTTTATAATTTCCAAATTTACTTAAAATTATTAGAAACTTGACTTCACATNACTCTCAGTTTTATTATCCAACCCGACACCGAATCGATATCTGAGGTCTAAAATGTCTAATCAAGTTAAAATCCTGATGGATTCTATTAACCAATCTGTNGATAGNGGAATAGCNTATTTTGAAGGAGAAGGATTAACTTCNAANAAAAGAATTGACTTATGGGAACCAAGAGAAGTACTCGCTCATCTAGTTTTCTGGCATGAATTCGTTGCCAATGCTCTCGATTCTAATGAAAGTCCCGCNAAAATCTATGCCTCCATAGANGAAATGAATGCACGTGCAATAGGTAGGGCCGCAAATAAATCAATNAAGTCANTAGTGATAGANATTAAAAATTTAAACANCCGACTAAATGACTCTGNTAANCGAATTACAGACACAAATGAAATAATAATCATATTCCCTAATGGTGAGNNAAAAACTGCACAAGANATTTTAGGATCTTTAATTGCAAAACATTGGGATTCNCATATATCAGAATTAAAAGACTAAAACTATCATTTCAGTCTTAGATTGAAAGGAGTTTATAATGACAATCATTACNCTNGGTGGAAAATCAGGNAATGGTGGAAGAAATATTGGCCCNAAAGTATCACATGAATTACACATTGATTATGTCGATAGGTTAATNCTTTCTCAGGTTGCTAGACAAACAGGATCAACATTAGGTGCTATTCAAAAGAGAGAAGATGAACCAGCCACTTTTAAAGAGAAGATTTCAAAAATAATTAATCGAATTTTACAAAATTCCGCCTCAAATGGAATTGGTGCTGATCCGTATTTCGTCCCAAATATTGCTAGTTTCCTATCAGAAGAATATAACGAGCTACCNAATTCTCTAATTACTCAACGACATGAATTAGACGACCAACTTTTTATAGACACATTAACTCAGGTGATTAATGAAATNGCAGANTCAGGTAACAGTGTNATTGTNGGAAGAGGAGCACATATAATNCTAAAAGATTANGAAGNTGTTCTAAGAATTGGATTAGTTNCAGAAATAGAAGANAGAATAAAAATTATCAGCGAAAGAGAAAANTGCGACTTNGNNGAAGCAGAATNCCGACTAAATAACCGTGATAAAGCACGTCAGATTTATTTTGAACGATATTTCAATTTAAGTGACCCAGATGANATTCNNCATTANGANTTTATGATTAACACAAGTAAAATNACTGAAGAATATGCNACNGAAATGATCGTAGNTGCAGCCACTTCAATTGGATCAAGAAAGTTTTATAGGNTCTCAAAAACCGCTTAATNTTCAATATAAATTTTACACAATATTAACAAATTGCTTTTTAAAAATTTGTAACATGTTAATTAACATTGCAAAAAAGTTCTAATTTNATTATTTTATATCATNAATNTTAAAATCACGAAACTGAGGTGANAATCATGGCATTTAAAGCAGAATATATTTGGATTGANGGCACAGAACCGTCTCCTTCATTAAGATCTAAAACTAAGGTTTTACCAGACGGGTCAGATNTACCAATATGGGGATTTGACGGATCAAGTACTAACCAAGCACCCGGAGAAAACTCAGACTGCGTCTTACGTNCTGTGTTTTCCTGTCCTGATCCAATTTCAGGAGGAAACAACAAATTGGTTATGTGTGAAGTATTATTACCTGACATGTCTCCNCATCCNACNAATAACAGAGCGGCATGCGCAGAAGTCGCATCAAAATTCGAAGATCAAGAAGCATGGTTTGGTATTGAACAAGAATTTACATTGTTTGAATCAGATGGGAAACAACCTATTGGATTCCCCGATGGAGGATTCCCTGNAGCACANGGACCATATTATTGTAGNGTNGGTGCAAATTTTAATTTTGGGAGAGACATTTCAGAAGCCCATGCNACAGCTTGTATAGATGCCGGTATAGGAATTGCAGGAACTAATGCTGAAGTAATGCCTGGTCAATGGGAATTTCAAGTTGGCCCACTTGGTCCACTTGATGTTTCTGATCAACTATGGGTCGCAAGATGGCTACTACATCGNGTAGCTGAAGAATTCGATGTAGTTGTATCTATGGATCCAAAACCAGTTTCTGGTGATTGGAATGGTGCAGGATGTCACACAAATTACTCTACCAAAGCAATGAGAGAATCNTACCAACCAATTATTGATGCATGTGAAGCTCTTGGAAAAAACATAACAGAACATATTACAAATTATGGAGTTGGNAATGANAACCGATTAACTGGACTCCATGAAACTCAACGAATTGACCAATTCAGTTATGGTGTNTCTGATAGAGGCGCCTCTATCAGAATTCCTTGGCAGGTTGAAGTTGATCAAAAAGGNTACCTTGAAGATCGCAGACCTGCATCAAACATGGATCCTTATCTAGTCACGAAATTACTCATTCAAACAACTTGCGGATAGATCAGAATTTTTAATAAAAAGAGAGGGTGGAATAACCACCCTCTCTTTTTATACGATTATTTATTAACTACAGATAATATCAATAATCATGCTGATGGGGGTCTATAACCTGCAGGCCCAGCCTTCTTAATTGCTTCTAAACCTTCATCCATNGACATTANTGGAACAGTCTTAATATTATTAACAGCTCCACCAGCTGCCACAGCGATAGACAATGCTGCAGCTGANACATTATCTGGCATTTCCATTATCAACACCAAATCATCANCTCCAAATGCAAAATAAGCAGATTCAATCGATCCACCTAATTGATCAAATACTGGGCGAACAGCCTCAATTCTATTTTTAGGATCTTTAACCTGGGCAGCCCAAGCCTCAGATGTGTAAGATCCTCTAAGTAAATATTTAGCCAAAACCAACTCCTTCGATTAAATTAAANCCATAATACATTATTATAAAGCATAGTGCCACTGCATGGCTGTAATACCGTAATTCGCAAAGCCACAACCACTTTTACTATCGCCAATGCTCTGGGTTTTCTTTTCCCTGTAGTGAAGAAATCCTTTTTGAAAAATGGATTCAACTTCGAACTACTGTTGGTAATCTACCCATTCTATTAGACAACTCAGAAACTGATCTTTCGAAAAACCAAGCTAATCCAGTGTGAATATCATCATTAAAGGGTTCTAGCCAACGATCTTCGAGACCCTCTAAACCAAAAAATGCACCAAGTATCGAACCTGCCGTTGCCCCAAAACTGTCAGTATCTGCTCCTTGGCTTACTTGAATACATATACCGTGTCCTATATTTTCAGCGAATATGAGAGTGTTAATCAACATTCCAATTTCCTGGTATATTCTACAGTGTCCATATTCTCCTAATTTATTATTTATTTTNCCGTAAGCCTCCTCCCAAGTTGAAGACTCCTTTACGTCTTGAAAAGCAACCGAAACCCTTTCAAAAAACCTGCTTTTTTGAGGTACAAACTTTAGTGAAGTCTCAATTATCTGATTCCNATCATCAAGTACTTGAGCAAGGGATATCGCGGCTGCTATAAACATCGTCCCATAAATACCTGTCCTGTTATGAGTAAAACTTGAGTCTCTCCACGCAAGCTCAGCAGCTATTTCAGGATTNCCTGGAAAAGCATAACCATAAGCATCTGCTCTTATTGCTGCCCCGCACAATTCATCTCCTGGATTTAAAATATCATTAAATTCATCCATGAAACTNTCGNNTTGATCGACTACCCTAGTAGGACTACCTCCAACACCACCTTTTGCTACAAAACTTTCCCTNTGTGCAATATCCAAACTTTGGCTACCCGTTTTTAACAAGATTGTTCTTTCGGGTCCAAAAGTTGTACCTATAGGAAGATGATGCATCCATAACTCCTTCATCTGTTCATGCGTGAATCCGGGGCCAAATTTCTCCAGAATTAACATCCCCATAATGGTGTAATTAATGTCATCATCTGGGGCTACATATTTGATGTATTCCCTAGCGGTTTCGGGGAAAGACCTATGAACTCTTTCCAAAACACCTTCAATATCTTTAGAAACATACTGATTCAAGGGCCATTCATTTATTTTTTCTAAGGCTTTTTTAATTTCATTACCAGTAAGTTGTACTTCAATAGGTTTTCCCAAAACACACCCGCATAAAGATCCAAGAAATGCAGCTTTGACCCTTTTAGCACTATCATCCAAATCTATTTCCCGAATTTCTCCCAAGGGTCTCGAAGGGTCCATTTCATTTTTTATTTCATCAATGGTATTGGGCTCTNAGTAAGGCCAATCTTCTCTTATTTTAAGAGACGAGAGTTTTTTAGAGAAATTAATCAAATCATCATAACTGTCTGNTAGNGCATCAAGCTCACCCTCCAACCCATCAATATCATGGCCTTGATCACCTTTATTTAGTACCACACCATGTAGGCGTTCTCTCAATGTATCTAATTTTATAAACATTAATACCTTCCTTCATTAANTATGTTGAAATGATCTTAAGGTTTTAACAAATATTCTTTAATATGAGAATTGAATCGTTGGTACAGCAACCCTCCAAGCAATAAAATCGCTCCCAAAGAAAAATATGCAACTACCCTGTATATTTGATCCAGTTGAAATGTGTCATACAAGAATAGTTTAATTACAGGAATCGCCAACAAAAGCAATCCAGAAACCCTGAATTTTGGTAACTTGAAAACTATACCGGAAATCAAAATAATGCTTGCATACACTGCCCACAACAAACTTAAGGATAAACTTTTAACGTAATTTCCTACTTCATTATTCAAATTCACCAAATCACTGTCCACTACCGAAATTATTTCCGCACTCAATATCCAAATTGTCAAGAAATTTGCGGCAATTAGCAAGCCAGCAGCCAGTTTTTCAATTCTAATCATGGAAGATCTGAAAAAGAAAACCCTTAGACTTCCAGGGTCCAAAATCATCTTTTGTCTGATCAAATAAAACGAAGCATACATAGAAAAAATGGCAGTAGCGAATGTGGCAAATCTCGAATTTAGAATAGGAGCAAAATTTTCCAAATCAATAGACGTAAAAAATACTGTNAAAGATACAATCATCACGGAATAAGTGAAAATAGCGTAGAATCTTATCTGCCACACGTNCATCCGTATAGATAACCAAGTCAAAATCAAACCTTCTATTGACCAAGCAATGAGGACAATTGGTGCATCATATTGAAAATGAACAGGAAATGCTATTCCAAGAAATACCGCGGAAATTCCTAGCAAAAACNTCGAAAAATCATTGTTTTGCAGTCTCAATCTATAGGAAATATATGATAGAGATGCATATAAACCTGCAATCACTATAGTCAATGCACCTAACCATTCTCGATGTGAATCCCACATGTTCATGTAAGTTATAAACAAAAATGCAGCAGAATTAATTAGAATTAAACTGTAATCAAATCCCTTTGCTGGTNGTTTCCAGAGATAATTAAAAAGCATAGTTGAACCAAGAATTAGCAAAAATATTACTGAAATCCCACCTTGAGACACTAACAATGATACGTTATCAAAATTTTCTGAAGCCCAAACAGCATAACTTAAGAGCGATCCTATCAATGCAATGAATGTAAACCAACTCCAATTCCTAAACGTGGCTAAGAATATTACCCCTAGATCAATTAAAATAATATATAAAAGCCAATCAACTGAACCAACGCTACTTTGCATGAAGTCAATACCATCAAATGCCAATAATACGAAAGGAGCTGCAAANGCACCAACAACTCCAAGAACAGCCAAAGTAATTGAATTATTTCTTAATGCCTGAANNACTGCAAGAATAGTTACAANCAANAAAAACGCCACAGCAAAATAATAACCAATCATTGAATAAAGCGCATATGCTGAGAAAATTGTTAAATATAAAATCGCAATACCGCAACCAGTAATAATATTGAAGTAACTGGCATATTTATTTCNCCATATTTCTCCGATGGCTAGAAAAACCNCACCACCNAAAACACCCAATAAAATTCGATTTGTTTGATTGATCCAATCATTTTCAAAAGCAAGTTTCAGGAAAAACGCCGTCCCTATAAACACAGCAATTACACCAATAATTGCTAACCAATTGCCTCCCAATAGTAGTTCCCATCCNGGAATTTTTAAGCCATTNGAAGTCTTTTTACGAGTTGTCTCTTTCCTAGGTTGAATCACCTCGGGACCTGTTTCATANCCTCTAATGACCGAATGAATTTCTCGAACTTCCAACCTAAGAGATTGCACTTGATTCTTTAGCTCTTCCAGAGAATAATCCTTATCTAGATCTAATTCTGCACCACATTCTATACAGAATTTTGAGTNAGGATTTTCTTTTTTACACTCAGGACAAATCATTTAAACAAACCAAGAACAAATTTACTTCCGTGAATTATACTATCAAAGCCAACAACTGTTCGGGAATGATCTAATTAATTTGATTCGAAATTTCACTAATCTGGGNATCTTTATCTAATTCCATGAAATCATCAAATAGCATATAGAATGTTTCCAAATCCACGCCAACATTTTTTTCAAAAGATCCCCTAGGCCCAACTTCTTCAAGGTCATCCCAATAGTCAANCATCACAGCATCATGGCTAGAAATNGAAATCGCAAACGCAACAGCCCACAAACCCATTTCATAAGTTAAAACATGGCCATATTCTTTAGTATTAATTATGTCACGATGGGCTCTTGTCTCATTCATAGATATTGAAATCTCTGGAAATTTTAAAACAGTGGAATTAATTAAAGCATAGTGAAAGTTCATCATTTGTTCCCAATTGNCCCATCCTTTGATAGATGTCGATCGAATAGCTGCGTACTCAGCAGAACCTTCAACAAACCAAATTGGTCCTTCATTCGGAATTAAATTATTCGACTTATATGACATATTATTTGTATGAGTACCCTGATAAGAATGCATGAATTCATGAGCAGCAATTTTCTTAGGATCATTTAATTTATTGTGTAATCTGCCAGTTGGATACCATTTCCAGGCATATTCCGAAAGGTAGATTATATAACCGTTATTACGTTTAGTTCCCGAGACTTGCATAGCAGCTTTTTCACTAAAATCCAAAGCATCATCAATTGATTTCATGCATTGATCATTGTCTGCAGGCACATTCGGAGCTGATGCAACAACTCGAAATTGACAAGCATCTTGTTTNATCTTTTCTCGATCAGACTTTTCCGAATGCCATAAGACCACTCCTACATAATTTTGGATGCCNCCATCANATCCAAATCCAGTCCAAGTTTTATGAAGTTCTTCTTCTTTAACAGCATACTGATCTGCTAATGCAGAAACCCCTTGAATCGTACGGTCAATTGCGATTTGAGAGACTCCTTCATATGACAANATTTCTACACAAAATAATGATTTTTCGATCCTATCATCACACTCATCTGTACCTGCCGAAGTCAACTTTGGAATTAAATCNCCATTAATATGTGTTATCAAAATTGAATCATTCTCAAAATCATTTTGAACATTTTCTTGGATTAATTCAATTTCAATTACATTTGATGACTTTATCTCTATTANAAAATCTCCGCTAGTTATTTTATAATCCCCTACNTGAAGCAATAAATTATAAATAGCAGTCTTTGGAATCAAGACATCTTTTAAATCGTCATCTTTTCCAATGATTTGTTCTAACCCACCTAAATNTAAAGAAACTTCCACATGATTAAAGTCAATCAAACTGTCATCTGGTACAATCCTTGAAATCCGTATACGATCACCAGCCGTCGCAGAAAAAGACCAAACCCAATTCTTCCTTTCTTGAGAAATATTGCCCTCGAGATTTAATTTGTGTTCAACAAAAGATTGAGAATTAATTGTTTCATTCTTTGGGTTTAATTGGTTTTGGGCAATAGGATTTTGCTTANCATTTAGTTTTTCAGCTTCTAAAGAATCAACCTCCAAAAACCTCACCAAACTTTCAGTTGGAACTGTCATCACTTCTGCAACAGTTTGTTTGAGTAAAACTTCAAAACGTGGAATTCTTAGCCTTAANTCTTCAGTATTTTCTATTTCCCATTCACTGTCATAATCATCAGGAGCAATCTCAGAAAGCAAATTCCAAAAAGTTACAATACCCCAGTAAGCGAATTCTTGTATTAATATCCTCCTCATAATTTCTTCTTCTCCNGAAAANCCATCAAGGAAATAGTCTTCAACGTTAAAGACCCCTTCTTCAATCGATTCAANCATCACTGAATGGATTAAAGAATCCTCAGCAATACCCCATATGTCNGGGAAAGTATATAAGAGNCCNACATCNGAAATNATATGNAGTAGATGTTCAATAATCTCATTAGCCTGGTCTTTATCAGCTAGCTNATGCTTCATTATCACATCACAAATACTATTATTCTTCTTTAGAAATTCATACTCNAGCCAATGAGANGATTTTAAAAAATCTGGTTCTCCATTAAATATAGGAATTGTTGCTTTATATTTGTACAAATTCCCCAACAATTTATTTTGNAACTCAGAATTTNTTTNTGTATGTTCAGAAAAAATNTCNTCNATTATTTCNGCAATTTCTAACATAAACTCATCTGAAACATCGTCCCCAGAAATTAANGTNATCCCAAAAACNACCATCTTTTTANTAAATGGTCTAAAATCATTCGTTCTGGTAATAGGGCCAATTGNCCTTAAATCTGTTGGNATTTNATTAATACCATTCGATATAACACAACCTCCTAATCTTGAATCTACTCTTTCGGCAAGCGAATCTAATGGATCAACTTCAAATAGATTTGGGTTGAGCTGTACTTCAATAATATTTGACGACCTTAATTCGATTACAAAATCCCCGCTAGTTCTCTTATAATCCCCTACCTGAACAACTAAATTATAAATAGCAGTCTTTGGAATCAAGACATCTTTTAAATCGTCATCTTTTCCAANGATTTGTTCTANCCCACCCAAATANAAAGAAACTTCAACATGATTAAAGTCAATCAAACTNTNATCNGGTACAATCCTTGAAATTCGTATACNATCACCAGCAGTCGCNGAAAAAGACCAAGCCCATCNCAGTTCATCTCGGGAAATATTACCCTCGAGAGTTAATTTGTGTTCAACAAAAGATTGAGAATTAATTGTTTCATTCTTTGGGTTTAATTGGTTTTTATTAACATTAGATTCTGAATCCTCNGAGTGAGGCAATTCCTGTTGTGATGTAGGTTTTTGATCAGAAAAAGTCTTTACTTCAAAATCTTGAGTGGTTAAGGATTCNATCTTNTTTGATNCCACATCTTCAATTTGCTCTTTTGGAATTTCAATATTCTCTTGAGAAAATGTTGCATCAGGATATTGAATCTGAGATTGACTCGAACACCCAAGAAATAACAAGGTCAAAGATACTATTACCAAAATATTAATTTTAATATGTAAAGTGTTCATTAATTGATTACATCAATTGATAGCATAGATAATCATTTAAATTAATTCTATTGGATTTACAGGCATTTGTTTCTCAAAAGAAATATATGCAGAAAGCGCAGCTTGAAGTGTATGCTTAGAGAAATGAATATCCATTTGAGGTTGCTCATCATCTAATATCGCATCTATAAAATGTCTTGCAGCACCGTTAAAACCTTCTATCCAGTCCATGGGAACTTGAATTGAATGAGTATCTGAACCAGTCTGAAGAATTACTGGAGGAAGATCCAGCATTTCCCCACTACACCGAGTCACAAATATTGCACCCTTAGATCCTTGAATTTCNAAAAATTCATCAACTGGATAATATTTGCTTCGAATTTTCATCCCCTCTGCGTACGCGTAATCCAAAACACCTAAACAATTCCTATNCTTAAACTTCCATGAAATTACCGCGGGGGAATCATCAAGATGTGAAGAGTTCTTCGTTAAAAAACTATACATTTGATCGATTTCTCCAATCCACCAAATTGCAGTAGCAAATTTGTGCCACCCATCATCATATACATTCCCACCCGCATGCAACTTGGGATCTTCGCGCCAAATNAATGAATCTGAGTGNGGATCATTCATTTGGCTGAAATCAATNGTTGAGCTTGATTCAGGCATTTTACCTCCTGCTCGAAGCGTACGGATACGAATCATNGAAGGGTCNCCAATTGCGCCAGAATCTAACAATTCTTTAGCTTTAATCAATGGGGGATAAAATATGAAATTCTCNGTAATACGGAANTTGGAAGAGCTGGTTTCAACTGCTTTTTGGATATCTTGAACTTCTACCAACGTCGATGCAATTGGCTTCTGACAAGAAACATGTTTACCTGCATTCAAGCCATCGATAATTTGATTTGGATGCATATAAGTTGGTGTCAATAANTCTACTNCATCAATATTAGAATCATTCAAAACGTCTTCATAGTCCGAAAATATTTTCGGACTAATGCCCCATTGTTTTGCACGCATATTAGCTTTTTGCGNATTTGAATCACACAAAGCATACACATTACATTTTTCATGATTAAGATATCCAGGAGCATTTAGTTGTGAAATGTCACCACAACCAACTATTGCCAGGTTAACCNTATCCATAAATGCTTACCAGTTCAAATCTTTACTAATTTCTGCATGGAGCGCAATTCCCTTGGAGGCTCAAGATGACTACCATAATCACTCCAAGAAACCTCAGCTACATAGATNTCCCCTTTTGAATCAACTGCAATCCCATGTGGAGAATAAAACCTACCAGTCTGATCACCGTAACTTTCTCTGCCAACTCTNGCAAGAATTTCACCTTGAAGATTCATNATCGACACTCTAGGACCTAAATCTGTTCCAACATCATTCGATCCNATTCCAGAAAAATATTCCCCCACATACATTAAGTCTGTACCCGTTCCATCATCCAAACAAATTGCAGCTGCTCTAGACATATTNACCCATTGAGTCTCATACTTGCCGTTTGAATCAAAAACCTGAATTCTATGGTTTTCCCGGTCAGCAATATAAACCCATCCNTCTGAATCTACCACTACATTATGAACTATATTAAATTGGCCAGGACCAGTACCAGATTCGCCCCAAGTTAAGAGAAGCTTCCCATCAGGTGAATATTTGTGCACACTCGCGTTACTATATCCATCTGCAACATAAAATTCACCATTGCTCTTATTCACTGCCACATGCGTAGGTTTTGCAAATGGGATTCCACTCATCTTTGGAGATCCTGCACCTGGTTCGCCAATTGTCATCAAAAGTTTCCCTTCAGAAGAAAATTTCCTGACAGTACTATCTCCGTTATCAACGCAAAACAATTCATCATCGGGGCCAACTGTAATACCATGAGGATTCTTAAANANCCCCTCACCCCAAGTATCTATAATTTTTCCATCAGTATCAAAGACAATTACAGGACAAGTCCCACGATTGAACACATACACTCTNTCCTTTGAATCTACATCAACTGCNGTAGCCTCTTTGTATACCCATCCTTCAGGCAATTCCCCCCAATTCTCTCCAGATAATTCATAATTGAAACCATTTTCTCCTAAAATCACACTTCCTTCTGTAGAGTCTCCCACATGACCTTCTTCTCTGATCCCGAATTCCCAATCATGTTCTTTATCAGGCATTTTTCCCTCCTTCAAACTACAAAAACTATATAGTGGAACCATAACATCAAAAAAACCGGCTGTCAGCAATTAAAAGCGACTAAAACACCATCAAATACAAACTCCTCATCAGGCTGGCAAAAGATGAATAGATGGCTCGACAAACTACAATATATGCAAAGTCTTATAGTTCATCAAAGATCGTTAATATAATTCCAACTCTTAAAAAAACATTCTCTTATAGTGCTTATACCAGTCACTCACAAAAACTTCATTGGGATCTAAGAGGATTTTGTTTTCTAAAAATTCTCTGAATTGTGGATACGCCATCTCAATTTGGTCTTTTCTAGCCCATTTGTGATAGGTCAAATAATATGATCCACCTTCTGCAAGCGCGCAATCAATCAAAGCACGAAATTGATTCTTAGCAATGTAAATACCAGCATCTGAATGGTCTACAAGCAAATTAAAAATCACACAAACATAATCTTCTTTTGCCCAATTCAAAAATGTTTCTTGTTCATTCTTAATTAATCTTACAGTTCCATATACTACATTAGCATCAAGTGACAGCAGTTTTTCTCTTGCACCCGTCATAAATTCAACAAACGCATTCCTAGGCACATATAATTCAGTAAGTACTAAGGAACGATAATTGCTCCAACTCATCTGATGATTAAGCAAGTCTGTTGCTTCAGGAATGTAAGGACTAAATTGATGCTCATCAGACCAATAAATTTGTCCATTTGTAACTTCATAATGATTCTTGTAGTCAATATAAGCTTGTTTTTTATCAATATGCGCTAGAACAAAAAGCCTTTTCCAGTCATCAACGGTCAATCCGATCTGAGACTTTGAAATTGGAGTTTCATTTTCTACAGGCGAATAAACTGACAAAATTCCTTTGGACAAAAAATCATTTGAACTTTCATCTGTCATATACTGAAAATCACCATATGTAGCACCATCTTCCACAGATTTTTCCAAAGATGGAATTACCTCATCAAGTGATATCTCACTTACTTTCCTTGATAGTTTCACACGCTCTGTCAATTTAAGATCAACAGAATCAACGAAACCAAACAACCCATAACCACCAATAACATTTGAAAATAAATCTGGGTTTTCTGTCCTACTACAATACTTCCTGACACCATCAAAAGTAGTAATACTAAAACCATTAATATCATCAACGATTGGTTTCCTATTTAAGACTCTTCCGTGGATATTCGAGGATATAGCACCACCAATAGTCAAATCATCAGCACCAGTTTGTTTTTGAATAATTGTCATAGGTTTATGAGAATCCACTTGAGCACTTCTCAACCACTGCACAAGCTCTGGCCAAATAACTCCACTCTGAACTCTGACTTGATTGAAATCATCCCCTATACGGTGAATTTGGCTAAACCCTCTAGTCGAAACACAAAAATCATTACTAGAGAATTGCTGTCCTCCCATAGAATGCATTGAACCAGCAATGGAAATCGATTTTCCACGTTGAGATGTTTCTGAAACAAGTTTGGAAATCTCCCCAATATCTTTTGGGGTCAATAACTTTCCAATTTTAGTTGGATTTAATTTAGACTGAATATCATTTAATAAAGTCATTGGACACTATGAGAAAGATATATTGGTGGAGCTGAGGAGGATCGAACTCCTGACCTCTTCAATGCCATTGAAGTGCTCTCCCTGCTGAGCTACAGCCCCTTGCAAATACAATATACTCGTTTTAATTCATTTGCAAATTTGAAACAATATTTTCTTGTATTGAAAATTCCCACACAAGAAATATTAGTTGATCGTGTGGGAATTTTGTCCTTTAAGAATTAAAACTTATGCTCTTTTTAGAAGACCACGTCCAATATAAATTGCATACAGCGTGTGGACTATGTAGGTAATTCCTGTGATCATGGTCATCAATTCATTTGAATCAGATGCAACCAAACCAACTACTCCAGCCACAGTTGAAACAAGTGCAAGCAATCCTGCAATATTAGCTAAATTACTGTTGTATTCATCTCTAGTCGCCATAGCAAAAAATATTGCTGCAAACCCAATACTAAAGAAAATTCCTGAAATAGCGTTGATCCCTGCAGCAGTAAGGAATGCTGCTGATGCTGCTGCTGCTGGTTCTGGGAAATTAGCAGCACTAATACTGATTCCTGAAGAAAAAACGAATCCTATAAATCCTACCATCAGCAAAGGAACAGAGTAACTAGCCAATGCATCGCCATTTCCATTTCCTCGAATTTCATTAGCTATATATAAGAGCGCATACACCAACATCATTAAAGCGAGTGGGATGATAATAGATGTGATAACAGTAAGAGATGCATTTTCCGCGGCTAAAGATGCCCACGATGCTGAACTTCCGTATTCCACATCAGCAAATACAAATAGTTGTTGAACAAAATAACATATCGTCGCAATCACTGGCCCCAGAATTAACGATATTGCTGCTACTTTAAGAGTAGAAATTGAACCCATATTTTCCTCCATTTCATTTAAATTGGCATTAATATAAAATACCTTAATAAAACCATTTCGGATTTATCAACCGATTAGAACCACTTAGAAAGGTAATTTCGGACATCAAAGCATTAAACGGCATCAAAATTCTAAATTTCTCTACTCACATTGCTGGATCATACACATCCATGTTAATGGCAGATATGGGTGCGGAAATTATAAGGATCTATCTACCATACCAATCAGAATCCAACATTGATGGCATTGATACAAATAATCAGATTTGGGAACAATGGAACCGCGGCCAGAGAAGTTTGGAATTAGATTACACACAAAAAACGGGATTTAATGCTTTGAAGGAACTAATTAAATCGTCTGATGTAATTATTGAAGATTGGGTACCAAGTAAAGCCAAATCACTTCATATGGATTTTGAAACGATTCAAGGAATTAATTCCAATTTGCTTTATTGTGCAATGCCACCATTTGGAGAATCCGGTCCATTATCAGACATACCAGCTGACGATGGAGTCGTATCAACAATTGCAGGAATTCATGGTGACCAAGGAGGGAAAGGATTTCCTCCAATGTACGTAAAAATTCCATTTGTTAGTTACGGAACTGCTTTTCTTGCAAGCTTTGCAATTACTACCGCTTTGTTCGAGCGTGAGAGTAGCAATATGGGACAAAAAATAGAAGTGCCTTTATATTTTGGGGCAATTGGAATGAGACCACAATATACAATTGTTACGAATAACGACTCTTCACTCTACTCACAATCAACAGCAATTACATCAAACTCTCATCAAATTCGAAATCCTGTATATGGATTATACGAATGTAGCGATGGGTGGATCTTCGTAGCTGCAGGAAATGAAATTTTTTGGGAGAAATTCTGTTCCGCAATCAAAATACCCGAACTTACGCAAGACAAGAGATTCTTCGGAGCACCATGGAATATCCCCTCAGAGAACCAGGGAACTCTTCACGAAATTATTAAACCTATATTGAAATCAAAAAATAAAGCATATTGGCTTAAAGAACTATCAGATGCTGACGTTCCGAGTGCACCAGCATCTGACAGGTCAGAATTTCTTACTCATCCACAAGTCATCCATAACGAAATCCTTGTAGAAAATAATAACCCTCAAATAGATGCAACACACCAATTTGGAATACCTATAAAAATGTCTAAAACTCCTGGAGAAATTGGAAAACCGACCGACATCAAATCAAAAGATACTTGGGATATTTTGAGATCCCTTAAGTTTACAAAAGGACAACTATCTGAAATGGCAGCAAATAAAATCATTCCTACAGAAAACGCCACCTAATCATGAGTTATCCACTTGATGGAATAAAAGTACTGGACCTAGGCGGGTACATCGCAGGAGCATACTGCGGAACTTTACTTGCTGAATCCGGAGCAGATGTAATCAAAATAGAGTCTGAATCAGGCGATGCTTTCCGAAGTATGGGGGCACCTTTCAATTCATGGAACAGAGGTAAAAAAGCCTTATGCCTGAATCTAAAACATCCAGAAGGGAAAAATATCCTCTACCAACTCGTCGCCAAATCAGACGTAGTAAATGAAAACTTCCGACCCGGAATCACACACAGATTAAAAATAGATTACGAAACTTTAAAAACCCACAACCCTGAAATTATTTATTCTTCAGTTACAGGATATGGAAGTTCGGGACCATTTCACAACAACCCAGCATTCGACCCTTTAATGCAAGCTCAAACTGGCATAATGGTAAATCAGGGAGGAGAAGGAAATCCTCCGATATATATACGTACCGCAGTATCTGATTACTCCGCAGCCATTCTTGCAGCATTTGGAATTTCTATGGCTTTATTTCATAGAAAACGAACTGGAGAAGGACAACTTGTGGAGACAAATCTATTAAATTCGGCAACTGCTTTACAATCTGCAGAATTTATTTCGATAAATGACAATCAAATTGATGCAAATCACATGGGTATTTCTGCTACTTATCGTTTTTATGAAACATCTGATAAATGGATATTCATTTCATGTTCAGACAATCCATCTTGGATTAAAATTTGCGAATTTTTAAACCTTGAAGATTTCATTGAAGAATTCCCCACAATAGCATCAAGGCATCAAAACTCTCACGAAATCGCAAAGTCATTTACCAAAGCCTTTAAATCTAAAAATGCAAAATTTTGTGAATCCAGTCTACGGAAACTTGGCCTTAGAACAGGAATATCTAGACAAATGTCAGAAATCCATGAAGAACCGCAAGCAAAATCAACTAATATGCTGACTGAATTGCAAATGCCAACTTCTGACAATATTCGAATGTCAGGATTGCCATTCAATTTTTCTAGAACACCAGGGAAGTTAAGTGATGTAGGAGCACCCACAATAGGTCAACATACTGACGAAATTCTTGGAGAATTAGGGTTTTCACCAACTGCAATTAACTCCCTAAGGAATGAAAGAATTGTAATTTAATATCACCCAATCCTTTTTCTTAAATTCTCAATGCTGAATTCCTCTGTTGAAACCCATTCCCTCAAATCTGACTCTTTTTTCAAGACCCTGTGAGATTCACTAATTACGTCGTCAACTCTATTAGGTGGAATCATGACTACTCCATTCACATCACCATGAATGATATCTCCAGGTTCGATAGTTACTCCACTGATTTCTACGGGTACTCCAACTTCATGAAAACCAAAATTTCCATGTGCTGGCACTACTCCTGGTGCAAAATAGTGGAAATTCATCTCATACACTGTATCAATATCTCTGACACCACCATCAGTAACGACTCCAACGGCACCCAACCTACTGCAAATCGTAGCGAGACCGTCACCAAAATGGCAACTGTGTGACTCTCTAGATCCTATATTTTTCATTACTATAACTACTGGATTAGGTGCTATCTCAATCGCTTCAAACAATTCATATCTGACATTTCGATCATGCTTTCTACCATGAGTAGTGGTATCCAAAGTAACAGTCACAGCCTGACCAACCATAACTCCTAAATCTGGAAACATACAACTCACGTCCATTCCCATGAACCCTTCAGTGTTACTTCGGAAGTTGAAAGGTTCTACTGCATTAGCTATAGTCGCAGTATCGATTTTAGATAACTCTTCAATC
Organism: Chloroflexota bacterium; assembly: GCA_002717725.1. The sequence goes on from PBBT01000005.1 coordinate 98,211, forward strand.
TGTTTAGAATTAATAACGTCCATCTTTAAACTCCAAATTTCTATATGATTTATTATGAACCAACTTAAATTAAATTCTCATCATTTTAACACTTCATACAATTTCAAATTTGCTGAAACCCAAAAAGAATTTTTACTATTGAAAAATCTAAGAATCGAAGTTTTTGTAAAAGAACAATCTGTGCCGATAGATGAAGAAATTGACAAAATTGATTTTTATGCACATCATGCAATCGCAATACATCAAAAATTAGTCATTGCTACAGGACGAGTTTTTAGAAAGCAGAATCAAATTGCAATAATAGGACGCATGGCAGTTATGTCTAAATACCGAAGAGAAAAATTAGGCACGATTATTCTAAATTTATTAGAAACAAAAGCTATCGGAATAGGATGTGTGGAAGTACAACTACATGCTCAAACTCATGCACGAAATTTCTATGAATCTAACGAATATGTTGCTTATGGAAAAGAATTTAAAGAAGCAGGAATACAACACATTAAAATGAAAAAAAATCTACTCAACTATAAATAATCAAGGAGACAAGATGACTACACACAAAAAAAAGATTCTAATTACTGGAGCTGCTGGATACATCGCAAGCCAAATTCTTCCCACATTCCGAGAAAAATATGATTTGGTCCTAAGAGATATTAGTACGAAAGACCGACAAGGAAATATTGTTGAAGGTGTTGAAATAGCGGATTTTATTGATGAAGATCGCACAAAATATTCTCATTTGTTTGAAGGTCTGGATGGGATCATTCATTTGGGGCATAAAGCAAGGAATGGAAATCCATTAGACCATTATTTTTCAGAGCGTGAAAATGTACAAATGGTTTACAATATTCTAAGAACCGCATACGACAATGGAGTACCAAGAGTAGTTGTAGCAAGCTCAAATCATGCTGCTGACTTCTACGAACATTTCCTAATTCATGAACGCAAAATGGAAATGCTAGAAACAAACAGAATACCTTTATCAGACAACTTCTACGGATGGGCAAAAGCAACATACGAGCATCTAGGTTTCTTATTTTCTTGCGGAGGTGAATGGGGTTTTAGAGACAGTTCAGGAAGAGAGAAGCATACTTCCTTATCATCTTCAGGAAATAAACACCTAGAAACTGTTTTTGTACGTATTGGAGCACCCAGGCCTTTAAAAATCGAAAACTATTTGCCAGACTTAGATTTGTTCAAAAGAGATTTAGGAGCGTATATCAGCCCACGTGACATTACGCAACTGCTTATGAAATCGATCGAAGCTAAGAACATCGAAAATGAATATGGAATTCCTTGGCAAGTCGTTTATGGAATAAGCAACAACACTCGAGCATTTTGGTCTTTATCTAACGCACGTGAAAAACTTGGATATGCTCCTGAAGATGACTCAGAGGTTAAATTCCGAGAAGACGTGAAAAAATATTTACTAACTCCTGATGCACCTAAGGGCAGAGTAAACTCAAATTAATAAATAGTAATTTTAATACTTATCACCAGAATAATATTTAGGACTAAAAGGTTCTTCCTTAACCATTATCTCAAGAAGTGCAGGCTGTCCTTCATTGTTCGCTTTTAGGGCACGATCTACTGCAAGGTTGATTTCGTCAGCAGATTCTACTCGTTCCGCATAGGCACCTAATGCCAAAGCAACGTCCCTATAATCTCCTCCTAAGGCGTTACTCTCCCATTGTTCAGTAGCAATGGGCATATGATGGCTATAATTTGTCATCACTCCATTATTTAGCACAACAGTTAATATTGGAATTTCAGCTCTCACAGCAGTTTCAATATCAAGACCCGACATTCCAAATGCCGCATCCCCCATAACATTTACCACCTGTTTATCTGGTGCAGCAATCTTTGCTCCTATAGCCAAACCAAGCCCATAACCAAGTTGTGTTGATTTACCCCAACCAATATACGACCTAGGTTCCAATGCTGGCCAGAACGGTGCAAATTGATCTCTGGGATATCCACTGTCATGAGTGACAATAGAATTCCTTAAATCTAATGACCCGCTAAGTTCTTTCATAACACGATAAGGATTTATGGGTGTTTCATCAGAATTAATACGATGAGACCATTCATCCAAAAATTCTTGTTTCACTTTTTGAATCTCTTGTCTAACTCCATTCGAATCATCTCGTCCATTTTCACCTAATTGTCGTTTAGCTTCTTCAAGCATTTGAATCAAAACAATTCTGGCATCACCAATTGCCCCGAATGAAACACTATGATTTTTATTGAGATCCTCTGCGCAATTCACTGATTGTGCATAAGTAATCCCATTAGGTAACGAAGTAGCAAAAGTTGAATCAGTGAGTGAAGATCCTATCCCCACAATTAAATCGGCTTTCGATATAAAATGCCCTACCATTTTGGTTTCCGAATTTCCTCCAGTCCCCAGAGCTAAAGGATGATCTTCAGGGAAAGCACTTTTCCCATTCAATGTTGTCATTACAGGAATATTTGTAAATTCAGCAAATTCAGTCAAAGCATCAGTGGCTTCCGCATATAAAACCCCCTGTCCGGCATGAATCACAGGTGAATTAGAGGCCAAAATAGCAGTGACTAATTCTCTTACATCATCTTCACTTGCCGCTGACTTATGTACTTTCACAGCCTGATACTGCATGGATTCTTCAGAAACATCCCCATTTGCAACATCCAATGGAAGTTCTAGCATTACTGGACCCAATCGTCCATGCTTTAAATTGGTATAAGCGTTGCGCATCATTTCAGGAATTCGATTACCTTGATTAATATGACCTAGCCACTTTGTAATACCTCCATAATGTTCAAAAGAATCAAAATTCGGGTGAATCCCAATTTGGTTGTTCGGAGAACCTCCTGGTATCAAAAGAATCGGCACAGAGTCTGCATATGCTTGGGCTACGCCTCCAAATGCATTTTCCGCTCCAGGACCTCTCTGCATGGTGAAGACACCAATTTTCTTACCATTGGTTATTCGGCTGTATCCATCAGCCATGTTAACCCCGGCTCTTTCCTGACGGCAAATAATAGGCCTTATACCAACAGATGACGCCGCATCAATCAATGTTTGATTTGGAAAACAACTAATCCAATCCAAACCTTCTGCTTTTAAAATTTTTGCAACAGCAATATCGCCTCTCATATCATTCCCTCAAATAAAATATTTTAACTATCTTTTTCTTATGAATTTTTGAATTCGTTTACCTTCTAAGACCTCACCAACATAAATATCTCCAAATGAGTCTACGGCTACAGAATGAGGAGCAACAAACATTCCAACATCTCTACTGCTTTCACCTCCCCACTGAGTAAGAATCTTCCCTTTTGCATCAACAATTGTCAATCTATGTTGTAATTCAGAAATATAAAATTCTCCCCCAGGACCTTCTGTTATATCAGTAGGTTGGCGGAAACCTGACCACATTGTTTCAAATTCACCATTTTGATCAAAAATCTGTATTCTATGATTTTCTCGATCACAAACAAGCACTCTATTTTTCGAGTCAATTGTTATCCCATGAGGCAAATTAAACTGCAAAGGGTTTTTAGTTCCTGGTTCACCCCATGAAGTAAGTAATAAACCACTCGAAGAATATTTGTGAACCCTACAATTCCCATATCCATCAGAAATGAACATTTCCCCTTCAGCATTCACTGCAATACCAGTTGGCAAGTTGAAAGGGCCACCTGCATTTTTAACTAGAAACCCTTCTTGATCTGATGAATAACCTGTTGCAGAAGGAGTTCCTACAACTCCCAATGTCAAAAGTAATTCCTGGTTTTTATTGTATTTATAAATAACATGATCATCCCTATCTACAAAAAATAAATTCCCATCATCTCCAATTAACATTCCGTGCGGACCTGCAAATTTCTTATCCCATGTGCGAATAAAATCACCATTCCTAGCAAAGACCATTACCTGATGACTGCTGCGATTGAATAAATACACTTGATCATCAGAATCTACAGCTACACCAGCAACTTGGTGGAATTCAAACCCTTCAGGAAGATCCCCCCAATTAGTATCAACGCTAAATTGAAAGTCATTATCTCCAAATATCATCATAAACTCCGTAAACTTTCAGACTAATTAATCCCAAGGTTTTACCCATAAAGTCCCATCGTACATTTTCCCGTTTTGAATGGACATCCTTGATCGGGATCGAATAATTACATATATCTTTTCAACTCCGCCTATGGTTAAAGGCAGCATCTCACCCTCTGGCAAAGACTCGGGATCCGAGAAGTCCCCTAGGTAACTGTCATCAGCATCTAAAAAAACTTGGTATTCCATCCAAACCCTAACTACTAAACTAATAGATATACATAGAGTAGCACAAAGGCTAAAATTTATATAACTTGCCGCTTAAATGCATCTTTAGCGGCACATTCTCCAGCCAAACGCCCGAACACGGATCCAGCCATTAGCCCAGCCCCTCCAGGGTAATTATGGTAAAACAACCCCCCAACCAATTCTCCCGCAGCAAACAATCCATCAATAGGATTATCATCATTTTCCAATACCTGGGATCTAGAATTGATCCGCAACCCCCCAAATGTAAATGTGATTCCACAAGTAACAGCAAACGCAGAATATGGAGGAGTATCGATAGGAAGAGCCCAATTAGATTTGGGAGGAAAAATACCCTCAGTACGTTTTTGATCTAATAATGTGGGATTAAAAGCTGTATCAACAATAGAATTATTGAATTCAGACACTGTTTTAGTCAATATTGTAGGTGATATACCGATGTTTTCGGCCAAATCTTCAATACTATCTGCAGTCACTTTTGAAACTTGGGGAATATTATACTCATCACGAAGCAAATGTTTAGTTTTTTCATCAAAAATCTGAAATGCAATCCTTTGAGGTTGCTTTAAAACTTCTCTACCATATTTTGCATATGTATAATTTCTAAAATCTGCTCCTTCATCCAAAAACCTTTCCCCCAAAATATTTACTAAAATCCCAAAGGGATAAGAATGTTTTTGAAATAAATCTGCAATATTTCGGTCCCCAAAATTTGGCGAATTGAAATCCCATTGAACTGAATGACATCCGCTCCAATGACCAAACGACTGCGCGCCTACATCCAAGGCCATTTGTATCCCATCTCCTGTATTGAATTGCGTCCCTCGAACCTTTGCTAATTCCCATCCAGGGCCCAAATAGCGTGTCCGCATTTCAGGATTAGATTCAAACCCTCCAGAAGCCAAAACTACTGCCGAAGCATTAATTTCAATCATTTCTTTTGATCGTCGAACTTTTACTCCTTTAACACGAAACTTTTGATCCATCTCCAATGATACTGCTCGCGAATCATACATAACGTCCACACCCAATTTGTCTAATGCAGAAAATTGTGAGTCTGAAAGACCTTTGCCAGCACCAACAGCTTCCAAAATCAATCCTCCCCAAAATTTCATCTTCCCATCATCTTCAAACGCCTGTCTTCCATAAGCTAAAATCCAGGGGATTTTATGAGAAGCCAGCCATTTCATCGTCGAAAAAGAGTTTGAGGTCAATATTTCTACTAACATCGGATCAGACAACCCCTCAGTAACTCTCATTACATCTTCATAATATTTGTTTTTAGGATATGTCCCGACATTAATATTCTCAGCTTCTTTATCTGAGATCTCAGGAATTAATGAACGAATATCTTCAATTGCGTTGTAGGCGAATCTAAAAAGTCCGCCCGTAAAATATGAGTTACCTCCTCTTAAATGTAATGGGGCTCGTTCAAGAACCAAAGTTTTTGCCCCCACTTCAGAAGCTGCGATTGCGGCACTTAAACCTGCATTACCTGCACCAACTACAATTACGTCATACGATTTCATTATTTTTCAACCTTTTAGTTTTTAAATTCAAACAATTTTACAATTGACAACACTAAACGTTCGAAATAGAATCCCTCGAGCGGTCAAATTTTGTAAAAAGATTTTAATATGATATTTGAAGTATCCAATCTTCTAAGCATGCCAGTAGGTACGAGTGATTGCATAGCGCTACCTCGCGACCATTCTAGCAATAAGAAATCTAAAAACACAGATCTGTCTGGAACAGTCAACATGATTCGAACAGATCGAGGAATCTGGATTAGTGCGATTTTGCAAACATCCAACCCGTTTGAATGTAGTAGATGTCTTGATGAATTCAACCAGCAAATTAATTTGCAACTTGAAGAAGAGTACTTAGAAGAAAATTCTTCAAGTTTGCAACAAAACAAGTCGAAAACTCAGGCGAATGACGAAAATTTCAAAATTAACGCCAAACTTCAGCTAGACCTTTCGGATGCAATTACGCAATACTCTCTAACCAGCACACCCATGAAACCTATATGTAAAGATAGATGCCTGGGTATTTGTGATCAATGTGGTTCGAACAAAAATATTAACGACTGTTTATGCGAAAATAGCAAGAATGAATCAAAATGGAATGCTCTAATTGAATGGCAAAAAAAATCAAATCCTTAAAATTCGTGAATTATTACAAAGGTAAATAAATGACTATTGGAATAACAAAAGATTATGCTGATTCTAAAACTGCTTTTTTGTTCCCTGGACAGGGAGCACAAAAAGTGGGAATGGGACTAGAACTTTTCAAAGCCTCTTCTGCAGCTAAAGATGTGTTTTTGCAAGCTGACGAAGCCCTGGGAAGAAAACTCAGTAAAGTAATATTCGAAGGACCAGAAGAAGAACTAAAACAAACACTAAATACTCAACCAGGAATTGCAACGACCAGTATTGCATGTATGAAAGCAATGGAAGAACTACTAGGGTCTGAAATGCCAAATGCCAATTTAATGGCGGGGCATAGTTTAGGGGAATATACTGCATTGTCTGCGGCAGGAGTTTTGAACGTAGGAGATACTATAAAACTAGTACTCAAACGCGGTGAATTAATGCAACAAGCTTGCGAAGAAAACCCTGGAACCATGGCGGCAATAATTGGGCTAGATGAAAGTAGCTTAACAGAGATTGTATTTCAAACAGGTGCATATATTTCAAATATCAACATGCCTGATCAAATAGTCATTAGTGGGGAAAACATGTCAATAGCAAGGGCAATAGATCTTGCAAAGGCTAGAGGAGCTAAAAGAGCAATACCACTAAAAGTAGGAGGAGCGTTTCATTCGGGTTTAATGGAACCTGCAAAAATTGGCCTCATTGAGACTATTGCAGATCTCGATTTCCATGATCCTATTGTCCCAATCATTGCAAATTGCAGTGCAGAACCACTTATAGATGGCGAAAACATCAAGCAAGAATTAATCTCCCAAATATCAAGTTGTGTCCAATGGAGTAAAACCATGGATTACATGATTGGAGAAGGGGTAACAAATTTTATTGAAATTGGACCAGGAAGGGCACTATCGGGAATGATGAAGCGATTCGGCCCAGACATTAAGACAGTGAGCATCAATGACCCTAACTCCATACAGGAACTAACTTCCTAAAGCAAATTAATTCATATTGGATATCAATGAACATAAAAATCTCTAAAAAAAGTGCTTCGGTTGGTAATGAATGGCAATATAATTTGCATGTATCTAGGATTCAAGCACTGCTTATCCTTTTTGAAATTGATATAGTAAATCATGACAAGCAAATTACTATAGAAAATTTCAAACAATCCGGTTGGAAACATCGTAATTTAAGTGATTTTGCATGTACTATAATAGATGGAGTTCGAAACAATTTAGAATCAATAGATGATGAGATTTCTAAAAGTGCTACTGACTGGCCTGTAGATCAAATCTCTATGATTGATAAGAACATACTTCGAATTGCTATTTATGAGATAATGATTTACAACAAAACACCAGTAGGAGCTTCAATTAATGAAGCTGTAGAATTAGCAAACTTTTTTGGGTCTGAAAATTCATCAAAATTTGTGAATGGTGTACTTGGTTCAATATTTAAATAAAACTTGAAATTTCTAAAATAAATGGAGGAATAAAATGGCATCTTTAGAAGAAAGAGTAATATCTGTAGTAGTGGACAAACTGAAAGTTGAAGAATCTGACGTAGTTTCTGATGCTTCTTTCACAGAAGACTTAAATGCAGATTCCCTAGATCTTGTAGAACTAATTATGGGCTTCGAAGAAGAATTTGATGTAGAAATAAGCGACGAAGCCGCTGAAGAAATCACTACCGTAGGAATGGCTATTGACCACCTAAAAAATGAAGGTGTCGAATAATAGTTTTTTCCTTATAAATGCAAGGAGAAGCTATGCGCGCAGGTGTGTATAAAGGTAATTCTTTAATCCAGACCGAGGAAATCCCTACTCCTAATCCCGGTCCGAACCAAATAGTTGTTCGTGTGAAATATTCTGCCATATGTGGTAGTGATGTACATGGATGGCAATATGATGTTGTAGCTCCGGGCCATGTCCTTGGGCATGAGTTTTACGGCGAGGTACATTCAATAGGCTCTAACGTATCAAAATGGAAGGTTGGAGACCGTGTAACAGGCGGAGGAGAACCGCCGCCTGCATTAGATACAAACCTGGTTCGCGGACCTAGATTCAACTACCGGACTCAAGGTATGACAAGAGTCGAAATAAGAGCGTATGCTGAATACATGTTAATGGAAGAATGGGCAGCTTTAGAAATTCCTAACGAAGTTTCAGATGAAGAAGCTTCGCTGGCTGAACCTATATCAGTAGCTGTTCATGCAGTTCGGAAATCGAATCTTAAGTTAGGTGACACCGTCTTAATCATAGGAGCTGGACCGATTGGATTATTTTGTATACAAACTGCAAAAGCTGCCGGTGCTAGCAATGTGATAGTTTCTGAATTAAATGATTCCCGAAGAACCGCTGCCAAAGCAGTTGGTGCAGACCATTTAATAAATCCTGGTTCAGAAAACCTTGATAACCGATTAATGGAGTTGACGGGAGGAAAAGGTGCCGACATAGTTTTTGAATGTGCCGCAGCACAACCAACTATCGACCAAGCATTAGATTCAGCAACTCGAAATGGACAAGTAATTTTAGTTGCAATTCCATGGACACCTGTTTCAATCATGCCTGTAAACTGGCAAGCCAGGGAAATTGAATTAATTACAGTCTTTGGTGCAAAGCCAAGAGACTGGAGAATTGGTCTTGAATTAATTAGGACTGGTAAGATTAATGTCTCACCGTTAATAAACGAATCTTCATTCATACAATTAGATAACCTGCAAGAAGCTTTTAAAACTCTTTCAGACCCATCTAGTACAGATCAAATACAAATGATAGTGAAATTATAATCCTAAATTTAATTAGTCAGGATTTCCCCAAAACATTTCAATTTATTTCGAAAGCACGGACTAATGACAACTGAGGAATTAATTATATCGATCGTTCGTATTTTCGGGGCACTGCTTGTTTTGAGATGGGCATTTGTAGGATCTTTACTTGCAGTCGCAATTGATCTTTCAGATTTATTTCTGATGAATCTTCTAGACCTAGGCGGTGTAAGAAATTATCAATCTCTTGATAAATGGCTTGATTTGACCTATATGGCTACTTTTTTATGGGTATCACTGAAATGGGAACCAAAATTAAGAAATATTTCAATATTTTTGTTTTGTTTCAGGATTGTAGGAGTAATAATCTTTGAAATAATTGGTAACCGATGGATCTTACTTTTCTTCCCAAACGTATTCGAATTCTGGTTCATTTCTATTGCTTTATACCAGACTTATTTTCGCGAAAACAAACTTACAGTTAAAAATTCAATCATCTTGATTCTATTTCTGCTAATGCTCAAAGAATTTCAAGAATATGTCCTTCACGGAGGGAAATGGTTAGATAAATACACTGCCGTCGGATTGGTAAAACAATGGTGGGGATTTTTCTTCTAGTTTAAATTAAGTCGATCTTATTTGGTATCTAAATATGTCTGTAAAATAATCGCAGCTGAAACTGAGTCAATTAATCCCTTAGGAATTTTTTTTTGTTTCTTGCGAGATCTCTTATCTACTAAACGCAATTTCTTCTCTGCTTGTAGCGAAGTAAATCTTTCATCAATTTGCTTTATGGGGATTTCAAAAGTGTCAGAAATCAAAGAAATAAATTCAAAAGTCTTCTTAGTTTGAGGACCAGATTTACCAGACAAAGTCCACGGAATGCCAACAACAATTTTCGTAACAGTATGATCAGAAATTGTTTCAGCCAGCTTTGGAATTACTAAATCCATTTCGGAAGAATCCAATGTTTCAATCGGGGTAGCCAAAATTCCAAGAGGATCAGAAATTGCCAAACCTATCCGTTTTTCCCCAAAATCAATACCTAATGTTCTCACTCAATAATGCTCCGAACGTAGTCAAAAGATTCAGAAATTGCCTGTTCAATCTTGGAAGAATCCCTTCCTCCAGCTTGAGCAACCTTTGGATTTCCTCCTCCTCCACCTTGGATAGTTTTAGTAACAGTTCCAATTATTTCCTTTGCATTGATACCTTTATCAACCAAGTCTTGAGTCACCATAACAAGTAATAAAGGTCGATTTTCAATCACTGCTCCCAGAATTAATACCCCACTAATGATTTTATCTCTCAGCCAATCACCTATCTCTCTCATTGAATCATTGTTAGAGGATTCAATGAGCGTTGCTAAAACATTAACATTGTTAATTGTTTGGACTCTGGACAAAAGACTCTCAGCATTTATCAAAGATTGCTGCCTCTGCAAATCAGACATTTCTTTGCGCAAATCCGCTAAATCTTCTTTCATTTTTGATACTCGTTCTTCTATCTCATTTACTGGAACCTGCAAATCAGCAGACAACCTATTGTTACTTTCGAACCTATCCCATATGAGTTGCTCAGCATAACGGCCTGTAACCGCTTCCATCCTCCTCATCCCTGCACCAATACTTGTTTCTCCTAACACCTGAACAATTCCTATCTCACCAGTACGCCTAACATGTGTTCCTCCACAAACTTCAAAACTGAATGTTTCACCATTCGCAATTTCAATCAACCTAACCGTCTCACCATATTTATCGCCAAAAAATGCCAACGCACCGTTTCTTATAGCAGTAGTATAGGAATCTTCACTTTTAAGAACCTTCGCGTTATAACGTATCTTTTCATTAACCAATGTTTGGACTTGGCGCATCTCATCATCAGTTAATTGCTTGACATGCGTGAAATCAAATCTCAGGCGATCGGGAGCTACTAAAGATCCAGCCTGACGAACATGCTCACCTAAAACTTGCCTAAGTGCAGAATGTAATAAATGAGTGGCTGTATGATTCCTAGCAGTATTTTCTCTACGCACTGGATCAACATAAGAATCCACAATTTCTCCCATAGAAATTGTACCCTTTTTCACAACACCAAAATGCATTACCAAATCAGGAGTCACTGACTGTGTATCAAATACTTCTATTTGTCCTTGATTCCCATTCAAAACTCCAGCATCACCAACTTGCCCACCACCTTCTGGGTAAAATGGCGTCTCCATTAAAGCAATCTCGACTTCGTCACCTTCAGATGCTTGATCAACAACATCATCATCCACCAAAATTCCAACAATTGGAGAAGAATTAGTTAGAGCATCATAACCAACAAATTTTGTCGCACCCAATCCCATACTTTCATAAATTCTAATTTTCGCTCTATCACCAGAAAAATTCGAGTCTGATCGACTTCTTGATTGCTGCGCCTGTAACTCAGATGCATACAAATCCATATCAACTTTCATATTATTTTCATTTGCAATTTCAATTGTCATTTCTACAGGATACCCATATGTATCCCACAACAAAAATGCCTCTACTCCAGAAATTGTCATCACTCTTTGAATAATTTCTTCATTAAGGTTTTCTAATTTGGCAAAATCCAAAACCCTAAGAGATTCTAGAATTTGGTTAGAAGATTTTTCAAAAGCATCTTTGCCTGAAGGATCAATTTGATTTAATGAATCTTGAAACAAATTTTCTAAATGTTTAATATCCTTCTCAGTTGAAAAACCACTTGGATTAATTTTTTCCGCTAACAATTGTCTTATAGTTACAAAACCACCCGGACCATTCAGCAGTAGCATAGCCCTATCGATTGTTTCTTGAAATCTTGTCTCTTCCAAAGAAATTACAGTTTTTATAAAGTCTCTGTGAGCACCTAACTCTGGATAAACAGATTTCATGTTTTCAATCACCAATGAAGATATTTCATTTATGAAGGAATCAGTTATACCAAGTTTTCTAGCTTGTCTAATTGCCCTACGAATAACACGTCTAAGCACATACCCTCGTCCCTCATTGCTTGGAACAACACCATCTGCAATCAAGAAAGTAGCACTTCTAGAATGTTCCACAACGGCATTGATCGCATAATCAACCTCTAAATCTTTGCCATATTGTTTGCCTGAAAACTCAATTATTTTCTTAACTAAAGGATCAAACAAATCCGTTTGGTATATCGTTTCTACATCTTGTAAAATAACTGCAAGACGTTCTAATCCCATTCCTGTATCAACACTTGGTGAAGGAAGCAACTCTCTCTTACCTTGTAAATCTTGGTAATATTGCATAAATACCAAATTCCACAACTCCACAAACCTGTTACATTTCGTGAATTCGTCAATTTGGTTTTCACAATTCGGAGCACAATCTTCCTTCAGACATCCTGTTTGAGACCCGTAATCATAATGAAGTTCGGCACATGGGCCACAAGGACCTTCAGAGCCAGCAGGACCCCACCAATTTTCACTGTCTCCAAATTTAAAAACCCGATCTTTCTTGATTCCTAATTCGATCCACAACTTAACAGAATCATCATCAGAAAGATGCGCTGTAGCAGCGAACCGTTCGATTCCTAAATTTAGATTCTCCGTCAAAAACTGAAGTGCAAATGCCATCGCTTCTTTTTTAAAGTAATCGCCAACACTAAAATTCCCCAACATCTCAAAAAAGGTTAGGTGAGTTGCATCTCCTACCTCTTCAATATCTACAGCCCGAAAACATTTTTGCGAAGAAGTCATCCTGGAATTTTTTGGAATTGATTCTCCCACAAAAAATGGTTTGATCTGCACCATCCCAGCTGTAGTAAGAAGAAGCGTAGGATCACCAACTGGAATCAAAGAAGAACTAGACATCCTTAAATGATCTTTACCTTCAAAATATGACAAGAAGGACTCTCTAATTTCGTCGATTTTCATCAATCACCTAATTTATTGAAAAATTTACTCTGATTCTACTGAATTACTTGTTTAAGTTTTCCTATCCTAAATAAGCTTGCACCACAAAGAGAACATTTGCCTTGCAATGCAGTACGCCCGTTTTTAAGCTTTACCTCTTTGCAATTGATAATATCACTATTTACATTGCATCGTAAACAAAAAGCTTGCATATATCACCCTCGAAAACATTTATAGTTTAAGGGTAAGGATTTCATACTGAAGCTACAATCAGTTTCAGATATTTTTTTTCCGAATGTTGCGAAAATTCCTTGACTCGTTTAGTCATTCTCTGAGTGATACAATAATGTGAACTATGACCCAATACGCTAGATTCAGAGGTTGAGATGAGCAAAAAGAAGATTTTAATTACCGGGTCTTCAGGAATTATAGGTAGTGCCCTTTTAAATCGCCTATCCCCAACATATGAAATACGCGGATGTGATTTGAAAAACCCTGGAAACATTCAAGATTTCCATAGCATAGACGGGAAAAATTTGAAATCGTATTTACAAGCATTCGAAGGAGTAGATACAGTAATTGATCTGGCATCGATCCCAAGTGCTACAAGCCCTTGGGAAATCATCGCAGAAAACAACATCCCCTGTATGTACAATGCTCTCGAAGCTGCAAAACAATCTGGTGTAAAAAGATTAATCTTTGCTAGTTCAAATCACGTAACTGGTATGTACGAATATGATGACCCGTATCATTCAATTATTTCCGGGAAATACGACAGATTAGACCCTTCCAATATCCCATATATAACAAAAAACATGGATATTAGACCCGATGGGCCATATGGTATTGGAAAGGCTCTTGGAGAAGCTGCGGGAAGATATTATTCAGATAAATTTGGATTATCTGTGATATGCCTCAGAATCGGGACATTTAATGCGGAAGATAAACCCTTAAATGCTCGGAATTTTGCAACTTTGATTACACATAATGATTTTGAAAAACTTGTCTCATGCTCAATTGAAGCTCCAAATAATGTGAAGTTTGATATTTTCTACGGCGTATCAAATAATTTTTGGCGTTTTTGGGACATAGAAAATGCACGCTCTACCATTGGTTACCAACCAACTGATAATGCAGAAATTTGGAGATGATCAAGTGACAAATCAAAAATTAACACCTGATAGAGTAATTACTGAACTTAAAAAAAATGGGATCTCTCACATAGTTTGGCTTCCAGATAGCGAAACAAATTTTATGTACAAGGCAATGCAAGTAGAAAGCACAATTGACATAATCCCTATATGCAGAGAAGGCGAAGCTTTACCAATTGCTGCTGGACTGTGGGTAGGCGGAAAAAAACCAATCGTGATGATTCAAAATACTGGACTTTTAGAATCAGGCGATTCTTTAAGGGGGATGGGTATAGACCTCAATCTCCCTATCCTTATGATTATAGGATACAGAGGGTGGAATTCAGGCAAAGAAATGACTGATACAGCAGGGAAATTTACGGAACCAATGTTAAATGCTCTTGGAATAAAACATTATCTAATAGAGACTAATGAAGACGTCAATTACATTTCGGAAGCAATCATTGAAGCCGAATCTTCCCAAATGCCAGTAGCATGCTTGATGGGATCAGAATACAGTTAATTCAGTTATGATTTTTCTCAATATTGAGAACTTTTTTTAGCCTTCTCATATGTCTATCTTCCGAAGTAAACTTCGCTTCTACAAATGACTTGACTAAATCAATTGCCAATTCTTCATCAATTATTCTACCGCCTATACAAAGAACATTCATATCATCATGCTCCACTCCCTGATGAGCAGAATAAATGTCATGACAAACACTGGCCCTAATTCCATCAATTTTATTTAGAGCAATATTTGCACCAACTCCACTTCCACACAACATTATGCCGCGCTCTGCTTCAGATGAAACAACAGCTCTACCAAGCAAAAGAGCAAAATCAGGATAATCATCTGAATCGTCCAATTTATGTGCTCCGACATCAATGACTTCAACACCGAATTCATCTAAAAACATTACTACTTTTTGCTTTAAGTCATATCCTGCATGATCAGCGCCGACAGCAATCTTCATCACAAACCTCGAAAAACATTAATGGTTGGAGTGTAAAACTCAAATCTTGGAATGTCTAGTCAGAATTTCTCAATCGTCCAAACGAACGAATGATTTAAGCTCTCTAGAATGACATTTTGAAACATTTTGATATGCTACAATCAACCAATCTATTTAAAGCTTTTATCACAACAAAGGGATTGCAATGAGTCTTTCAAAACTAGAAATCAAGAACAGATTTATTACTTTCAATGGGAAAACGTTTGGAACTGTTGGCAGATACGAGCAACTAGAAGGCACCGCTCATTTCAGGGTGAGCAGACATAACCCGACCGATGAATTCATCGATGGTTTAGGGAACAACCTTTCACATACTGAAAATTGTTCCTCACAAAATTTATGTTATGAATCGTTCAGTGCTGATTTCGTACTAATAAAACCTGAAAACATGTCTAATAGCAACCAGAGTATTCTAATCGATATTTTAAATCGTGGAAGAAAGACTGTCCTCAATACTTTTAACAGCAATGATCAAACCATCACTGACCCTAGCGCACCACTAGACGAAGGCAATGGATTCCTAATGAACGAAGGTTATTCAATAGGATTTATTGGTTGGCAAACAGACGTCACTGAAAATGATTTGGGACTAATGACTATGCAAAATGTTCCAATTATTGATCCTGAAAACCTAGACAGAGAAAAGCAAAAAATGCTGATGTGGTTCCAATCAGATAACCCAACTAATTATTTCAATTTATCTCACAGAGATCACAAAACCTGGTTACCTAATGAAGATTTTCTAGATTCTGCAGAATTAATATCTAGGGAACATCCACATGCTAGCCCAAAACTAGTACAAAGAAATGAATGGTCATTTTCCGAAAATTCCGAAAATGGAGAGGCTTGCATCTACAAACCTGATGGATTTGAACCAGGCCTTATTTATGAATTATCGTTTATTCCTAAAACTCACTCCATGCCTGGTATTGGATTTAGTGTTATAAGAGATTTCAGCTCATTCCTAAAATATGAAAACGATAATAATGAAAATCCCGTTGCAGAAAAAATTAATTTCGCTTATGCATTCGGACAATCACAAAGTGGAAGATTCCTAAGAAATTATCTATATGAAGGAGCTAATGTGAACCAGTCCGGGAAAATCGCATTAGATGGAATTATTGCACATGTAGCAGGAGGAAATAGAGGAGAATTTAATTTTTCAACTGCACAACCCTCAAAAGATATTTTTTATACTCTACCTGACCCTTTTCCATTTACTGACACTGCTCAATCAAGAAATAATTCTTCAAAATATGTTTCCCTACTGGACAAAACAAGATCTACAAATACTACTCCAAAAATAATGTTCACAAACACTTCAGCCGAGTATTGGAGAGGTGATGCTGCTCTAATACATATCAATCTCGATGGGAAAAATGATGCAGAGGAAGATTCGGAAAATGTACGGAGATATCATTTTAGTGGCACACAACACGGGGCTTCCAAATGGCCTCCCCCAAAACAACGTCCTGATGGAATAGTAGGACAATTTCCATTTAATACTATTGATTACAGGCCGCTATTACGAGCCTGTTTATCGAACTTGAATCTATGGGTTAAATCTAATATAGAACCACCAAAAAGCGAACATCCAAAATTTCTCAACAAAACTGCTGTTAACTCAAAAAATGTCATGTCGAAATTAGAGAAAATCCCCAGCGTTTCTCCACAATCAAAACTCTTACACACTTTTGACAGATCAAATAAAGAAAATCATTTTCCTTCTATAGTCTCTGAAATTGATGAAACTTTCAATGAGATTGCTGGCGTACGTCTACCTGATATTTCTTCCCCTCTGGCAACTTATTTTGGGTGGAATTTAAGACATCCAAGTATTGGAGCCCCACATTTGCCAATTGGAATCACTGGAGGTCTTGCGGGATCAACGATACCGCTTCCAATTAATGAAATAGAAGCGAATTCAAACAATGATCCTCGAGTAGCTATTTCTAAAATGTATTCTTCAAAAGAGGAATATCTAAAAAGAGTTAAGACTGACGCACTAGATTTGATAGATAAAAAGTTCTTATTAAAAGAAGATTTAGAAATCATTATCGAACATGCATCCCAAAAATATTTAGATATTGTGGGGAAACAATAATTTAGGCATTAAAATGGTTCATCCAATAGCACCCAAAAATAATGTATATAAAGAATTTCAAATCCAGCTGAAATCTTATCTATCTCCACAAAGAACGATATCAAGTTTAAATCAAATAGATTCAGAGAGTTGGTGCCAAGAAACCATTTTTTTTCCAAGAGGCTTCGATAGTAAAAACATTCCAGATCAAAAAATACAGAAAATTATTAATGAAATAGACTTTTTAGACAATGGAATTGTAATCTTTGTAGGAAATAACAAAATCACAGTATTAATTCCTCCTTTGCCAATGATGATTGAAAAATCATTTCCTGGATTCAAACCAAAACCTATTATAGATTTGTTGAACAACTGCCCCACCTTTGCAGTAGTACTCATAAGATTAGGCAATTATGCAATAGGTGTAATTAAAGATCATAAATTGCAATCATCAAAAACCGGTTCTCGTCTGGTTAAAAACAGACACAAAAAAGGTGGTTCTTCTCAAAGAAGATTTGAAAGAGGACGAGAACGTCAAATAAAAGAATTGTTTGACAAAATATGTGACACTGCAAAAAGGATTTTCACACCCTATGAAAATGAAATCGACTATATTTTTTTTGGAGGTGACAAACATGTGATTTCAAATTTCCACTTAAGATGTCCGTCTGTGAAGAAATTCGACCAAATTGAACGAAGATTACCCGTTCACAGACCAGGACTTAAAGCACTACAATCAATCGAAAAAGAAATATGGAAAACACATCTGATAGAATTCATTGAAACTCAAAATGTTTTGGAGGAAAACAATGCCTAATTACAAAACTCATTTACTTGTTTGCACCCATTCATCTGGCGCACCCGATAAACGCCATTGCGGTGACAAAGGGGGACTAGAACTGAGAAAACAATTCGATTTGGCTCTCACAAAGTACGACCTTAGAGATGATGTAACTATCTCAAATGTTGGATGCACAAGTGCGCATGCTGTCTGCAATACCGCTCAAGGTAATATAATTATTTATGGTCCATCAGCCGATATGGGAGGAACATGGTACACCGTTGGACCTGACGATGTAGAGAAGGTTGTAACAAACCATATTATGAATGGTGAAAAACTTACCGAATTAGAATATCAAGATAAAGCTGTAGACTTCCCCAATTAATACTCGAATATGTTAGACCTAAAAATTCACAATGGACTAATAATTGATGGCATGGGTAGCCCTGCGTATCCTGCAGACATTGGAATTTCAGATGATAAAATTGTGCTAATTGGCTCAATAGAACAAGATGCATTAGAAACTATAAACGCAGAAGGACACATCATCTGCCCGGGATTTATTGATCTACATTCCCATAGCGACACATCTTTTTTAATTGATTCAAATGCCCAAAGCAAATTGCGGCAAGGAGTTACTTTAGAACTCAATGGAAACTGTGGATTCAGTTTCTCAGCCCCACTAAAAGGCCCCGCAATAGAGATTTATAGAAATACAACTTTCGCAGAATCTGCTGAAGGTATTCGAACTGATTGGCCCAGTTTTTCAGAATACATAAGCGTACTAAAATCAACTGAAATGCCAATAAACACTGCTCTTCAAGTTGGACATAACACTATCAGAGCATGTGTGCTAGGAATGGACCCTCGAATGCCAAATTTGGCAGAATTAGACAACATGAGAAATCTTGTTTCTAAAAGTTTAGATGCTGGTGCAATGGGATTTTCTACTGGCCTGGTATACACACCAGGCAACTATGCACGCTTAGAAGAGATAATAGAAATTTCCCAAGAGGCTGCTAAACGTGGAAAACTATATTCTACTCATATGCGTGACGAGGGCAGTCAGTCAATTGGTTTATTAGTCGCTGTGAGTGAAGCAATAGAAATCGGACGCAGAACTGGAGCAAAAGTTGAAATATCACATGTCAAATGCAAAGGGCCTTCAGTTTGGGGGATGGGTCATCAAATCCTAGAAATGATGGAGCAAGGAATCAGAGACGGAATTGATCTTGCAGGTGACCAATATCCATATACCGCTTCAAGCACTTTTTTATCTCAGGCATTAATACCACAATGGGCTCTTGCTGGAGGTAGAAATGCTACTACATCTCTCATTAATGATGCAGATGAAAAACAAAATCTACTAGTGGCAATCCGAGACAGAATTGCACAATATGGAACTCCTGAAAATGTTGTCATTTCAAGACATTCTCCAAAACCTGAATTCGAAGGCATGACCCTAGCTGAAATAGCTACACATAATAATTCAACCGCAGAAGAATCAGCTATTGAACTATTCTTGGAATCTGATGGTGGAGTAATATTACATACTTATAGTGAAGAGGATGTGGAAACAATTGCACAAAGTTCAATAATTTCAGTAGGATCAGACGGTAGTTCCCTTTCTACCGAAGGTCCATTATCCAGTGGAAAACCTCATCCAAGAAATTTTGGTACCTTTCCAAGATTTATAAGGAAATTTTGCCGCGAAAAAAATCTTATGCCTTTAACAGAAGCAATTAGAAAAATGACTTCACTACCTGCTTCCAGATTAGGATTGCTTAATCGAGGCAGAATAGCACCTGGATTTGCTGCAGATATTGTGATTTTTGACGAGGATAATATTACTGATAATGCAACCTTTGAAAATCCTTTTGAATACCCATCTGGAATTAAAGATGTATTTGTAAATGGAACCCACTCCATCAAATCAGGTGAGTACACTGGCAAAAAGTCGGGCAGATTAATTACCAATTTTAACGATTGAAATTAAGAAAAAAGGTTGGAAATTGAATTATGAATCAATTTGCTGACGCAGTAGTTGTTGGAGGAGGAGTAATAGGTACTAGCATCCAGTACTTCCTCGCTTCAAAGGGAGTAAATTCTATACTTTTGGAAAAAAACTCCCTCGGAAGTGGATCAACTGGAAGGTCTCAAGCCATCTTGAGAATGCATTATTCGAACGAAGTAACCACATTACTTGCATCGAAAAGCTTGGAGGTTTTCAAAAATTTCGCTGATATTACTGGAAGTAGTTCTGGCTATACCCAAACTGGATATTTGTTAATTACTGACATTAGGGAAAAAGCATCGATGCAAAAAAATCTTCAAATGATGCAATCTAAAGGTATAAAAACAGAAATTATTTCAAAAAACGATTTGAATGAAATCGCACCTTCAATTTCCATATCAGATAATGAAACAATGTGTTTCGAACCAGAATCAGGTTTTGCTGACCCCCATCTAGTTACCAATGGATTTGCAAAGAAATCTAAATTAATGGGATCAAAAATTCTACTTAACACACCTGTTGAAAGCATCAATATTAAAAACCACAAAGTTCAATCAATCAAATTTAAAAATGGGGAAATATTTACTGACACTCTGATTATAGCTGCAGGACCTTGGACAAAAACCCTTATGGCCAAATTGGGAATAAAACTCCCATTAAAGACAGTGCGTCACCAAGTGATCTTACTAAAAAACACATCCGACCAACTAATCAATCACCCTATAATTGGAGACACAATCAATGGACTATCTGTTCGACCCGAATCTAATAACATCACTATGATTGGAACGGGTGAGGATGAGAATTCCGAACCTGATAGTTTTAACCAAGGAGTAGATGAACATGTTGTCCGAAATTCATTCCTGAATTTGTCAAAAAGATTAGGTGGTATTTCAAATTCACATTTTTTCGGCGGATGGTCAGGCTTATTCACCATAACTCCAGATTGGCACCCAATATTAGGTAAACCTACGGATATTGATGGATTATACTTAGCAGCAGGTTTCAGTGGACATGGATTTAAACTTTCTCCAATGATTGGACTGGCAATGTCTGATTTAATCGTCGGTGGAACATCAATAAATATGGATATCTCCGAACTAAACCTATCAAGATTTTCCAAAGGCAAAGCACTTAAATCTCGATACAAAATGAAAGTCTTAGCCTAACTAATCAGTCAGATATTTCAACAATCATTTCAATTTCAACTGGAATATTGTTCGGTAAACCTGACATTCCAACAGCCGATCTAGCATGCTTGCCTTTATCGCCGAATACCTCGACAAGTAAATCTGAACAACCGTTGATAATTGATGGATGCTGGTCAAAATCAAAATCTGAATTAACCATCCCAAGCAACTTAACAATCCTTGTGACCTTATCAAAATTTCCCAATTCCGACTTCAGTCTTGCAAGTAAATTTATACCTGTAAGTCGTGCCGCATCATAACCATCTTCAATACTTAAGTCACTTCCAACTTTTCCTAGGTACTGTGTCCCATCAGGTTTATTCGCAGGGCCCATACCAGATAAATATAACAAGCATCCAGTCTTTACTGCAGGAACATAATTCGCAATAGGTGCAGCAGATTCTGGCAATTCAATGCCTAATTCCTTTAATCTATTATCAATTTCTCCCATCAAGGTCTCCTTAAAATTTAATTTTATCATTGTAAAAAAATTTCATTGCATACACAAATTTGCTAATCTATCTCAAAACATAATTGGGAGGGAATTATGAAAACCGATAAAATTCAATTGAAAGCTATCAACCACCTAACGTATACAGTCACTAACAAAACTAATGCGGCGAAGTTTTGGAGGGATATCTTAGGCGTGGAAGCAATTCCAAAACAAGTAGATTCAGAAAATTTGATATGGTTGCAGTTGCCTAGTGGAGGAATGATACATCTAATAGAAAACCCTGATGCTCCTTCTATACCCTCTCATCATGGAGCATTTGAAGTAGATGATATTGAAGCTTGTGCAGAATCTATTAAATCAAAAGGAATCAAAATAGAGGGTCCGATATCCACTAGGAAAGACGGACAGCGAGCATTCTATATTTCTGACGAAGATGGAAACAGAATTGAGATTTGCACACAATCAAATTTCGGCATCTTAGTTAATTAAAACTATTTGTTTTTTAATGCCTCTCTCCCAGCTTCAAGAGTTTCAACAATACTATCCACATCAAAAACACATCCTCCCCAAGTCCCCCCAGAAGCATTCTGAAGCGCTGCCCACAATCTGGAATCATCTGGAAGTAAAGGATGAGGTTTAAGATCACTTTGCGTCTCTCTATCCAATAATTGTTGCGTACCCCAATCCACTCCTAGGTTCTTTCCATTTTCTCCAACCAAATTTATTGTCCCTGAGAGATTAACTCTATCAACTTCAATTTCGATAAGATCACCTTCTAAAATCTTTCCAATTGGACCACCTGCAAGTGCTTCAGGGCCCACATGCCCAATACAGGCACCTGTAGATACTCCTGAAAATCTTGCATCAGTTATTAATGCCACTTCTTTCCCATAGGATAAATATTTCAAAGCTACAGTTACTTGAAAAACTTCTTCCATTCCAGTACCCATTGGACCACCGCATGTCATAACCATGATATCCCCAGGCTTAATCTTCTTCTCATCATCTAAACTCTTAAGTGCTGCAATCGCCGCACTTTCAGATGTAAATACTCGAGCCGGACCAATTTTACGATATACCCCATCCAAGTCCACAACTTCTGGATCAATCGCAGTACTCTTAATTACTGACCCCTCTGGTGCAATATTGCCTGAAGGAAATGTAACTGTACTTGTCAGTCCTTTTGAACGTGCCTGATCAGGTGTCATAATCACATCATCGGGATCAACCTTATCCACTTCCTTTAAATATTTTCTAACTTCGAATCTTCTCTTAGACTGTTCCCACCAATCTAAGTTTTCTCCAAGTGTAAGACCAGAAACTGTCATCACTGATGTATCCAATAGTCCCATTTTCCTCAAATGAAGCATTACTTCTGGAACACCTCCAGCAGAATACATCTGAGACGTAGGAAATCCATTAGGGCCATTGGGCAATACATCAACCAATCTGGGGATTTGACGATTAACATTATTCCAATCATTCACATCCATTTTCCTACGTCCAGCTGAATGCGCTATGGCTGGCAAATGAATTAACAAATTTGTTGAACCGCCACATGCTGCATGCACTAGCATGGCATTGTTAAAAGCCGCATCAGTCAAAATTTGTTGTGAGTTAATTTCCATCTGCTCTAATAAAACTAAGGCTTTTGCGGATCTTTTCGCAATATCAATCCATGCCGGACTACCAGATGGAGAAATAGCGGAATGAATAACCGCTAATCCAAGTGATTCAGCAATTACTTGAGACGTACCTGCAGTGCCTAAAAATTGACATCCTCCACCTGGAGATGCACACGCTTTACATCCCATTTCTTGCGCATAATCTAAAGTAACCTCCCCTTGAGCAAACCGTGCTCCTATGGATTGAATCATCGCTGTATCTTCACCATCATCATTCGCCAAAGTGGATCCGCCTGGAACAATAACTATAGGCAGTTCATGAATACCAGCTAACGCCATCATCATTGCTGGTAAACCCTTATCACATGAAGCAATACCCATTACGCCTCTAGCAGTTGGCATTGACCTAACTAATCTACGGAAAACTTGCGCAGCATCATTTCTGTAGGGCAAGGAATCTAGCATCCCAGGAGTCCCCTGAGATCTTCCATCACATGGATCAGTACAGTACATAGCAAAAGGAATCGTGTTTAAATTTTTCAACTCTATCGAAGCAGCTTCAATTAGCTCTGTCAATTCAAAATGTCCAATATGTAAACCCAGGGCAATAGGGGTACCATCTGGATTTCTCATTCCACCCAATGTAGATAATATTGCAAATTGTTTTCGTAAAAGTTCTGAAGGATTCCAACCCATCCCAGCATTCTGACTCATACCAAAATGATAGCCACTAGGATCATTGATTAAAAAATCGGATGTATAGGGTAATTTGCCTTGAGGGCCTTCAGTCTTGGTAGAAAATCCCCAAGTTTCAGAATCTGATTCAATTCCCAAGACTTCGGATGAAGAAACAGAACTTGAAAATTTGTCTAAATCTTTTCTACTAGTCATTAAAAACTCCAAAAATTCATTTGAATGAAATTTGTTTTAAAAATATATGCTCTAGACCAATGAATAACTATTCAATTTTATGAGAATGTCAGTAACCTAGCAGGGTTTTCAATAATTATTGCGTTAATTTGATCTTCCGTAAAACCTCTTTGAGCCATTCGTGGAGCAATATTCTCAAGAATATGAGAATATCCATGTCCTCCGTAGGAACTCATGCTATGTTTGTGGCAAATATCATGCGACACAACTATCTTGTCTCCAAAACCATTTGATATTAACGCAGAAATATATTCCATTCTTTGTGCATCATTCGGCATTACAATATCACCCAAAGCATAATATGATGTTTCATTACCAAACAAATCATATTCCAAATAACAACCCGAGTTAGCAATTTCTAACAAATCAGATACTTCTGAAATTGTACGGTCTAAATGACCCATTACTGTATGAGAAATATCAGCCCCAGCCTGAGAAAGAATATTTAAAATTTCAATAGGTGCTTTAGGATTTCTGCCTGGATGAATTAATATTGGAGCACCTGTTTCTTTCTGTGCAATAGCTGCTGCTCTCAAAACTTTTCGTTCATTTTTATGTAATGGCCAAGTACACCCTATCTCTCCAATAATACCAGCTCGAATATCAGTGCCATCAATACCAACCAATACCTCATTAGCAATCTTTTCAGACAAATAACTTTCAGAAAGTTCATCCATATTTTCCGGATGAACTGCATTCACGTAAAAACCTGCTCCAGAAATTACATTTATACCTGCAATTTGAGAAAT
>PBBT01000006.1 GCA_002717725.1 Chloroflexota bacterium
GAAAACAAACTTACAGTTAAAAATTCAATCATCTTGATTCTATTTCTGCTAATGCTCAAAGAATTTCAAGAATATGTCCTTCACGGAGGGAAATGGTTAGATAAATACACTGCCGTCGGATTGGTAAAACAATGGTGGGGATTTTTCTTCTAGTTTAAATTAAGTCGATCTTATTTGGTATCTAAATATGTCTGTAAAATAATCGCAGCTGAAACTGAGTCAATTAATCCCTTAGGAATTTTTTTTTGTTTCTTGCGAGATCTCTTATCTACTAAACGCAATTTCTTCTCTGCTTGTAGCGAAGTAAATCGTTCATCAATTTGCTTTATGGGGATTTCAAAAGTGTCAGAAATCAAAGAAATAAATTCAAAAGTCTTCTTAGTTTGAGGACCAGATTTACCAGACAAAGTCCAAGGAATACCAACAACAATTTTCGTAACAGTATGATCAGAAATTGTTTCAGCCAGCTTTGGAATTACTAAATCCATTTCGGAAGAATCCAATGTTTCAATCGGGGTAGCCAAAATTCCAAGAGGATCAGAAATTGCCAAACCTATCCGTTTTTCCCCAAAATCAATACCTAATGTTCTCACTCAATAATGCTCCGAACGTAGTCAAAAGATTCAGAAATTGCCTGTTCAATCTTGGAAGAATCCCTTCCTCCAGCTTGAGCAACCTTTGGATTTCCTCCTCCTCCCCCTTGGATAGTTTTAGTAACAGTTCCAATTATTTCCTTTGCATTGATACCTTTATCAACCAAGTCTTGAGTCACCATAACAAGTAATAAAGGGCGATTTTCAATCACTGCTCCAAGAATTAATACCCCACTAATGATTTTATCTCTCAGCCAATCACCTATCTCTCTCATTGAATCATTGTTAGAGGATTCAATTAAAGTTGCTAAAACATTAACATTGTTAATTGTTTGGACTCTGGACAAAAGACTCTCAGCATTTATCAAAGATTGCTGCCTCTGCAAATCAGACATTTCTTTGCGCAAATCCGCTAAATCTTCTTTCATTTTTGATACTCGTTCTTCTATCTCATTTACTGGAACCTGCAAATCAGCAGACAACCTATTGTTACTTTCAAATCTATCCCATATGAGTTGCTCAGCATAACGGCCTGTAACGGCTTCCATCCTCCTCATCCCTGCACCAATACTTGTTTCTCCTAACACCTGAACAATTCCTATCTCACCAGTACGCCTAACATGTGTTCCTCCGCAAACTTCAAAACTGAATGTTTCACCATTCGCAATTTCAATCAACCTCACTGTCTCACCATATTTATCGCCAAAAAATGCCAACGCACCCTTTCTTATAGCAGTAGTATAAGAATCTTCACTTTTAAGAACCTTCGCGTTATAGCGTATCTTTTCATTAACCAATGTTTGGACTTGACGCATCTCATCATCAGTTAATTGCTTGACATGCGTGAAATCAAATCTCAGGCGATCGGGAGCTACTAAAGATCCAGCCTGACGAACATGCTCACCTAAAACTTGTCTAAGTGCCGAATGCAACAAATGAGTGGCTGTATGATTCCTAGCAGTATTTTCTCTACGCACTGGATCAACATAAGAATCCACAATTTCTCCCATAGAAATTTTGCCCTTTTTCACAACACCAAAATGCATTACCAAATCAGGTGTCACTGACTGTGTATCAAATACTTCTATTTGTCCTTCATTCCCATTCAAAACTCCTGCATCACCAACTTGCCCACCACCTTCTGAGTAAAATGGCGTCTCCATTAAAGCAATCTCGACTTCGTCACCTTCAGATGCTTGATCAACAACATCATCATCCACCAAAATTCCAACAATTGGAGAAGAATTAGTTAGAGCATCATAACCAACAAATTTTGTCGCACCCAATCCCATACTTTCATAAATTCTAATTTTCGCTCTATCACCAGAAAAATTCGAGTCTGATCGGCTTCTTGATTGCTGCGCCTGTAACTCAGATGCATACAAATCCATATCAACTTTCATATTATTCTCATTTGCAATTTCAATTGTCATTTCTACAGGATACCCATATGTATCCCACAACAAAAATGCCTCTACTCCGGAAATTGTCATCACTCTTTGAATAATTTCTTCCTTAAGGTTTTTTGATTTGGCAAAATCCAAAACCCTAAGAGATTCTAGGATTTGGTTAGAAGATTTTTCAAAAGCATCTTTCCCTGTAGGATCAATTTGATGTAATGAATCTTGAAACAAACTTTCTAAATGTTTAACATCCTTCTTAGTTGAAAAATCACTTAGGTTAACTTTTTCTGCTAATAATTGTCTTATAGTTACAAAACCACCCGGACCATTCAGCAGCAGCATAGCCCTATCGATTGTTTCTTGAAATCTTGTCTCTTCCAAAGAAATTACAGTTTTTATAAAGTCTCTGTGAGCACCTAACTCTGGATAAACAGATTTCATGTTTTCAATCACCAATGAAGATA
The DNA here is from genome assembly GCA_002717725.1 of Chloroflexota bacterium. The sequence goes on from PBBT01000006.1 coordinate 2,461, forward strand.
TTTCATTTATGAAGGAATCAGTTATACCAAGTTTTCTAGCTTGTCTAATTGCCCTACGAATAACACGTCTAAGCACATACCCTCGTCCCTCATTGCTTGGAACAACACCATCTGCAATCAAGAAAGTAGCACTTCTAGAATGTTCCACAACGGCATTGATCGCATAATCAACCTCTAAATCTTTGCCATATTGTTTGCCTGAAAACTCAATTATTTTCTTAACTAAAGGATCAAACAAATCCGTTTGGTATATCGTTTCTACATCTTGTAAAATAACTGCAAGACGTTCTAATCCCATTCCTGTATCAACACTTGGTGAAGGAAGCAACTCTCTCTTACCTTGTAAATCTTGGTAATATTGCATAAATACCAAATTCCACAACTCCACAAACCTGTTACATTTCGTGAATTCGTCAATTTGGTTTTCACAATTCGGAGCACAATCTTCCTTCAGACATCCTGTTTGAGACCCGTAATCATAATGAAGTTCGGCACATGGGCCACAAGGACCTTCAGAGCCAGCAGGACCCCACCAATTTTCACTGTCTCCAAATTTAAAAACCCGATCTTTCTTGATTCCTAATTCGATCCACAACTTAACAGAATCATCATCAGAAAGATGCGCTGTAGCAGCGAACCGTTCGATTCCTAAATTTAGATTCTCCGTCAAAAACTGAAGTGCAAATGCCATCGCTTCTTTTTTAAAGTAATCGCCAACACTAAAATTCCCCAACATCTCAAAAAAAGTTAGGTGAGTTGCATCTCCTACCTCTTCAATATCTACAGCCCGAAAACATTTTTGCGAAGAAGTCATCCTGGGATTTTTGGGAATTGATTCTCCCACAAAAAATGGTTTGATCTGCACCATCCCTGCTGTAGTAAGAAGAAGCGTAGGATCACCAACTGGAATCAAAGAAGAACTAGACATCCTTAAATGATCTTCACCTTCAAAATATGACAAGAAGGACTCTCTAATTTCGTCGATTTTCATCAATCACCTAATTTATTGAAAAATTTACTCTGATTCTACTGAATTACTTGTTTAAGTTTTCCTATCCTAAATAAGCTTGCACCACAAAGAGAACATTTGCCTTGCAATGCAGTACGCCCGTTTTTAAGCTTTACCTCTTTGCAATTGATAATATCACTATTTACATTGCATCGTAAACAAAAAGCTTGCATATATCACCCTCGAAAACATTTATAGTTTAAGGGTAAGGATTTCATACTGAAGCTACAATCAGTTTCAGATATTTTTTTTCCGAATGTTGAGAAAATTCCTTGACTCGTTTAGTCATTCTCTGAGTGATACAATAATGTGAACTATGACCCAATACGCTAGATTCAGAGGTTGAGATGAGCAAAAAGAAGATTTTAATTACCGGGTCTTCAGGAATTATAGGTAGTGCCCTTTTAAATCGCCTATCCCCAACATATGAAATACGCGGATGTGATTTGAAAAACCCTGGAAACATCCAAGATTTCCATAGCATAGACGGGAAAAATTTGAAATCGTATTTACAAGCATTCGAAGGAGTAGATACAGTAATTGATCTGGCATCGATCCCAAGTGCTACAAGCCCTTGGGAAATCATCGCAGAAAACAACATCCCCTGTATGTACAATGCTCTCGAAGCTGCAAAACAATCTGGTGTAAAAAGATTAATCTTTGCTAGTTCAAATCACGTAACTGGAATGTACGAATATGATGACCCGTATCATTCAATTATTTCCGGGAAATACGACAGATTAGACCCTTCCAATATCCCATATATAACAAAAAACATGGATATTAGACCCGATGGGCCATATGGTATTGGAAAGGCTCTTGGAGAAGCTGCGGGAAGATATTATTCAGATAAATTTGGATTATCTGTGATATGCCTCAGAATCGGGACATTTAATGCGGAAGATAAACCCTTAAATGCTCGGAATTTTGCAACTTTGATTACACATAATGATTTTGAAAAACTTGTCTCATGCTCAATTGAAGCTCCAAATAATGTGAAGTTTGATATTTTCTACGGCGTATCAAATAATTTTTGGCGTTTTTGGGACATAGAAAATGCACGCTCTACCATTGGTTACCAACCAACTGATAATGCAGAAATTTGGAGATGATCAAGTGACAAATCAAAAATTAACACCTGATAGAGTAATTACTGAACTTAAAAAAAATGGGATCTCTCACATAGTTTGGCTTCCAGATAGCGAAACAAATTTTATGTACAAGGCAATGCAAGTAGAAAACACAATTGACATAATCCCTATATGCAGAGAAGGCGAAGCTTTACCAATTGCTGCTGGACTGTGGGTAGGCGGCAAAAAACCAATCGTGATGATTCAAAATACTGGACTTTTAGAATCAGGCGATTCTTTAAGGGGGATGGGTATAGACCTCAATCTACCTATCCTTATGATTATAGGATACAGAGGGTGGAATTCAGGCAAAGAAATGACTGATACGGCCGGTAAATTTACGGAACCAATGTTAAATGCTCTTGGAATAAAACATTATCTAATAGAGACTAATGAAGACGTCAATTACATTTCGGAAGCAATCATTGAAGCCGAATCTTCCCAAATGCCAGTAGCATGCTTGATGGGATCAGAATACAGTTAATTCAGTTATGATTTTTCTCAATATTGAGAACTTTTTTTAGCCTTCTCATATGTCTATCTTCCGAAGTAAACTTCGCTTCTACAAATGACTTGACTAAATCAATTGCCAATTCTTCATCAATTATTCTACCGCCTATACAAAGAACATTCATATCATCATGCTCCACTCCCTGATGAGCAGAATAAATGTCATGACAAACACTGGCCCTAATTCCATCAATTTTATTTAGAGCAATATTTGCACCAACTCCACTTCCACACAACATTATGCCGCGCTCTGCTTCAGCTGAAACAACAGCTCTACCAAGCAAAAGAGCAAAATCAGGATAATCATCTGAATCGTCCAATTCATGTGCTCCGACATCAATGACTTCAACACCGAATTCATCTAAAAACATTACTACTTTTTGCTTTAAGTCATATCCTGCATGATCAGCGCCGACAGCAATCTTCATCACAAACCTCGAAAAACATTAATGGTTGGAGTGTAAAACTCAAATCTTGGAATGTCTAGTCAGAATTTCTCAATCGTCCGAACGAACGAATGATTTAAGCTCTCTAGAATGACATTTTGAAACATTTTGATATGCTACAATCAACCAATCTATTTCAAGCTTTTATCACAACAAAGGGATTGCAATGAGTCTTTCAAAACTAGAAATCAAGAACAGATTTATTACTTTCAATGGGAAAACGTTTGGAACTGTTGGCAGATACGAGCAACTAGAAGGCACCGCTCATTTCAGGGTGAGCAGACATAACCCCATCGATGAATTCATCGATGGTTTAGGGAACAACCTTTCACATACTGAAAATTGTTCCTCACAAAATTTATGTTATGAATCGTTCAGTGCTGATTTCGTACTATTAAAACCTGAAAACATGTCTAATAGCAACCAGAGTGTTCTAATCGATATTTTAAATCGTGGAAGAAAGACTGTCCTCAATGCTTTTAACAGCAATGATCAAACCATCACTGATCCTAGCGCACCACTAGACGAAGGCAATGGATTCCTAATGAACGAAGGTTATTCAATAGGATTTATTGGTTGGCAAACAGACGTCACTGAAAATGATTTGGGACTAATGACTATGCAAAATGTTCCAATTATTGATCCTGAAAACCTAGACAGAGAAAAGCAAAAAATGCTGATGTGGTTCCAATCAGATAACCCAACTAATTATTTCAATTTATCTCACAGAGATCACAAAACCTGGTTACCTAATGAAGATTTTCTAGATTCTGCAGAATTAATAGCTAGGGAACATCCACATGCTAGCCCAAAACTAGTACAAAGAAATGAATGGTCATTTTCCGAAAATTCCGAAAATGGAGAGGCTTGCATCTACAAACCTGATGGATTTGAACCAGGCCTTATTTATGAATTATCGTTTATTCCTAAAACTCACTCCATGCCTGGTATTGGATTTAGTGTTATAAGAGATTTCAGCTCATTCCTAAAATATGAAAACGATAATAATGAAAATCCCGTTGCAGAAAAAATTAATTTCGCTTATGCATTCGGACAATCACAAAGTGGAAGATTCCTAAGAAATTATCTATATGAAGGAGCTAATGTGAACCAGTCCGGGAAAATCGCATTAGATGGAATTGTTGCACATGTAGCAGGAGGAAATAGAGGAGAATTTAATTTTTCAACTGCACAACCCTCAAAAGATATTTTTTATACTCTACCTGACCCTTTTCCATTTACTGACACTGCTCAATCAAGAAATAATTCTTCAAAATATGTTTCCCTACTGGACAAAACAAGATCTACAAATACTACTCCAAAAATAATGTTCACAAACACTTCAGCCGAGTATTGGAGAGGTGATGCTGCTCTAATACATATCAATCTAGATGGGAAAAATGATGCAGCGGAAGATTCGGAAAATGTACGGAGATATCATTTTAGTGGAACACAACACGGGGCTGCCAAATGGCCTCCCCCAAAACAACGTCCTGATGGAATAGTAGGACAATTTCCATTTAATACTATTGATTACAGGCCGCTATTACGAGCCTGTTTATCGAACTTGAATCTATGGGTTAAATCTAATATAGAACCACCAAAAAGCGAACACCCAAAATTTCTCAACAAAACTGCTGTTAACTCAAAAAATGTCATGTCGAAATTAGAGAAAATCCCCAGCGTTTCTCCACAATCAAAACTCTTACACACTTTTGACAGATCAAATAAAGAAAATCATTTCCCTTCTATAGTCTCTGAAATTGACGGAACTTTCAATGAGATTGCTGGCGTACGTCTACCTGATATTTCTTCCCCTCTGGCAACTTATTTTGGGTGGAATTTAAGACATCCAAGTATTGGAGCCCCACATTTGCCAATTGGAATCACTGGAGGTCTTGCGGGATCAACAATACCTCTTCCAATTAATGAAATAGAAGCGAATTCAAACAATGATCCTCGAGTAGCTATTTCTCAAATGTATTCTTCAAAAGAGGAATATCTAAAAAGAGTTAAGACTGACGCACTAGATTTGATAGATAAAAAGTTCTTATTAAAAGAAGATTTAGAAATCATTATCGAACATGCATCCCAAAAATATTTAGATATTGTGGGGAAACAATAATTTAGGCATTAAAATGGTTCATCCAATAGCACCTAAAAATAATGTATATAAAGAATTTCAAATCCAGCTGAAATCTTATCTATCTCCACAAAGAACGATATCAAGTTTAAATCAAATAGATTCAGAGAGTTGGTGCCAAGAAACCATTTTTTTTCCAAGAGGCTTCGATAGTAAAAACATTCCAGATCAAAAAATACAGAAAATTATTAATGAAATAGACTTTTTAGACAATGGAATTGTAATCTTTGTAGGCAATAACAAAGTCACAGTATTAATTCCTCCTTTGCCAATGATGATTGAAAAATCATTTCCTGGATTCAAATCAAAACCTATTATAGATTTGTTGAACAACTGCCCCACCTTTGCAGTAGTACTCATAAGATTAGGCAATTATGCAATAGGTGTAATTAAAGATCATAAATTACAATCATCAAAAACCGGTTCTCGTCTGGTTAAAAACAGACACAAAAAAGGTGGTTCTTCTCAAAGAAGATTTGAAAGAGGACGAGAACGTCAAATAAAAGAATTGTTTGACAAAATATGTGACACTGCAAAAAGGATTTTCACACCCTATGAAAATGAAATCGACTATATTTTTTTTGGAGGTGACAAACATGTGATTTCAAATTTCCACTTAAGATGTCCGTCTGTGAAGAAATTCGACCAAATTGAACGAAGATTACCCGTTCACAGACCAGGACTTAAAGCGCTACAATCAATCGAAAAAGAAATATGGAAAACACATCTGATAGAATTCATTGAAACTCAAAATGTTTTGGAGGAAAACAATGCCTAATTACAAAACTCATTTACTTGTTTGCACCCATTCATCTGGCGCACCCGATAAACGCCATTGCGGTGACAAAGGGGGACTAGAACTCAGAAAACAATTCGATTTGGCTCTCACAAAGTACGACCTTAGAGATGATGTAACTATCTCAAATGTTGGATGCACAAGTGCTCATGGTGTCTGCAATACAGCTCAAGGTAATATAATTATTTATGGTCCATCAGCCGATATGGGAGGAACATGGTACACCGTTGGACCTGACGATGTAGAGAAGGTTGTAACGAACCATATTATGAATGGTGAAAAACTTACCGAATTAGAATATCAAGATAAAGCTGTAGACTTCCCCAATTAATACTCGAATATGTTAGACCTAAAAATTCACAATGGACTAATAATTGATGGCATGGGTAGCCCTGCGTATCCTGCAGACATTGGAATTTCAGATGATAAAATTGTGCTAATTGGCTCAATAGAACAAGATGCATTAGAAACTATAAACGCAGAAGGAAACATCATCTGCCCGGGATTTATTGATCTACATTCCCATAGCGACACATCTTTTTTAATTGATTCAAATGCCCAAAGCAAATTGCGGCAAGGAGTTACTTTAGAACTCAATGGAAACTGTGGATTCAGTTTCTCAGCCCCACTAAAAGGCCCCGCAATAGAGATTTATAGAAATACAACTTTCGCAGAATCTGCTGAAGGTATTCGAACTGATTGGCCCAGTTTTTCAGAATACATAAGCGTACTAAAATCAACTGAAATGCCAATAAACACTGCTCTTCAAGTTGGACATAACACTATCAGAGCATGTGTGCTAGGAATGGACCCTCGAATGCCAAATTTGGCAGAATTAGACAACATGAGAAATCTTGTTTCTGAAAGTTTAGATGCTGGTGCAATGGGATTTTCTACTGGCCTGGTATACACACCAGGCAACTATGCACGCTTAGAAGAGATAATAGAAATTTCCCAAGAGGCTGCTAAACGTGGAAAACTATATTCTACTCATATGCGTGACGAGGGCAGTCAGTCAATTGGTTTATTAGTCGCTGTCAGTGAAGCAATAGAAATCGGACGCAGAACTGGAGCAAAAGTTGAAATATCACATGTCAAATGCAAAGGGCCTTCAGTTTGGGGGATGGGTCATCAAATCCTAGAAATGATGGAGCAAGGAATCAGAGACGGAATTGATCTTGCAGGTGACCAATATCCATATACCGCTTCAAGCACTTTTTTATCTCAGGCATTAATACCACAATGGGCTCTTGCTGGAGGTAGAAATGCTACTACATCTCTCATTAATGATGCAGATGAAAAACAAAATCTACTAGTGGCAATCCGAGACAGAATTGCACAATATGGAACTCCTGAAAATGTTGTCATTTCAAGACATTCTCCAAAACCTGAATTCGAAGGCATGACCCTAGCTGAAATAGCTACACATAATAATTCAACCGCAGAAGAATCAGCTATTGAACTATTCTTGGAATCTGATGGTGGAGTAATATTACATACTTATAGTGAAGAGGATGTGGAAACAATTGCACAAAGTTCAATAATTTCAGTAGGATCAGACGGTAGTTCCCTTTCTACCGAAGGTCCATTATCCAGTGGAAAACCTCATCCAAGAAATTTTGGTACCTTCCCAAGATTTATAAGGAAATTTTGCCGCGAAAAAAATCTTATGCCTTTAACAGAAGCAATTAGAAAAATGACTTCACTACCTGCTTCCAGATTAGGATTACTTAATCGAGGCAGAATAGCACCTGGATTTGCTGCAGATATTGTGATTTTTGACGAGGATAATATTACTGATAATGCAACCTTTGACAATCCTTTTGAATACCCATCTGGAATTAAAGATGTATTTGTAAATGGAACCCACTCCATCAAATCAGGTGAGTACACTGGCAAAAAGTCGGGCAGATTAATTACCAATTTTAACGATTGAAATTAAGAAAAAAGGTTGGAAATTGAATCATGAATCAATTTGCTGACGCAGTAGTTATTGGAGGAGGAGTAATAGGTACTAGCATCCAGTACTTCCTCGCTTCAAAGGGAGTAAATTCTATACTTATGGAAAAAAACTCCCTCGGAAGTGGATCAACTGGAAGGTCTCAAGCCATCTTGAGAATGCATTATTCGAACGAAGTAACCACATTACTTGCATCGAAAAGCTTGGAGGTTTTCAAAAATTTCGCTGATATTACTGGAAGTAGTTCTGGCTATACCCAAACTGGATATTTATTAATTACTGACATTAGGGAAAAAGCATCGATGCAAAAAAATCTTGAAATGATGCAATCTAAAGGTATAAAAACAGAAATTATTTCAAAAAACGATTTGGATGAAATCGCACCTTCAATTTCCATATCAGATAATGAAACAATGTGTTTCGAACCAGAATCAGGTTTTGCTGACCCCCATCTAGTTACCAATGGATTTGCAAAGAAATCTAAATTAATGGGATCAAAAATTCTACTTAACACACCTGTTGAAAGCATCAATATTAAAGACCACAAAGTTCAATCAATCAAATTTAAAAATGGGGAAATATTTACTGACACTCTGATTATAGCTGCAGGACCTTGGACAAAAACTCTTATGGCCAAATTGGGAGTAAAACTCCCATTAAAGACAGTGCGTCACCAAGTGATCTTACTAAAAAACACATCCGACCAACTAATCAATCACCCTATAATTGGAGACACAATCAATGGACTATCTGTTCGACCCGAATCTAATAACATCACTATGATTGGAACGGGTGAGGATGAGAATTCCGAACCTGACAGTTTTAACCAAGGAGTAGATGAACATGTTGTCCGAAAATCATTCCTGAATTTGTCAAAAAGATTAGGTGGTATTTCAAATTCACATTTTTTCGGCGGGTGGTCAGGCTTATTCACCATAACTCCTGATTGGCACCCAATATTAGGTAAACCTACGGATATTGATGGATTATACTTAGCAGCAGGTTTCAGTGGACATGGATTTAAACTTTCCCCAATGATTGGACTAACAATGTCTGATTTAATCGTCGGTGGAACATCAACAAATATAGATATATCCGAACTAACCCTATCAAGATTCTCCAAAGGCAAAACACTTAAATCTCGTTACAAAATGAAAGTCTTAGCCTAACTAATCAGTCAGATATTTCAACAATCATTTCAATTTCAACTGGAATATTGTTCGGTAAACCTGACATTCCAACAGCCGATCTAGCATGCTTGCCTTTATCGCCGAATACCTCGACAAGTAAATCTGAACAACCGTTGATAATCGATGGATGCTGGTCAAAATCGAAATCTGAATTAACCATCCCAAGCAACTTCACAATCCTTGTGACCTTATCAAAATCTCCCAATTCAGACTTCAATCTTGCAAGTAAATTTATACCTGTTAGTCGTGCCGCATCATAACCATCTTCAATACTTAAATCACTTCCAACTTTTCCTAGGTACTGTGTTCCATCAGGTTTATTCGCAGGGCCCATACCAGACAAATATAACAAGCATCCAGTCTTTACTGCAGGAACATAATTCGCAATAGGTGCAGCAGATTCTGGTAATTCAATGCCTAATTCCTTTAATCTATTATCAATTTTTCCCATCAAGGTCTCCTTAGAATTTAATTGTATCATTGTAAAAAAATTTCATTGCATACACAAATTTGCTAATCTATCTCAAAACATAATTGGGAGGGAATTATGAAAACCGATAAAATTCAATTGAAAGCTATCAACCACCTGACGTATACAGTAACTAACAAAACTAATGCAGCGAAATTTTGGAGGGATATCTTAGGCGTGGAAGCAATTCCAAAACAAGTAGATTCAGAAAATTTGATATGGTTGCAGTTACCTAGTGGAGGAATGATACATCTAATAGAAAACCCTGATGCTCCTTCTATCCCCTCTCATCATGGAGCATTTGAAGTAGATGATATTGAAGCTTGTGCAGAATCTATTAAATCAAAAGGAATCAAAATAGAAGGTCCGATATCCACTAGGAAAGACGGGCAACGAGCATTCTATATTTCTGACGAAGATGGAAACAGAATTGAAATTTGCACAAAATCAAATTTCGGCATCTTAGTCAATTAAAACTATTTGTTTTTTAATGCCTCTCTCCCAGCTTCAAGAGTTTCAACAATACTCTCCACATCAAAAACACATCCTCCCCAAGTCCCCCCAGAAGCATTCTGAAGCGCTGCCCATAATCTGGAATCATCCGGAAGTAAAGGATGGGGTTTAAGATCACTTTGCGTCTCTCTATCCAATAATTGTTGCGTCCCCCAATCCACTCCTAAGTTCTTTCCATTTTCTCCAACCAAATTTATTGTCCCTGACAGATTAACTCTATCAACTTCAATTTCGACAAGATCACCTTCTAAAATCTTTCCAATTGGACCACCTGCAAGCGCTTCAGGACCCACATGCCCAATACAGGCACCTGTAGACACCCCTGAAAACCTTGCATCAGTTATTAATGCCACTTCTTTCCCATATGACAAATATTTCAAAGCTACAGTTACTTGAAAAACTTCTTCCATTCCAGTACCCATTGGACCACCGCATGTCATAACCATGATATCCCCAGGCTTAATCTTCTTCTCATCATCTAAACTCTTAATTGCTGCAATCGCCGCACTTTCCGATGTAAATACTCGAGCCGGACCAATTTTCCGATATACCCCATCTAAGTCCACAACTTCTGGATCAATCGCAGTACTCTTAATTACTGACCCCTCTGGTGCAATATTGCCTGAAGGAAATGTAACTGTACTTGTCAGTCCTTTTGAACGTGCCTGATCAGGTGTCATAATCACATCATCGGGATCAACCTTATCCACTTCCTTTAAATATTTTCTAACTTCGAATCTTCTCTTAGATTGCTCCCACCAATCTAAGTTTTCTCCAAGTGTAAGACCAGAAACTGTCATCACTGATGTATCCAATAGCCCCATTTTCCTCAAATGAAGCATTACTTCTGGAACACCTCCTGCAGAATACATCTGGGACGTAGGAAACCCATTAGGGCCATTGGGCAATACATCAACCAATCTGGGGATTTGACGATTAACATTATTCCAATCATTCACATCCATTTTCGCACGTCCAGCAGAATGCGCTATTGCTGGCAAATGAATTAACAAATTTGTTGAACCGCCACATGCTGCATGCACTAGCATGGCATTGTTAAAAGCAGCATCAGTCAAAATTTGTTGTGAGTTAATTTCCATCTGTTCTAATAAAACTAAGGCTTTTGCGGATCTTTTCGCAATATCAATCCATGCCGGACTACCAGATGGAGAAATAGCGGAATGAATAACCGCTAAACCAAGTGATTCTGCAATTACTTGAGACGTACCTGCAGTACCTAAAAATTGACATCCTCCACCTGGAGATGCACACGCTTTACATCCCATTTCTTGCGCATAATCTAAAGTAACCTCCCCTTGAGCAAACCGTGCTCCTATGGATTGAATCATCGCTGTATCTTCGCCATCTTCATTCGCCAAAGTGGATCCACCTGGAACAATAACTACAGGAAGTTCATGAATACCAGCTAACGCCATCATCATTGCCGGCAAACCCTTATCACATGAAGCAATACCCATTACGCCTCTAGCAGTTGGCATTGACCTAACTAATCTACGGAAAACTTGTGCAGCATCATTTCTGTAGGGCAAGGAATCTAGCATCCCAGGAGTCCCCTGAGATCTTCCATCACATGGATCAGTACAGTACATAGCAAAAGGAATGGTGTTTAAATTTTTCAACTCTATCGAAGCAGCTTCAATCAGCTCTGTCAATTCAAAATGTCCAATATGTAAACCCAAGGCAATAGGACTACCATCTGGATTTCTCATTCCACCCAATGTAGATAATATTGCAAATTGTTTTCGTAAAAGTTCTGAAGGATTCCAACCCATACCAGCATTCTGGCTCATACCAAAATGATAGCCACTAGGATCATTGATTAAAAAATCGGATGTATAGGGTAATTTGCCTTGAGGGCCTTCAGTCTTGGTAGAAAATCCCCAAGTTTCAGAATCTGATTCAATTCCCAAGACTTCGGATGAAGAAACAGAACTTGAAAATTTGTCTAAATCTTTTCTACTAGTCATTAAAAACTCCGAAAATGAATTTGAATGAAATTTGTTTTTAAAATATATGCCCTAGACCAAATGAATAACTATTAAATTTTATGAGAATGTCAGTAACCTAGCAGGGTTTTCAATAATTATTGCGTTAATTTGATCTTTCGTAAAACCTCTTTGAGCCATTCGTGGAGCAATATTCTCAAGAATATGAGAATATCCATGCCCACCATAGGAACTCATGCTATGTTTGTGGCAAATATCATGAGAGACAACTATCTTGTCTCCAAAACCATTTGATATTAATGCAGAAATATATTCCATTCTTTGTGCATCATTTGGCATTACAATATCACCCAAAGCATAATATGATGTTTCATTACCAAACAAATCATATTCCAAATAACAACCCGAGTTAGCTATTTCTAACAAATCAGATACTTCTGAAATAGTACGGTCTAAATGACCCATTACTGTATGAGTAATATCAGCACCAGCCTGAGAAAGAATATTTAAAATTTCAATAGGTGCTTTAGGATTTCTGCCTGGATGAATTAATATTGGAGCACCTGTTTCTTTCTGTGCAATAGCTGCTGCTCTCAAAACTTTTCGTTCATTTTTATGTAATGGCCAAGTACACCCTATCTCTCCAATAATACCAGCTCGAATATCAGTGCCATCAATACCAACCAATACCTCATTAGCAATCTTTTCAGACAAATAACTTTCAGAAAGTTCATCCATATTTTCCGGATGAACTGCATTCACGTAAAAACCTGCTCCAGAAATTACATTTATACCTGCAATTTGAGAAATTTTCTTCAACCCCAACGGATCTCGTCCAATACCATAAGTAGTTACATCTACAATTGTTCCACCACCAGCATGTTTAAAAAAACTAGCTTCACGAATTGCAGTCTCTACGTCATCTAGTAACAAATTGTCTCTACTCATATAAGAGTGATAGCGAACCCACCCTAAATTTGTCAAATCAACTGGTTGGTAAGCAAGACTAACAAATCGAGCGTCTTCAGGTTCTGAAAACATACATGTAAAATCAATTAACAAGTGCTCATGCGTCATCGTTGCACCCAATTTATCAGGAGAAATTATGCCTGAGACTGTTTGTATATCCCCTTTAGATGGCTTGTTATCCACTGGTATCATACCTCCAAGTGTAGTGAGGCTAGCAGTATATTATTGATGAGTCAAGCCAAAGAAATCTTTTTGAAATCACTCTACTTTTGTAAAAAACGGGAAAACTAATACAATTAAAATCGTGAAAAACACAAGTAAAATGCCGCTAATCATCAAAGAATTTTCAATCCCAATCTTAGTAGCAATCATCCCAAATGGTACGGCGCTCATTGAGGAAACGCCAAATGGCATTACAGCCACACTCATTACTCTTCCTCTCATTTCAGGTTCAGAATAATATTGCATTAACGTCATTCCCAAACTCATGAAAATACCGCTTGCTATTCCTATAAATAATAGCAATGGGTACACAATGTAAAATTGATCCATTTTAGAGATAAGTGCCAGAGACAATCCCCACAAAAGACATGATGCAATGAGAAGAATTCCACGATATTTGAAATTCGAAAGTGAAGCCAGACCTAAAGTCGCAACCAGCGAACCTACCCCTATCACAGTCAGTAAAATCCCTAAATCATCTGCATTGACATTCAATACAACTCTAGCCCATGCAGGCATCAATGTCATAAAAGCCCATCCAAAAACCGATCCAATTAAGTTAACAAATAAAACAACACGAATTATTTTATGGTGCAAAACATAAATAAGTCCTGAGAATAGGTCTTTTCCAAAACTAGACTTAACTTTATCTTTTTCAATAATAACGTCTGTCTTTATTCGTAGAATTGATAAAGCAGCAAAAATATACACCGCAGCAATCACGAAAAACACTCCTGCAGTCCCTGACTCCAACAATGGAATCCAATCTACAAAATAAACGATCATGAATCCACCAAGGGCAGGACCTAATATTCTAGTAATACTCATCGCAGAATTATTTAGAGAAATGGCATTCATTAATGCTTCCTTAGGGACAATATCAGATACTATTGCCTGCCTACTAGGCACATTTATCGCCATCATTACACCATTTAATAAACCCGACGCAAGTAAATGCCAAAATTGAATCACTCCTGTGAAATCCAAAATACCTAGTCCAAATGTGACGACTGCACTACCAATTTGACTGGCTGCAATCAATTTTTTCTTAGACCATTTATCTGCTAAAACCCCACCAATAGGTGATACAAACGTCATAGGCAGGGCAAATGACATCATTACCAACGCCAAGGCTAAAGGTGAATTGTCTTCTAAAATCACTACTAGCCAACTTCTATTTAACATCTGAAGATTCAATGACATATATGCAACCAGAGAACCAAGCCACAGCCATCGAAAATCACGATATTGTAGAGATTCTAAAATCGTTGCACGTCTTGCAATCCTAGTAGTTGAATCTGCAGAAGACCTAGTTGAGTCAGTCATAAGTTGATTCCCTAAAAGGATTTCATTGTGTTGATTTCAGTGTGTTAGTGATACTAGAACAATATGAACTATTAATTATATCTTTTGCCAAACAAATTCCAATAGTTCTATAGTTGAAAAATTTATATTTTAGTGAGTTATATTCAATCGTTTTTTTTTCTTCATTTTGAATATATAATCATCAAAGCAAGATTTTCAAACCCACATAGGAGAATGCCATGCATGATGACAAAATTAAAATAGGATTTATTGGTGCTGGCGGAAACACGAAACTAAAACATATCCCAGGATTTCAAAAAATTGAAGGTGTAGAATTAGTTAGTGTAGCTAATAGATCGATTGAATCAGGTCAAAAAATATCGGATGAATTTGGAATACCTAATGTATATGCCAACTGGCAAGAACTTCTAGAAGCTGATGATTGTGATGCAATATGTATAGGTACTTGGCCTTACTTACATTCAACTCTGGTTTTAGAAAGCTTGGCTAATGAAAAGCATGTACTTACAGAAGCGCGTATGGCAATGAATGCCTCTCAAGCACACGAAATGCTAGCCGCGTCACTTGCCCATCCTAACCTAGTCTCCCAAATAGTACCTGCTCCACATACTTTAAAACTCGATCAAACCATTCAAGACTTAATTCAGAACGGCTACCTTGGAGAATTAATCTCTGTAGAACTAAATTTACATGAAGGGAATTTTGTAGATCGTAATTCAAATTTACATTGGAGGCACAACAGGGACCTCAGCGGGTTCAACATTATGCAACTCGGCATATGGTATGAAGCAATGATGAGATGGGTTGGACCAGCAGAGTCTGTTATCGCATTAACAAAAACCCACGTAAAGTATAGAAAAGATGAAAATGAAAAAAGTCACCATATTACCATCCCAGACCATATCGAAATTCTCGCAGAATTAGCTTCAGGACCAACAGCTAGATTACGTCTTTCTACTGTATTAGGACATGCTCCATCTAACAATGTTTGGATCTATGGTACAGATGCCACATTAATGATAGAAGCTGAAACCATGACACTTTTCGGAGGATCAAAAAAGGATTCGAAACTCAAAAAAATAGAAATTCCTGAAGATAAACAAGGTTCTTGGAGAGTGGAGGAAGAATTTATTAATGCAATTAGAGGCATTGAACCAGTAACACACACAAACTTCTACGATGGCGTACGATATATGGAATTCACAGAAGCAGTCACTAGAAGTTCTCAAACTGGGATGAAAATAAATCTTCCCCTGTAACATTTACACATCTAGGAGTAACTATGGCAATCGACAATTCCGAAACTACAACACTTGCAGGAGGATGCTTCTGGTGTGTAGAAGCAGTATTTCTCAGAGTTGAAGGTATTAGAAAAGTCACTTCTGGATACACTGGTGGAAGTTTAAACAATCCAACTTATGAAGAAGTATGTTCAGAATCAACTGGCCATGCAGAAGCTGTACAAGTTGAATTTTATCCAAAAATAATTTCTTTTGAAGAAATTTTAGATATTTTTTTTACCATACATGACCCAACCACTCTTAACTATCAAGGCTATGATATTGGAACAAGGTACCGCTCTGCCATTTTTACCCACTCGGAATCGCAACACCTGAAAGCAGAACAAAAAATCACGGAACTAGAAGAATCAAAAACTTGGCCAAATCCAATTGTTACTGAACTTAGCAAACTATCAGATTTTTTTGTCGCTGAAAATTACCATCAAAATTATTTTGACAACAACATAAACCAACCATATTGCCAAATTGTTGTATCACCCAAAATCGATAAATTGAACAAGAAATTTAAACACAAGTTAAAAAATTAACTAGCTTTTACAAAAATGGCTCCGCAGGTAGGACTCGAACCTACGACCGGTCGGTTAACAGCCGACTGCTCTACCACTGAGCTACTGCGGAACATCTTTCATTCCGTTTGATCATAACATTTAGGATTAAAGTCTACAATAAATTTTCTAATCTTTACCAATTTGTAAATGAACCATCACTTCGGCGCATTTGGGGGGGACGCCATGACAAATCATGGCTAGACGACATTGAATTTGCCAAATCTTCATCAAAGTCTACTCCAAGACCCGGTCTACCTGGATTTCTTACATACCCATCATTCCATTCCAGCTGAGTTGGGAAAATATCATTAGCATAGGACCCAGGACGTTTTGGCATTTCTTGAACTCCAACGTTGGAAACAGCCATACATAAATTTACGCATGCTGCAGCACTAACAGGACCCAAAGGATTATGTGGAACAATATCAATATAATGAGTTTCACACCAATGAGCTATTTTTAAAGCTTCAGTAATCCCTCCAACAATACACAAATCAATTCTTGCATAACTAATAAGTTCCTCCTCAATCACCTCTCGAAATGGCCACTTACTAGACCATTGCTCACCAGCAGCAATAGGTAAAGATACATGTCTAGACAAAGTTCGATACGAGGAAGGATTCTCAGATCTAATAGGATCCTCTATAAAAAAGGGCCTATATTTTTCCAAACGTTTGCATAAAGCAATTGAATCTGCGGTGTCTAATCGTGTATGGAAATCCAAGCAAATATGAACATCATATCCAACTGCTTCTCTAACAGAAGCAATCTGTTGTTCTGTCAAGTCCATAGCCTTTGCAGGATCTAATATTGAAGGATCTTTAGGATCAGTGCCCGGTACTCCCCAACGCAAAAATCTCCATCCTTCAGAAACATGTGATTTGCAATCTTCAACCAATAAATCAACGTCCTCAATATTGTTATGAGGATAAACAATTACTTTATCTCTTGTAGGACCACCCAGCAATTCATATAAAGGCATATTCAATGATTTCCCTTTAATGTCCCACAATGCAATATCCAATGCACTAATAGCGCAACTATAAACGCTATCAGCGGGGAAAAACCCACCTCTAAACATTTGTTGCCAGATTCGCTCAGTAGAAAATGGATTCTGTCCGATCAAATACAAATGAGACAGTTGATCAATAGCATATTGGATAGACCCACTCCAATTCCTAATACCAATCTCTCCAAGTCCATAAATACCTTCATCAGTTTCAACTTTCACAATAAAAAATCCTGGCTGATTATCAGAAGAGATATTAAATGTTTTAACTTTTGTAACTAACACGGTGACTCCTAAAAAATATTAGTTTATTGATGCCGCAATATATTGCACAGTATACACTTAGTCAAGTAAGCTTTAGAAAACCTAAATGGAAAAACAATGCAACTTGAAAAATTGACATTTGAATCTATTATTGCGAATGTAATCGATGCATTACCTCAACATATTCAAGAAAAGATTCTAAACGCAGAAATGGTTATAGATCGCGAAGCAAAGCCTGAACACCTTTTAGGCTCAGGATTAACCAACACAGATGAATTGCTCGGAATTTCAGAAATTATCCCATCAGATGACAAATATGGTTTTGGAGATTTAATTCCAAGTAGGATCATTCTTTTTCAAGATTCAATTACAAATAAATGTGACAGCCATGAAGAAATCACTACAATTATTTCAGAAGAACTAGAAAATCATTTTTTAACAATAAACTCAAGATAACTCTGCAAGCATACCCTTAATTAAGACAGACCGCGAACCGTACTTAATCCTAGAAATTGGAAACCTCCGTAATTCATTCCTAGCCTGGTCTATACGTCGATCGACTTCAGACTCAAATGTTTGAGGCGTTGAAACAGCTGTTGACCCCCATAAATCCTGCTGAGAAGAGTCTTTAATTAATTTAGACAACCGTTCCATAAATTCTGAAAAAATTTTATCAGACATTTCTTCCATTGGTTCTCCATCTGGGCCAGAAAAAAAAGAGAAGTTTAATAAGAATTGATTATTCTGAATATTCGGAGACATTACTAGTACTGGATTTGGTTGGATTGCAAAATCTCTACGGAATTCCGGAAATGTGGTAGCAACCTCGCGCAACGTGGCTTGAAGAGCAATTAATAGCCCTGACATATGAGTCGTAGGAAACTTACGAGTATGTAACTCCACTAATAACATATTCTCCAAATTCTTATCCATCCAATTCCCGATTTTCACACATCATATCACAAGCAGAATTTTTATCGCAGAATCCTATAATCCCCAATCCTACGAGTAATATTTTCTTTGTCTAAATAATCTACCAAAGCCATCACATATCTCCTACTTGTGCCTAACAAATCTCTCATTTCCGCAGGACTTATTCTTGAATGGTGACCAATGAATTCTCTAATCATAGAAAGCATTTTTTGATAGGAATCCATGGAAAATACAACCTTATCTGAAGCTATAACAATCAATCCAACAGATTCCATATAGGACAACAATTCCATGTCAATTTCAAAATCTGAAGGTGGTGAAAATTCGTTAGAATTAAGCAATGTTAAAAATTTATGGATTTCTTGTTCCTGCTCAACATCAATTCTTCTTTCAAACGATGGAAGTGACAAAACAGAACCTTTATCAACTAGTGAGTCATTACATTCCAAAGAATTAACTATAAGAGAAAAAACATTCTGATTAATTTGCAAGGTTGTCCGAATAGCTTCTTTTGAATATCCCGTCCTAAGAGGAAAATCCTGATGGAAATCCTTCAATATATCCTCGATCTTTTTGCAAACATTCTNCCATTCTAGAANAGAATAGTAATATGTTTCTCCAACTTCTGGATTTGCCAAATTTATAATCAAATTTTTGCTTGTTAAACTTNTTAATTCTTTTTTTAANAAATCGTGNGTAAAACCTGACTTTGNNCTCAATTCTTCAAACATTATTGGCCCATTAGATTCAATCAAATCTTTAATCAAAAACGAACTATCTCCTTCAAAAAGATTCTCAAGACGTGAAATTATCTTNAAATCNTTACGCTTATGCCTCTTAGCATTAATTTGAACAATTTCCCCTCCACCCAATGTAGTCATATTAGAACGAATAACAAACCTNTCTCCACGATTCACACACACATAATCATCTGTTTTCAATTGTGCCCAAACAACATCTCCAGCAGATGCATTATCANCTTCCAAAAGTCTTAATTTNGCAAGAGAAACCGNTGTTCCTTGATGAAATGTNACTGTCATATTATGTCTNAGNATATTTGGANCACTATCTAAAACAGTCAGTTGAACATCAATNGCATTGGTAGGTTTGATTTGACCTGGNGTNGATAAAACTTGCCCTCGGTATATTTCATGATGANCCACACCTGAAAGATTCACCGCTACTCTAGTTCCGGGCATTACTTCATCAAGATCTCTGTTATGACTTTGTATGCCTCTTACNCGTGCTCTCTTTTGTCCCGGNNTCAATTCAANTTCANCACCAACATTCAATTTNCCCCCTAATAAAGTNCCTGTAACAACTGTTCCAAATCCNGAAATAGTAAAAGACCTATCAATAGACATCATTGNATGCCCTTCANTNAAACTTTTTTTGACAGATGACAAAACCTGATCCAATTCAGAAGTCAACTCATTTAAACCTTCACCGGAAACGATAGAAACCGGCANAATTTTCGACCCNGAAAATGATGTTTCTANTAACAATTCTTCAATTTCCAATNANGATAATTGAANAATCTCATCATCAACCAAATCTGTTTTTGTTAAAACGACAATACATTTTTTAACTTGCAGTAAGTCTAATATAGACAAGTGTTCTATTGTTTGAGGCATAACTGACTCTTCAGCAGAAACAATAAGCAAAGCTAAATCAATTGAACCAACTCCCGTCAGCATATTACTAACAAAACTTTCATGNCCTGGGACNTCAATTATGCTNACCTCATTACCACTAGGCAATTCCATCCAAGCAAAACCCAAATCAATTGTTAGACCCCTTTTCTTTTCTTCAGAAAACCTGTCAGGATCGATCCCAGTTAGTGATNGAACAAGAGACGACTTACCATGATCAACATGACCAGCAGTTCCAATCACAAACATNATTAATTCTCCCTTAGTTTGACATTTTGGAATTGCTCGCTAATGTAACCAATTCCAAGTATTTTAATCCAGACCCAGTATTTAAAATTAATATTCTTTCTGAGCGTAATAGAGAACCATCATCGAACAATNTCTTTAAAGCTGACAAAGTAGCAGCTCCTTCAGGACAGAAAAACATTCCCTCTAAAGAAGCCACTGTCTNCATCCAAGTGANCATGCTTTCATCAGTTACNGTCAATGCCTTACCGCCGCTTTCTCTCACAGCTTCTAAAATCAAATAATCTGCTACTGCAACTGGAACTCTAATCCCTGCAGCAATTGTACTGGCATTTAGCCAAGGATCTGCATGATTCTTGCCATCTTCGAATGCCTTAACTATAGGAGCGCAACCATCTGATTGAACAGAAAACATTTTGGGGCGCTTACNATCGATCCATCCCATAGATTCCATTTCGTCGAATGCTTTCCACATNCCAACAATTCCTGTACCACCTCCTGTAGGGTAAATGATCGCATCTGGTAAAGACCAATCAAACTGCTCTGCAATCTCATAACCCATTGTTTTTTTACCCTCCACTCTATAGGGTTCCTTCAAAGTAGAAACGTCAAACAAATCCAATTCTTCTGCTAGTTGAGCTGACAGTTTTCCAGCATCAGATATTAGACCATCAATCAACTCAAGTTTTGCTCCCGAAATANAAACTTCTTTTTGATTNGCTTCNGGCGCATCTTTNGGCATAAAAACATAAGATTCCATACCAGCCTTAGATGCATACGCTGTCATAGCACCGCCTGCGTTTCCTGCTGATGGTATAGTAACTTTTGAAATTCCGAATTCCGATGCTTTTGAAATGGCTGCAGACAATCCNCTAGCCTTGAAACTTGCAGTTGGATTTAAACTCTCATCTTTGACAAACAATTTTTCACAATTAAGCTCTTTAGCAACTTTTGAAATCTCAAAAATCGGAGTAAAACCTTCTCCCAATGTAACAATGTTTTTGGAATCGATTATTGGCAGTAATTCAAAATAACGCCACATTGTAGGATCTCTATAATTCAGCACATCCCTATCAAATTCCTTTGCAGCAGATTTTAAATCATATCTTGGATATAGAACCCCTCCGCATTCTGGGCATAATCGATGGACTTTANCTGCATCCTGTAACACCCCACACAACGTGCATTCAATATGAATTAAATAACTTTTCATTATTCCCTCATTTTCTTAAAGCTTTAAATCTTATTATATCAACAATAATTGACTGAATCTAAAGGGTTGTAGACATATTAAATCTATATTAAAGTGGTCTTACAAAATCACTTTTTTGGAGGAGTTCTACATGGTTACTAACATAGAAAAGAAATATTTCGAACTNCATCCAGGCTCTGCAGAAAGACACGACAAAGCAAGANACATTTTTCCAGATGGNGTAACTCATGATGGCAGAAGACAAAACCCTTTTCAAATTTATGCTACTAGAGGTTCAGGCGCNTACAAATGGGACGTAGACGGAAATAAATTGATTGATTATTGGACAGGACATGGTTCTATGATCCTAGGCCACTCTCATCCACAAATTGTTGATGCAATTCAAAAACAAATNACATTAGGAACTCANTTAAGTGCAAATTCCGACTTGGAAATCGAGTGGGGTTCATTAGTGAAAAAATTAATACCTAGTGCAGAAAAAGTAAGNTTTCACAGTTCCGGAACCGAGTCTACTATGATGGCAATAAGNATGGCTAGAGCATATACTCGAAAAACTAAAATTATTAAATTTAATGGTCATTTTCATGGATGGAGTGATTATCTAACTGCTGGTGCAACAGATGGAATGGGAGGGATACCTGAAGAAACACTCCAAACTATGATTGTGATTGAACCTGGTGATATCAACCTAGTAACTGAGGTTTTAGAAANAGACAAGGATATTGCNGGAATAATTATTGAACCAACAGGTGCCCACATGGGACTTGAACCAATCCCCTCATCATTTCTAGAAAAGTTAAGGGATGTAGCAACTCGATTTGAAACTGTACTNATTTTTGATGAAGTNGTTACAGGTTTTAGAGTNTCNAGNGGAGGTGCNCAATCNAGATTCGGAATCACCCCAGACCTNACCACCTTAGCCAAAATACTNGGAGGCGGTTTACCTGGAGGAGCAGTAGCTGGAAAAGCCGACATAATTAACATGATTGAATCTAATTCAGATCCTGATTTCAACAGNAATAATCGAATTGGTCACAATGGGACTTTCAATGCTAATCCTCTGTCAGCATCTGCAGGNGTAACAGCTCTTAATTTAATTGACTCAACAGATATTAATGCAGTANCTGAAGAAAGAGCAATCCGTTTAACTGAAGGTCTAAACAATGTACTAAAAAANATGGAAATCCCTGGNTGTGCCACAAACCTTAGTTCTNTTGCATTCTTAAGAATAGGAATTGATGAGTCAAGTGCAGATCCAGACATCAATCCAAATGCAGCACAACAAAACAGATCNCTGGGAACTNANGATCTTTCAAAACAACTAAGCTTAGCATTNATAAACAATGGAATTCATGCCACTTCTACAAGATTTATATTAAGTGCCGCACACTCACAAGATGACATTAAAACCACCCTACAAGCGGTGGAACAATCTTTAATCGACGTCCGAAACCAAGGATTGGTATAGTTGATTAAAACCTATGCAACTTGAATTCAATTCATCTCAAAAAAAATTTAGNNANGAAATAAGATCTTTCCTAGAAGAAACGCTAGGTTCANAATGGGATGGCATACTTCCTGACACCTATTTTACNGAAGAAAATTTTCCCAAAGTCAGGCTCTTAACCAAAAAGTTAGCACAAAAGGGTTGGCTAACTATGTCTTGGCCAAAAGAGTACGGNGGATTGGAAATGAGTCACGTTGANCAAATGATTTTCAGTGAAGAAATGGCTTATTATAGAGCTCCAACTAGAGACATGACCATTGGAACTGAATTAGTNGGACCTACGCTAATGTTGTATGGNGAAAAATNTCAAAAAGAAAAATTCCTNCCNTCAATATCTAATGGAGATTCTATTTTTTGCCAAGGCTTTAGTGAACCTGGTTCTGGTTCCGATCTCGCTTCTCTAAAAACTTCTGCAATAAAAGATGGAGATGATTACATTATAAATGGATCGAAAATTTGGACCAGCGGAGCTCACAAATCCACACATTGTTATCTAATGACTCGAACAAATACNGATGCTCCAAAACACAAAGGTATCAGCATTTTCATTGTAGACATGAAATCCGCAGGAATATCNGTGAANCCCATCGAAAATATGTTTGGTGTTCATTACTTTAATGAGATTTTTTTCGATAATGTAAGAGTACCTGCAGAAAATATGGTAGGACAAGAAAATGAAGGATGGTATATAGCAGCAAANAGTCTAGATTTTGAGAGATCTGGAGCAAGTAGATTTTCTGCAAACAAAAAAAATCTAGAGGACATTTTATTATTATCTAAAAACACCACCTTGAATGGTTCCACTTTATCTTCTGAGCCAAAATTCAGACGAAGATACTCGAAACTTTGGACATCCAATGAAGCAGGGAAATTACTCTCTCACAAAGTTTGTTGGATGCAATCTCAGGGGCTAATCCCNAATCGCGAAGCTGCTGCATCAAAACTTATTGGAAGTGAAATTGCTCAAAAAATTTCACGATTTGGAATTAATAGCGCAAACCTATATGGTTTNTTGGAACCCGATAATAACTGGGCACCNATGAAAGGCAGACTCTCTATAGACTGGATGGATACTATTTCATTTACTATACGATCAGGAACTTCAGAAATACAAAAAAANATCATCGCTACCAGAGGGCTAGGACTTCCAAGNTCATAGGATAATNATGTCAATTTCAATTCTTACATCTATTGCGTTAGGTGGTGCAATAGGCTCAGTAGCTAGATATTCAATAGACAGATTATTTTCATTAATCTTGGGGCCAGGAATACTCGGGATTTTAATTGTTAATATTAGTGGGTCATTTCTACTAGGAATAATAAGCGCAATNATTTTAGAACAAGACCAATGGCCTGCTGAAGTAAAANTATTTACATCCGTCGGCATTCTAGGTTCTTACACNACTTTTTCGACATTAATGTTGACTAGTACTCAATTAGCAAATAATGGCGATCTCTGGAAAGCCCTATTAAATATTTCTGCAAGTTTAATATTTGGNATATTAGCTACAATATTTGGCATATTTTTAGGAAAACTTTTNGTCCAATTCTAAAAAANCAAGATTGCGTTTCTNAATTTCTGTCAACCAACTNTAGATTGCCAATCATTCATAAGTTATAGTAGTTAAGATGTTGCCCGGTAGTGTAGAGGTATCACAGGGGACTTTGAATCCCTTGACCGAGGTTCGATTCCTCGCCGGGCAGCCAACCCTCTTATCCAAAACACTTAATAAGAAAAACTTGGAGCGGAAGACGGGATTCGAACCCGCGACCTTCTCCTTGGCAAGGAGATGCTCTACCAACTGAGCCACTTCCGCATAAATTTATGTGTGCCGAGGGACAGAATCGAACTGTCGACACCAGCATTTTCAGTGCTGTGCTCTACCGACTGAGCTACCTCGGCGTCAGCAATATGTTAGAACCGCTCCATGACACTGTCAAGCAAAAAGAAAATATTAAAAACAACAATTAGGAACGTGAGCTCCTCCTTTGTGAGACAACTCGAAATGTAGTAAAATGTCATCAACATCTACTAGATGTAAATTAAGCGGGATATGGGAAAAATTTGGCTGAGTGTGACATTTTAGTAATTGGTACTGGACCAGGCGGTTATGTAGCAGCAATACGTGCAGCGCAATTAGGAATGAAAACTATCGTCCTGGAAAAAGATAGTATAGGTGGCGTCTGCCTAAATTGGGGCTGTATACCTAGCAAAGCTTTATTAAGGAATGCAGAAGTACTTCGACTGGTACAAAACTCTAACGAATTTGGAATCGAAATAGATAATTTTTCTGCCGATTTTGGCAAAGCAATTAGCAGAAGCAGAGATGTTGTAAAACGGTTAACAAGTGGCGTTGAATTTCTTCTGAAAAAGAATAATGTCACTACCATTCTAGGTACCGGTCAATTTAACAATGAAGGTGTTGTTGAAATATTAGAAACTGGTGAAACCATTCATGCAATAAATACAATAATTGCTACAGGAGCTCGTCCAAGACATATACCTTCAATTCCAATCGATGGAAAAATAGTTATCACTAGCAAAGAAGCTTTGCAAATAGAAAACATTCCTGAGAACACAATGATTATTGGAGGGGGGGCAATAGGATGTGAATTTGCTGATGTTTATAGTTCATATGGTTCCAATGTAACAATAGTTGAAATGTTAGATCATCTTCTCCCTCTAGAAGACGAAGAAATTAGTCAGCAACTTGAACGTTCCTTCAAAAGAAAAAAAATTAAAATTAAAACAGGTACTTCCATAGACTCAGTCAAAATTGAAAACGATCAAGCTGTAGTCAGTTTTACTGATTCTAAAGGGGCACAAGAGCAATCATTTGATCGAGTACTATTGAGCGTGGGAATACAAGCAAATTCTGACAATTTGGGATTAGCCAATACAAGAATTGAAACTGAACGAGATTACATAATAATAGATGATAATATGCAAACCACTCATGAGCACATTTTTGCCATCGGAGATGTTACAGGAAAATTACCCCTTGCCCATGTTGCATCATCTCAGGCAGTAAATGTGGTGGAACATATTGCAGGACTCAACCCTCCTCCATTAGACTACAATTTTATGCCCCGTGCCACCTATTGTTCTCCACAAGTAGCAAGCATAGGAATTACTGAATCACAAGCAAAAGATTTAGGTAAAAATTTTTCTATTGGCCGCTTTCCTCTTTCCGCTAATGGTAAAGCCCTAGGACTTGGTGAATCTGCAGGTTTTATTAAACTGATATTAGATGAGGATGTAGGAGAAATTTTAGGAGCTCACATTATCGGCGCTGAAGCAACAGAGTTGTTAGGTGAAATTGCAATCACAAAATTCCTGGAAGGAACAAATGAGGAATTAGGATTCGTAACCCATCCTCACCCTACAATTTCTGAGGCACTAAAAGAAGCAGCGCTGGATGCAACCAACCAAGCAATTCATATATAATTAATCAAAAGGTACCGAGAGGTGAAATCCATATGGCAATTGATGAATTAATACCAAATGATAAGACTGGATTTGCTTATGATTTAGCTAATAGTGAATTGTCTGATTTTTATCGTAAAATGCTTAGAATCAGAAGGTTCGAAGAAGCAAGTGCCAATCTGTATATGCAAGGTCATATAAAAGGATTTTTGCACCTGTACATTGGAGAAGAGGCAATAGCTGTAGGTTCTATATCTGCCTTATCTTCAAATGATTATGTAGTAACCCATTACCGTGACCATGGTCATGCAATTGCTAAAGGCATGGAATCCAAAACCGCTATGGCTGAACTATGTGGAAAATCTACAGGAAGTAGTGGAGGAAAAGGTGGATCAATGCACCTAATAGATGCTTCAAAAAAATTCATGGGAGGATATGCAATAGTTGCTGGTCAAATGCCAATGGCAGCTGGAATAGCTTTGGCTAACCAATACCGTGGAGATGATAGTGTTGTCCTGTGTTATTTTGGAGACGGAGCAGTAAATGAAGGTGCCTTTCACGAAACAATGAATCTTGCGTCTGTTTGGAACCTACCAATGATTTTCTTCTTAGAAAACAACCTTTATGGAATGGGAACACATGCTGATCGAGCTAGAGCTGGAGGTGCCCATGAAATTTACAAGGCGGCTGAGGCGTATTCTATGCCAGGAGTACAGATTGATGGAATGCAATTAAGTACTGTATACAATCACACAAGAGAAATCGTAGAAGACATACGAACAAACGGTGGACCACGATTTATTGAAGCAATGTGTTATCGATACCGTGGACATTCGATGGCAGACCCTTCCATGTACCGTGAAAGAGAAGAAGTAGAAGAACATAGAGACCGTGACCCAATCGACAACTACAGAAAGTGGTTGATAGAAGATCAGTCATTTGATGAAAAAACTATTAACGACATTGATACAGAAATTGAAACTGAGATCGAATCTGCAGTAAAATTTGCTATGGATAGTCCTGAACCTGAACCTGATACTTTATTTGAGAATATATATGTCTGATATTCAAAATGAAATTAACCAAAAACCTGAAGCTAGATTAAATCTACAAGGCGAATCTGAAATGATTCTGAGAGAGGCAGTCGCTTTTGCGCTCGCTGAAGCATTAGAATCTGATGAGGATGTATTCATTATGGGCGAAGACATAGGAGCCTATGGTGGACCTTATGCTGTAACAAGGGGTTTCCTAGAAAAATATGGTGACAAAAGAATCAAGGACACACCAATATCTGAAGCCGCAATTGTTGGAGCAGGAGGAGGAGCTGCAGTTGCAGGGCTAAGACCCATAGTAGAATTAATGACCATAAACTTCAGTCTAGTCGCTATGGACCAGATTGTTAATCACGTAGCCAGATTTCGATATATGTCTAACGGGCAATTCCAAGTACCATTAGTAATCAGAACAGTTACAGGAGGAGGAGCTCAACTAGGAGCTACTCATTCTCAAAGTTTTGAAAGCATGTTTGCTTCGATACCTGGATTGTTAGTTGCAACTCCTTCAACACCCTATGATGCATTAGGATTGCTACGCACAGCCATAAAAGACAACAATCCTGTAATTTTCGCAGAACATGCATTGTTATATGGAATCAAAGGAAAAGTGCCAAAAACCCACTATGAAATCCCTTTTGGCAAAGCAGCCTTCCGTAGAGAAGGAAAAGACATTACTATCATTGGATATTCTAGAATGGCACATATAGCGGAAGAAGCTGCAGAAATCCTCTCGCACAGAGGTATTCAAGCAGAGGTAATTGATCTCAGAACTCTTAGACCACTTGATATGGAAAGCATCATCAAATCTGTCCAAAAAACAAACNGNGCAGTAATNGTTGAAGAAACTTGGTTAACAGGAGGATTTTCTGGTGANATTGCNAGCCGTATCCATGAAACTGCCTTCGACTACCTTGATGGACCGGTAGTTCGNGTAAATGGATTAGATGTTCCNGCCCCTTACTCNGGAAAATTAGAGGCNGCTACTATACCTACTGCNCTTGAAGTTTCTGAATCAATACGTAAAAATCTAGGNATTTAATCCCCTTGGAGGTAAATTTNAAATGCCAATAAATATTAATATGCCTCAAATGGGATACGATATGCAAGANGGTACCGTNGTAAAATGGACNAAATCAGNAGGAGATGAAATTTCAGTAGGTGATGTNATTGCTGAAATCGAAACTGACAAAGCNGTTGTCGAATTCGAATCTCCAANCAANGGACAAATTTCAGCACTTCTTGTTGCNGAAGGTGAAACAATTGAGGTAGGAAAACCAATTGCTACAATTGACGATGGTCAAACNCAAGCANTANCCGAACCTATACAAACNGAAGTCTCTTCAGATCAAATTAANAAACCNGCCGATGACANAGAACCATCTGATTTAAACCTCAGCACCAGCAACCNACAACCAAACCCNTCAATGACAACTGCAGGATTTAAAGTATCTCCTATTGCTAAAA
This sequence comes from Chloroflexota bacterium, assembly GCA_002717725.1. Next base: position 31,730 of record PBBT01000006.1, read on the forward strand.
GGTTAGCNAGTGAAAGAGGNATTGATTTAATCAATGTTGTGGGAACNGGACCTGGTGGGAGAATCACAAAAANCGATATCCTAAATTACTCTCCAGATAATAACCCCTCTGTTGAATTAGAAGGGTCCACACAATTAACTCAAAACACTAGTCAANCNCTCATTNAACCAGAACCAGAACCNGAAATTACAACCGCTGAGGCAGACTCCCNGTTAGATTCTCCTTCNGATTCCANTTCACAAACCATGTCTAGAATGCGACAACAAATCGCACGCGTAACTACTCTCAGNAAACAAGAGAAACCTCATTTTTATGTCTCTACTGACATAGACATGACTGAAGCAATGAACGTCCGAACTCAAATAAANAAGGCCTTAGAACCCGATGGTATTCGGGTCTCGGTTAATGACATGATCATCCTTGCATGCGTCGGAGCTTTAAAAGAATTCCCGAATATGAATGCATATTTCAACAATGAAAATATTCAATTAAACGAACAGATCAATATTGGTATGGCAATAGCAACTGATGAAGGTTTAATTATGCCAGCCATTATGGATTGTGATTCAAAAGATCTTAAAGAGCTAGCTCAGTCTAGTAAAGATCTCATTCAAAGATCAAACTCGGGAAGTTTGCGTTCTCAAGAGTATACTGGAGGAACCTTCGCAGTGAGTAACCTGGGGATCTTTGATGTAACCAGTTTTGTTGCTATCATCCAACCACCTCAATCTGCAATATTAGCAGTAGGAAAAGTTTCTCAACGCCCTGTAGTAAAGGACAACTCAGTAGCTATTGCTCAGGTGATGACGGCTACACTTGCAGCTGATCATAGAATCGTAGATGGGGCTGAAGGAGCGAAGTTTATTCAGCATGTTAAAAACACATTAGAAACCCCAATGTCTTTAGTCATGTAATCACTCATAATTTTTGTGCTCTCTCAGTCATAAATATTGTAAAAACCATTCCTATTAGACACAAAATAGATGCAACTAAGAAAAATTCCTGGAACAATTGCAATCCGGATAATGTAATTCCTTCGATGATTCTATTTTGCGACTCAGCAAATGTTTCATGACTCATCGGAGAAAATTTTATTTTGTATGTTAATTCTGAATAGCGAGACATTCCCCATGCAGTAATAGTTGCAAGCCCTAGTGTCATTCCCATAATCCTAGCTGCGGTAATAGTAGCAGCGGCTGTTCCTATTAATTCAATTCTGACTGCACCAATTGCTGCAGAGGATATAGGTGCGATTACCAAACCGAATCCAAACCCTAACATTAGAAGGTGAAGTGTTGTCTCATAATTTGGATAATCTAATCCCCAATTACTCATTAAATAAAATGAAAATGAGGTCAATGCAAGGCCTATGACAATAGGCGTTCTATGGCCATAATATTTCAATATTATCGCTCCAATCACGGCTCCAACAGGAATAGCAACAGTCATACGCATAAGCATCAATCCTCCATCTAATGGAGTCATGTTTAGAAGTGTATTTGCCATAAGCGGCAATGTAACCATAGAAATTATCAAAGCCGCACCAATTACTAAATGTGTCAAATGAACAACATTAAATACTTTAGAAGAAAACATCTCAGAAGGTAATAATGGATTTCTAAATCTGCTAATTCTCAATGAAAACAATAATAATGATATTAAGCACGCAATTAACAAGTAAAACATTATCGAATCTAAATTAGAAATCCTTGAAAGTGCCAATGTTAGAGTAGATAAAAATATAATTAATAAACCACCACCGATAAAATCAATGGGTGCAGTTCTACGAATATTATCTTGAATAAAAAAATACACCCCTAAAATAACCACGAAACCTAAAGGAATATTAATCCAAAATGCCCATTCCCAATCTAAAACCTTAATTATTAAACCACCCCATAAAGGTCCTATAACTGCTCCTGCTTCAGCACAAGCACCTAGAATCCCTAAAGGTATTGCCCTGTTATTATTAGGAAACAGATCCCCGACAATAGCAATTGAAATTGGAATCAAAGCCCCTGCACCTACAGCTTGAAAAATCCGAGCTGCTACCAANAAATAAAATGATTGAGACAAAGCAACTAGCGCAGACCCTATTAAAAAAACTATGATACAAAAAATGTACATGTTCCGGTGCCCTAAAATATCAGAAATGCTACCAATTAGGGGCATAGCAGCAATATAGCCAAGCAAATATCCTGTAANGGTCCATGATGCTCTGTCCAACTCATATGTAGTGAATTTAAAATCCCTAATAATCTCAGGAAGAATAGTTACAACTACTGTTTGGTCATCNGCTGCGATAAAAATCCCAAAAAATACAGGAATTAACAATAAATAAGGATAAATCCTAGAGTCAGAAGAAATTCCTAAAACAGATCTCGTATGTGCAAAATTCTGCAAATCTACACCCTGCAACTATGGCACGTTTATTACTAATGGTTCATTAAAGTTAGAAAATTTTACNTCTCTAACNATATCCANATTATCTTGATCACCTATAGGTCCGAGTAATCTTACTTGATTAATTTGAAAAAGATTTGAATCNATTTGCAATTCAATTTTAGTCGACTTCCCTAATAATGCCTTAATACCAAATATTGGAGAAACAAAACTAGTTTCTATTTCACCNAANACAATGTACTCTTCTTTTTCTATATCATTATCTAGAATTTCAAATTCCTGTAAATTTTTGATTATCTCTCCAACAGAATATATTGGATCNATNTCATCAAAAGGATTCATNTCAGGAGGCATTAATTCCCATTCATTTTCCCGAAATGGATTTAACATNAAAACTTTATTATCAAAAATNTTAAATCCAGACTTNATATAAAAACCATTAGNCATCTCACCATCAAAAACAATGGANACCGAATCAGGATNGACAAACTCTCCCTCTGCATCAGTNAAAAAAATGCCATCCATGATCTCTGTATATCCATTAGAGTGTGATAATTTAAATTTTACAGTTTCAGTCTTTGACATTACTTCATAAGAACGATTTAAGATTTCTTCAACAGTGACCTGAGNCTCTACAANNGGAGTTGGAGTAATAAAAGAATTTTCACCTATCGAACAAGCAAGTAAAGATGCGATCGGCAAAAATAAAAACCATTTTATNAATTGAGTTTTTTTAATATTCATTTTATTTTCATGTAGATTTCTGTTTCGGAGGCTTGGCTAAAATTGCTAANAACATAGCAATTAAAGATGCGACTGCAAANATGTAAAANGCCAGTTGATAACTCCCAGTACTGTCATAAACTAATCCAGCCAGAATTGGACCTGAAATTATCCCAATCATTTGTACACTACTACGAAAACCTTGTATTGTCGCATAAGATTTTCTACCGAAATAATCCGCTATTAAAGATTGAGGTATTACCGCAATACCTCCNTGTGCAACAGCATAAGCAAACAATGCGGGAATTACAGAAGCAATACTAGTTGCAGTAGACATCAAAAGCATCACACCCGACATCATGCCCAAAGAAATAACCATGACATAACGTCTATTGAAATAATCCCCTAAAACGCTCAGGCCGAATCGTCCTGGAATACTCATTAAACCAACAGACCCTGCCAATGCTGCAGCTCCAACAGGGGTCATTCCTAATCCAATAAAATATGCTATNAGNTGTAATCCAATTCCACCAGACACCAAAGATCTAACACCAATTGACGCAGCCAAATACCAAAAACTTGATGTGCGTANTGCTTGAGATGCAGAAAATTCTGTAGTCTGGGANATATTTTCCCCATCATCTTCTAAGTTTGTTTCTGATTTTTCTACTCCGTCNGGCAAATAACCATATGGCTCTGGTTTATGNCTCATCAAAGCAGCAATTGGTAACCCNAACAATAAAACACCAATTCCNATNACAACGGATGCATTTCTCCACCCAAATGAATCAATTAACCAACCAATNCCAGGCACAAGCAANCCACCTACACCTACACCAGCCCACATTATCCCAAAAGCCATTCCTCTTTTNAGTTTAAACCAATTTGCAACAGCAGTAGCACATGGCATTCCAACACCCATACTGCTACCTAAAGTAATAACACCCACATAAACAAANAAGACTGCAAGTAAAGTATCAACCCTACTAAGTATAATCCAACCAACGCTCATTAAAGGAATACCAATTAACATCATTTTTCTTGGGCCAACCCTGTCCACTAACCAACCTTCAACAGGACCAATCACTCCTTGTTCTAAGCGCGCAAAGGAGAATATTGCAGATGTGACAGTTCTATTACTACCAAATTCATCTTCTAATGGAATAATAAAATTCCCAAAACCATGGAAATTTATTCCNGACTGAATAGCCATTGCAATTGACCCTCCAATTGCAATCCACCACCCAAAAAAGACTTTCTTGGGGGCAGGAAATTTTTTAGAAGATTTAAATATATTTTCCGTAAATAATCGAATATTCATAAAANGATTGTAGCATTACTAGACCCAATCTATTTTAGTTCAACTTTCTATGAATTAAGTTTTAGGATCAGGTGATATCAAACTTATAGCACCTGATTCTAAACGCAGATGTTGAATCCCCTGAAGAAAGTCCTTAGGTACGATCTCAATTTCTGCAGTAGTCACAATACACTGAGTATATTCAGAAATTTTTTCAAAGATTAATCTTCTCTTAATCCCATCTAATTCAGAAAGCATATCATCCAACAACAAAACAGGAGAAGTGCCTCGTATTTGTGAAAGGTACATTGCTTCAGCCATTTTTAATGCTAGAATCATGCTCCTAACTTGACCTCTAGAAGAATATTTGCCTGCGTCCACATTGTTTAACAACACATGAATATCATCACGATGAGGACCAATTGATGTCACTGTTTGAAAAATATCTGCTTCATGCTTATTTTTCAATGCTTTCAACACTTCNANATCATATCCATCAATTTGATTGTCATCGTTTAACGATATAGGGACAGTACAACGATAATTAAGAAACAAACTACTATCTTCTTCAATAGACAATTCTGAATATATTGTATTAGCTATTGTTGAAAGATCAGAAATTACCTCCTGNCTCTTTTGAATAATATAACCCGCANAAGTAGAAAGATTNTTATCCCAAAAATCCAATTCAGCAACTCTGTCTTTNTCGAATTTGATTGTTTTAAGCAATGCATTCCTATTCCGCACAATATTCTGNTANTTTTGCAAAGAGGTTAAATATTGTGAATCAATCCGAGCAATTAATACATCAATATATTTTCTTCGAACAGAAGGACTACCGAAAACCAAATCTAAATCATCAGCNGTAAATAATACTGCATTTAAGTGACCAACTAATTGGGTCGGAGATTTTTGGACATCATTGATTTTAATATTCTTCTTAATAGANCTGGCAGAGGAATCTTGTGAATCTAAATTTTTCCGAGTATTTGTTCGGCATTGTAGATCAAGTTGTAAGTGTTCAAAAATATTTTCTGAATTAATATCTATTGCAACCTGAACATGGGATAATTCCTCAAAAAGATCCCAATTAACNAATTCGTCCTCATGTTTTGCTCTAGGAGATTTTGCAATTGCCATCATATAAATGGCTTCTAATAAATTTGACTTGCCCTGGCCNTTAGAACCTTCAATTAGAACAATACCGATGGGTAAATCCAGCTCTAAAGTTGAATAATTCCGAAAATTCCTTAAAGTTAAATGTTCAATATGGATTTTCAACCTCTCCGGTCAAACTTGAATATCGAAAATTGTAACACATACATTTAATGAATTTTNTTNCCTACAAAACTATTCNATCACNAAATCATACTTTCGAATTCTTCTTCAGAAATTACAGGAATCATTTGAACACGGGCATCTGACAACTTAGACCCTCCTCCCTCTCCAGCAATTAAAAAATCGACACTTTGAGAGATTGAATTNCTAACANTTCCNCCATACAATCNAATCTGATCCTGAATCTGACTCCTANTGGAATTGATTAATTTTCCGGTAANCACAAATCTTAATCCGGCAAGAGGCAAATNTTCAGATTTTTCTATATTAATTCCTTCAAGATTCACTCCAGCCATTCTNAGTTTCTCAATCATATTTTTATTCTCAGGATTTTCAAAAAATNCNACAATCTGACTGGCTATTTTAGGACCAATTGAGTGNATATCCTTCAAATCGTCTTCCGATGCACTCATAAGATCAAAAATACTGTTAAATTTTTTCATTAGTACATCTGCTGCTTCAATTCCTACATGACGTATTCCCAATCCTACCAATAATTTCGAAACAGGATTGGTTTTACTAATCTCAATAGAATTAAAAAAGTTTTCTACACTTTTTTGACCCATACCTTCCATNTCTAACAACGCTTGAGAATCCAAAAAGTACAAATCTGCCAAATCTGTAATCATTTTTTCCTCAATCAATTTTTCACCCCATTTAGTTCCAAAACCATCAATGTCCATAGCCTGCCTACTTACAAAATGCTCAACAAGCCTTTTTAATTGAGCTTCACAAGATGCATTAATACAATAAACATTCACTTCAGATTCAAATTCTTTCAATTCTTGATCACATTCAGGACAATTTTCAGGCATCTNCCAAAGAATTTCCTCACCATTCCTTCTTTCTTTTAAAGAACTAACTATTTGAGGAATTACTTCTCCAGCACGTTCAACAACAACAAAATCACCAATCATTAACTCTTTACTTGAAACAAAATCAGCATTATGCAAAGTCGCTCTTTCAACAATAACTCCATTAATATTTACTGGTTCCAGTACAGCATAAGGATTAATACTTCCAGTACGACCAACATTCACTCTAATGTCAATCAACCTTGTCACTTCCTNTACTGATGGAAACTTAAATGCAATTGCCCATCTTGGCTCTCTAGAAACATTACCTAAAATATTTTGATAATCAAAATTATTAACCTTAAAAACTATTCCGTCACAAGCAACATCCATTGAATCCAATTCATTGAGCTTTTGGTTATAAAACTCAAGTGCTTCATCTATACTGGTAAGCAATCTACTCATAGGATTAACTTTAAACCCTAAATCTGAAAGCATTCGAAGTGTNTCCCAATGAGTATTGGGNAAAATTTCAAATGGATAACCAATGCCNTAAATAAAAATATCCAATGNACGAGATGCTGTAATNGCAGGATCTAATTGACGTAAAGATCCTGCAGCTGTGTTCCTAGCATTTGCATATTCTGCCTCACCACGAGATGCTCTTTCTTGATTCAATGTAATAAGTTTAGACTTCGGNAAAAAAACTTCTCCTCGAACTTCAAATCTATCTAAAATCTGGTTACCTAAAAGTCTTAATGGTAGACTCCTAACAGTTCTTAAATTAGCTGTTACATCTTCTCCAAAACTACCATCACCTCTTGTTCCACCTTGAACAAATCTACCATTTTCATAAGTTAAGGCTACAGCNAAACCATCAAATTTCAATTCGCCAACAATATCAACATTGTCTACGTCTAATAATTTACATATCCTNACGTACCAGCTGNTAAATTCCTGATCGTCAAATGCATTTCCAAGNCTGAGCATNGGGGTGGGATGTTCTATCTGATCAAATTTTCCTTGATGTGCAACCCCTACTCTTTGTGTTGGAGAATCATAAGTAATTAGATCAGGAAAAATNCTTTCCAGTTCTTGTAACTCTCGAAACAACCTATCATATTCAAAATCAGGAATGCGCGGATCNTCAAGAACATAATAATTGTAATTATGTTTGATTAATTCAGTCTTTAAATCATTAAGACGATTATATTTTTCCTCATCCAGCATGTGNACATTATATACACTTCAGACAATATCTATACAATTTATTTCCTAGACTTCTGACCATCCTGAAAGATATACTCATACAAATACAAGTTTTTAGAGATTGCAGTGTCNGAATTCCAAGACTATCAAAAGTTTATCAACCANCANCCCGCTCTTAAAACAATTGGAAACACTCCAATTGTNCAATTGGAGATGCCTTTTGANATTGGNGAAGCTCAATTATTNGCCAAATGCGAGAANCTTAATCCTGGCGGATCNATTAAAGATAGACCNGTAATGACTATGATCATTGATGCAATTCTTTCAGGAAAACTAACNAAATCTAAAACTATNCTTGATGCTACGTCTGGAAATGCAGGGATTTCCTACGCAATGATTGGATCAATACTTGGATATGATGTGACATTAATCATGCCTGAAAATGCAAGTGAAGAAAGAAAAAAACGCATTCTTGCACACGGGGCAAATATTATATTTACCGATGCAATGCTTGGATATGANGAAAGTTTACATGAAGTAAAACGGATATATGAAAAGAGTCCGGAACAATACTTCTACTGCGACCAATATAGCAACTCAAAAAACCCNTATGCNCATTATAATTCNACTGGATCAGAACTGATAAAACAGTTGCCAGAAATTACACATTTTGTNGCTGGAATTGGAACTGGTGGAACTATTAGCGGGGTAGGGAAAAAATTAAAGGAATATAATCCTAATATTCAAATCATTGGTATAAACCCAACTGAATGGCCTGGAATTGAAGGNCTGAAGCCNCTAGGCGAAGGACATATCATCCCCNAAACTTTTGATGAAGCAATTGTTGATCANTTAATTGACATCGATGTTGAAGAAGCTTTTAAAGTTTCTAAAATCCTGTCTAAAAAAGGATTCTTCGTTGGACAATCATCGGGAGCATATGTACTTGGAGCAATCGAAACAGCTAAATCTGTNCGNCGTGGNCAAATAGGCACAATATTCAACGATCTAGGNGAAAGATATTTCAGTACAAGTATGTGGGGATAAAAATTTAGATATCTAAATTTTGAACATCTAATGCATTTGTCTGAATAAAATCTCTGCGTGGTGTTACATCATCTCCCATCAAGGTNGAAAACACTCCGTCAGCTTCATTAAAATCTTCAATATCTACTTTNAGAAGAGTTCTTGTATCNGGATTCATCGTCNTATCCCATAATTGATCAGCTGTCATTTCTCCCAAACCTTTATATCTCTGCATTCCAATTCTTTGTTTGGTTTTCATCCCCTTAATTATCTGATCTCTTTCCTTATCTGTATAAGCAAATTGTTCCTTTTTGCCAGTTGTGATCTTGTAGAGAGGTGGCATCGCAATATACAAATGCCCCGAACGAATAAGAGTGTCCATATGTCTAAAGAAGAAGGTGAGAAGTAGTGTTCTGATATGTGAACCATCGACATCAGCATCAGTCATAATNATCACCCTATGATAACGCAATTTTTCTAAATCTAAATCATCTCCTANGCCAGCACCCAAAGCAGTAATTAACGCACGAATTTCTTGGTGAGCTAGCATCTTGTCATCCCTAGCTTTCTCAACATTTAATATTTTTCCACGCAATGGAAGAATAGCCTGAGTCCTACGATCTCTTCCCATTTTAGCCGTTCCACCTGCAGACTCTCCCTCAACNAAACAAATTTCACTTAACTCGGGGTTCTTCTCTGAGCANTCTGCCAATTTNCCTGGCAATCCTCCACCATCTAATGCATTTTTCCTTATTACCATTTCTCGAGCTTTCCGTGAAGCTTCACGTGCTCGTTGNGTNATNAGGCATTTCTCTATTATCTTTCGTGCATCAACAGGNTGATCTTCCAAAANCANCTGCACTGCTTGAGCAACAACTGAATCAGTTTGATTTCTAATTTCTGGATTACCAAGTTTACTTTTCGTTTGCCCTTCAAATTGAGGTTCGGCCAACTTAACACTAATTACAGCAGACAAACCTTCTCTGGTNTCTTCCCCAGTAAGGTTCGTCTCTCCCTGTTTAATTAACGTCTGTTTTCTAGCATAATCATTCATGACTCGAGTCAATGCAGATTTAAAGCCAGTTTCGTGAGTCCCTCCATCAATAGTTCCAATACAATTAGCAAAAGAATTCAACGAATCAACCATAGAATCGTTGTACTGNAAAGCTACCTCNACGATATTCCCATCAATTTGTCTTTCAGCATAAATAGGCTCGTCATGAATAACGTTCCTCTTCTGATTTAAATTTCTAACAAAACTAGAAATCCCACCTTCAAAATAAAAAGTAAATCGATTGTTAGGCCACAAATCCATATGCCAATCACTNGTAAAACATATTTCCAAGCCNCTGTTTAAATATGCCATTTCTTTGAATCTCTGNCGGAGAATATTGAAGTCATAAGTGATTTCTTTAAATATTTCAATATCAGGCATATATGTCTGAGTAGTACCAGTTTTCCTACTAAGACCTCTTCCTCTTAAAATCGGTTCGGATTCCATTTCAGAAATGGCCTCGCCTCTCGAAAAATTTTGTGTGTAAAGATGACCATTCCTGAACACTTCTACTTTGAAATGAGCAGATAAAGCGTTTACTGCAGAAGCACCTACTCCATGAAGTCCTCCAGAAACACTATATGCTTTACTATCAAATTTGCCGCCCGCATGGAGAGTTGTCATAATTGTTTCTAATGCAGGCTTTCCAGTTTCCGCATGAATATCAACCGGGATTCCACGCCCATTGTCTTGAACTGTTACCGAACCATCATTTGCAAGATGAATATCCACTCTAGTACCGTGACCAGCCATAAATTCATCAACGCTATTGTCAACAATTTCATAAATCAGATGATGCAAACCACGCTGGTCTGTACTCCCTATATACATACCAGGCCTTCTACGGACAGCCTCCATTCCTCTTAAGACCTGAATATCACTAGCTGTGTATTCACTGTTGGGCTGCTGAGATACTGGTTCAACTACCATGATTCACTCCTTTAAAAACTGACATCATGAGACGTTAAAAATAGACTCCTAGAATTGATTAATTACAAAGAACAAACTCTAAAAACCATCTTTTTAACATTCCCCCTTCGACACTAAAATTGTTAATTGCACATTTCTACATCTTTTGTATATCTATTCTACCAATTTACAGGGGCGGAGACAAGAAAAAAGAACGCAATTTCTGAAAAATTTTTATTTTTTTCCGAAATCGAACAATTTCTAACTAGGAATAATTTTCTTTACAATTTAAATTTTAGATGGTAAATTAATATTAAGTTTAAAAAGCACAGACCTAAGCGCCTTGTTAAAGGCCTAAATACGGAAGTCCGGTTAAATTCCGGCGCTGACCCGCAACGGTAACTGATCTTAAAATCAAAGCCCGATACGTAGCTTAGACTGATGCCTAAACCTCGAGGAAAGGGTAAAGGCAATAACTAAATCGCCCTAATCCTCTATCAAAATAACGAAAGAGGATTATTTTTTTGGCAAAAATGATCCTGAAAGGATTCAAATGCGTCAAAAAAGTATAATTACAATAATTTTTAGTATTCTATTGCTAATAAATTTTGCATGTAGTGAAAAAACCTCAAATAGCAATCTCGACAAATTTTCATCAGTAACTATAACTGACAGCCTCGAAAGAGAAATTCAATTCACAAAGCCTCCACAAAGAATTGTTGCTTTCGATTCAGCAGCAGTAGAAATTTTGTTTAGTATTGGCGAAGAAAAAAGAATCGTAGGAACCCATGATTTTGTAACCTTCCCTCCCGAAACTGCATCAATTCCAAAAGTTGGTGACGCTTTTAACATGAATTTAGAATCTGTAATTGAGCTAAATCCTGATCTAGTGTTCGTATTCACTGCTTCTCACGTAGAAGATTTAGAAAAAGCAGGCCTGAAAGTGCTATATATAGAATCTAGACAATCGGGACTTCAAAATATCTCTCAAGATATTTTAATGTGGGGGAAAATTGTAGGTTCCGAATCTCAAGCGTCAGCTATTTCAAAAGAATTTGACGAGAAAATTGTATCCATAAAAAATAAAATTTCCTCTAACAACCAGAATTTCTCTGTATTCCAAGATATAGGAGGGCTTTGGACGCCAGGCAATGATACATTAATGAACGATGCATTTAACCTGTTGAAATTATCAAACATAGCTGCCGACATGAGTGGGTACCAACAAATCAATCCTGAAACAATAGTCGAGCGAAATCCCGACATTATATTAGCAAGTGATGTTTCTATATTTAAATCAAACTCAAGTTTTTCCAATCTCTCGGCTATAACCGATGGAAAAATCATAGAATTAAACGATGATAGCTTAAGTATCGCTGGCCCAAGATTTATTGACGGAGTAGAAAATATGGCAAAAGTTATATATCCAGAAATTTTTGAGTGATTATAATCAATATGTCATTTCCTAAATCCCAAATCCAAATATTGGCAGAAAAATCCCGCTACAGAAGGATTTGGATAGGAACATTGATATTATTATGCTGTATTTTGATTGGGCTTAGTTTTGGAACAGTTCCAATTCCTATCAAACACTCAATTAGCATTTTAACCCAATCAATAAACTTCATTAACCTGGAAAGTGAATGGACCGATGCGCATGAAATAATTCTATTGAAGCTAAGATTCCCAAGAGTAATCTTAGCTTGTATCGTTGGAGCTGCATTGGCTTCATCAGGTGCTGCATTTCAAGGTTTGTTTCGCAATCCTTTAGCAGATCCTTATCTAATTGGTGTTGCAGGAGGAGCTGGCCTTGGTGCGGCAATAACGCTTCTTTTAAAAATCTCATTTTTAGTAAACCTTGAATTCTTTTTGCCGATTGCTGCATTTTCTGGAGCAATAATAACTGTTTTAACAGCCTATTTCATTTCATTAAAATCTGGAAAAGTATCATTAATTTCACTAATTCTGGCTGGTGTAGCAATTTCAGCCTCAACTAGTGCTGTCACAGCATTCTTGATGATTCGAAGCAACCCTGATCTCCGTCCATTAGTAAGTTGGCTTTTAGGAGGATTCCAATCTGCTGAATGGAATCAAATATTAATATTGTTATTTTATTTGATTCCAAGTTGGATTTTAATGATGGCATACAGCAGAACTCTCAACACACTCCAATTAGATGAAAAAATGGCAAAACAACTTGGAGTAAATATCGAAAAAACTAAGGTAATAATTATCTGTACGGCAACTCTAACTACAGCAGCAGCAGTTGCCTTCAGTGGGATAATAGGTTTCGTTGGATTAATAGCACCTCATGCCGTTAGATTGATATGGAACAATGATTATCGAACTCTAATCCCAACATCTGCTCTACTGGGTGCGAGCTTTATGATTATCGCTGACCTAATTTCCCGCACCATCATTGCTCCATCAGAATTGCCTGTTGGAATAATAACAACTCTTTTTGGAACTCCATTTTTTTTATATCTCCTAAGAAAACATAATAAGTCTTCGTGAAATATGTTAATACTTGAAAATATCTTCTTTTCCTACGGCAAGGATCCAATCCTCAGCGATTTCAATTTATCAGTCGATAACAATGAAGTAATTGCGATTTTAGGACCGAATGGTGTTGGAAAATCAACACTTCTCGATCTGATTAATGGATCGATAGTCCCTAATTCGGGAAATATTCATTTCAATAATTATGACTTTCAAAACATGAATCCTTCTGAAAAATCAAAACTTGTATCTACTGTACCTCAAACCAATTCTATTCCAGGAGAAATGTTGACCTCAGAATTAGTATTAATGGGAAGAAATCCTCATCTAAGACTCCTTCAATGGGAAGACGAGTATGACTACCAAATTGCTGAAAAATCGATGCAATTAACTGAAATCCAGCATCTAGCAAACAGACCAATTAGTACTTTATCAGGCGGAGAGATACAAAGATCTTTGATTGCTATGTCATTATCTCAGGAAACTCCAATCATTCTATTAGATGAACCCACTTCTAATTTAGACATTTCAAACCAAAATAAAATCATGCATCTAATATTGAATATACAGAAGCAACGGTCATGCATAGTTATTATGACTATGCATGACCTAAATCTTGCAAGCCAATTCTGCAATCGCATCATTATGCTACATAATGGGAAAAATTTTTGTGATGGATCGGCAAATCAAGTAATGACTACGGAAAACATATTGAAAGTCTATGAAACAAACGTTGAAATACTAAATATCAAATCACAAGACAATCCAATAATTGTAACGCGAAAGAATCAAGGTTTTGTATAATTTTTTTGCCACTTCCCATCATTTGAACTATAATTACACAATATAAAAAAAGGGGTAGATTTGTTAAATTCCTCAACCGAATTATATTTTTTAATGATCTCAATTCTGATTGCCTACCTGCTAGGATCCGTTCCAATTGCTGACCGAGTAAGTAGGCGTAGAGGTATTGATATTTTTTCAAAAGGCACGGGCCTGGCAGGAGCCACCAATGTTCGAAAAGAAGTTGGATTCAAATCATCCATAGTTGTTGTAGCTGGTGACACTTTAAAGGGTATATTAGCAATATTAGTTGCCCAAAAATTTGGTGTTTCTGGTTATTGGATACTAATACCCGCATTTGCTGCTATTACAGGACATTGGAAGTCAATTTTCACAAACTTTCGTGGAGGCGATGGATTAATCGTACTTGGTGGGATAATCGTAGCTCTGTTTGATGTTTTAGGAGTAATAAGTATTACCTTCGCAATGTTAATAGCTCTAGGTGGTCAAAAACTTTTCTATTCTTCGCTAATGAGCATAGTTGCTGGAACTAGTTCACTCGTAGTGCTCTGTGCAATATTTGAAGACACACTCACATTCAAATTAGCAATTTCAGTGGTAGTTTTATCAACAATGGTTCTAATACATGCCTTAAAGGGACATTCAAAACGAAATAAATCAAAATCATCAGACCCACAACTTCAATCAGAAGCTCAGACTCTATAAAACACTAACCTATTTTCAAATCCTATATGATGAAAGACATTGTTTAATTCAATCTAGTCGTCATATGGAGCAGGTAATGGTGGAGGATTAAGTTCAGTAATCAAAAACTCAGTAGTTAAGACCATTCCAGCAACACTAGCAGCATTGTCAATCACTGACTTGGTCACTTTCACGGGATCTATAATACCCATTTCTTTCATGTTGCCAAATTGATTTCTCTCAGCGTCAAATCCCCAATCATCTTTTCCGTTAATAACACCATTAAGAATGACTTCACCGCTATATCCAGCATTTTCTGCAATCACTTTCACAGGATATTCACATGCTTTAAGCATCAAATTAATTCCATTCATAACATCCCTATCATCATTCTCAAGCTCACCTTTTAAGGCCTGAGCAGCACGTACTAATGCAGTACCCCCTCCAGCGATTATACCTTCAGCCATGGCAGCTCTAGTTGCAGCTATTGCATCTTCAACACGCTGTCTTTTTTCCCTCAATTCAATCTCGGTTGCGGCACCAACCTTAATAACTGCAACACCCCCACTCATCTTTGCAGCTCTTTCTTCCAATTTTTCTCGATCATAATCTGAACTGACTTCTTTAGAAGATTCTATGATTTGATTAACCCTATTCTTTACTATTTCTGCATCCCCTACGCCCTCAACAAACGTCGTATTGTCCTTATTAGAGATTACTCGTCTACATCTACCAAGATCAGAAATCTCTACTGAATCTAAAGTTCTACCTATATCACTACTAATAACATTTGCATTAAATAGGACTGCCATATCTTCTAACATCGCTTTCCTTCTATCACCAAATGCAGGAGCTTTGATTGCCAAACAATTTAAATTGCCTCGAGTTTTGTTCACAACTAAAGTAGCGAGTGCTTCTCCTTCAATATCTTCTGCAATAACGACAATATTTCGTGAAACAGCTGAAAGTTTTTCAAGGATCGGGACTAGATCTGCGGCGGCAGAAATTTTTTCGCTTGTAATTAAAATATATGGATCTTCAAGCTCGACTATCATCTTGTCTTGATTAGTCACCAAATATGGAGANAGATAACCNCGATCTATTTCCATNCCCTCAACATATTCAACATCGTAATTTAANCCCCTAGAATCTTCTACTGTNACGACNCCATTCTGACCCACATTATTCAAGACATCTGCAATAATNTTGCCCATTGCTTCTTCATGCGCTGACAAAATCGCCACTTGCCGTACTTCCTCAATCCCGTTAACAGCTTGCGCTTGAGATTCAATTTGTTTCTTGACTGCACTAGCAGCAATATCTAATCCACGTTTTAAAGCCATCGGATCAACACCNGAGGTAGCCAATCGAAAACCTTCATGCAGAATATTTTGAGCAAGNACTGTAGANGTTGTNGTACCGTCTCCAACATCATCATTGGTTTTACTNGCTGCTTCCTTGACTAATTGCACACCCATATTTGGGAAAGGTTCTTTTAACTCTATTTCTTTAGCAATAGTTGCCCCATCACTACANACTTTNGGAGGGCCAAACTCTTGATCTAAAACAACATTTCTACCTCCAGGGCCCAAGGTAACTCCAACCGCTCTTACAAGGGTATCAACACCCTCAAGCAGNAATGCCCTTGCCTCAATTTCNGATGCAATCTGTTTCGCCATTTTCTGCTCTCCAATCAAACAATTAAATCATGAATAATNTAANATAATTTTACAACAAAATTCCATATTAGCCAATTNGNATTTTNTACAANAATTGNATTTGAAAAGATCATTTNGGAGGATAANAAGACTNCNAANNGAATAATCCAATTCACTCANACCNTATTGCAATCACTANAATCAAAGTGACAATAGGGANNATAATCCCCCATAATACAAGTCTGGAAAAATTAAACTTAAACAATGGAAATTCTAAAACCCTCTCTATAAAATATTTTTAATTACATTAGATCGATAATATCATGAACATAAAACTCATAGCCNTAGATGTTGACGGCACGATTCGTGAAACTGGCAAACCTATATCAAAACGCACAATGGAGGCAGTCAATTTATTAAAAAATTCTGATATTACTATTGCCATTGCTACCGGAAGAATGGCTCCTTCAGCAATCAATGTATGGAATGAACTAGGAATTAACTCTCCTTTAATCTGTCACCAAGGTGCACTGATATTAGACCCGTCGTCCAAAAAAATCCTCAAACACACTCCATTGTCATATGACAGTGCCATTCAGGCTTTAGAAATTTTGGAGGATTGGGGAATTGACTGTATGGCAAACTATGATGGCAATGTTTATGTGAATAAAAAATCTGATTGGTTTGAATCATATTGTGAAAGAAATAATGTCAACCTAATAGAATCATCNCTAAAATTNCTCGCACAGAAAAACCTCACANGAATNGTNGCAATTTCAGCAGAACANAAAATCAAATCTTTACANAAATTTTTANTGCAANCNATGGGTGATTCTGCATATGTAACTCGNTCCCTACCGCATTTTTGTGAAATCTTANACCCCTATGCGGGAAAAGAAAGTGCACTACAATGGATATGTGACCAAAACCAAATCAATNCNAATGAAACAGTTGCATTCGGAAATGGATATAATGACGTAAAAATGCTTGAATGGGCCGNAATTGGTATAGCTGTTGGAGATGCAGTTTTAGAAGCCCTANCAGTTGCAGACANAGTCGCCCCTTCATTAGAAGATGATGGAGTTGCNAAGGTAATTGAAGATCTAATCAACTCAGACCAATTNGAATTGTAAANCAATATGGATCAGCAACCNAAAATATTAGTATTGGGTAGCCTTAATATGGATTTGGTAGTNAAAAGNCTCAGATTNCCAAAAAAAGGCGAGACAATTATGGGAGACTCCTTCAANACTACNCCTGGNGGCAAAGGNGCCAATCAGGCTGTTGCAGCTTCCAAGATGGGTGCACATTCTAAAATGATTGGAAGAGTAGGTGATGACTTGTTTGGAAAACAATTAATATCCTACCTCAATTCACAAAATGTAGGCACGGACTCAATCACTATTGACGCCGATTCACACTCTGGAATAGCCATCATTAATNTAGATTCAGCATCAGGAGAAAACCGNATAATAGTAGTCTCTGGTGCAAANATGAAATGCGGTGACACTGAACTAGAAATATCAAANAATCTAATCTCCCAATCAGATTGTTTAATGATTCAATTAGAGATTCCCAAACAAATATCATTAGCNGCATCACAATTTGCCATCTCTCATGGAATCAGAGCAATACTCGACCCGGTTTTTACTATTGAGTTAGATTATATGGATTATAAGAAGATCGATATAATTACTCCTAATCAAACTGAAGCAGAGTTTTATACAGGGATAAAAATAATTGATACGAACTCTGCTGAAAAAGCCTCAAATAAATTCCTCGAGTGGGGTGTAAATTTAGTAGTGATCAAAATGGGAAAAGATGGAGCTTTTTTCGCATCATCAGAAGAAAATGGATTGGTTAAAGGNTTCAAAACTTGCGTATTAGACACTACTGGGGCAGGGGATGCCTTTAATGCAGCATTTGCTATCNAAATTTCCAGGGGTTCTTCAATTCCTGAGGCTATAAAATTTGGCAACGCGGCTGGAGCAATTGCTGTTTCAAAGGAAGGGGCTCAAGAAGCAATGCCNAGNNGTAAGGAAATAATNCAATTATTATCAAAAAATTAAGNCTGCATTTCACTTATATCTGAAATTCCCAGAAGTTCAATTTTNTTTAGCAATTCTTGATTNNCCCGCTTTACAAAACCAGGTCCTCCATAAACAAAACCAGTATAAACTTGTACTGCATTTGCTCCNGCGGANATCATATCTATTACATTTTGGCCTGATGAAACCCCTCCAGAAGCTATAATTGGTGTTTTTTCNCCNATANNCTGNCGAACANATGACACCATTTCTAAAGTTTCATCCAACAANGGATAACCACTTAACCCTCCTTGACCAACAAANAACTTTTCNTCCTGTATAGGCAGNGTATTCGCTAAAACTATCCCATCAATTTTGCTCTGCAAACACACATCTAATAAANCAAAAAAGTTCTCTGGATCAGATTTAAAGANCCTTGGAAGCTTAACAAATAATGGTTTCGTCCTTATGGAATTTATTGTAGAAAGNAAGTNTTTTAAATTCTCAGTTTGTTGAAATGCTCTNAGTCCCGCGGTATTTGGAGAACTAATATTTAATTCTANTGCATCCACNAATGAATCNATTTCTGTCACNCATGCTGAAATCTCATCNACTGTNACACCAGAAACACTNGCAATCATTGGTGTNTGCCAAGACGAACTNTGATATTCTGCAAGCCTCTGAGAGGCTATTGCCAATCCAACGTTAGGAAATCCTAACGAATTAACAAGTGCAAAGTCCTGGGTCCTTCTTAAAATCCTAGGGCTAGGATTCCCNGATTTAGCCTCCTNTGTAATNGTACCAGCTACTACACCTCCAAAACCNAGCTTCGGCAAAAAGTTCAATAANGCACAATTTTTATCNTATCCTGCAGCCAAAATTATAGGATTATGNAATTTCAANCCTGCAATATCAACATTCAAACGCTCATCNTGTAACNCAAAAAATGGACGTAGTAGTGATAAAATAGGTGACGAAATGAACTGATCTGCTAATCGTTGAGCATTCTCAGGAGAAAGCATAAACAAAATTGGGCGTAATAAACTTTCGTAAACAGGGAACATAAGCCGATTTTTTGTAACAATTTTTTTGAAATATACATTATTATACAACAGTGTTGAGATCAGAATATCTACACACTTTCCAGATAGAGGTTTATTTAATGGCACTTACATTTGAAAGAGGAGATAGTAATTCTCCNAAAGGACACGCCTTAATTTATTTCATCAACAATTCAGATCATGAAGATATTTGGGCAACTTATCTNGTATTACTTCCAATACAGGTCGACTTGGGAAAATACGTTCCTCCTTTTTTAATGAACCAAATTGAAGATTCCGCNCCTAATGACCTTTCTGCATTCGCATTCCCTCCTGCCCCTGAGCAAGTTGATAGCCTAGATCAAATAATGGAATTAGCAAACATGCGTGAAGATGACATAATTTTTGGNGGTGAAATTAGTATTAATGAAGCAAGTGAAAATATGATGAAAGTAAATTCATCTCTAGAAGAATATATTGANCTATACTCAAAATCTTCTTATGATTCACTCTCTATAGATANAGANCTTCCAGCTTATGAAAACAATCTTGAAGTGAAGAATGTAATGTATGGAATGATGAGCGAGCCGGACAANCTCAATGAACTNACTAAACTAATTGGGAAACTCACATTTGCTAATGAAAGTAATGAGCCTACTCTCGCAAAAGAAGCCGAAGAAGAAATATCTTTACTATCTACNCATATGCCTNTTCACAACAGAATATCAAGCATNGTCGATGCAGCGAAACATGGTGGTCCAATTGGTTCTGCAAAAGCAGAACTTCTNCTAAAACGTTGTTATCATTTAGCTCAAGAAAATTATGCTGAAGTTGGAAAAGTTGAGCAAGACATCAAAGCACTAGATGCTGAATCAAACTAATCACAAGAAGAATTATCCAATATACCTTTCAACTGTTCTNTCGAAATATTCCCNCCACTAAGTACTAAAACAACNTTTTTNCCTTGCAATCTATCTTTCATATTAATTGCAGCTGCCAATGATGCAGCCCCTGCATGCTCNACCAACGTATGACACATTTCAAGATACATACGTATTGCTTNACTCATTTCTAAATCTTCAACCAAAACAAAATCATCTAACAAATCTTTGAGAATCTTTTGTGGCAAGTCATAACCTTTTGAAGTTGCCAATCCTTCCGCAATAGTTAGCATAGGAGATTCGGTTAATTTTTTGTTCTTCCAAGATTCGTANGCTGCNGAAGCNTTTGCAGATTGAACTGCNATTATTTCCAAGTCTGAATTTATAGCCTTNCCTGCAATACANGCCCCACATGCTCCACTTCCACCACCAGTAGGAACAATAATCACATCTGTATCTGGATGNTCTTCCAATATTTCTAAAGTATATGTACCAGCGCCCGCAATAATTGCAGGTTCTTGAATTCCATCTACGTAATAAAACCCNTCAGATTTAGCAAAAGAATGAGCAAATTCTGCAGTTTGATCATAATATTCACCTACAAATNTAACTTCAGCACCCATAGATCTTATTGCAGAAACCTTACTTTCATTTGCACCTATGGGAACACAAATCACACACTTGGCACCAAAAATCCTTGATGCATAAGCNACTGCTTGCCCATGNTTGCCACTGCTTGCTGTAATCATACCCCTTTTTAGATCAAACGANGACATCTGAGACATCAAATTTATNGATCCTCTTAACTTAAATGAACCTATAGGTTGATANTTTTCATGCTTAATCCATATATCTGTTTGTAAAGCTTCCGACAATCTAGGATATTGGAACATAGGTGTACGAAACACATAATCAATTATGCGATTTTGTGCACTTTTTACNTCATCATAANTAGGTATTAGCATAATATTCCCTTTTGCGANTTTAATCCTGNATCATTCACTTTTCCNTTTCAGGAAAAATGGAAGTGAATTAGTTGATATAATCTACCGACATCTGAAAGGTTTAGTNATGAGTATAAAACTATTATCAACAGAAGTCTCTTCAAAAATAGCTGCTGGAGAAGTNATTGAGCGACCTTCCTCTGTTGTAAAGGAACTTATTGAAAATTCTCTGGACGCAGGTGCNGACAACATTTCAATTGCAATTGACGAAGGTGGTATAGAATTAATTNGCATTACCGACAATGGGATAGGAATAGAATCTAAAGAAGTTGAACTTGCATTCAAAAGATACTCTACAAGCAAAATTTCCTCTATCGAAAGTTTAAACAACATTTCAACTTTAGGATTCCGTGGAGAAGCCCTAGCAAGCATTTCATCNGTCTCTAGNCTAACTCTAATCACTAGGTCAAAAAATAACGACTATGGTACAAAAATCATACTAAACAATGGTTTAATCANNGAAGTAGTAGGTACTGGAGCACCNCTTGGCACATCAATATCTGTTGAAAACCTATTCGGGAATTTCCCTGCCAGGAAAAAATTNCTCAGATCCGCAAAATCCGAATTCCTTAAAATCAAACCTATAGTTACAAAATATTCANTAGCNTTTCCNGAAGTCAAATTCACATTAACACACAATGATAGAGTTAGTTTTCAATCACCTGGATCCAAAAGGATTCGTGACGTGATTAGTCCAATTTACAACAATGAAATCTCTAANTCTTTNCTAGAAATCAACCCACTAGATNTTGAGAAAACAGACGGNTCNATAAATATTTCAGGCTTNATTTCTCCCCCTTCATTAACATATTCCAACAGGACTCACATTACCTATTTCGTTAATAAAAGATTAATTCAAAACTCATCACTAAATTTTGCTCTCGAGCAAGCATATAAAGGNTTCCTAAGCGATAATCGACATCCNCTTGCAATCATAAATATTTCAGTNCCAAANAACANTATTGACGTAAATGTACATCCTTCAAAAACTGAAATAAGATTCCAAAATGAAGAATTCATCTTTTCATGCGTACAGCGAGTCGTTAGAAATACGCTCCTAACAAAGTCTTCTATCCCTTCTGCCAATATTCCTCAAAAACAAAACCCCACTTCTAACTATNCAATGGCCCCTTTACCACTTACNTCATCGGACACNCAAAGTTTAGATANAAAAANCCACNCCGATGAAGCTACTCNTCCTGATACTTCAAGCTTTTCACACCATAATTTNTTTCCTATATTNCATGTAATTGGACAGCTTCAGAACACNTATGTAGTAACAGAGGGACCAGATGGAATGTATTTGATTGATCAACATGCTGCGCATGAAAGAATACTTCTAGAAAATCTTTCTAATAGACTGATTACATTTTCAGAAAACGCCCAATCTCTACTTGAACCTTTAACAATTTCTTTGACATCTGAAGAGGAGAAAATACTAGAGCAACACTCAGAAGAACTTAAACAAATAGGTTTCGAAATTGATCCATTTGGACCTAGAAATCATCTTCTAAGAGCTATACCCCAGGTGATCAANCCTTCAAATGCAGAAGATGAATTACACAACACTTTGAATGAAATGTTAATAGAACGCAACACTCCNCAAGTCATGAAAAGAGCACTAGCTTCTATTGCTTGTCACAGTGCAATTANAGCAGGAGACNCTCTTTCAATTGAATCTATGAAAGAATTAATTCANCAGTTAGAAAAATGTATAGAACCNCATACATGCGCTCACGGACGACCCACCACTCTCCACCTGAATAAAAGTTCATTAGACTATCAATTTGGGCGTACTTANATTCAAAAAATAAACTAANATTATTCAGNTTTCAACAAACTATTCTTCTGNTTTTTCCAAACCTGATCATCAGGGAAAATTGTGTCCATTACAACTGAAGANGGATCTCCATCAAGCATNGGCAATACNTCTTCCTGCCATTTTAAAAAGTGTGGCATATTTAAATGAAGTTCCTTGTGAGAATATTCATCTTTATATACCTCATATAAATGAAATAAATTAGAGTCGTTGGAATTTCGCAAAACATCAAATCTATAACAATTCGGTTCATTCTTAATAGAGCCGATTGAATCTCCAAAACTTGCTCGAACGAAAGCTTCGGAATACTCTTCTTTNACTCTTAANGTTACAAAAATGCTATACATNAANGCCTCCGANCCTATACAACCTGATTAATCANNNCCANTTCGGATTTCCATAATCTATCTAAATTATTTACTAAAATATCAACAATATTTTTTTCATACAATCGTGTCTCNCCTCCAGTATGTGGGGTAATAATTACATTATCTATATCCCAAAGAGGGNTATCAGNTTTTAATGGATCATCTACAAAATGATCTAAACCTGCTCCNGCTATCAATTTGTTNCGTAATGCATACATNAATGCTCCCTCATCCACACATTGCCCCCTTGCAACATTAATTAAAAATGCAGATCTCTTCATTAATTGAAGTGATTCTTTTGAAATGATTTGATAAGTCTGGTCGTTCANAGGACAAGTCAAAANTATAAAATCAGAATCTGCAACCAATTCTCTATATCTGTCTGAAGGTAAAAGCAAATCTACCATTTCNCCACCTTTGNTAACATCTTGTCTAGTTGCTAANACATTCATTCCAAAAGCTTTACATAATTTGGCCACTCTTGAACCAATAGTCCCTAACCCAATTATCCCTACTGTCTTGCCTTCTAACTCATCTTCTCTTTCTCGGACTTCTGAAATCATTCCTCTCCAAAAGTGTCGTCTTTGATTGTCTCTTGCCAAATGAATTTGCCGACTAAAAGACAAAATCATCGCCATCGCATGCTCGCTTACTGCATTACTATTTACACCACTCGCATGAGACAGTCTAATATTCCTAGAACGCAATTCATCAACAGGGAATTGATCAAATCCTGCACCAATAGATTGAATATATGAAAGGCGATCAGAATGCTCTAACAATGAATTGTCCCATAATCCCGAGACAACTAAAACATCTGTTTCTGGCATTCTTGTCATCAATCCATTTGAAGTCCTGACTTGNAAATTCCTAATCCCAGTATTCCTAGATTCGAATTCGGATTCGAGTTGNTATGCAACGTGTGCAAAACAAATTGTTATTTCTTCTTTAACAGGAAAGTCAANATTCATTATNACCTCTACTCTTAACAAACATTAAGTACACACAATGTATAGCACGTTCATCTNCACATCTCAACAAATCAGTGCAAAGNAAGTGAGGCTTTGATATAATCCAAACAATCTATTAATAAAGAATTTNTATGACTGTATTATACGTCGCTTCCGACAAACCCGCCNCAGGCAANACTGCCTTATGCTCATCACTGTCTGTATTGTTTAACAAACACGGATTGAGTTCAGCCGTGTATAAATTAATTTCCTCTCAAGAAGANGAGGAGNTTTTCTCACAACATCTAGAAAATTTTTCTAAGTTNNTAAATCCAAAGAATGTCNTAGACTCAATTAATTTACCTAAACAGTTCACTATTGAGGATTTAGTCAAACCACTNAAANAAGAAGAAGAAAATTTCGATGTTTTGATAATCGAAGCTCCTTCTTCACAAACACCTACTGATGTAGCNAAGACTGCTAAAATCTTAGATTCTCACGTTCTAGAAATAATAAACTTTTCGCCAGATATNGATATTNTTGACTTGAAAAATTTATGTNACACNTTTTCCAACATTAAATTTAATTTNTTAATTAACAATGTTACAAAACATNGTGGTCATTCATTACAAAAAGATTTTTTGGATCCTTCAGTTCCTATCAGCAATCAAATTTTAGGTGNAGTTCCAGAAAANCGTTCTTTANTAGGTNTTAGTATTGACTCTATNGTGAACTTAGTTGATGGANACATNATTGATTTCAACAATCCTGCAGATCACAACCAGCTTATTAANCACTTNATGGTAGGTGGNTGGAGCCTAGATGCAGGCGAATTGTATTTTGGTNTACTCGAACAAAAAGCAGCTATAATCAGAGGTGATCGACCTGACATGCAAATGGCNGCCCTATCAACCAAAACAGCGTGTTTAATNTTAACTGGAGGATTCAGTCCAAACCAGTATGTNGTTTTACAGGCTGANGANAAAGGANTTCCANTAATTGTCACNAANCAAGACACTATTGCNACAATGGAANTNTTGAACAATGTTGAAANTTTTTCAAGNTTCGANCACTCTGANAAACTCNAAGAATTCGTNGATCTAATCGAAATGAATATTGATACTAAATCAATTTTGNAATTAATAANTTAGAANNTTCATTCCAAAGACGAAAGTGATTCAAACAGTCCTGCAAGAATTGTTTCATATTCTTTAAGAATTTCAGGATTCAGCATCAAAGCAGGTCGTGANGTNTCTTTATATTCAGAACGCAAACTNGTATGNCCAAAAAACTTGATGTCCATTTCTTGGGACAATTCATTCCCTGCTCCTGACCCAAATATATCTCCAGAGAAATTCTCAACCACTCCAAGNATTGGTATTTGCAATTTCCTAACCATATTTATAGAGCGTTTTGCATCAATTTTTGCCAAAANTTGAGGNGTGGTAACAATCACAAAACCATCCATTTCTANAGCCTGCATGACTGTTAATGGNGCATCTGANGTGCCTGGAGGCAGATCTACAATCAAATAATCCAACTCTCCCCATTCAGTATTTTGCAAAAATGTATTNATAGCGTTATGAATCATNGGACCNCGCCAAATAATTGCTTCATTTTCATCCTTTTGAAAGAACGCCATNGACATNACTTTCACACCAAATCTTGATGGCGGGACCATACGGTTTTCATTAGTTGAAGCNGGGACNTCTGAAATATCCAATACTTTAACAACGTTNGGGCAATCTATGTCAACATCCAAAAGCCCAACCTTATGTCCTTGCTCNGCTAACGCAACAGCNAAATTNACTGCAACNGTAGTTTTNCCAACTCCTCCTTTTCCNCTATAAACACCAATCTTATATTTTATAGCAGACAAAGATTCAGCAATTGCTTTTTTCTGTTCAAACTGACGTTTCATCGCTTCAATTTTTGCGCGAGCTTGAGCAGGATTTCCTTGATTTTGATTCATTAATTCTCCAAACANNTTNAAGANAGTTTCAAGAAACTTTTNACTNAAAGTTTCTTANCTAATCTAANCCTAGTAATTTTTTCCCATCCTCTGTAATCATTTCAGGATTCCACGGTGGATCAAAAACAAGTTCAACATTCACTTCATCAATCCCTTCAATTTCAGCNAGTCTCCATTCAGCCTGTTGAGCAATATATGGACCCATNCCACANCCNGCNAATGTCAGAGTCATCTGNACATCNACGTCATTATTGTCAACCGCNACACCATANACCAAACCCAAATCAACTATATTGACAGGGATTTCAGGATCATAAACATCTTTAAGAGCATCTAGCACATCATCTTTATTGATCAATTGAGTATCTGCCATAGAAATCCTCCTACGAATTATCTATATCGATTGTAATTGNGACGGAATAGCCTGTCAATTAACGCCAAAAGGAGAANAAATTGAACTTATTAATTTTTCAGCTTCATNCAAATCATTTGAAACAACTAAATACACTAAACTACCAAAATTCTTAAGAACTACATTAACACCTTCTAATTCAGTATGCCGAACATTTANANCTTNAACCAAATGATTTGTCATCTCCANCTCNTCAGAAATTTGCCTGACTAAAAAGGAGACTAAAGGTGAAGCATAANTTGAGTGAGTAAGAAATACNAATCCACTTATAGAATCCTGAAAAATTTCTTTGTCTTTACTAAAGGTNATTTTTGTATNCCCAGAAGTATATGCACCAAAAACAATCTTNCCTCCATTCATTGTCTTATANGNGCGAGCAAGCAATTGAAAGTCAAATTCATTGAATNCTGAAAGCATATTAATCGCTTTCATATCCCTACTCATAGCACCCACAGCTACTAATTCAAGACTAGGATCATGNGGAAGATTAGACATCAACATTAAACCTTCAGGATCAAACTCATTAAGAGTACTATATTGGTTNAANTCTCCAAAACCAGTTATTGCTGAATCTAATATTTGATTAGAAAAAATCGCNTCGACGTGATTAGNTTNATGTTTAGAAAGGATCNTNCCTGAGATTTCATCTTCAAAATACGATTCGATTTCCTGAAGATTTTTAATATTNTTTGATTCAATACTTCCANAAGTTTGTGACATGTCCTTACTNACAATNATCTTGGCTNTTTCTACTTTTATTAAATTNTCAAATGAACTATTTNNNGNGTCCTGTTTAAACTCATCAGACACCAACCACAAATCTTCGTAAGGTCCTATCAANNTGTATAAGCTATAATCCGTACTAGGCAAAAATACATCTCTGGTCAGAGAATNNGCNTGAGAATTACCNTCCGNAATTTCCGTAGAAGANCAAGAAATTAAAAACACAATCAAGGGNGCNATCANTAAAATGCCCGNTTTATAATGAACTTTCATTTATTCAGAAATTACTTTCCTGATATCNCTCATCTGATCACGTAACAATGCAGCTTTCTCAAATTCTAATTCTTTTGCAGCTTGTTCCATCTGTTTTTTCAAATCTTCCAATATATTACCTAAGTCTTCTTTTGAAATACCATCTGAATCATGTTTTGTATCAGTAGATTTTCCTGCAATTTCCCGAACTCTTTCTGTAATGTCTTTNACATCTTTAAAAATACCNTTTGGCTCCACACCATGCTGNGTATTATAATCATGCTGNATTTGCCTTCGCCTATCAGTTTCATCAATCGCGCGGCGCATTGAATCNGTTATNCTATCTGCATACATCACAACTGCCCCTTCAATATTCCTTGCAGCCCTACCAATAGTTTGTATTAGAGCGGTCCACGATCTNAGATAACCTTCTTTNTCAGCGTCAAGAATAGCTACAAGACCAACTTCAGGCAAATCCAAACCCTCTCTAAGTAAATTAATACCAACTACNACGTCAAAAAGACCTAATCTNAAATCTCTTAANATTTCNACACGCTGNAATGTNTCGACTTCTGAATGAAGATATTGAGTNTTGATATTCATTTCACGCAAATATTCTGANAACTCCTCGGCCATACGTTTCGTCAATGTTGTAACCAAGCATCTTTGATTTNATTTAACTCTTTCTCTAATCCTTGATAACAAATCATCAATTTGATCTTTTGTAGGTACNACTTNAATGGAAGGATCNACCAAACCTGTAGGNCGTATAATTTGCTCTACTATTGCTCCACTAAGTTCATATTCNTAGGGACCTGGAGTAGCAGAAACATAAATCGCTTGATGAATNCGAGAATCAAATTCATTAAAATTCAAAGGCCTGTTATCTAANGCAGATGGCAATCTAAATCCNAATTCCACTAATGTCCTTTTGCGTGATTGATCACCATTGTACATACCTCTAATTTGAGGGAGAGTCATATGAGATTCATCAATCATTAATAAAAAATCTTCTGGNAAATAATCTATCAATGTGAATGGAGTACTACCAGCTTNCCTACCAGACAAATGTCTCGAATAATTNTCAATTCCGGAACAATATCCAGTTTCTTTTAGCATCTCCAAATCATATNTTGTCCGTGATTCGAGACGTTGNGCCTCTACAAATTTCTCTTTTTGTAAAAAATTGCTTACAGATTCTTCCATCTCAAGTTGTATAGAGTTAATAGCCATTTCCATTTTTTCTTCGGAAGTCACAAANTGTCTAGCTGGATAAATTTCCACATTTTCTNTCTCAGATAAAATTTCACCAGTTAATGAATCCATTTCCAATATTCGATCAATTTCATCTCCCCAATATTCTATTCTTATACCATGTTGTTCATATGCAGGTATTATTTCAAGAGTATCTCCCCTTACTCTAAACTTACCTCTGGATAAATCATAATCATTTCTCTCATACTGCATATCCACTAATTTATGAATTAAATCCGCCCTGGAACTACCAGCCCCTTTAGCAACTCTTGCAACGAATCCTTGATATTCCTCAGGAGAACCTAATCCAAAAATACAAGAAACTGATGCAACAATAAGTACATCTTTTCTAGTAAGCAATGCTCTAGTAGCTGCGTGCCTAAGTTTGTCTAATTCCTCATTAATATCTGCATCTTTTTCAATATAGATATCAGTCCTTGGAACATATGCTTCAGGCTGGTAATAATCATAATAACTTACGAAATACTCAACAGCATTATTAGGGAAAAACTCTTTAAACTCCGAAGCAAGTTGGGCTGCCAAGGTCTTATTATGAGCAATAACCAAAGTAGGCCTATTCAATTCAGCGATGGCGCAAGCCATCGTAAATGTTTTGCCACTTCCAGTAACACCTAAGAGAGTTTGGTGTCTTTCACCAGACTCAACCCCATTAACCAATCTTTCGATCGCTTGGGGCTGATCTCCTGTTGGTTTAAAATTCGAGATTAAGTCAAAATATTCCATTTAAAACTTCTGAGCTCTAAATTAACCTTTAAATATACTTCATTNAATCTCAAGAAATTGAGACAGGCCTTGACCCTAATTCTAATTCAACTTCTAAAAATTTGCCTCCATCGCGTAATATACCCAATNTTACAGTTTCACCTGGAGACATTTTTTCAACCAAAATTGCTATTAAATCTGCCATGTTGGTTACCTCAATATTATTGATTGTAACAATGACATCTCCACCAATCCGAATTTGAAATCCTGAATCAGTATTTACGACTTTATTTGANCCAACTAANCCNGCCANGTCAGCTGGACTATTTGAAACAACATTAACTATTTGAACTCCCTTAGAATCATTAGGNAGATTCATTGAATCTCTCACCCAAGGATCTAATTCTGTGCCCGAAATCCCTAACCAAGCATATTTAAAAACACCTTCTTTAATAATCCCGTTAACTACTCTTTGAACAGTATTTATTGGAACTGCAAAACCAACCCCNGAGTTCCCTCCACTCGGACTCGCAATTTGAACTGCTACTCCTATAACTTTGCCAGTACGATCAACAACAGGACCGCCNGAATTCCCTGGATTAAGTGGNGCATCNGTTTGAATGACNTTTGGAATATTGTANAAACTCAATTGGCTATTTATAACTCTTTCGACAGCACTTACGATGCCTGCAGTCATACTNAAAGATTGGCCAAAAGGATTACCAATTGCAATAGNAATTTGTCCAACTCTTACATCATCACTNTCAGACAAAATAACTGGCTTAATTTGATCATAATCAAGTTGCATTTTTAAAACAGCAATATCAGAATCAGATGAGATTCCAACTAATTTTAATTGATCATAAAANCCATCAGAAAATTCTCCTAACACTGAATCTGCNTCTCTGATCACGTGTGCTGCAGTAACTATATGTCCGTTATCATCCCAAACAAAACCAGTCCCCTCACCTATAACTGCCAATCTAGAACCTCTCTGACCCATCGCCTTAATCTTAACCACAGAAGGTGAAACATCTGAAAAAACGTTGTTAAGCAATTCTTCATAAGCAATTACCAACTCTAATGGANGAGATTTAGTAGGGGAATCTCCAGGAGGACCCGGCAATCCTCTATCACCTTGTATGCCTTGAGGACCAGTGTCGCCCGGATCGCCTTGAGGGCCTGGATCACCCTCACAACCGACCAAAAAAATCACAAATACAAGAATGAAACTGCTAAAAATTGTTGATATTGAATTGCTAAATTTCATCTATAGAATTTCCTTAAATCGTTACTAAGAGTATCTAATGCAAATCATAAAATGTTTTTTCAGTTATTGTGTTACTTCAAAAATCATTGTTGAGCTTTTTTCTGATAAAGACCCTTCATTAAAATCTCCAAAAATATTCAACACTTCAAAACCCGAGCGATCCAGCAAATGAACCATTTCCCATATATGAGAGTACCTCAATTGATAATCTAAATATAAACGCTTCAACGATTCTCCAGAGGCAGAAACTTTTTCCATCAATATTTTAGCAAAAATAAATTGATGGAATACATCGGCATATGATTGCTCGTAAACAATAATTGACTCACCAGATTTTGGGTCTTCCAAATCTCGTGAGTGAATCAATAAATTTCCATCCTGAACCAACAATTCTGGATCAGGAACAAACACATCAAACAACAACCTCCCTCCAGAGGTTAAATGTTTTCGGACATTCTGTAAGGTCATCAATTGATCTTCGATACTAAGAAGAGATAAAAACCCATTAAAGGGTATAATTATCTGATCGAACTGAAAATCAAAATCAAAATCCCTCATATCTTGCAAGAAGATTTCACACTGGTCAGAATTAAAATTAAATTGACTCTTCTTTTGTTTAGCAATTTCTAGCATTGCGTTCGAATTATCTATTCCAATCACATTCAACCCATGATTTACCATTGGAAATAAAACCCTACCTGTTCCACATCCAATCTCTAAAATCCGGCCACTAACATGAGTCGATTTGCGNATATAAAATTCAACATCTTCAGTCAATTCNGAATGGTACAAATCGTATACTTTTGCCCATTCCAAATAATTATCTTTCATCAATCAGAGCCTATGAGTTCCGCTAAAGCTAAACGGACCAATTCTTCAGGAGTCGCATCATTAGGAATATCAACTAATCCTAATGCCTGTCTAGCCTCTGAAGTCGAATATCCTAAAGCCGCCAACCCTTCCAATGCTTGGCTGTGAGAACTCCGATCAATTTGTTTATGCGTTAGAGTAGAAGACATTTTACCTTTCAATTCTAAAATAATCCTGCTAGCTATTTTCTTGCCAATACCAGAAACAGTGCCAAAAGCTCCCACATCTCCAATTTCTACAGCTGTTGCCAGATCTTCTGGCGTGAGACTAGACATGATTCCAAGAGCATGTCTTGGACCAACACCATTTACATTAAGTAACACTTCAAATAAATCCCTAGATTCCTCATTCAAAAAACCATAAAGGTTAATATTTTCTGGCCTCATCCTTAAGGACGTGAATAATTGAATCGATTCACTAGTATTCGACAACTCATCAGCAATCGAGGCTGGTACACTTACGCGTAACGAAAAATTTCCAACATTTACATCAACCCAATCAATCCCTGTCGATGTAATATCGCCAGTAATAGATGAAATTAGTGACATTACCAAATTAAATCTCCCTCAACATTAATTCTTGTGTCTCACGTTCTTTCATATGGCAAAGAGCAACAGCTACTGCATCAGATTCATCCAAATCCTTAAATTGTTTATCAATATTTAATATCGCCTCTACCATATCCCTTACTTGCTCCTTTGAACTTCCTCCATTATCTGTAACGGATTTTTTTATTTGCGTTGGAGCATATGTGAAAACCTCTAAATTATTCTGAGTGGCCGACAAAATAGCAACTGCTTGTGCCCTACCAATCAACATTGCAGTACGAACATTTTGAGAAACAAATGGTGCCTCCACCGCCATTTCACTCGGTGCAGACTTCTCGATAATTCCAGATAAAGAATTAAAAATCTGATTGAGTCTCTGAGAAACTTCTATCTTAGCACTTACTTTTAAAACACCTGAATCAATTAGCGACAAATCTTCATTATTTGACTCAACCAGAGCATACCCTAAATTAACGGTCCCCGGATCTATTCCTAAAACCCTCAACCTTTGCCTCCTGACAAAATTTTCTACTGAGATTCGTTTCCATATTCAGACAAAGCCTCATCAGGAAAATCCGCATTGGAATATACCTTCTGAACATCATCTAAATCCTCGAGTAAATCCATTAGTCTAAGAGTTTGTTTTGCAGTTTTGGAATCTAACATAACTGTATTCTGAGGAATCATTGCCAATTCCGAAGATCGAATCTCCGCACTTTTACCAGTTAAGGCGCGCCTTACTTCTTCTAAATTNGAAGGNGCCGCAAAAATTTCTAATGTGGAATCGTATGTTTCAAAATCATCAGCACCGGCGTCTATAGCAGTCAAAGCCATCTCTTCAGCCAAATCTTCCTGTGCATCGACAATGACAATTCCTTTTTGACTAAATTGCCACATCACTGAACCCGACTCAGCCATGTTTCCACCAGACTTAGTAAATGTAGACCTAATAGCGGATGAAGTTCGATTCTTATTGTCTGTCAATGTTTCCAACAAGATTGCTATACCACCAGGGCCATAACCTTCATAAAATGCTTCAACCATCTGAAGTTGTGAACCATCTTCACCGCTGCCCTTTTTTATAGCTCTCTCAACATTATCTTTTGGCATATTGGCATCTCTTGCCTTCTGCACCGCAACTCGTAATTTAACATTAGAGTCAATATCAGACCCAGAACGCGCTGCAACAATTATCTCTCTAGTCAACTTAGTAAACAATTTGCCACGCCGNGCATCTGTGACAGCTTTACCATGTTTGATCGTGGACCATTTCGAATGACCTGACAATACACACCTCCAGANTAAGTGCATTTTAGCATGTAGCAACAACACGGTAAAGTTGGTGNTTATTTGTATTTGAGAGGATTATTCCANNGAAATCCTAAGGATNTATTTTTTAATAATTATTGAATAAAGACCTNNTTTTTGGGTATTTTTAAGGATTTTNGCAAGATATTTGCCTATTTTCACCAAAAAACTGGAAATTCGTGTTGACAATGCGGCGAGACCAATGTATACGGTATAGAAGGGCTAAAGGAATCGTTCCTTTACATATGCAAAAGGAGGACACAAAAATGGCAACCTTAAGGAAGAATGATGTCAGCAGTACTNTAGCTGGCAAATTAGGTGGTTCAAAAGCTGATGGAGAAAGAGCATTAAAAGCTGTTCTTGATTCTATNCAAGACGCTATCTCGAATAGAGACAGAGTCGTTTTAACNGGATTCGGATCCTTTGAAGTTCGATCTGTAAAAGCTAGACAAGTTCGTCCAGTTAGAGGTGATGGTGGTTTAATNACCGTACCTGCTCANAACAGAGTTGGCTTTACAGCTGGTGCTGAATTAAACAAGTCTGCTCAATAANTCTCGTTAGAGTTAGTTNAGNCGGGNTGATNAATCAACCCGTCTAAACTTTTTATTTTAATTTATACTATTTAACTGGTAGGTAGATCATTCATTGATTGCAGTTTGCGGTGAAGCGTTGATTGATTTTGCCCCTATTGAAATTTCGGANAATAGGGCATATTTACCTATACCAGGAGGATCCCCATACAATGTTGCAATAGGNCTAGGCAGACTCGGNTGCCCTGTTGATTTCATTGGNAAATTGTCCACTGATGAATTTGGGAAAANTCTCAGAAAAAATCTTTTNGCTAATGGNGGCAACGATCGTTTCACAATNAGCGGAGCAGAACCGTCCACTTTAGCCTTTATNCACATAGAAAAAGGTGAAGAGCCTCATTTTTCTTTCTTCTCTAATAATTCGGCAGATAGAAATTTNACTATTTCCGATTTNCCAAAATCTTTNAATAGTGAAATTCAAGCNGTTCATTTTGGATCTTTTTCTCTAGCACATGANCCTATAGCATCAACATTGGAAAAACTTATTGAACGCGAACATAATCAACGTATCATATCAATTGACCCGAACATTAGACCATCTTTTGTAACCGACAAATATGAATACATCAAAAGGTTGGAAAAATTAATAANTTTGGCGACTATCGTCAAAGTTAGTGTTGCAGACATCGAATGGATGTATCCTGATTCAAATCCAAANAAAATCATTTNTCAGTGGATTAANTCTGGCCCCAGTCTCGCAATTTTAACATCAGGAGAAAAAGGATCATATGCAGAAACTCCCTCTGGNATCAAAATCAATTCTCCTGCTAAGCCTGTAAATATAGTAGATACTGTTGGAGCGGGAGATTCATTTATGTCTGCTTTGCTTTGGTGGCTTTTAGAAAAAAANTTCCTAAATCTACAATCGATNAAAACACTAAAAGAAAAAGACATAGAAAATCTACTGATTTATTCAAGTACTGCGGCCTCAATTACATGCGGAAGATCTGGAGCAAATCCTCCATTTGCAAATGAAATTAGTATAGATTGTTGACTGGATTAAAACTTTNCCATAGGTGAGCCAGTCACTAAGTAGATTACCCTTTCAGCAATATTAGTTGTTCTATCTGCNACCCTCTCAAGATCATGAGCTACCCAAAGCAAATAAGTTGCTCTTTGAATTGTCGATGGGTCTGCCATCATATAAGTAAGCAATTCTCTATAAACCTGATCATAAAGAGAATCTACTTCATCATCAGACTTAACAACTTCGTATGCAGACTCAGCATCTTTGTTAACATAAGACTCCAAACTCTGATGAACCATATTAGCCGCTTTATCAGCCATCCTAGGAATATCAATCAAAGGTTTTAAAGGAGGAAGATTTCCCATTGCAATACTGATTTTTGCAATCCCCTCCGCATAATCTCCCATTCTCTCAAGCTCATTTGAAACCATTAATGCGGAAATTATTCCTCTCAAATCGCTTGCCATAGGTGCTTCTAATGCAATTAAATCTATACACCTATCTTCTATTGACTGGGTCATNTCATCAATCACATCATCCTCATCTATTACTTGCTGAGACCCTTCAATATCTCGGTTTTTCAGACAGTCGATTGATTTAAAAACCGCCTTTTCAACCATGCTTCCAAGTTTTACCACATCATCCTGCACTTCATTTAAATTTCTTTCAAAGTCTTCACGTGGCATCGAATTTCACCTCAACTGAATCTTCCCGTAATATATGCTTCTGTACGTTCATTGGTAGGATTAGTAAAAATTTTTTGTGTGTCGTCTTGTTCTACTAAATATCCAGAATGATCATCTCCAACCATAAAAAAGGCTGTTTCATCAGAGATTCTGGCTGCTTGTTGCATATTATGAGTCACAATCACAATGGTGTAATCTTTTTTTAATTCTCTGACCAAATCTTCAATAGCAACCGTTGCAATAGGATCTAATGCAGATGCAGGCTCATCCATCAATATTACGTCTGGTTCAACAGCTAATGCTCTTGCAATACAAAGACGTTGTTGTTGCCCTCCAGATAATGTCAAAGCACTGTCATTTAATCTATCCTTTACCTCATCCCATAGCGCAGCTTGAATCAAAGAACGTTCTACTGCTTCATCTAAATCTCCAGAAAACCCATTTACTTTTAAACCAAATGCTACATTTTGAAAAATCGATTTAGGAAAAGGATTGGGCTTCTGAAAAACCATTCCGATCCGNGATCTAATCTCCGTCGCATCAATATTTGAAGAATAAATATTGCTCTCATTGTAATTAACTTCTCCAGTTACAACCGCTGTGATAACCAAATCATTCATCCGATTCAAACATCTAATAAAAGTGCTCTTACCACATCCAGAAGGCCCAATCAATGCAGTGACAGTATTTCTACGAATATCCATAGTGACATCTTTTATGGCATGAAATTTTCCATAATGCACATTTAGATCTTTAACTGAAATAATAAAATTANGCGTTGGTGATTTCAAATGTTTATTCCTCCGAACGAATCTGATACTTGTTTCGTAATATTACCGCAATTGAGTTCATAGTAATCAAAATTGCGAGTAAAACTATTATTCCAGCGGCAGCCAATCCTCTAAAATCTTCCTGAGGCCTTGAAACCCAATTATAAATCTGAATAGGAAGAACAGTAAATCTATCCAACGGACCAGAAGGAATAAATGTTAAATATACCAATGCGCTAATAGCAATTACAGGCGCTGCCTCACCAATTGCCCTAGACATTGCCAANACTGTACCNGTAAGAATCCCTGGAATAGCAGAAGGTAACACTACTCCTTTAATCACCTGCCATTTATCCGCTCCCATAGCATATGCCCCCTCTCGGTAAGCACTCGGTACTGCACGAATCGCTTCCCTGGATGCCAAGATAACAATTGGTAACACCAACAAAGCTAAAGTCATAGACCCAGCAAGAATACTTCTTCCCAGGTGCATCCAATACACAAATAATCCCATCCCTAACAAACCATAAACTATAGAAGGAACCCCCGCTAAATTAGCAACATTAATTTCTATGAAACGTGTCAAAAAATTTCTAGGGGCGTATTCTTCTAAATAAATNGCTGCTCCAANTCCAACAGGAACAGTCAAAACAGAAGTCATACCCATTAACCAAACAGTTCCCATTAATGCTGAGTACAAACCTGCTTCTTCTGGATGTCTTGAAGGATAATCTGTGATGAAATGCCAACTTAACCAAGGCAATCCAGTTGAAAGAACTTCGATTACCAAAACTGCTAGGCCTAAAATACCTATCAAAACCGAGATTAAACATACCACATATAAAGCTGGCCCTGAAANGGACCTAATTTGTCTCTTAGGAGAAAATTTCATACGCTCAATACTCATCAATATGCCTCTCTAAAACGTCTCACAACCCAAAAACCCAAAAGGTTCATAATCAAAGTCATCGCAAAAAGTACTAATCCAACAGCAAAAATCGTATTATATTCTAAAGATCCTACCGCGGCTTCACCTAAACTTAATTGCACAATATATGCAGTCATTGTTTGGACACTTTCCAATGGATTCAAAGTCAGCCTTGGAGTTGCACCCGCCGCAATAGTCACAAGCATTGTCTCACCAATTGCTCTTGATATGGCCAAAATAAAGGCGGAAATGATACCTGACAATGCTGCAGGAACTACGACTTTTAAACTAACCTCAAACCGTGTAGCTCCTAATGCATAGGCAGCTTCCCTCAGACTTCTTGGGACTGACAACATTGCATCTTCGCTCAGCGAAGAAACCATTGGAATTATCATCAAACCCATTACCAATCCAGCACTCAATGCATTAAACACAAGCAAATCAGGGAAAATTACTTGTAACTGTGGCGTAACAAATGTGAGAGCAAAGTAGCCATAAACAACAGTAGGAATCCCNGCGAGAATTTCTAAAACCGGTTTAATAATCCTACGAATTTTATCGGGTGCATATTCTGAAAGAAAAATTGCAGTAAACAATCCGACCGGTAATGCAACAGCTGCTGCAATAACTGTTACTAGAAGAGTGCCCGAAACTAGGGGGAGTACTCCATAAGCTCTTGGCTTTAGTATAGGAGTCCATCTAGTCCCTGTAAGAAATTCCCATATAGAAATCTCATTAAAAAAACTTAAAGCCTGAAAAATCAATGTNAATAAAATAGCAACCGTAGTAAGAATAGATATAATCGCACAAAGGAAAAATATTATGCGAATTACTTGTCCCTCTAATTTAACTCGTTTTTTTTGATTCCTATTAACTAATTGAGACATAATCAGCCATTTCAACCTTGATTAATATTACTTTAATCTAATCAAAAACATTTTTTCTATTTTTTAACCTGAAAATTTACTTGATGATTTTATCTTTGTTCTGTTGATAAATATCATCATCCGATGCTACATATCCAACTTCATTTGTAAGCTCAGGTCCATGTTCCATATAAAAATCTACNAAGGCCTTCACCTGAGGATTCTCTAACTTCGCCTTGTTTACATAAATAAATAATGGACGAGAAAGTGGAGAATATTCACCGCTAGGAATTGTGGAAAGACTCGGAAGTACACATCCACTACCACTATCTATTGCAACAAGCTTTAACTTCTCTTTATTCTCAATGTAGTAAGCATATCCAAAATAACCCATTGCACCTTTGTCACCCGATACACCTTGAACTAAAACATTGTCATCTGCGCTAGCAGTGTAATCTGCNCTAGATAATTGTGCCTCACCCATCAACTCTTCCGTGAAATAATCAAACGTTCCTGAGTCAGTATCAGGACCATACAAGCGTAGCCTCTGATCTGGAAATCCTTTTCTTACTTGACTCCAATTGTCAATTTCTGATCCAGGTTCCCAAATTTGTTTTAGCTCATCCGTGGTTAAGCAATCCACAAAATCATTATCATTATTAACTATTACTGACAAACCATCTGTGCCAATTCTTAATTCAACGTAATGAATGCCATTCTCTTCTGCTTCAGCAGCTTCATTCTCTCTTATGGGTCTAGANGCATCAGAAATATCTGTCTCACCGTTTACAAATCTNTTAAAACCACCCCCACTTCCAGATACTCCTACATTTACCCTCACATTTGGATAAAGCTTATTGAATTCCTCAGCTACAGCTTCTGAAACAGGATATACCGTTGAAGAACCATCAACTTCTACGCTCCCGGCCAACTTGTCGTCATCTTCAGTATTGGAATCAGAATCTGCACTTGAGCATCCAGGCATAACAAATATCAATATCGCAAAAATATTTATCAAAACACCCAAAGTTATACTTCTTGTGTGAAATTTAGTCACTATAGTCTCCACATTATGATGATTTGGAAACATAATAAGGCAATCAAATTAACAGAAGATTAACAATAAATTAATATTAAAATATTCTCTAATAATTAAGTTCATGGAAGAATAATTACTCCGTTGGTAAAACAATAGTAAATGAACTTCCTTCACCTTGTACGCTTGAAACATTCACTTCCCCATCATGGGCATTAATTATATGTTTCACTATCGCTAATCCTAGACCCGTTCCAAAATCGCTTCTTGATTTATCCACCTTATAAAATCTCTCAAAAACATGTGGCAAATGTTCATCAGCGATACCAATACCATTGTCAACTACGGAAATTTGAACATTATCCGACTCATTTAACGCTTNGATTTCTACAAAACCATCCGATTGAGTAAACCTACACGCATTTTCTATTAAGTTTACAAACACTTGGAAAATCTTTTCTCCATTAGCATTAACTAGAATTTCTTCACTAATATCTGATGATAATTTAGGAAGGCTTGAGTCACTCTTGTTTTTCACAAAAGAAATTGCATCCTGTACTATTGGAGACAAATGCAAAGGTGTTTTAACCATGAATTGTTGGTCTCCCTCTATCCTTGCCAAATCAAGCAATTCATCTACCATATGTGTCATCCTAGAAATATCCTGATCAATCCGTGTTAAAAAATCATTTGCAATATCGGATTCATTAATTGCTCCTTCTCTTAAGGTTTCAACCATTACTTGTATTGAAGTAATAGGACTCCTTAACTCATGTGATACATTGCTGACAAATTCTCTTCTACTAGTCTCGGTTTGTCTTATATGAGTCAAATCCTGAACAGTCAACAAAACACCATCAGGAGATGAATGACCTATAGGNGTGGCAATCAAACTCAATAACCTTCTCTGGTCAGGAATTTCAATTTCACTTTGTAAAATAGTGCGTGTTATTTTGCTTCTAGTAGCTAGCTGAATAATTTCATAATCTCTTACCAATTCGGCCAAACGCATTTTCTCGAAATCATCAGCTGACAAATTCAGGATCNTTTTCGCTGCTTGATTTACCAGTGTAACCTCATCATTTTCATTAATCACAATTACACCATCTGCCATTGTATCCAAAATCACAGACAATGTATTACGTTCGCTAGACAACTCTTCAAATACACTTGAA
Organism: Chloroflexota bacterium; assembly: GCA_002717725.1. Next base: position 72,570 of record PBBT01000006.1, read on the forward strand.
AAAGTCTCTGCCATTCGGTTAAAAGATTCTGCCAAATCTTTAATCTCTAAGTTTTTCGGGATCGGAACACGTTGATCAAATNCCCGAGATGAGATTCGATCAATAGAATTAGTAAGAATTTTAATTGATTTGGACATTAATTTGGAAAAAATAATATTGATGAAAAAATAAATCACTGTCGCAAATATTATTAAAACACAAACTCTAACTGATGCTTCTGTTAAAAAATTATAGAAGGAATTTATCAACAAAAAGGTCAAAACAACTATCAACAAAATACCACTAAGGGTCAATAAGAAAAGTCCATTAAACTTGAACAATTCACGAATTTGTATTTTTGTTTGCCAACTCAATTTCTAACTCATCTAATTACCATTCACAAATCTATAACCTACTCCACGTATCGTTTTAAGCATCCTTGGATTTGAGGGGTCAGATTCAATCTTTTGCCTTACCCATCTTACATGGACATCAACTGTTCTTATGTCTCCATAATAATTTTCATCCCACAAATGTTCTAACAATTGCGCCCTCGTAAATGCTCGGCCAGGATTAGAAGCTAAAAAATATAACAATTCAAATTCTTTAGGTTTGAAAATAATTTCAGTACCATTTAACTCCACAGAATGAGAAATTGAATCAATCTTCAAACCACCTATATTTATTATCTCTTCGACACCAACCTTCGCAGGTGTTTGAGGGCTTGAATACCTCCTAAGAACATTCTTTATCCTTACAAGGAGTTCTCGCATGCTAAATGGTTTTGTAATATAGTCATCCGCCCCAATTTCTAACCCTATAACCCTATCTATCTCCTCTGTTTTAGCTGTAAGCATGAAAATTGGTATATTTGTTTCTTTCCTCAAAATCCTACATACTTCAAAACCATCAAGTTTTGGAATCATTACATCTAAAATAATCAAATCTGGAGATTTTTGCCGCGCTAAATTAATTGCTGTATCTCCATCGGATGCGGACAAAAACTCATAACCCTCCTTGGAAATATTATATTTAAGAGCCTCTAAAATATTNTCTTCGTCTTCTACTACTAAGATCTTTTTCATACCCTTTTATTCCTAATAGATGATTTAAAATTTGTGTGTATACTGACAAAAATTTTAGTTTTTATTTCCATTAAAAATCAACCGCCTGTTAAAATTCATAAACTCAACTTGTANTATTGGTACCTAAGNGCATCTATTGGGTGTAATTTCGAAGCACGATATGCTGGGAAAATTCCGAAAAATAATCCAATTGACCCAGACACTCCAATNGCAATCAATGCTATAGGCAGATCAAAAGCAGTTCTCAATTCCTGATCGCCTATCGGTATACCATCCAGTAACATNGAGCAAAAATATCCAATCAATATACCTAATAACCCTCCAGCAATAGTTAAAAATACTGCTTCCATAACAAATTGCAAAAGGATATCCATTCGTTTGGCTCCCAAAGCTTTTCGAATACCTATTTCACGTGTTCGTTCAGTGACAGAAACTAACATTATATTCATGATTCCTATTCCTCCAACCAACAAAGAAATGGCTGCAATACTTACGAGAAAAAAAACTATCGCCCCAATCGCTACTTGTAGCATCGCTAAAATTTCCTTTTGACTTGTCACAATAAAATCGTCATCACCAGTTATTCGATGCCTCAATCTTAAAATTTTCGCAGTTTCTGCCATTGCTGAATCTACTTCTTCAGGAGAATTCGCTTTAACACTTATAAAATCAATTGCTATGTCTCCATGNGACGTAACATTTTTCGCTAAATAAGAATGTAATGAAGTNATAGGTACAAAAGTCATATCATTAGCATCTGACCCAAAACCCGAACTATCCTTACTTTCTAAAACCCCAATAACTGTGAATCTTGATTTTCCAATCCGAACTCTCTTACCTATTGGATCATTCTCATCAAAAAGGGTCTCAGATACACGGGACCCTAAAACTGCAACTTTATTAATATNCGATGTATGAATATCTGTTATAAACATACCCTTCGAAACAGACAAATTCCTAACTTCTGAATAAACTCCAGTTACTCCAACAATATCTGATTCAAAAAATTTATCAGAATAAGCTACCTTTCTAAAAGTGTGCTTTTCTGGCGCANCTGTCATCACCGAAGGTGCATTTAAACTATCAATGAGTGCATAAGAATCGGACAAAGTGAAATTNGGAACAAAATTTTTNTCATCAGGNGGTGATGACCATACCAAAACCAAATTCGTCCCCAAATCTTCAAGACCCGAAATTATTAGATTTTGAACTCCTCTACCAATCGACATCAATATTATTACGGCACTGATACCAATCACAATTCCCAACAATGCTAATCCAGCCCTAAGTTTATTCGACCCCAATGATGATAATGAGATAAGAAAAATATTGAAAANTTTCATCTTAGGACACCGTTCTAATCATGTAATCTTTTACTATGCTACCATCCACCATGTTTAAAATACGTTGTGCACTCATTGCAATTTCATTCTCATGAGTAACCAATACTACTGTTAAATCATCTTGCTGATTTAACTCATTAATTAATGACATAATCTCACCCGTTGATTGTGTATCCAAATTACCCGTAGGTTCATCAGCTAACAAAATAGATGGATTGGTAACCAATGCCCTGGCAATCCCAACACGTTGTTGTTGCCCTCCTGAAAGTTCTGCTGGAAGATGATTCGAACGNTCTGACAATCCTACTTTGTCCAAAGCTTCTAAAGCTTTANATTTTCTAGAAATTGCTCCACCATATATCAATGGAAGNTCAACATTTTCTTGAGCAGTAAGTTTAGGCAACAAATTATAAGTTTGAAAAACAAATCCAATCAAGCGATTTCTAGTATGCGCAAGGCCCGAATCTTTCATGGATCCTACTTCAACACCATTCAAAATATATTTCCCATCAGTCGGAACATCCAAACACCCAATAATATTCATTAGTGTAGATTTCCCTGAACCAGATGGCCCAGTAACTGCAATGAATTCCCCTTGTTTTACAGTAAGATCAACTCCCGCCAATGCTTTCACTTCCTGNGAACCCATTTGGTAGACTTTNGTAACTGACGAAAGCTCTATGACATTTGGTTTATTTGAATTTAATGAATCCACCGTCATACCTTAATCACTTCAATTATCCCTACGACCTCCTGGNCCTCTCCTNCGATTAGAATTATCCTCTTCATCATCCCCAAAATCTAATTCGAATTTTTCNGTACTACCCTTNGAGCTTTTAATCACTATAGACTCGTTTTCATCTAATCCTTCCAATACAGCTACCCAAAAGTTATCATTAATGCCTAATTTTACTGGTCTTTGAACTACTACATCATCTTGTTTAACATTNACAAATTTTCCTTGNTCATTTTCCTTAACTGCACTCATAGGTATAACAATTTGACCTACAGATTTCTCAATCAAAAGTTCGGAAACCCCAGAAAGTCCTTCTGAAAGAACAATTCCATCAAAATTATCCAAACTAACTACTACTGGATATGTAACTACTCCTTGTTCAACAACTGATTTCATAGAAACATTTTTCACTTGCCCCTTAATCAAACTTCCTTTTATGGAATCAAGAACTAGTTCAACTTTCATTCCATTTTCAACAAGATTTACTTCTGCCTCTCCAACAGATCCTTCAAAATTCAGCATATTTAATTCAGCTACTTCAACAACACCTAATCCCTGAGAAACTCTTTCTCCTTGATTAACGAAATATTGTAATATCACTCCGTCAAAAGGAGATCTAATAACCGCTTCTTCAATTTTCTGTTGAATATCTGCAATAGATATTTCAAGACGTTGAATGTCTTTTTCTAAGAACGTTTGTTGGAAATCATCAGGGTGCTTCGCAAGCTCCAATTTAGCTAATGAATTAGAAAATTCCGCATCCGCAAAATCAAGTTTTGACTTGAGTAAAGAAATTTCTATGTCTGAAGGATCAACAAAAAGATTCTCAAAATTCCGATGTGCCATCTCTAAAGCAGTTTCTTTTAAAACAACATCCGCTTCCTGTATCGCCAATTCTAGTTCAATAGAATCATGCCATGTTTCAATATTCTTTTCTGCAAACTCATGTTCCGATATTGCAATATTAAATTGTTCTTTAGCATCTTGAATTCTTAACTTCTCTGAATCCAAATAATCAGCAATAACCTCCTCTTTGAGGTCAATTTTCTCTAAAGCAGTCCTTACAATTTCTGCATTGTTTTCAAAACTAGAGTGTGCTTCTAGCTCAGTTTGTTGAAACTTAAGCCTTGCATCTTCCAGTTCATCCCAAGTGGATTGGATTTCATAATCCACACAAATTATATTCGGCAAAGGTTCTGATGTTGAACCTAAAGTAGCAGAGGACGACTCACCACAAGCTCCTACTACTGTTACTGGATACATAGCCAGCCATGTAAGAACAACATTGTCGTCCCAAGGAGTGATTGAATCAACTATAGGATCATTCAAAAAGGCTTCCACATCATTTTTTCTAATCTTCTTATCAAAGAGTAATTTTAGATCAACTTCCCAAAATTGATATATTTCACCAGGAGACATTTTTAAATACTTCTGTTCATCTACGCCAAACCATTTTTCTAAAATAGCTATATAAGCAATCTCTTTGGATTCCAAATCTTTTGCTGCACCTTCAATAGATTCATTCTTGGTTAAAGAATTCAAGTTTTGATTCTTTTCGGCTATTTCTAAAGAGTTCTTTAGAGTGGTCAACTCACTCATCAATTCAAGATATTGTGGAGATCCTAACGGGTCATTCAAATCATTAACTGTAGTTTCAAAGTCATCCTTTTTTTGACGCGCAGCAATCTTAACTTGAATCAATTCTGTCAATCTACTTGGATATGGAGACAACAAATCATCTAATAAATGATTTGAATTAATTAACTCTTTTTCAGCAACATGAATTTGACTCAAAGCATTAGCTCTTTCATCAGCATCATTCATCCCAGAGAATAAATCATCTCGTGCCGCAATCAACTGATTTTCCTTTTCAAAAACTTCAGAATATGCAGTAGCTAATCGTTCACCTTGATCAGTAAGTAAGAATTCATTTAACAATTGATTTGCTAATTCTAATTCAATCTCCAACTGAGAAATCTGACTTTCCAATCTAATAAAATCTAAATCAGTGAGACGTGCCAAAATATCGCCTTCTTGCACTATAGATGGATAGGGGAAATCAAAAAGTATTTGGTCGATTTCTCCATCAATTGGACTTTTCAAAGTCTTCACATTAGCAAAGGTCAAGTTTCCACTTACTGAGACATTTTTAGAAAGATCCTGCCTCGAGACGACATACACTTGCTCATCTACATCAAGCAAGGCTGGATTCTTATCTTCTTTAAATACAAAAAAGTACACTAAAAACAATAGCAGAACGAAAAAGAGAGTCGAACCAAATAGAATTATCAGTCTTTTAGAAAAAAAATTTAACATTATCAACGAAACCTAACAAATCCATTAAACTTCTTTGTGTTAAATCTCAATTACCATTGAACAAACATCGGCATTACAACATGGACATAATTAGATTTTTCTACCGCTCTTACCACACCAGGACTTGATGACGAAGTTGTTTCAATAGCCACATCACAATCACCCAACGCCTGTAAAACTTCTACAAGATATCTTCCACTAAAAGCAATATTAGAATCTTCCCCTTCAATAGTGGCAGGGACTTCCGCTCTAAAAACGGCACCTTCAGTTTCACCAGAAACATGCACATTAGCATGTTCCTCATCATTTTTAATTCTGAGTCGAACAATACCGCTACCACTCCTGCTGTATGCAAAAGCCGTTTGAACAGATTTAAGTAATTCTGAATTAGCAATCACTGCTCTAGTCTCAAATTTTTCTGGTATTAATTGGTTATAATTTGGAAAAGTTCCTTCTTGCAACTGGGAAAACATTTCTACATCTCCGATCTTAAACAGAGCTTTGTTTTCATTGGGAGTCACTGTAAATTGCACAGTTCCGCCAGCATTACCTAAAAGATTCCTTACTTCTGACATCGATTTAGCAGGAATCGTAAATTCCAACGAATCAACATCAACTGTAGATTCTAATTTCCCTTCATAAACTGCAAGTCTAAATCCATCTGCTGCAGCAAAAGTGAAACTATCTCCCTTGACTTCGACTTTTGTAGCAGTCAGCACAGGCCGGGAATCCTCGGTGGCAGCAGCAAAAGTAACATGATCAATGGCTTGTCTCAATTCAGATGCACTAATCTCTAAAGCTTCACCTTCTTCTACATTAGGAATAGGAGGGAATTCTTCTTCTGGGATACCTTTCAAATCTGTTTCAAAGGATCCGCATATTATATTCAACTGATCTCCCTCTAATGTCATATCAACTTTCTCATCAGGTAGAGAATTAATAAATGTTAACAAGAGGTCTGCTGGAACTGAAATCCCACCATCAAGTTCAATTTGAGTACCTATCGAAGTTGTAACACCAATAGACAAATTAGTTGCTGAAACCCTCAACATTGAATCATGAGTTTTCAAAAGTATATTCTGTGTAACAGGCAAATTAGTACGGGTAGAAACTGCACGATTGGCAGCTGCNAGTGCTTTAGATAAATTNCTTTGAAGACATGAAANACGCATATTAAGAAACCTAATTTTCAAATTGTTANCGAATTATATGACTTNATCGGGGAAAGCGTCAACAATTGCACAATNTAATCGTGTGAAACTACGATGNNCAGCACAAATGTTTGCAAATTTAACCCNAAAAGGTTGACAAATGTTCTAATACGGNATTAAAGTTATATNCAATTAGAACATATGTTTAATTGGTNTTTTTGGAGCGTCTAATGAAAAATTCCTTATCNATCCGGCAAAATTCAATCTTACAATTCATTAAAGATTTCCTTAATGAACACCCCTATCCTCCAACNATNCGAGACATNCGTAACGGATGCAATATAAGTTCAACATCGGTGGTAGATTATAATTTGCAAATTTTACAAAGAAAGGGATTTATACAAAGACAACGAGAAGTATCTAGAGGTATTCAANTAATTGGAAAATCACCTNCATCCCAAGATGTATTAGAACTACCAGTNGTAGGTTATATTGCNGCTGGCCAACCACTCCACGTACCAGAAACAGTATCTGAAAACACNGATCCCNTAGAAACAGTTGAATTACCANCCTTTGTTTCAAATGGGAAAACTAATTTATTTGGTGTTCGAGTAAAGGGAGATTCTATGGTTGACGTTCACATTTTGGACGGAGACTTAGTTGTATTAGAACGAACAAGACATGCCGAAGCAGGACAAATGGTAGCCGCAGAAATTACTTCTGAGAATTCAATTACCTTGAAAAGATTCTACCTTGAAGGAAACATGGTAAGGCTCCAACCAGAGAATCCTGAACATGATCCTATAATCGTACCCGCTCAAGATGTTGCAGTACGTGGCAAAGTAGTTGGAGTAATGCGGTCAGTATAAATTATACTTATTGATCCTAATTCTCCAAAGGAAGTCAACGGCTTGACCGTTGTTGATTGCTGTTAAATAATGTCATAGTGCTGCATCTAAACAATGCATCTCCAAAGCAAATATTGCCGAAGTGGCGGAACGGCAGACGCGGTGGTCTCAAAAACCATTGGGGTTAAACCCGTGTGAGTTCGAATCTCACCTTCGGCACCAGTCCCTAATCGATCACGTTTTCGAAAGGAATTCTTATGGACATTGCAGCCCTTCAGATTAAATTAAGGGAATTCTCTAATGAACGAAACTGGNAAAAATATCATTCCCCTAAAAATCTTTCNATGGCACTATCAGTAGAAGCATCAGAGTTGCTCGAGATCTTTCAATGGCTAACACTTGAAGAATCACAAGANAAAAATAATATCTCGTTTCGAAAAAAAGATGTCCAAGATGAATTGGCNGATATATTAACCTACCTACTAATGTTGGCTGATGTATTAGAAATAAATCTAGAAACAGCAATCCAGCAAAAAATTTCTGAAAATGCGAAGAAATATCCAGCCGATGGAGAAAAAACCCCGATTTCCAAAAGGCGCTTAGATGATGATATTAACTTAGACTTAACAAAACTTTCCAGAGAAGAACAAGTAAATTATATTAAAAAGAATTTTTCATGAGAATTTCTAAATAACTACAGAAAGTTTTTGAACCTTATTCTTCCGANTTNACAAACNTTATCGACANTGAATTTACGCAATGTCTTGTATTGGTTTCTGTAAAATTTTCTCCTACAAAAACGTGTCCTAAATGCCCATCACAATTAGCGCATGAAATTTCCACTCTAAAACCATCTGGATCAGGCAATCTGATTACTGCACCTGGAATTTCTTTATCAAATGCAGGCCATCCACAGTGAGCATCAAATTTGTCATCTGATCTATACAAATCAACATCACACCTACGACAAACATACTTTCCAGCAAGGTAAAAGTTGTCATATTCGCCCGAAAATGGAGGTTCAGTTCCCTTGTGTTCTATTACATACTGTTCTTGGGACGTTAGTTTATTTAGTTTTGACGAATCCATTTCAATTACCTCTCCCTCAAATAATTCTTAAAAATCACTGTATTATCCAAAATTATTGGTAGCCCAAGATTTCAATAGATTATGAGCAATAGCTACAGGTCCGGGCAAATTTAAAGTTTCACTTTTTCCTTCTAATGCCAACAACACTTCAGATCTGTCCACCCATTTGACATCAGTCATCTCTTCAGGATCCATGTTAATTTCTGTAGTTTCAGCTTCAGCATGACATCCAATCATCAAAGTAGATGGAAATGGCCAAGGTTGAGAAGAATAATAACGCACATTTTTGACCTTAATACCTGCCTCTTCCATAACTTCTCTACCTACTGCTTCTTCAATAGTTTCTCCCTGGTCAACAAATCCCGCAAGCGCTGAATATCTGTTAGTAGAAGCTAATCTACCTTGTGATTGTCCGAGTAAGCAATTTTCACCATCAGAAACAACCATTATTATCACAGGATCTACACGAGGGAAATGCTCNATAGAACATGATAAGCACTCCCGTTTCTGTCCACCTCTTTTAACAATTGTCTTCTGTCCGCATACAGAACAAAATCCATTTCTTCGATGCCAATTTAATTGGGCAAGAGATTGAGCTAAAATGCCCGAATCTGTAGAACGTAATTCCAAAGCGACATCTCGAGCATCATACAACTTAGAGCCTTCAAATTTTTCATAATACAGTGATATTTGAGAATCTTTTTCAGGCACATCAATTACAAAATGNGCTATATCATTTAACAATCCCAACAAAATTGGATTATATTTAAACTCCAAATGTTCTATATCATTGATATCAAACCACAAAAGTTCGACTTGACCCAAATCTCTGACAATTACCTTCGATCCCACAACTAATAAAAACCTACTAGTCTGATCTTTAGAACGNGCAGTAATCCAATTCTCATCTCGCCTTTCTATTTCACCTCTATTTAGAGGATTCCCTGAAAAAATATTTTCGATTGGCAAAAAACTCTCCTATCAAATATTTTCTTAAATAAAATCAATGTTCCATCACTGTTCCACCATTAATATTAATAGATTGACCAGTNATCCATGAGGCTGCGTTCGTACAAAGATATGCAATAAACGCACCAACTTCCTCAGGTGTGCCATTCCTNCCTATAGGAGTAGTTTTGNCCGACTCATTAGCTCTAAAAATTCTTTCTGGATCGTCAAGTTCTCCAGATCTAGTAGTCAAAACGCTTCCAGGACAAACCGCGTTAACATTAATCCCTTTTGGACCCAACTCAGATGCCATCGATTGCGTCATCCCAACTATTGCAAAACTCGCAGCATTGTAAGCAAGCGAATTTGGAACACCTCTTTTACCTGCTTGTGAAGAAACATTAACGATTTTTCCTCCATCGCCAATGCGAATCATTTCTCTTACAACTGCTTGTGACATTAAAAACAAACCAGTAACTTTTACATCCACAACTTTCTGAAAAACATCTTCTTCAACTTGCAACATCGGCAACCTATCTTTTCCTACTGGGAACGCTCCATTATTAACTAANATATCTATACGTCCAAATNCTTTAAGTGTCGAAGATACAACATTTTCCACCTGTTCATGATCAGTTACATCCAAAGTAAGAGCCAAAGATTTTCGCCCCAAGCCTCGCACCTCATTTACCACACTTTCTGTACCTTTCCAGTTAACTTCCAATTCACTTTTAGGGAATGTATCAGGGGAGCGATTGGTACCAGTAACTACAACATCAGCTCCAAGTCTTGCAAGTTCCAAAGCGGCATGTCTTCCAATACCTACTTGTCTACCAGCGCCAGTAACAATCGCAACTTTACCATTCAATTCAAGCATTCGATTTCCTTATTTGAAAATTTAGATTATTTTTTCTTTTTTTTATTCCACAGAGGATTTGCAGCAACATAATCATTCAAAATTTTCAAGGAACAATCAGCCGAATGTTCAGTACTAATCCCACAACGGCCCACATGATCAAGAGTAGCAGACTGTAAACATTTTATAGGTCTAACCTCATGCAATTCCCCACAAATTGGACAATTCATTTGTACTCCTTTTCTACAACAACAAACNAAGTTTTAAGATATTATTATGCACCACTCCAAAAATTAGTAAAGCAAAAGAGTTTATGTTATAAAACTGAAATTCATTAATAATCTTTTAAGGGGAAACAATGTCTGCCTATGTAATCGCATTTATGCAAATAACTGATCACGAAAAATATGAAACCTATAAAGCCCAAGTCCCCGAAACAATTGCCTTATATGATGGAGAATATCTCGCACGTGGTGGTGACATAGAAACTATTGAAGGAGACTTCTTACCCGAACGAGGAATACTCCTAAAATTTCCAACATTAAAAAGAGCAAAAGAATGGATATCATCTGAAGAATATAAAGAGCCAAAAAAAATACGTCACAATTCAGCTATTTCAAATGTGATTTTATTAGATGGAATTTAACAATCATAGGAACAAAAACATGAAAGAATTTGTAATTGGCTTAGATATAGGAACTTCATCCATAAAAGCTGTGGCTATGTCAATATCTGGAAAGCATGAAGCATCCGCTGAAATCCCTTTGGAAATCGATACCCCGAAACCAAATTGGAGAGAACAACACCCTGAGACCTGGTGGGAAGCTTCAAAGCTTTGCTTAGCAAAAATTGCCAATCTTATAGGGGGATCCAACGTTAAAGCAATTGGACTTACAGGGCAAATGCATAGCCCTGCAATTCTTGACAAAAACTTCACTGTTATACGTCCTTCCATATTGTGGAATGATGGACGCACCACAANCGAATGCAATTCACTNTNCCAAGAACTGGGCAAATCATATATTAAAAATTCTTTAGGCAATCCTGTTTTAGAAGGTTTCACCGCACCCAAAATCTTATGGATTAAAAAAAATGAGCCCGAAAATTTTAANAAAATCTCTACCATATTAATTGCAAAGGATTTTATTGGATTTAAGCTTACTGGCGAATTAATCACCGAGCCTTCAGATGCATCGGGATCACTATTAATGGATATCAATAGTTGTGCTTGGTCTGATCCAATTTTAGATTTAATTGGTATTGACCACACTACTTTGCCCACAATCATTGAATCAACCAATACTCGTGGATTTACTAACAAAAAATTATTTAATATTACAGAGATTCCCNCANGAACGCCTGTGATAGCAGGAGGAGCTGATAACGCAGCTTCCGCGATCAGCACAGGATGTGTTGACTCGGATACATATCAGATAAGTATCGGGACTTCTGGCGCTGTAATGAAATCATCCAATACTCCAATTATTGACGATTCTCTAAAACTGCATTGTTTTAATCACTGTATCAAAGACACGTGGTACTCCATGGGTGTAACACTCTCAGCAGGAAATTCAATGAGTTGGTACCAAAGTAGCATTCTGGAAAACTCCAAATCACTGATTCAACTAGATAAAGAGGCTTCTANTACCTCCCCAGGTTCCGATAATTTAATTTTCCTACCCTATCTTAACGGAGAAAGAACACCCCACAACAATCCGAATGCGAAGGGTTGTTTTATTGGATTACACAGTGGACACTCTAAAGCACATCTTAGCCGGGCAATAATGGAAGGAGTCTCATTTTCCATTAAAGATTGTTTGAATCTGTTCAAAGAAAACACGCCTTCAAAACACAACTATATTNTTACGGGAGGTGGATCAAAAAGTGACTTGTGGTCTCAAATACTATCAGATACTTTGAACGTTCCTATAAAACGAGTTTTAAATGATTCTGGTGCGTGTGTAGGTGCTGCAATGCTATCAGCTGTTGGTNTTGGATGGTTTCGAAACACGCAAGAAGCCGTCAATGCATGGGTCTCTTATGAAGAACCANTAATCCCCGATGAATCGAATTATTATAANTACGAAAAGATGTACAAAAAATTCCAATTAATCTATCAAAATTTGAATCCAATTTTATGGGAAATCAAATAGTTTAATCTTCAGTAGTCACAAATTGAATAGATGATTTTAGTTCATTAATTAGTGTCTCTAAATCAACAATCTTTTCCTCTATGTTAGATCGTAAAAACAAAAAAACCACTTCCTTTACTGGCTTTGAAATAGCCTTCTCAACACCCATAGCATAAGCAGCTCCTTGAAGACGATATCTCGACAAAACTTCTTGAGAATTATTTTCAGAAATATTGTCAGTCTTATAATCAACTACAACCAATCCATCCTCTTCTTCAAACAATAAATCAATGTAGCCTTCCATAGTACGTTTAGGTAAATTTAGTGATGGAATTGGCACCGAAAACGGTACTTCTCTCATCAAGTTCCCAGATTCTACTGCCCTCTTAACTACTCCACTATTACACGCAGATAGAACTAATTGCTCAATTTCAGCAGTCCTCGGCAAAATACCTTCCCTCTTAGCTATCAAATTACAAATNACTGAAAGGTTTTCACGAGATTTGAAATCAATTTCCTCTAATACGGAGTGGACTGCTCTACCAATTTCAGTACCATCTGTTTTTGATTCAAAAAAGATTTGATCATCCTGGATTTTTTCATCAACCTTNGAAATAGATGTTGCACTTAAATAATTGGGATCACTTGCTGTTCTCAACATTGCATCTCTATTCCGAATCCACTCATCTCGATCAATCAATAAACTGTTTTGATCAATAGAGATTTTATCCATTTCACTTGAAGGAATTTTAGATTCAAATCCATGAAAATTCTGCCAATACAAACCATCATCAGAACCACTAAATACTTTGGCAATTTGCATAGCTAAAGAGTCTTTGGAGTCTTTGCTNAAAATACTTAAAATCAGATGGTCACGGGCTCGAGTTGATGCAACATATAATCTTCTAAAACTTTCAAAATAATCCTTTANGGATTCAATTCGCTGTAACCTTCCAAATCCATTAGANACTAAAAATGATTCGGAATTGCTTATACGGAATTGCATCTTATCCACCGATTTGTCAGCAAAGGTCCAAACAGAGGAAGAGCTTTTTAATCCCTGATTATTACGGTTTNAATTGTACAATCCGGTTAAAACTACAATAGGGAATTCTAAGCCTTTNGAAGCATGTACAGTCATGATGCGCACAAAACCATCTTTTTTTTGATCTNCCAAAGGAGTTGGAATNTTTTCTCTATCTTCTCTTAANACTTCTATCCATTCTAAAAACCCATTCAGNCCACTACCTCCAGCTTTTTCAAAAATTTCCGATTGTTCTAANAAAAACTCAATCCTGCGCCAAAATTCAGTTGGATTCTTTGCAGTCAATCCGATATCTAAAAAAGATCTTTTTTTGAGAAATNTTTTGAGAAATTCTGATGTACTTAACCACATTTTCATTAAATGGAATTCTTTTAATTCAGATAAAGAATCATCNACTTTCGAACTTTTAAGCAATTTTGATTCTAAGTAATTAAATTCACCNCCATTATTTTTGAAAGTCAACAGATCATCATCCGAACATGCGAATCCAGGAGAACGCAAAGCNGCTACAATAGCTACTTCATCTGAAGGATCATCAATTGCTTTCAAACAATTGATCAAGTCTTGAACTTCCTGGGTGTTAAAGATCAAAGCCCCTCCTTCAACACGNTAAGGAATTTCNTCNTCTTCGAGCATACTCTCTAAGATATTTAGACCTGATCTGTTTTGAATCAAAATTACAACATCAGAAAATTTTGCATGTCTTTTTCCTTCAGGAGTTTTCGNATCTCTAACCCAAAACTTCANAGATTTTAATCCTGATAANAGCTTACANACTTCNCTAGCTTCATTTTCTCTGACTACACCCATTTTAGAATCTTGGACTTCTGGATCACCAAGATACCATACAGAAGAATTCATCCCGACTGATTCTTTAATTTCGTCTCTANNATGGGACAAAGGAGAATATTTTGGGGATAGNAAAAGGTTCGTATCTTCAAAGTACGTTCCTTGACCGATCAATCGTTCAAAACCATAATTTACCCAATCCAAGATTGGTTTCTGNGATCGAAAATTCTGCGATAATTGGATTGGGGGAATTTCNATTTTTGATTGAACGTCANTTAGNATTTCAATGTCAGCATTCCTGAATTTATAAATCGATTGTTGCGGATCTCCAACAAAAAAAAGTTTTCCTGATACAGTTTCAATATCTTTCCAAGAATTAGGTCGAACCAAATCTGTTCGAACACATTCTTCAGCAATAAAAAAAGCGATTTCGACTTGAATCGGATCAGTGTCTTGGAATTCATCAATAAACAAATGAGAAAATTTATTTCTAAAGTAATCTCGCACTTCCAAATCATCTCTTAAAAGATTTCGTGCCCACAATAATAAATCTGAAAAACCCACCATTCCCATTATTTTCCTTTGTTTAGCGGCATCAATTACAAAACCAGAAATGCTCTCAAACAAAGGCTTAATATCAATAAATCTAAATACTGCAATTGATTCAGAAGCCTGTTGTTTCATTGNAGCAATTGAANCCTTAACAATATCTCGAATAGATTTTGGCGAAATCTCCCAATTTGTCTTGCTACCAAAATTTCCCATCTTGAAATTATCAATACACGTAATGAAATTTGTGAAATTCAATATCTCGTCTTTTTCGAAAACCATGGAATCTAGGGAGGTTTTAAATTCATTTAAAATAAAAAACAACTTATCATCAGGATTTGAATTATATTCCAACACATCTTCTAAATCAGATTGGATTTTATGAATAAAAATACTTGGAGAATCATTTGGCAATCTATCATCAAATAAAATATTTTCGGTTTGATCCAAAAGATGGAACTTTTCCATTAAATCAAAGGATAACTTTTCTAAATTATGGATTCCAAATCCATAACTAAAGTATGTCANCCAATATTGTTCCAAACTTGGGTCGTTAATAGCAATATCTCTCCATTCACGAAATTGTTTCCGAAACATCAATTTTGTTTGAACCGCATCCATTATTGCAAACCCAGGAGGTAGACCCGCCTCTAAAGGTTTAAACCTTAAAATAGACGAAGCAAATCCATGCAAGGTAGAAATTGTCGCTTTATCAATATCATTTACACCCCGAAATGATCTTTCTCGTTGAATTATTGTTTTGTCCTCATCTTGTGAACAGCTATCCAATTTCTCACGAATTCTAATCTTTAACTCTTCAGCAGCNGAATTTGTAAAAGTAATTGCAGCAATAGAATCAATAGTTGCAAGACCTGATTCAATTAAATTAACTATCCTCTCAACCAAAATAGTTGTTTTACCAGTGCCAGCACCAGCTTCAACAAAAATATTNTGGGATAAATTTTCTAATATCGTTTTTCTTGAGGAATCATCTGAGGGAATAAAAGAGTTAAAAGANTTATTCATCAACATCCACCTCAGTTAGATTTTTTAAAGACAAATAATCCTTCAATCTATCATCTTGGGCTTGGCGATTTTTNTATATCTTTGACCTATCCATTGGGCACAACTCTATAAAATCACAATTTCTACAATTCCCTTGATTAAATCCATGGATTTCCTGGAAAGTTTTTCCATCATGCGTGACTGGATTTGCAGGGAATATACCTGATTTGACCCCCNGAACAATTTTTTGAACCACATTCGAAGTTTTTATAATGTCAGTTTGGTCAATCCGATTTAAATCTCTCCAATATTGAGGTAACCTTTTAAAATCTTCTGACTCAGAAATAAACCAATACGCAGCAAAAAAAGAATTCTTTTTTTGTTCAGAATCAGACTTGGCTTGGCTCGCAGCTATTGAATACAAAGGTAATTGTAATTTCGTACCCTCTCCAAAGTCATCCTTCTTGAAAGCGTTGGNAAAAGCATCACTCCTACCNGTCTTATAATCAATAATCAATCCTTCATTTTTGTCATTAAAATCAACTCGATCAATTGTCCCTCGTATAATTATTTTCTGACCNNNCAAATCCATCTCTAAATAAGGCCAATAATCCAATCCGTCTGGATCTGAATGGTTTTGTTTCCCAAATCTTTGCTCTATCAAAGTATNTCTGGTGCCAAAGTCGAACCTTATCTGATCATCCTCAATCAAAAATCTTTTTAAATCAGTCAATATCTGATTTTTCTTATGCCTCCATAATGCATTATCGGATGTGATCAAATGATTTTCAGCTTTTGAAAAATTCTCGTCAGCAATAGAATACAAAATCTCATAATGTTTCTTTGACCACGNTTCATTTGATGCAGGAAATTCTCCNTTTGTGATTACTTGTTCAAAAAAATCCTCAAGTATTTGATGAATCAAACTTCCTGAATCTTGAGGTGAAATCTGAAAAATTTCTGAAGGATCNTCTNTCTTTTGACGAATCCCNAAAATGTAGTGCAAGAAAAATCTGTACGGACATTCGGCCCATTCTTCCAAACTAGTAGCAGATATAGGATTAGAAAATATTTTTTCTATAACACCTACTAGATCAGGAGAATTTGAAACATCNCCATCCCATTCGGAAAAAATNTTAGACCTTCTAGNAGAAATCATCTCCGCTGCAGACAAAATATGTGAACCNGCAAGCAATTTGTGTTCATTAATTGGTATGTCTTTTTNTAACAATTCCATTGTTAAAGTCAAGTCATAATCCGATAGATCTATAACACCATGTCTTTCTTGCATTGCTAAAATTTGTTCGAANGAAGATATATATGTTAGCCACTCNACATCGGAAGTATCATCCAAAAGACTTATAAACTTGCTTGCATATATTTTTTCTCCCGCCAATCCAGACACATATTCAAGCAACCANTCAGAAGGATAATCAGTNTGTTGAGAATCAANACCATAAAGAGGAAAACTAAAAGAACACTCACGTTTTGCAGAATTCACCAANGACTTGAANACATATAACTGATACAAATTATCTTCTGAATTANACTCTTCTGAACTAAAATCATTGCCAAAAGCATCGTTCATGATTTCATCAATTAAAGCNTCANCCTGAAGATCATTTACAGGNAAATCCGACTGCGTCATCCCAACGAAATACACATAATCGAATTGCATTCCCAAGCCTAATTTTTGATCAGAAATAAATACTCCATGCCCAGTAAGACCAACCCTAGAAATAGATTCCGATAAAATATCATCTATTGCGTTCACAAACTCTAAAAATGAGACATCCTTAGATACATTTTCTAATGCATCTAGTTCAGCTAATTCATTAATCTTTGTGAAAATTGTAGTTAATGCATTTAATTCATCATCAGGCAATTCTTTTTCAGAAACTAAATATTCTTTCAATAAATCAACTGTCAATTCAGCAAATCCNGACCAAGTATTATCTCCATTNTTAAAGATAATAGACTTGTNGTAGAACTTTGCNATTGAAGATCTCAAGAATTTTGCGGCCTCAATCTGTCTACCATGAGTAAAATCATCTGTTGAATATTTAAGCGATTCTCTTTCAATAAATTGAGTTAATCTATTTTCCCAATTATTAAAACCTCTCAAAATACCTGCTTCTTTTGAAATACGATTCAATAAAGAATGTTCATACTCANTCCCCNTGCTTAATTTTGGAAAACTNACAGGGCAATTAGACAACCAANCCATCACAAATTTCCTGTCATANTCACTAGAAATAATCTNCAACATGGATNNAAGAGCATTCCCAACTGCAAAATCGCCAAATTTTTTTGAGGAAGGNCCNACNAACGGNATTCCAGAAATNCTCATCTCTTGGTGNAATATTTTCTGATANGGATCGGNTTTAGNATAAAATATAGCAANCGATCTAAANGGATTATTTTCGGATTTCATCAATATNTCTGANATNACCCATTTAGCTTCTAATCTAGGATCAGATGCAACAAANACTTTCTTCTGAGAATTGGTATGATCTACATNAATTNTTTGTTTTACCAATTGANAATTTCCTGAAATTCNCTTTATAAATTCTTTTTGTCTNGTATCTGCGTTAACATCACCNGTCAAACCCACAAGAATTTCGGTCTCAAACTTCANGGGTAATGCATCAACCATCTTTACTTGTGCAACAGAAAGATTNCTTGGTAAATAAAAAATTAATTTCCCTACAGAATTTATTCTCAAATCNGNNGATTCAANGATTTTTGTACAAACTTTTTCATATAAATCCTCGGATGAAAAATATTTCNAGCCAACAATTCTGTGAAACTCATTATAAATATCTACAATCTCNCGNANTTTCTGAGATTCTCCNAATCTATNCTTGNAAAAACCTTTAGAAGNAAGGAGATTTATCTTNCCAAACAATCTACTAAAGAAATCTAATAATGAGGGATGTTCTTTNAATAACCGAAAAGGATCATTTGTACTNAGAAGTAATTTTCTTAAAACNGCTCTTTCNACNGATCTCTTNAANGGNAAAATTTCTTGAATCATCAGATCAGATTTTAAAATTAATTNNGCCAATTCAGAAATTTGNATAAATCTAACATTAATTAAACCACTACCNANANGNCCNAATTCACGTTGTAACATCAANCCACAATAACGTGATGGNACTATTACAGTAACGGGTTTTAATTGATCTTCGACCTTAGATTTCTCTATGAGNCTNGANAAAACTCTAGGAGAATCTNTGNTAGTCGATTCGTAGAGGAATGCATGAGAAATTAATGAAGTATTTTNCATACGGTATCACTCTAACAAGGATTATNTCTTTGACAANCTACACAAGTATTGTGATTTTTACAATCATCAAATCAATTGTCAAATTTCCCTTNAATAGACTTCACGAATTGTTAGAATCTAGTTCATAAATTTGATCAATCTTTAATGATTTTGACATCGAAGCCTCTACTGCCAATTTGTCTGCCAAATCATTATAAGTATCACCCGAATGACCTTTCACCCATTCGAATTNAACTTGATGACGTTGTAACTGAACCAATAANAATTCCCACAAATCCACATTCGAAGCCGTATCTTTTTTATTGCGTCGCCATCCNTTTGATTTCCANCGGTGAACCCANCCTTTATTAATGGCATCTACAAGATATTTTGAATCACTAATAACTANTACTTCACTAGATCTTTTCAATTTNCTTAGAGAATTTACTACTGCCAAAATTTCCATTCTATTATTGGTTGTAAGACGNAAACCTTCANTAAGCTCGAGTATATTTTCACCAAAAATAAGTACGNCNCCCCAACCACCAGGCCCAGGATTTCCTGAACATGCTCCGTCAGTATAAATTCTAACTACTTCATGANNTGTCATTTTNCTACATGACCATATCTAAATTTCGNGTCTTTAAATCCAAATTCATAAAGGTTTCAACTTTTTGTATCCCNTCAACACAGAATACAGTTTGTCTAAGAAACACTCCTAAATCTTTTGAATCTTTCAGGATAACCCAGGCAAAAATATCAAAAGAACCTGTAGTAACTGATAGCCATCTTACTTCTGGAATATTCGATAATCTCTCAGCAACCACATCCATTTTTTCAGGNATTACTTGCAACCCTATAAGTACNTGAGAACTAAAGCCCATTTTNTCTGTATTGGGAACGGCAACNACNCTCAAATAATCATCTTTGAGCATCCGTTTAACCCTACGACGAACAGTTTCTTCGCTTACACCAACNTTATTAGCAATTTTAGCATTTGGNGAGAGTCCATCCTTTTGCAACATTGTTAAAATCCTGTTATCCAGGTCATCCATATTTTGTCACTTTCTGCAACTCCAATTTAGAAATTACTTAGATTTTTTATTTTACGGATCAATTTTATTGTTGTTNTTTGATAAGATAAAGGCAATGTTGTACATGTTTTTTATAATGTTTGAATAAAATCAGATCTAAACNAATTACGTTGACACATATGATTTCGTTAATTACCATCTAACTAAGCATAAGGAGATCACTTGACTTCAAATTCATCTAACACNGTAGAACAAACCCTNACAAACTATATTGAAAANCTTGAAAGCAGNAAACCTGTTTCAGCAAGAATCAAAAGTTTTTTAGATGAATTTTCTCAAAGATTAGTTTCTCACCCCGATGGAAAATCCAAATTATTCTCNNAAGTTAAGCCCTCAGATATAGACGACTTCTTCGAGAGCGAAATACGTAAGGGTTTATCGAAAGTCTCTGAACAAAAATTGAAGGAAATCCGTTCTTTCTTGCGATTTTCTTACCAAAACGGATTCATATCTGATAACTTGGCTCTACATATTAGAATAAGGCGAAATNCGAAGAATACTTCAANCTCGAAATCATCTTCAAANATGATTNCTAGTAATCGACTCGAATTAACTGCTGAAGGACATCAAAAGCTAACAGACGAGTTAGCACAGTTAAAATCTGGACGNCCANATAGGGCCGAAGCNATTGCTCATGCAGCCTCAACAGGGGACGTACGTGAAAACGCTCCACTCGAAGCAGCCAGGGAAGCNCAAGGAATGGCNGAACAAAGAATATCTGAATTAGAGCACCANCTTTCTGAAGCAACAATTATTGATGAATCGAAATCCAAGANTAACGTAATCACGATTGGTGCTGAAGTGGAAGTAGAATCTGANAAAAANTCTGCTGGCANGCAAAAATACACANTGGTAAGCCAAGCTGAAGCCGACCCNCTNAAAGGTCGTATTTCTATTGTGTCACCNATNGGTAAAGCTTTATTNAACAAATCTAAAGGCGATAAAATATCTGTCCAGACTCCAAGAGGAAAATCCACNTATAAAATTTTAAGAATATCNCATTAATTNANCTTCTTTGATTAATTCAAGCCATTAAGTCTNCATTAAAAAAATATCCNNTTTTATTCNATTNTTCTTAATCTCTCACCTCTNCAAAATTTGCCTCAGGAAACCAGTGTAGTCCAGTGAAAATANTGGTATCCTTCAATCATGGATACAAGTAACTTCTCAGACACCTCACAATTAGTTGATGAACTCCAAAAAAATGTGTTTGGAGAAGTAAAATTNGATGAACTNACCCGTATGCTATACAGCACCGATGCAAGCATTTANCAGATGACNCCCATNGGTGTAGTTATCCCAAAAGATTCGGACGATGTATCAGCTACCATTGAAATAGCAAACAAACATTCNATTCCTCTTTTACCTCGAGGAGGNGGTACTAGTTTAGCNGGACAGACTGTAGGTAACGCAATNGTAATTGATTTCTCAAAATACATGCGCGATATCATTGAAATCAACNCTGAAGAAAAATGGGTTCGCACTCAGCCTGGAATAGTTCTGGATGAATTAAATCGCCAAATAAAACAATCTAACTTAATGTTCACCCCAGATCCTAGCACAAGNAATCGAGGAAACGTTGGNGGTGCCATCGGAAACAACTCTTGCGGAGCACACTCAATCATTTGGGGGAAAACAAGTGACAATATTTTAGATATTCAGACAATTTTATCTAATGGAGACAANGCAAAATTCGGNCCCATTAGCAAAGAAGAATTTCNCAATATCTCTCTTCAAGAATCTTTAGANGGAAACATTTACANGACATTAACTACTATTATCAACGATTATAAAGATGAAATNAGTAGTAAGTATCCAAACATTCAAAGACGTGTAGGTGGTTATAACCTAGACCATTTCATTTCNAAAGAATCTATNAATATGGCCGAATTTTTAGTCGGTTCAGAAGGAACTTTAATCACTGCAACTGAAGCCAAACTCAAACTCGTAGATATCCCAAAATACAAAGGACTCTCTGTATTACATTTCAACGATTTAATCGAATCNATGGAAGCTACTGTAGACATTTTGGATCTTAATCCTGCCGCTATTGAACATATCGGAAACAGCATTATTAACCAAACAAGACAAAACTTGTCTTATTCTAGAATTTCGAATTTCATTGATGGAAACCCCAATTCNCTGCTTGTAGTTGAATTTATAGGAGACACTGAGAAAGAGGTCGTCGATCAACTAAAGAAACTTAAATCCCGCNCNGAACAAAGAAAACTAGGCTACTCAACATTATCTGTCACTTCACCACAAGAACAATCAAAAGTTTGGGCAGTTCGAAAAGCAGGATTAGGGCTATTAATGAGCAAACCAGGTGATTCTAAACCTCTCCCATTTGTTGAAGACACCGCTGTCTCTCCAGAAAAACTTCCTCAATTCATTCAACGTTTTGACCAAATTGTAAAAGANAACAAAACNGAAGCTGATTACTACGGNCATGCTAGNGTAGGTTGTTTACATATNAGNCCNCTTGTAAATTTGAAAACCGATGCNGGAATTAAACANATGAAGGATATTTCCGATGCAATTTGTGAATTAGTNATTGAATTTGGNGGTTCTTTAAGTGGNGAACATGGTGATGGACTTGTTAGAAGTCATTTAAATGAAAAGATTTTCGGACCTAAAATATACNAAGCCTTTCNTCAAGTGAAAAATGCATTTGATCCAAAAGGACTTATGAATCCTGGAAAAATAATTGATTCTTCTCCGATGGAAAANAATCTTAGAATTGACCCCAATTATTCAACTCAAACAATCCCTACTGGTTTNTCCTATAGCAANGAGGGTGGTTTTGCAAAAGCAATTGAAATGTGTAATGGACAAGGGGCTTGCAGAAAACTAGATGGAACAATGTGTCCCTCATATATGGCNACCAGAGATGAAGAGCACTCAACCCGTGGTAGAGCTACAGCACTNAGATCTGCAATTTCTGGTGATCTNCCANTTGAATCNCTGACTAGCGCTAGAATGCATCANGTTNTGGATTTATGCCTTGAATGCAAGGGTTGCAAGTCTGAATGCCCTTCAAGTGTAGACATGGCAAAATTAAAATATGATTTCTTAAATCTTTANNACAAAAAAAATGGACAAACCTTAAGAAATTTCATTTTTGGGAACATNTCACTNCTTAGNAAAATGGGATCTCTCACAGCCCCAATTTCTAATTGGATTTTACAATCACCTTTAATGAAAGAACTATTAGAAAAATATGNAGGAATAGANAAACGAAGAGAGATGCCTNTATTNTCAGCAACTCCATTTACTCAATGGTATAAATCCAACAATTCTGTCCTAAATCAACCACTAGGGAAAGTCCTTCTTTTCCCAGATACTTTTACAAATTATAACCATCCAGAGATTGGTAAAGCCGCAGTTAAGTTAATTGAAGCCTTAGGATACGAAGTAGAAATCCCAGACGTGAAATGTTGTGGCAGGCCAATGCTATCTAGCGGAATGATGGACAAAGCTAAAAAACATGCTCAATATAATATTGAATCGCTTTATTCTCATTTATCTCAAGGAAAAAAACTTATAGGACTAGAACCAAGTTGCATTCTTGGATTTCTAGATGATTTTAATGATTTGGTTGACGAAGAGACCAGAGAGAAAGGTCTATTAGTTTCTAAAAATACTATGTTGATTGAAGAATTCATTCTATTTGCACTAGAGAATGGATCCACAATCAATTTCAAAAANCCTCCCAAAACGATTGCTTTCCATGGGCACTGTCACCAAAAAGCTATGGTTGGAACAGACCCTGCATTAAAAACACTTCAATTGCTGAAGGGTACTGAAATTTCTGAAATTAATTCGGGATGTTGTGGAATGGCGGGATCATTTGGATTTGAAAAAGAACACTTCGANATTTCAAACCAAATTGGTGAANGAGAACTATTGCCTGCCATTCGGAATTCATCAAAAGAAACGGCGATAATATCTGAAGGCGTATCTTGCAGACAACAAATTTTTAGCGGCACAGGNAAAAATTCTCAGCATTTAGTTGAAATCTTGGCAAATTCCTTATAAATAACGCCACATTTCACAAAATTAATACAAGGAGTTTGTAATGAAAATCGGATTCATTGGAGCTGGTTTCATGGGCCAACACATGATTAGGAATTTAATCAAACATGGCAACAGCTTAACTGTATTTGATATCAATAAGTCCGCATTANATATAGCTAAAAANGACGGCGCCAAAATAGCCAAAACNCCAANAGANTTAGCCCAAAANAATGAAGTNATTTTCACATCNCTGCCNACGCCACAAATTTTAGATGAAGTAACCTTTGGAGAAGNCGGNATTNTTGAAGGCATCAANCCNGGANCNGTATTTTTCGACCTGAGTACNACATCACTAAAAANGGTCCANAAAATCGGTGNANNTGCAAATTCTCGAAATTTTCATTTTCTTGACGCTCCAGTCAGTGGAGGCGTTAAAGGTGCAGAANATGCTTCTCTTTGCATNATGGCAAGCGGNGAATTCCAAGTTTTCAAAAAATACGAATCACTCCTATCATTTATAGGGACACAAACAATGTATTGTGGGGANTTGGGATCCGGCACAATATGTAAAATTACAAATAACTTAATTGGATTAAGCCTTCATGTTTTATTAGGTGAAGCTTACTCAATGGGTGTGACCGCGGGAGTTTCACCCGAAACCCTATATGATGCAATTTCTATCAGCACTGGAGATTCCAANCAAATGCATACTTTTCCAAAAACATTGTTCAAAGGANATTTTGCTCCAGGATTCCAACTAGATCTGGCTGCAAAAGANATTGGACTAGCTACTGAACTTGGAAAATCAAAAAATATACCTATGGACCTTTCTAACTTGGTTCAGCAAAAATATATCGAGGCACAAAATAAAGGTTTTGGATCAGAATCTGCTACTGCGGTAATCAAGATTCAAGAAGAAAAATCTAAAATTAATATNCGTAACAAAATTTAGTTATGGAATCCGAAAATATCTCCAAAACGATCTTAGATAATGGCCTTACAATTCTAACTGCAAACATGCCAACATCCCAATCAGTCTCTATTTGTCTATTCGCAAAAGTTGGTTCCAGATATGAAAACACAGAAAATTCTGGTATTTCACACTTTGTTGAGCATATGTTGTTTAAAGGCACGCATAAAAGACCTAAGCCNTATCAAATTGCTTCTGAAATAGAAAATAGCGGAGGATTAATTGATGCATCAACTGAATCAGAATACACATCAATTATAATACGTATCAAGAGATCTGAAATTAAAAACTCAATTGGTGTTTTGTTCGACATGATCTTAAATCCTCTTTTTGATCCTNANGCAATTCAAACTGAACGCATGGTAATAATGGAAGAACTTAGCATGATTACAGATTCTCCATCTTCATTAGCAGACATGCATTTNACAAATCTATTATGGGAAAATCATCCCNTAGGAATGGAGATAGCAGGCACTAAAAAAACCGTTGCTTCAATGGACAAATCCATTTTATCTAAACACCTATNTTCGTTCTATATCCCTAATGGAATAATTTTAAGTTTTGCCGGAAATATCAATCACNCAGAAATAACAAATCANATTGACCATTTATCAAAAAACTGGANCAAATCNAAACCTCAAACATATCCAAAATTCAATCACNTTCCGCAAANTCCAAAAATNAAAANCGAATATCGTAATACCGAACAATCTAATCTTACATTGGGTTTCTGTCATCCTCTATTTAGGACTTCTGANAAATTCTATCAAGAAATCATAAACACAATTCTTGGAGGATCGATGAGCAGNAAATTATTTATTAACATCAGGGAGTTAAGTGGATTNGCTTATGACATTCATAGCGATTTAATAAGTTTCACTGACACAGGGGCTCTAGTAATCTCNGCGGGGATTAATCCTAAAAACCTATACAGTGNCATAGNTCAAATATTGTCTCAAATCGCTACTTTNTCTNATACCATTGANGAAAAAGANATATNGAATGCAAAACAATTACTTACNGGAAGATTATTACTTGATTCAGAAAACACAAACTCAGTTGCATATAAAATTGGACAAGATTATTTATTCTTCNATAAGTCNGACACACTACAAGAAACAATNTCCAAAATCAACNATGTTCAATTAANTGATTTACTGCAATTTTNCGATNATGTTTTTAAAAATTCTAACATCAGTATGGCNGTTGTAGGTCCAAATCGTGGATCTACAAAAATGTCTCGNATTATACAAANTTTTTCTCGTGAGAATTCTAACTTTNTGATGTANTATGATATGCTTAAACCAAGTTTAAGCCTTCCAGAGATTCGGAGAGATAGTATGAAGGACGTTTTTGACGAAGCAACAAACTTACTTAAGGATGGAAGTCCTTTGGTTTTAGCTACTGTAATTGATACTAAGGGATCTACTCCTCAAAAATCTGGCGCAAAATTATTAGTCAGNGAAGATGGATCTGGNGTGGGGACTCTCGGGGGAGGATGTGTAGAAGGAGATATATGGTTCGCGGCTAAAGAATTGATGAAAAGNAAAGGCGGACCTCAATATCGTGATTATGAATTAAATGAAGAACTTGCGGCCGAAGACGGATTAGTTTGCGGCGGAACCATGTATTTTTTAATTGATCCAGTTTACGAACCCGATCAATTTTTNAATTTTTCTGAACAAATTTCAAAAGCTTATCAAGGAAATGGCTCAGTTGCTTTAGCAACAATCATCAAAAATGGTTCAAATACCAATTTAAAAATCGGATCAAAAATGATGATCAATCATTTAAATGAGATCACAGGATCTCTGGGAAATAAAAAACTTGAGNATGATGCTTGNAGAATCGCAAAAANACTAATGATTCACGGTGGTAATCAATATTTAAAGACTGAAGATGGATCCGANTGCTTCATTGAAGCCTTCACNACTCCTCCTCAACTAGTTNTATGCGGTGGAGGACATGTNTCAAAGGCAATAGCNTCATTAGCAAAACCACTAGGTTTCCAATTGTTTATCACTGANGACAGACNTGAATTTTCCAATTCTGNCCGATTCCCAGANGCCGACTTACTTGTAAATAAAAAACCTGAAGAAGCATTAAAAGAATTACCTATTAACCCNAACACATTTATCATAATTGCNACTCGTGGTCACAGATANGACAATGTTGCATTGGAAGCTGCTNCTCGTACATCTGCATCATTCGTTGGATTACTTGGGAGTAAAAGNAAAACNATTTTAATTTATGAAGATCTNTTACGTGACGGAATCCCAATAGAAAGAGTTCGTGAAATNCGTTCTCCTTTAGGACTTTCAATAAATGCTAGAACTCCAGAAGAAATTGCTATNAGTATCATTTCTGAAATCCTAATGTTTCGNCTAGGAGGAGATGGATCNTCAATGAAACTNGAAGATTGGCGAATAGATCGTATCAATAATAAAATTCAATCTGAAACTCCTGAAACTTCACTAACTGATTAAATGACTCCTTACATATCTGCACTTTTATTAGCCGCAGGAACTTCTTCACGAATGGGGATTCCAAAACCANTATTACAATGGCGAGGCAATAATCTTGTAAATTATCAAATCGAATCTTTANTCNATNGTGGNGCTGATGAAGTGATTCTTGTATTAGGGCACNAACATAAAACTGTATCNAAAACCATAGCTCCTAATAANCACAATCGNNTAAAAATNGNGATAAATTCCGNCTATAANACCGGNAAAACNACNAGTATCAAATCAGGACTAAAACTCGTAGCAAAAGAAACCACTGATATAATTNTNTTAGCAATTGACCAACCANGATCTCCAGAAACTATTTCAAGAGTTTTAAATTCACATATTTCTACAAACCCTCTAATCACATCTCCAAAGTACAATGGGCACGGAGGACATCCATTAATCTTTTCCAATTCACTTAAAACTGAATTGGAAAACATAGATGAGCAAACTGAAGGAATAAGAAAAGTACTTCAATTACACGATTCAGAAATAAATNCTATCANCATTAACGATCCATCTCTCAGAGTAGACTTCAATACGCCCGAAGAATATCANTCNGCCGTTTTAGNAGATCATTTTTTTACAAATTAGATCATAAAGATACTTTTGAATGAACTNCAATTATGACANCTCATTACTCAAAAAAGTTTCCAGGTCTTTCTACTTAACAATTCGTATTCTCCCAAGAACAGTACGCTATCCAATTTCTATAGCCTANATGCTTGGNAGAACNGCCGANACAATCACNGATACAAACATTNTCGAANATTCTAATAAACTTGAATTAATTANTTCATTACACAAAATAATCTCAACGAAAAATCCTNNTGACTTCAACATTTTTCACNAAAAAATAANANATTTTNAAAACGAATTATCTANTGAAAAAATCTTNTTAAATTCTATCCCTCAACAAATACAATTTCTNTCATCATTANCCTCATTCGAACAAACTCAAATTATTNGGGTAATNGACAATTTNATAGAGGGAATGAAAATGGACCTTTCAANCTTTAATTCAACTAATGNCGAAANAATCCAATCACTTNATACTTCAAANCAATTAGANGACTATATNTTTTNTGTNGCAGGTTCAGTTGGTGAATTTTGGACAANAATTATCAACAAAAACACAAANGCAATTAATGACTATGAAATCGACAAAATGGTTGAANTAGGNATAGATTTCGGNAAATCTCTTCAATTAACAAACATTATCCGNGACACAGCANATGATTTAAGAAATGGAAGATGCTACATCCCATNCACTACTCTAAAAAACTACNANCTCAACACNTCAGATTTNTTATCTAATTCAAAGANCTCNCAAACAGAAAACCTACTACAACACNTTATAAAATACACNTTGAAATATTTCATTTCNTCAGAAAAATANATAANGATGCTTCCAAAAAACCATCTACGATTAAGGTTNTCTATACTAATACCCGNAGCAATAGGACTTCAAACACTTGAGCTACTTCTAAAGGAAAAAAACTGGTTNGATACTAAAACAACAAAAAAAATNTCGCGNTTTNAAACCTATACNNTCATNATCAAATGTNTGTTTTGCGTACTNTCAAATCAAGCAATTTATTTTTGGATGAGAACAAAAATTAAACGAATTAAAATGAAATGTTGAAATAACCAAACGATAAAAGAAGTTATAAATTCTTATACCTACTAGGATCTGGCATATANATAGAATCTTCAGGCAAATTTGATACATACTGTTTAATTTCTGAATCTCTANTTTCGGNATTACCCGAAAACCTTCCCCCAAGGAACTTAACAAAAACAGCTGCNAGAATACCCACAGGTATAGCAAATAAAAATTTTCGTTTAGAANTATTTAACGTAGANTCTTTAGACAAATTACTCACCCAAAATATTAACTNTGAAAATTATATACAGCCGAAATCGCTATTGCAACTTAGAAATGACTCCAGTAATCATTCTTTAGGTGAAAGATCTACTAAATTATTAGATTCCTGTTTAGAAAAAACCAATNTATCATGATCGATATCAACAAAAATTGTTTCGCCTTCNACAATTTCACCTGCCAATACTCGCTTTGCAAGCTCGCTTTCCAGTTCCTTTTGAATAGCTCTCCTAAGNGGTCTTGCACCAAAATTNGAATCATACCAATTGTCAACGATAAATGATTTAGCACTGTCAGAAATTGAGATTTGAATCGACTTTGAATTCAATCTNTCTTGAACCTCCGAAATCATCAAATCCAAGATTTGATATATTTGTTCCTGTTCCAAAGAGTCAAAGATTACAATCTCATCAATCCTATTNATAAATTCAACACGAAANCTCTTTTTNATCGCNTCTTCAATAGATGATCTTAACTTTGCATCACCAATATCTTTCCCCTGCAGAAAACCCATCGGTTCTTCAGAACCACNAGAGTTGCCTAAATTACTAGTCATAATAACCACAGTATTACGGAAATCAACTGTTCGNCCTTGNCCATCTGTAAGTCGNCCATCATCCATCAATTGAAGCAAAATATCAAAAACTGCTGGATGNGCTTTCTCAATTTCATCAAACAATATNACTTGAAATGGCCTNCTNCGAATNAGTTCGGTCAATTGACCNCCNTCNTCAAANCCAATATATCCNGGAGGNGCTCCAATCAATCTAGAAACACTNTGTTGTTCCATATATTCAGACATATCTATTCTTACTAGATTCTCAGGACTATCAAACAAAAANTCTGCAACTGCTCTTGCAAGAGCAGTCTTTCCTACACCAGTAGGTCCTAAAAATAAGAAATTTCCAATTGGCCTAGCAGGGTCTTTCAAATCAGCTCTTGCTCTTCGAATCGCATCTGAAACAGACGAAATTGCGGTGTCTTGACCNACAATTCGATTATGAAGTCTATCTTCCATATTAATTAATTTCTCTGCTTCCGTCTCCAACAACCTATGAACCGGNACCCCNGTCCACGCCGAAACTAATCGGCCAATATCCTCNGCAGTAACATTCATCTCAGNAGATTTTTCNTCTTNATCAATNGGAATCAACTTTTCTTGANCTTCTTCAATTTTTAGCTTTTCNGACTTTATTCTAGCCGCAGTCTCATAATCACCTTTTTGAGCTGCCATCTCTTCATCATGATTTAACCTTTGAATAGTTTCTTTAAATTGNACAATTTCCCTTGATGGCATTTCCNTCCTGATTCGTACTCCACTAGCCGCTTCATCGATCAAATCTACCGCTTTATCAGGCAACAACCTTTCAGAAATATAACGCTGAGACAAACTTACCGCTGATTCCAATGCATTATCTGTAATTTTAACTCCATGATGAGNTTCATACTTTGGTCTCAAAATTTTNAGCATATCTATAGCATCATTTGTTTTTGGTTCGTCAACTCGAATAGGTTGAAATCTTCTCTCCAAAGCCGCATCTTTTTCAATATACCNGCGATATTCATCTTCAGTTGTAGCACCAATTGTTTGCAATTCGCCTCTNGCCAATGCTGGNTTCATCATATTGCCNGCATCAATTGCCCCTTCCGATGCTCCTGCNCCAACAACTGTNTGGATCTCATCAATCAANAAAATTACTCCACCATTAGAANCCTTAACCTCATCCATAACTGACTTAAGTCTTTCTTCAAATTCCCCTCGAAACTTCGAACCAGCCAGCATCGCCCCAATATCTAATGCCATTACTCTCTTATTTTTTAATGCTTCTGGAACAGCACCNTGAGATACNGCNTGAGCTAAACCNTCAGCAATAGCNGTCTTNCCTACACCTGCCCCACCAATTAACACAGGATTGTTCTTAGTCCTACGCAAGAGTGTCTGAATCACCCTGGCAACTTCATTATCTCTTCCTACAATAGGATCAAGTTTGCCCTTTTTGGCTTGTTCTGTTAAATCAATCGAATATTTTTCCAATGTTCCATATTTACTTTCAGCCTTTGCATCCATGACCCTGTGTCCACCACGAATCTTCTNAAGAACCTGNTATACATCTTCAGGNTCAATATTCATTTCCAAAAATATTTCTGCTATAGGACCATTTTGTCTTCTAGCTAATGCCAAGAAAAGATGTTCTGTACTAATCAATTCGTCTTGCATATGTCTTGCTTCAACTGCTGCATCTTGAAGCAATGATTTTACTCCAGGAGTAATATACAGTTGGTCGCCAACGTATCCCGAAACATGTGATGTCAGCAATCGTCTTTCTACCAAACTTTTTAATTTTGTAATATCCAGTTTTAATTCAGATATTACAGACATCGANATCCCATCAGTCTGTTGCAACAATGCTGTTAATACATGCAAATCAGACCATTGAGTATGACGCAATTCCCTTGCGAGCTCTTGAGACTGAGTAATCACAGATTGAGCCATCTCTGTATAATGTTCTCTACGGCCTACCATAAAAATCTCCACAAATACATAANTTTTATCTNATTATAATGAAGTATAGCANCNGNCTTGATACAAGTCAACTCAACTTATNTGACANGATTNANTGATTTGACTTTCCACATAGCAATTGGAAAAATTTATATTATTATAGAGTGCGCTTTTGATAATNGACCTACATACTCATACAACACCNGATTCTGATGATAGTANTCTATCCATTGNTGAATTAATTGAAGTATCNAAAAAATNTGGCCTNNATGGTATATGCATCACCAACCACGATAGNTTTCTATCAATCAAAGAATCCATATCACTTTCAAAAACCTANNATTTCTTAGTTATNNCAGGGGTAGAAATTACCACTGATGAAGGTCACTTAATTACATTTGGATTGNAAACATATATCTTTGGAATGCACCGTGCTTCCTTTGTAAATTCATTAGTAAAGAAATCCAACGGTGCGATGATTTTAGCGCACCCATACAGAAGAATATTTAATGAAGACCAGAACAAAAACNCTTTAGAATATGAAGAAANGATTTCTAGAGCCCTAACCAATCCCACACTTTCTATGGTTGACTCAATTGACACGCTTAATGGNAGAGGAAATTACCACCAAAACNAATTCTCCAAAGAGATTGCANTAAGATCTCAAATTCCAGGATCTGGTGCTAGCGATGCTCATTCCGTNGCNGATATTGGGACATGTGCGACTGAATTCATAGACGAAATCAAAAACATTCAGGAACTNATCATCGCTTTAAAAAGAGGACGATTCCATCCAATCAAACTACGAAACGATTAACAATTCCCAAACTCTAAATTATTCCTCATTTACTTTAGTGCACAAATCAACAATCAATAAATCTAAAATCATTGAAGNGGGNGTCGAAACTGATTTTAATGCATAATCAGCCTCNAGTAATAATTTATGCATAGAAATAAGACTTAACATTCCTATAGATTTTTCATATTGAAAAATCTTTTTCATCACAAANCCAGGCANATTAAGACGCTTTCCAATNTCAGCACCTGAAACTCCACGTAATCGAAAATCTTTACAAAGCATCAAAAACCTCAGCTGCCTGACAATCATTANAATTACAGACTGAGGTGTATTCCCATCATCTAGGANTCNCTGAATTAGATTAAATGCTCTATCTGGATTACCATCAAAAATCGAATCAACAGCGGNAAAAATACTNGCCTCTCGGACTACTGCAACAGTTTCTTTAACATCAGCAAGCGNAATTTTACCGTCACTTGAGTACAANCTGAGCTTAGTTAGTTCNTGANCAATNNTTCTTTTGTTATTCCCAATAGATTCAACCAATGCAGAAACGGCAGCCTGATCAATTGAAANCCCAATCTTTCTAGCTTGATTCTGNATCCACATAGGCATTTCATACATTTTTGGCAACTGGATTTGTAAAAACTTTGAATGTGTTTTGAGATAACTTGAAAGACCACGTATTTTAGGCAAATTATCATCTATCATCACTAAATGAGTAGTATCTGGCACAGAATCCAGGAATTCCTTAACTACCGACAAATCACTTTTGTCAGAATTAGATTTGGTTGATGACTGTGATATGCCGAAAATAACCGAGGCAAAATCATTAACTATCACCAAGCGCAGATTAGACATGAAGGGAATTGTGTTGCAATGTGAAATCAAATCTTGGAAATTAATTGTAGCACCATCCAAAATTGTAGTATTAATATCCTTCAATTCTTCGGGCAGAACCGTTTGTTTAATTTCCGAACAAATCGATTCAATCTCAAAATCATCATTTCCTATTAATACTGTAAGCATATCAACCCCTGAGTCCACACTCACAAACGCAAAATATCAAACATAAATGTAACACTTTTTAAAATTTTTATAACCTATGAATAAATAAAATTTGGATCAATTTCAACTCCAAGCCCAGGTGAATCGGGCACCTGAATATATCCCTCTTTAACTATAGGAGGATCTTGAAGAATAGACAGCTGATGCTCATACGAACCAATTGGGGGGTCATTCAATAATTCCAAATACGGTGCATGATCCCAAGCAGCCACGAGATGCATATGTGCTATTAANCCNAGTTCACCACCGCCGTGGTGAGGCACAATCCTTTTGGAAAATTTTTTGGCTAATTCTCCTAAATTGAGAAGCTCAGTCACGCCATCCATTACCAAACTTTCTGGTTGAATTACGTCATATATATATTTTTCCAACATGTGATTGAAATATTTAATTTCCCTATTGTTCTCACCNCCTGCTAAAGAAATTGTAGTNAGTGATCCCAACCTAGACAAACCTTCATAATCAAATCTTTTCAAAGGTTCCTCTAGCCAATAAACATTTAGGTTTTCAAGCTCTTTGGCAGTATCTAAAGCCCTTTGAAAATCCCATTGNACCCCGAATGGCCTTTCCTCAATTGANTCGGCTTGATTCGCATCAACCATAATTTTCAAAGAATCACCTACTGCTTCACGAACCATNTCAACGGTTCTAATATCTTTCGCAATCGTCTCGTGATGAATACGAAGTTTGATTGCCTTCCATCCCTCTTCTTTTAAAGTTGTAGCAAGTGCGGCTCTCTCTTCTGGCTCGGACAAAACCACAAAACTTGAATATGGAACAATCTGCCTATTTGACCCGCCCCACAATTGATAAAGNGGCTTAGACAAAGATTTTCCAATAATATCCCACAAAGCTATNTCTAGACCTGCATTGCCATTATAAGGAGGAGCGAAAATATTCGAACGCAATTCACTATTTATNTCAAAAACACTAAAAGGACTCCGTCCCACTACAAGATTTTTTACTTGAGCNAGAAAACTCTGGTCAATTGAAGGTCCGATTCCTATCAGCCCNTCATTAGTATGAACTTGAGTGAATGCTCCGCCCCCTCTACGGAAAGTTTTAGCCCCCCCAGGAAACCANGCAGGCTCTAAGATNCCAATAATTTCTCCTTCTTTTAAAGGAATAATTTTTACATCCGTAATAACAATGTTAGATGGANTTTTAAATTCAAACATTTGATAATCCTAGATATGCTAGATANTTAATTTGAAGCATTGCTATACTTATAAAAGAGGAATCGATTCGANNNAGGAGATAGCTTGTTAAAATATACACTACTATACAGTGTTTTTAGACATGTTTTCAGATTANTATGGCGNATATTNATGGATAGTAGAGTGCCAATTCGAACCAAATTAATCGTNCCNATTACTTTAATATATATTATTTCGCCTTTTGACATTATTGCCGACTTCATTCCTATAGCAGGACAACTTGATGATATTTTATCTTTAATCATTGGTGTTTCACTTCTTNTGATTTTTTCNCCTTCGAATGTNGTATTCGAACATTTAGATAATTTAACCAGTCAAAAATTCTCAAAATCTCAAAATAAGGATACAATTATCGAAGGAACATCTAAGATTATTGAAGAAGATGAAGGAAAAAATTGGAAATAGCAATTATCGGACTAAGCCAAAGTGGAAAAACNACTGTGTTTAANGCAGTNACTAAAGGAAAAGCTGAGGTAGCATCGTTTGGNGGCAGATCNAACAAACCTAACATNGGAACTGCAAAAGTACCTGACAGNAGATTTGTTCANCTNAACAAAATTTTTAAACCTCAGAAAACTACNCCTGCGGAAATCCGTTTCATCGACATACCCTCTGCTCCAGAAGGNCTGGGNGAATCAAACGGNATTTCAGGNGAATATCTNAATCTATTACAAAGATCTGATGCTCTTGCCTTAATAATTCGAGCATTCCAAAATTCGTCAGTACCNCACCCATCAGGG
Source organism: Chloroflexota bacterium (assembly GCA_002717725.1). Next base: position 108,512 of record PBBT01000006.1, read on the forward strand.
AAAACTAATCCACAAGGNGATCTCGAAACCATGCTATATGAGTTGTCATTNGCNGATATAGAAATACTAGAACGTCGACTGGAAAAACTAAACACTCAANTAAAATCCCCTAAATCAGACATGAAACAATTATTACTNAATGAAAAATCAATATTAGAACAAATTAAATCTNAATTAGAGGATGGAATTCATGTCAGAGAGCAAAATTTAACAGCCGAGCAACAACAATCAATAAAAAACTTTGCTCTACTAACTAATAAGCCTCTGATGGTAGTAATCAATATCAATGAAGAACAATCTNAAAACACNCCCCAAACATTTCAAGAAATTAACGATTTNATTTCAAAACCANTAACAAAAGCAACCGCATTAGCTGCNCAACTGGAAATGGAATTAACAGAAATGGAACCNGAAGATGAAAGNGNTTTTAGAGAATCTCTTTCTNTAAATGAATCTGGTTTGGATCAAATGGTTAGATTGACATATGATCTATTAAACTTAATAACTTTTTTCACAGTNGGAGAAGATGAAAACCGAGCATGGCCTATACAAANAGGAACANTGGCNGTTAATGCTGCNGGAGAAATTCATTCCGATATTCAAAAGGGATTTATCAGAGGTGAAGTAATTGCATTTNACGACTTAGTCNAATGCAATGGAATGACAGACGCAAAAACCAAAGGATTAATCCGTCAAGAAGGAAGATCTTACGAAATGAAAGACGGNGACATTATGCACGTTCTATTCAATGTGTAACTAGATGATCGAGTCTATTAAAGAGGATTTATCTTTATATCTTCATGTACCATTCTGCCACACAAAATGTCCTTATTGCGACTTCAACACATACGAAAAAATTGAACAATTAATTCCTAANTATATTGAATCAATCANCAATGATATTNAATTCTGGGGGACAACTCTNAATCACCCAATAACAAAAACCATTTTCCTGGGAGGAGGAACACCCTCATATCTTTCAACATCTAATCTTACAAAAGTAATTCAGTCAATTAAAACAAATTTTCACATTTCGGAAAATGCTGAAATTACGATNGAATGNAATCCAGGAGACTTAAATCACNAAAAACTCGAAAATTATCTTCAAATAGGAATTAACAGATTGAGTATCGGTATCCAATCATTTGATGATGAACTATTAACAAAAATTGGTAGAAGGCATAATGCTGAAGATGCAATTTCTTCATACAATCAGGCAATTGAATCAGGATTTTCTAATNTCAGNATAGATTTAATGTTTGGACTTCCAGGACAAACCAAANAAAATTGGATCAATACCATGTATAAAGCATTGGAATTGAACCCAAAACACATATCGCTATATTGCCTAACTCTAGAATCCGGGACTCCAATGGAAGCATGGGAACGAAACGGCAAAATTCAAGTTCCAGACAACGATATTACNGCNGACATGTACTCAGAAACNCAAAAACTAATGCAGCAAGCAAATTACAAACANTACGAAATNTCCAATTGGTGTAAGGANGGNTATGAAAGCATTCACAATTTAACTTATTGGNAAAATAAGCCATACATTGGAATCGGNCCCGGTGCACATTCTTATCTACANCCACTAAGNTTTTGGGCACTTAAATCTCCTAGAGAATACATAAAGAAGACATCCTTTCTAGCAGAAAATTCCATTTCAAAAAACTTTTTTTCTNAGAGTTTCNATNCTAAAAAACTAAAGGATTCTACNACCATCGAAGACATTGAATATATTTCTAATAATACGGAAATAATTGATACTGTTATGATGGGTATTAGATTAAATTCAGGATTGAATCTTTCAAAATTCAAAANCCGCTTTGGTATTTCTTTCACTGAATTATTCGGAGATATCACAACTGAATTAATCAATTTGGGACTACTTACTTTNGATNNTTNTAANCTGAAACTCACTGACCAAGGTCGGATGTTATGTTCNCAGGTCACAAGTAAATTATTTGAAACACTCTCAAATGAGAGAANCCAAAAATAAAATTAATTTCAATCATTTCATTTCTACCTATTGCGAATTATTTCCAACTCCAATAGACTTGCTATAGAAATAATTGATTTAATGGGGTAGTTAGCCATGAAGGTAGTTTTTCTNGAGGACGTATACGGAGTCGCAAAAGGTGGCGATGTCAAAGAAGTTAAAAATGGATTTGCACGGAATTTTTTGATCCCCAAGAACCTNGCAGTACCTGCATCTCATGATGCATTATTAAGAGTCAAAAGCTTGGTNGAAAAAGCAGATACTGAGCGCGTNAAAATTATGAGTGACATGCAGGAATTAGCTGATGCTATCAATGGTTCAGAAATTTCGATCGAAATGCGTTCAGGAGCCAACGGCAGATTATATGGATCAGTAAATACAGGTTTGATAGCCACTGAATTGTCCAAAATATCCAATCGTGAAATTGACCGAAAATTCATNAATATTAATGATCCAATCAGAGAGTTAGGCGAGTTTGAAATTGGAGTTCGATTACATCCGGAANTTAATGCTTCTATTAAAGTATNNGTTATTTCAGACGATGCTTCTGAAGAGCCGGAAGAAACTCCCATAGACAACTCTAATGAATTAGATNCTGATTCTTCAGAAGATCCTTCGGACGANCTAGATGAAACTCTCGTCGACAACTCTAATGAATTANATNCTGATTCTNCAGCTGTTGAAGAAAAAGATCAAACAGAACCTGCCTAATTTCATTAAAGTTCAAGCATTCCCACATAGATAATANAAACAAATTACATCCAAGCCGAAGGTCCCAAGTTGTATACAGACCAATTACCACCAAGCGACATTGAAGCCGAAGAAGCCGTCATAGGGTCCATTCTGATTGATGGGGATTCAATTAATAGGGTCGCGGAAAAACTTCAGCCAGAAGACTTTTTCAGCGAACGTAACAGGCTTTGCTATAAAGCCTGCCTTTCTATCATGGAAAGAGGCGATGCTATCAACCAAATTACTGTCGCTAATGAATTGCAACTCACAAATGACCTCGAAGCAATTTCTGGCACTTCATATTTAAGTCAATTAGTACTAAGTACTCCTACTTCAATACATATCGAACATTACTGTGATTTAGTTTTCCGTGCATCAATAATGAGGCGTCTTATTGAAGCAGGATCTGATATTGTTTCAATGGGGTATAAAGGAACTCCAAATGTTGATACAACCCTAACTGATGCAGAGGAGCTATTATTCCAAATTAGATCTGGAGAGCAACGCGGTGATTTCACTCATATTCGATCTCTCCTTGATGAATATATGGGTGACAGGAATTCTGAACACGAAAACCAACTNCATTCAATAACTAGAGTACATACAGGATTCGAAGATTTAGATGCCATTTTAGGCAATGGAATGCAAAGATCCGATTTATTCATTTTAGCAGCAAGGCCTAGTCTTGGNAAAAGTACTCTCGCTTTCAACATCGCACGTAACGCTGCTTCAGANGGAGCATGTGTTGGAATAATAAGTTTAGAGATGAGCAAGGAACAAATAGCTGTTCGATTACTTTCTAGTGAGGCCAAGGTCAACAGTAAAAATTTAGACATAAGACTACTTAGNGANCGAGATGAAGCCCGTCTAATGGATGCTATGGGAGTTTTGTCAGATCTTCCAATTTATGTTGACGATGCACCTATTCANACAATAATGGATATCAGAGCCAGGGCCAAGAGACTCAAAATGGAATACAATNTAGATTTCCTNGTAATAGACTACCTACAACTGATTTCGGGGACTGGTAGATCAGACAACCGCGTTCAAGAAATGGGAGAAATTTCTCGNTCACTTAAAGCATTAGCACGTGATCTTAATATTCCAATTTTAGCTTGTTCNCAGTTAAATCGTGCGATAGAACAAAGACCNAACCANAGACCACAACTATCTGATTTAAGAGAAAGCGGAAGTATAGAGCAAGATGCTGANATCGTCGCATTTATTTACAGAGAAGACGTCTATACAAATGAAGACGAATGGCAAAGAAAATTTCCAACNCAGGAATATCCAAAAGACATCGCGGAAATAATTATTGCAAAGCACAGGAATGGTCCAACCGACACAATAAACCTACATTTCCAAAGGAATTGGGTTAAATTCGAAAGCTTAACNGCCAATANTGGTTTTCCTGCACAGCANACGAGCAATATATGATGGCAACAAATACAGCTACACAAAATATAATTCAGATAGAAAGTAGTACTATTGACAAACTTGTCCAGAATATNNCTTCAGGACTTCATTTAAAATGTATACTTAGAATCATCTTTTTGTTCAGCCTAGAACCCAATAATAATTCCANTCTAACCACATATAATTTGAANAGTGATCCTNTAATCAGATCTCTTATTGATAACAACAATTTTAGTGAAACATTAGAAGAGATTTTAAAAAGCGCTGAAAAGAACAATATCATAACAACTACAAACATGGATCCCTCAAACAAACNCTTCTCTCTATCCNCATCAATCACATTAAATANAGAAGAAACAATCCCNATTGATTCTTTACCAGAAAATAACGTACAAGAAAANATTTTTGAGATATTTGAAAAGAATATATCTCCNTTAACCCCAATAATCGCCGAAGAATTAAAAAAAGCCAAATCTGAATACTCAGAAGAAATGATTAAAAAAGCCATAATTGAATCTGCCAAAAATAACGCTAGAAGCTGGAGATATATTTCTCGCATTCTTGAAAGATGGGAAGGGGAAGGTCAAAAGGATGGAAGAACTCAGAGATATCCTGCAAGAACTAAACGTTACTGACCCAGAAAAAAATCTGGGCGCAATTCCTACTGACAACACAAATATACGCTGCCAGATATGCAGTGATAAAGGTTGGTTTACTCCAAGAGTGCAGCACGGAGATCCAAATTTCGGCAAAGCAACTACTTGTAAATGCCAGTTGGAAAGAATTGAATCAGATAGGTTCATGAGGCTGCAAAAATACAGTAACATAGGNCAACTAACGCGGTTCACATTCAANACATTAAATCAAAATGGTTTATCGTTAGATTTTGAAAANCAGCAAATGTTTAACATTGCCTATAAAGCAGCTTTAACATACTCAGAAAANCCAACAGGCATGCTGACNTTTACTGGNCCTAATGGATCTGGGAAAACTCATCTGGCTGCATCAATTGCAAATCAATTTATTTCTAACGGNAAATTATGTTTTTTTATAAATGTCCCAGATCTACTAGACCATCTACGTTCAAGCTTCGCACCAGAATCAGATGTAAATTATTCTGATTTGTTTGAACAAGTAAAAAATTCCCCTTTACTTATTCTTGATGACCTCAAATATGAATCTAGTCCTTGGGCTAATGAAAAATTACGCCAATTAATCAACTTTAGATATAGCTCTAATTTNCCGACCGTTTTTACTTCTGTAAACGAACAAGATTCTTTGGATCCCTATATTCAAACACGGATAGGTAATTATGAACAAAACCNTGTTTATAAAATTCAAGATTCAACCAATCCTCAAACCAGTAACCTTGGTAAAGTACCTCACTCAATGCTTCAACGAATGACTTTCAATTCATTCAACCACAAAGGTAATAATTCTACTTCTTCACAACAATCTAGTTTGGAATCAGCAAAATTTGCNGCTGAAAACTATTCTTCCGACCCTGAAGGATGGTTAACTTTCTTTGGCAATACAGGTGTTGGAAAAACACATTTGGCAATTGCGATTGCCGAAACCCAAATCTCATATAACAAGCCTGTTTTCTTTGCAATAGTACCTGAATTAATGGATCANCTAAGACAAACATACAATCCTAGTACTACCCAAACTCATGATGCTTTATTTAAAGAAATCAAAGAAACCCCACTTTTAATTTTAGACGACCTTGGGCAAGAACGAAGTAGTCCTTGGGCAGATGAAAAGTTATATCAAATTATCGTCCANCGNCACAACTGGAGAATTCCAACAGTTATTACTTCAATGAATGACTTTACAGTAGAAACTGGACCTATTGGTTCGAGAATCCAAGATCCATCAATAGGGCAATTAGTTCGAATNGATGCACCTGATTTTAGAAGNAAATCCAGGAGAAAATATTCCTAATGGACTTTCTCTNTTCNTGTGCTTTTTGTAACATCGCTGCNAAAAAATTATCTGCCAAAATACATTTTGAAGATGATGAAATTATAGTGTTTGAAAATGCGTTAATGGGAAAATGGGCTCCGATGATGTTATTACTGATTCCTAGAAACCATATGGAACAAAAAGATCTATGGCAAAGCAACCGNCTATGGAATAAATTATCAAAAATTGCAACCGAATTGGGTGAAAAATACTGNCCTAAAGGATTCAGGTTGGTTTCAAACTTTGGAACTGAAGGACTTCAAACTCAACCTCATGCACACTTGCACATGATTGGACGGAAGCATTTAGGTCCTTATGTTGACCGAAACAGTACAAGAAACTGGGAAGACTGGNTAGAGTAAAAGAGCCCTCGCTAAGCGAAGGCTCATAAATAAGGAATCCATCCAATGTGACCAATCCACTGGATATCANCATCTTACAGTGGTTTCCATCATTTGCAAACCACAATTCACCAGAATTTACTTAAAACTAGCAATTTAATNAGGAAATCCCCTAATACATGGTAGCGCATACGGGATTCGAACCCGTGGTCTCCGCCTTGAGAGGGCGGTGTCCTCGGCCGCTAGACGAATGCGCCACTAAAAACGATTGGCTGGGGATCGAGGATTCGAACCTCGGCCTACTGATCCAGAGTCAGCTGTCCTACCACTAGACTAATCCCCACCAAAAAAAAGATTATAGCATGCAAGCATAAGTTATAAAAAGCAATTCAATACTCAAACCATTAAGGTAATGATCTCAATAAATTTGCCATTTCAATTGCAGTTACACCGCAATTATAACCTGAGTTACCATTCTTACCCCCAGCTCTATTAATTGCTTGCTCAACAGTATCGGTAGTTAATACTCCAAAGATCACAGGNATACCNGTGTCAACAGAAATATTTGATGCTACGGCCGCCGCTTGAGAAGCAACATGCTCATAATGATCAGTCTCGCCTCTAATNACAGCCCCAAGGCATATAACTGAATCAAATTTACCAGACACTGCAAGTTTTTTGGCAGCNACTCCCAATTCCATAGATCCTGGAACATCAACAANAATCAAATGATCTTCTGGNACTCCGTGCTTTGACAATGCAGCTTTAGCACCATTTAACAACCTCAAAGTCACAAACTCATTGAATCTAGAGACCACAATTGCGATATTTAAATCTTCACCAGACAAATTTCCTTTATAGTTATGAGCCATATACTTCTCCTAGATATAATAATTCAATCCAATATGTGACCTAGTCGATCTCTTTTAGNATCTAGATAATTTTTGTTTTCATCGTTAGGATTGGACAAAATTGGAATTCTTTCAACAATATCTAATCCGAAACTTTCTAGGCCTACAACTTTTTTGGGATTATTTGTTAATAATCGTATCTTTCGNACTCCTAAGTCAACCAATATCTGGGCTCCAACACCATAATGTCTTAGATCGGGAGCAAATCCTAATTCAACATTCGCATCCACTGTATCTAGGCCCTGATCCTGTAAATTGTATGCCTTCAATTTATTATGAATACCAATCCCTCTTCCTTCTTGACGCATATACAAAAAAACTCCAGATCCTTGTTCCTCACCTATCATTTGGATTGACATTTGCATTTGTTCTCCGCAATCACAACGTAAACTTCCAAAAACATCTCCTGTTAGACACTCACTATGAACACGTACCAAAACAGGCGCATCACTATTTATATTTCCTTTAACCAAAGCAACATGCTCATCAGTATCAACTAAACTGCGATAAGAAACAGCATTCATCTCTCCGTATTTTGTAGGTATTCTAGCATCTGCAACACGTTCAATAATTTTTTCATGTTCTCGCCTATAGGCAATAATATCAGCCACNGTTACGATACCGACACCGTGTTNCTNTGAAAAGACTTCTAATTCGGGCTTACGTGCCATAGTTCCATCGTCTGAAACAATCTCACATATTACCCCAGCGGGTGAAAGACCNGCTAATTTCGCCAGATCAACAACTGCTTCTGTCTGNCCTGCTCGAACCAAAACACCGCCTTCTTGGTATCTTAAAGGGAAAACATGCCCAGGCCGAGCCAAATCCTCAGGTTTTGTAGATGGATCAATTAATGATTTCACAGTAGCAGCACGATCAAATGAAGAAATGCCAGTTGTAGCACCTTCTAGAACATCTACAGAAACTGTAAAAGCGGTTGANAAAGTAGCAGTATTATTTTGAACCATTAATGGCAAATTTAATGATTCGAGTTTGTCAGCTATCATAGGAACACAAATCAAACCTCTGCCATAAGTAGCCATGAAGGTAATATCATCAGGAGTAACATGCTCCGCAGCCATAGCAAGATCGCCTTCATTTTCACGATCTTCATCATCNACAATTATTACTTGTTTCCCATTTTTTATNTCTATAACCGCTTGCTCAACTGACAATTTTGGCATAAAATTTACCTCTTCAAGAAGTTATTTTTCAAACAATTTTTCAACATATTTTGCCACTATATCAGACTCTAAATTAACTGTATCGCCTACTTTCAAGTCTCGAAATTTAGTATTGGCTTTTGTATGAGGAATTAAAGTGATCGAAAAACCATCATNAGTGCAGTCTACTACTGTTAGGCTTGTACCGTCCACACAAACAAATCCTTTTTGGACAATGTATTTCAAAATAGGATCATCAAGTTGAAAATAAATCATTTCAGCTAACCCATCAGGTNCAATCGAACTCACTTGGGCTGTAGCATCAATATGCCCTTGAACGAAATGCCCCCCAAACCTTCCTTTTGGAGGCATCGCTCTTTCTAGATTCACCAATGAGTTCACTTCTAAAGTTCCTAAATTTGACTTCCGAAATGTCTCAGGAACTGCTTCAACAGAAAAAGTACTTTCATCAAAAGATATGACTGTTAGGCAAACCCCATTAACACATATNCTGTCACCTAACTTAACATCAGAAACCATCAATTCAGATGAAACCACAATTTTATTACCTATTAANCTTTTAATTTCCCCAACATCTTCAATAATACCCGTAAACATACTATCTCCTATCAACATATCCAGTTATAAGAAAATCATCATCAAATTTTTCAAAAGAAATATCTGTAAGTGCCGTCGCGTTAGAAATTAAGTCTACTCCATCACCACCAATTGGAGATATTGAATTAGATCCTCCAATAAGTTTGGGAGCAACGAACACTAAAAATTTATCTACTAAATTTAAATCGAAAAATGTACCGAATATTTCGCTACCCCCTTCGACTAAAAGACTAGTAATTTCTCTTTCTCCTAATTCTTTTATCAAGCTATTTAAATCCAGNNTNCCATCAACTTCAGGCAAAAAAACAATCTCTGTATTTTCGTNCAAATCTTCTATTTCCTNCGATTTTTCAGACCTAACAAGTGTGGCAATTAAATTNTTNCCNGGTTCTGAAAAAATCTTGGCATCAAGTGGAATCTTCAAATGACTATCAANAATNACNCTCATCGGTTGATTGTATTTTTTACTACCATCTCCGAGTCGAGCAGTCAATTTTGGATCATCAANTAAAAGAGTATTAATNCCAACTAAAATAGCATCAGAACAAGATCTTAATTTATGAACATAATCCCTGGANGCCTCTCCAGAAATCCACTTTGAATCATTGGTTTTTGTAGCTATCCTACCATCCAAAGTCATAGCAAATTTAGCAGTTACAAATGGAATTTTTTCTAGAATGAATTTTGTATGATATTCAATCATTTGATCTGCTTCATATTTCAACTCACCAACATTAACTTTTATCCCAGCACTTTCCAGTCGTTTAATACCTTTTGAAGACACCATTGGATTTGGATCACTGGTTGCAATATGTACTTCGTGAATACCTGCAGAAATAATCGCCTCAGTACATGGAGGAGTTCTTCCATAATGACAACATGGCTCCAAAGTAACGTACAAAATTCCACCATGCACTTGATTTCCAGCAGATTGAATTGCCTGAATCTCAGCATGAGGGCCTCCTGCTGGCTGTGTNGAACCTTTTGAAACCACACGATTGTTATTAACCAAAACCGCACCAACCGGAGGGTTAGGACTCGTCAAACCTCTAACACTTGCAGCACATTTCAAAGCTAAGGCCATATAAGATTCGTCTGGGTGCATTAATAAATACTCCAANAAATAATATTCANTATNAAAAATTACTTAATTTGGAAGAATACCGAAANCCTGGAATTCAGATCCGTCTCCCCNGGACTAATAGGAGTTGAATAATCACCAGCAAATTCCATTGTTTGGCCNAATGCCATTCTGTTCCTAGACATGACTGGNGCAACTGACATATTAACTTCTGAAATCATGATTACTTCACCTANTTCCACAGCAGCCATNGANGAAAAATGTTTAGCCTTAACNAGGGCATCCATATATGCTAATTCCCTTAATTCAGCTTCATGTTCTTCTGTGTTTTCAACACGGAAATATACATTATTNATCCGAATGGTATCNCCAGATGCCTCAGCTGCAGAGTCGATCACTTTACTAACATTATCCAAATTTCTTATAGTTACATTCACATTATTTGAAACAGTATATCCAACCAACACCTGTCGCGAAATTTTTCTTCCATTTTCATCTTTTTCTTCAATCCAATCGTACCTAGGACTAATATTGAAATAACTCGTTTGAATATCTTTGTCCTCTACTTCAACTGCNTTAATCGCATCCATCAGTTGCTGCATGTTTTCAGAAGCCTCTTTTCGAGCACGACTAGCAGTNCGACGCTCTGNTTGTATCCCTAAATTCACTACAGCTATATCAGGTTTTACTTTTATAGAACCTTCACCAACTACATAAATTCCATTTTCAGATCCAGTTTCTTCGTATACTATTCCTTCTNTNAAATAATTATTTACAACAGGATCTAATTCATCCGACTGAACATTAGGNGTTGAAGACCCTGTGTTCTCAGATCCACTATTCGAAGAATTACAACTAATANAAATTATTGACAATAATGCAATTAAACAAGTTACATAAAGTTTAAAACCNGAATTCATTTCCAATCCTTCACAAATATTCGCCTTTAGAGTCNACTATTANTAACTTTACACCTTTTAACTAGGATATAATATACNCAAAATATTCATACTCCAAAAACGAGGCGTCTATTGAAATTATTCCGTGATTTAACTCACTCTTTTTTNATTGGCATATTCATTTTCTTATGTATTTCTATGTCTACTCAGAATTTTAGAGTTGAAGGTGAAAGTATGTCACCTACTATAAAACCCAATGATCGGATTTTCATTGATAAGATTTCCTATATTCGNCTTAATTTCAAAAAACTAGGTGAATCGCTACCTTTNATTGAATTTAATGACACAGTACTATTTGCATTCGACCCTCCAAAAAGAGGCGACATTTTAGTTTTCCAGTACCCTGAAAACCCTTCAAGAAGCTTTATNAAAAGAATCATTGGATTACCTGGTGAAACTGTCGAAATGAAAAATGGAACCGTTCGCATCAATGGTATTCCACTTAAGGAACCCTATGTAGAAAAAAACTTTACTCAAGACCGAATATATATCCGAGTACCTGCNAAATCATATTTTGTTCTAGGAGATAATCGCCNGGTAAGTAATGACTCTAGAAGGTGGGGGGTAGTCCCATTAACTCACGNAGTTGGACAAACAGGAATTAGATATTGGCCAATTAGTCAAATNTCTACATCAATAGACTAGGATTCCTTGTTTCCTATCTTTCAATCGAATGGNATTTCTCTAAACTACGTGACAATTCAACAACACTTTTAGACAACACATCTTTTCTAATATCGAATTCAGACTCAAAGACAGAAATAATAGCTTCTCTAACTATTTCAACNGTAGTTCTCTTCTCGCCAAGAATTTTTTGATTTAAACTCCCCACAGTATTAGGGTCCCATTGAATATCTAATTGTCGATAAACATCAACCAAAACAGATCGAATTGAATCCTGATCATCAATAACCAAAACTCCCCCAATATGTGCAGCTCCTCTTACAATCCTCTGACCAACCCCCATNACTTTGTAGCGCCCCNCTATATTAATACTATATTGCCCAGGACAATATTCTCCTGGNACTTCTCCAACATTCGCTGAATATCCNAATNNTTTCAATGATTCTAGAATCAATTTTGATACAAGCTNAAATCGTGATTCAACNTTCTGNTGAGGAGAATCATCGGGAATAGTCCATGAAAAACCTAAAGTTCCTCTATGAAACACAGCTGCTCTCCCTCCNGCTAATCTCTTCACTGGAGAAAAACCATGCTTGAANGAANAATCAACAGCCTTAGAAAAATTTTCNCATCTCAAATCCTGTGGNCCAAAAGCTAATACTGGACTTGGAACAAACAAACGTAANGTTTCTGGTTNCTTAGATTCAGCGGTAAGAGATAACAAAGCAGNTGAAATAGCTGTATTTGAAGCAGGTTGATCTAAAAAAGTTTCAGTGACTAATCGAATTTGGCGCATAACATAAAGTGATNAAATAATATAAAATATANTTCGTTGATTTCCCGAAATCATTACTAAATGAATTATAATGATATCTTAAGATATCATTATCAACATGCAAAATCATTCTTACAAAANATCNCACGATATTAAGATGTGAAATACCTAAGTACACTTAATTTTTGAGGTTAAAAATGAAAATCAAAAAAATTAGAGCTGTAGACATNAAATTCCCAACACCNAAAATTTTAAGTAAATCCAGGNAAACAAACTGGAATACATACGCTCCAAGAGTANCTCCACTAAACAAATACTCAGAATTTTATGGNCCGAATCTTTCAATTCCTGGNACTGATTTACGCCAAGTTTGGGTCCAAGTAATANCTGAAGATGATACCTGGGGATTAGGNTTATGNGATTTCGGAGAACCTTGTGCAGCGTATATCGATTATTTCTATGCACCCTTNCTNGAAGGTAGAGATTCTTTAGCCACCGAACTCTTAAATGATTTAATGTTCCGAGCTACTCAAAAAATAGGATATGGTGGTATAGACACTGTTGCTCAATCTGGAATTGATTTGGCACTATGGGATCTTAAGGGAAAATTACTACAACAACCTGTTTTTAGTCTTATAGGTGGACCTGNTAGAGATTCCATAAAACTGTATGCAACATCTGATGACNTAGAGTGGTCAAAAGAACTAGGTTTCGAATCATTTAAAGTAAGTAATCCAGTACATTACGAAGATGGTATAAAAGGACTAGACATATTAGAAGACAAGATAGGNNATGCAAGGGAANTAATTGGNAANTCCTCAGAACTAATGTTTAACCCTGTGATGTCTTTCAACGTTGAATTCGCNACTAGAGTAGCCGACAGATTAAAACCTTTTAATTTNCGCTGGCTTGAAGANCCACTNATGCCAAATAACCTTGAAGGACATATNGAACTTAAGAAAAACATTACTCATGTTCCGTTAGCCACAGGTGAACACCATCATGGACGAATTGCTTTCCGACAATTAATTGAAAACCGTGCAGTTGATGTGATACAGCCAGATATTAAATGGTGTGGAGGATTATCTGAAATGATTAAAATTTATCATTTGGCTGAAGCNGCAGGCATNATAACTGTTCCACATNNAGGTGCCGGACATCCTTTTGGACAACATTTTTCAATCGCAATGCCTGAATCTCCNATCGCAGAATATTGGATGGGATCAGACCCTGGAATCCCACTAGAAGAAANTCGNCAAATCCCTGGNATGTCTATGCCAAAAAANGGNCAGGTTAAACCNTCTAATGCTCCTGGATTCGGATTAGAAATCCCAGAANATTGGATCACTCCATGGGATCATTCTAGGGCAATGAAAATTCNGTAAATNATGACNATCCNAANAATTANAACAGAAATATTCCATATACCTCTNCCAAAAGTATTATCAGATTCCACCCANGGTGATATNGAATTTTTCGAACTAATTTCAGTAAGAATATATGACTCCTCAGGAGATTATGGACTAGGCTATACCTATACAACTGGTACTGGAGGAAGTGCAATAGCATCACATATCAAAGATGATTTTTCTTCCATATTNATTGGAATTGAACCAAACAATATTGAGGAAATTTGGAATAAGCTTTGGTGGCANGTGCACTTTGCTGGAAGAGGTGGAGCAATGTCTTTTGCCATTTCAGCAGTTGATATNGCACTATGGGATTTAAAAGGNAAACANGAGTCAAAACCAATTTGGAAAATCTTGGGAGGANAAAANCCAAATGTTCAAGTTTATGCAGGNGGNGTTGANTTNCAATTCANTATGCATGAACTTNTAACCCAAACAGAATCCTTNTTAAACAANGGNTTTAANGCAATAAAAATGAAAATTGGNCGACAGNANATATNTAAGGATATTGAACGCATTGCTAAAATTCGTTCTGTATTGGGAAATAATCGAAAANTAATGGTTGATGCAAATATGAATTGGACTGTTGATCAAGCAATANAAGCAGCAAGACTCATGCAACCATATAATGTTTTTTGGTTTGAAGAACCCACAATTCCTGAAGATATAGANGGCCACATTAGAATCCAAAGTGAAGGAGGAATCCCGATCGCAACCGGAGAAAATTTCCATAATGTTTTTGAATTCNANCACTTCATTTCATCACATGCTNTATCTTTCCCNGANCCTGACGTTGCTACTATNGGAGGAATTACCGCCTGGATGAAAGTAGCAAAAATGGCGCNAAAATCTAACCTTCCAATTACATCNCACGGCGTTCANGATCTTCACGTACATCTCCTNGCAGCAGCACCAAATTCATCAATGATGGAAGTCCACGCATTCGGATTAGAAAATTATATTGTCGAACCANTACAAATAGTGAATGGAAATACTNTAGCTCCTAACAGACCGGGACATGGTGTAGAATTTNATTTCGAAAAACTAACTCCACTAANAATTGGCAATTTTTAAAACATCTTTCCNTCAAACTAATGTAAAATGGTAGNGTTGAACAAGGGCCGGTAGCTCAGTTTGGCAGAGCATCGGACTTTTAATCCGAGTGTCCTGGGTTCGAGTCCCAGCCGGCTCACACTTGTTCTTCAATCACTAAAGCAATAATTTGAAAACAACAAAGTGGGGCTGATAAATGTCAAAAAACGCTTTAATGGTATGGGGAGGTTGGCCTGGTCATTCACCAAAACAATGTACCGAGTTATTCGCTCCCTGGNTAGAATCTCAGAAATACTCANTAACAATNTCCGATTCNCTAGATATTTATTTAGATACTAATTTGTTANACTCNATGGACTTNATCATNCCAATATGGACTCAAGGAATACTCCNTGAANAACACACNTCCAATTTACTTGAGGCTATAGCCAATGGAACGGGCATTGCAGGATGGCATGGNTGTATGGGTGACTCATTTCGAGAAAATGTAAATTACCAATTCATGGTTGGAGGTCAGTGGGTGGCGCATCCAGGAGGAATCATCAAGTATNAAGTNAAAATACTGTCTCCNTCAGACCCAATAATGCATGGATTAACGGATTTTGAAGTATTCAGNGAACAGTATTACATGCATGTTGATCCATCCAATGAAGTCTTAGCNACAACTTCTTTTTCTGGCAAAGAAAATATTAGCAAAATTGCTCCTTATAATTCTCCATGGATCCAAGGATGTGAAATGCCTGTAATCTGGAAACGCCACTGGGGAAGAGGAAAAGTATTTTATTCTTCTATTGGCCATAAGCCAGATGATTTTGAAATTCCTGAAGTNTTAGAAATTACAAAGCGTGGACTATTATGGGCTAGTAGATAATAGAATTGGGATTAATGAAAAACACAAATCCAGCAAANATTNAAAAGAAATGCAGAAACATTGGGATTATTGGATGCGGGCACATCAGTAATCAATATCTTGCAAATCTTTCACAAATTAACGATGTTGAAGTAATCGCATGTTCAGACATTGACATTANGAAAGCCAAAAACCAATCTCTAAAATACGGAATCCCTAAAACTCTTTCTACAAAAGAACTNCTTTCCGACAATACAATTGACATTATCCTTAACCTCACTGTTCCGAACAGTCATTATGAAGTTTCTATTGCTGCTTTGAAATCTGGCAAACATGTTTATAGTGAAAAACCACTCGCAATCAACAAAAAAGATGGCAATGAAATTATNCGAAATGCATCANAACTTGGACTCCAAGTAGGATGTGCCCCAGACACATTTTTGGGTGGCGGAATACAAACATGCCGCAAAATAATCNCCGATGGANTAATCGGNAAACCTATTGCCGCTACTGCNTTCATGACTAACCATGGGCATGAAAATTGGCATCCCNCACCTGAATTTTATTACCAAAAAGGTGGTGGCCCAATGTTTGACATGGGTCCNTATTACCTCACCGCGNTAATTTATTTNCTCGGACGAGCAGTCAGAGTNGCTGGTGCCACTCAAAAAACATTCTCATCAAGAACAATTACCAGCCAACCTGACAGAATAAGACAAATAAAAGTTGAAGTNCCTACACATGTAACTTCNGTNATNAACTTTGAAGAAAATGCNATNGCCACAATAATAACCAGTTTCGATATTTGGGATGCAAATCTACCGAAAATTGAAATCTACGGAACAAAAGGGACTCTTTCAGTACCTGATCCNAANAAATTCGATGGTGAAGTGTTTTTAAAAACNGAAAANTCANAATCATGGGAATCTATACCATTAGTGCATAATTCTACTGGTAGAGGTATCGGTCTATCAGAAATGATTAATGCCATAAACAATGNCCAAACACCNCTAGCCAANGGAGAAATGGCATTCCATGTATTGGATGTAATGGAATCAATTCACGAATCTTCAGAAACAGGAAAACATGTGAATATTACATCGCCATATTCACAATCACCAANTTANTCANCAATTAAATGAAATTTAAAATTTTNGCTGACTTTTCAAATACTGTATAANTTCNTAGTGTTTGCAGAAAACATNGCAACTTTCTCATCAGAAGAAAAATCTTGGATTATATCTAGNTACGAATCAACAACATTCTCATAAGAACTCCANAAACTATCGATTGGCCAATTAGTTGCGAAAATAACTCTACTAGGACCAAAAGAATCTATNCAATGNAATACATAGGGCCGGATTGAATCNACACTCCAATTATTATCTCCCATTCCTAGTCCAGAGATTTTAATATATATATTTTCAGCTTTTGAAGCNGTTAAAATCCCCTGTCTCCAAAATTCAAAATATTCTTTAGTACGCTCCATTGGCAATCCTGCATGATCAAGTACTATTTGTATATTTGGAAATTCATTTGCAAGTGATACTACTTTCGCCATTTCATGCCATTCCGCAGCAATACTAGAAACAAGATCAAATTTNTCTAATAAAGAAAANCCCTCCTTGAATGAAGGATCAACCAAATAATCACCATNCGAAAAATCCCGCACACCTTTCATATTCTCGAATGAACAATGCCTTTCTAGGACNTCTTCTACATTTGAATATTTTAGATCAGCATGAGCGACAATNGCATTTGGGAATCCTGTACGTTCGAAAGATTCTTGGAGCCATTCTGTCTCTTTNACTGGATCTTTTGAACCTATAGCCGCTTGAACATGTACTGCCTGAATGACGTTAGAAGAACGTGTNTCTGCAATATAATCTTCAGCAAAATAACTACGTTCTGCTAATTTCTGTATTTGTGGCCCCAATACGGGATGTGGCACTCCAGGTTGCCAATGAGCATAAAACAAATCAGGNTGCTTCATATCATAGTAATGAACATGCGCGTCAACAAATTCNATTTTTTGCATAAATNCTCACTTGTCTGATTAAAATAAGAGTTGAAAACAATCTATCCTGTATGGAAAACTTCTTCCANTTTCAACATTGATTGATCTGGTAATCCTGATAGATTTTCAAAATAAGGTTCCATGAATCTCTGCCATTTCGAATTTATTTCTTCTTTAGCCATTCCATCTANACAAGACTGNAAATCTTCGGAAGCCTCNACATAACCAAATAATGTCCCATCTTCTGTTGCAAAAATTGAATAATTTGACCAGCCATTTCTTCTAAGAGCTTCAAGCATTTCAGGCCAAACTCTCTGNTGATGNAATTTATATTCACTTAATTTTTCTTTTTTGACTTTTAAAATAAATCCTGTCCTTTCCATTAGCAGACCTCCAATTTCAAATAATGATTTTCACAGATTGATTTGTATGAGCAGATTTATACCCCGCTTCTAAAAATTCTATTGCCCGTGCTCCGACCCAACCAGGGGATTTATTTTCACCTTCCCCAGCAATCAAATCTACAAAAGANCTGACAGGCAAATACGATTTGTACACTTCATCTAGTTCTAAATCAGGAAAATCNTCCACTTCTCCATTTTTGAGATGCATACTCAATTTACCATGTATAATATCCTGCCGAATGAATCCTTTGGAACCATAATAAATCAATGTCTGATCTAAGGTTTGTTCCGGNGTAGCACCTCCATGAGAACCAATNGTTCCAATAGCACCATTGGTTAACCGAAAACTAAAAGAATCAATTAAATCAACTTTCAAATCAGAATTATTCATAAATGCAAAAACTTCATCTCCTCGTAATCCTGTAACCCAAAATAACATGCCCAATGGGTGAACAACTTGAAGGAATCCTTGCCCTCCNCCAGAATTTAACGGATTAGAATAAGAATCTACTTCTGGAGCAGTGAGACGAAATTCAAANGCATCAGAGTATTTTTCAGGATTCCCTCGTAAATACTCTTCAACCCAAGAAGTATAGAGAATAGAAATGAANTCAATCTCCCCAATCTGCCCAGACTGCACCAAGCGTCTAGCGATTTGTGCATGATCACTAAAATGATACGTATATCCAACCATCAGATGTAACTTTTTNGAATCAGCTAATTGAACTAAATCCCATGCATGCTTTGACTCTAGAGTCATGGGTTTTTCAACAAAAACATGTAACCCTGCTTCTAATGCATCTTTGGCAATTTGATAGTGATAAGAATGTTGTACAGCAATTACCACACCGTCCAATTTTGCCGTTGCAAACATTTCTTTATAATCTTCAAAAGTTAAATCAATTCCGAAGTAATCTGCAGCCTTCGANAATTTTGCCGATTTGAGTTCCGCAATAGCACAAAAATCTGCTTTNTCATATGACCTCAANCTCGGCATGTGATGATCAGTAGACCACCATCCAGCACCAATAACACCAATCCTTGGATTAGTCATAAAGTGAACTCCTTTTAGGATTAGTTATCTATTTTTATAATTTGGTTTACGTTTTTCTAACCATGCTTGTCTTGACTCATTGGCATCTTCAGAATTGTGCATCCTAGTAGTAAGTCCCTCCCAAAGATACTGCCAACCAGTTGGAGGATGATCAATGGGCAAGTCCAACGATCGAATTGCAACTTCCTTAGCTGTTTGTACGCCAATCGGAGGATTNGCACACAATATNTCGGCATACTTCAAAGCTGTATTTTCAAGCTCTTCGCGTTTAACCACTTGATTAACATAACCAACCTGGTGCATATATTCAGCAGACATAAACTCTCCACTCATTAACATCCAAAGAGATACCTTATAAGGTACCTGCCTTGGCAATCTAAGGACTCCGGAAGGTGGAAATGATCCTGCATTCTTTACTTCTGGCAANCCAAATAAAGCATCATCAGAAGCAATTACTACATCACATTGCATNGTGACTTCCATTCCTCCCCCTATAGCATAACCGTGTACTGCGGCAATTATCGGCTTCCATATCTCTGTAGGCAATGTTCCCATTGGCCCNGGAGCTGTAGGATTAGCCTGATATCTATCAATTTCAAAAGGAAATTTTTTGCCNGGATTTTCAGATCTCCATCGNAAATCAGCNCCCGCACAAAATGCTCTGTCTCCTGCTCCTGACAAAATACATACCCAAGCATCTTCATCTGCCTGAAAATAGTTCAGCGCATGCCACAATTCCACCTGAGTNGGAGGATTAATTGCATTTAAACGCTTTGGCCGATTTAAAGTAATAGTAACAATATGAGAATTTTTCTCATATAAAATATTTTCGTAATCCATTTCTCACCTCAAATTTTGCTTAAATTCTGTAGTTTTATAAATATCTTCTAAAAATTCAGTTGTAAAGGCATTTGTATAATCAAAAGGAGCATTTAANACATTATGATCCAAAAGATGCTCATAAAGTTCCTTCCACTGATAATCTGCCATCGAGCCCAACCCATTCAATTCAGTAATTGGACCAAAAGAGTCGGCAATTTCAGTATTTAACATGAACCTTTGATGTTCTNTGTCTGCATTTGGTGCATATTNCATCACAATTCCTAGAGCTTCTTCGGGATTATCAATGACATAGTATAACGATTTCATTGTCGCAGTAAGGAATCTCCTTGTAACATCTTTTTTCGAATCTACTGTTTCTTGAGTCGTAATGTAAGTTAATCCCATTCCAGGAATTTCATACTCATCAGATGACCATTCAACTATTCCGAATCCCAATTTCCTAAGTGTATTAGGTTCATTTGACTTAAAAACTGCAAGGATATCAACTTTCCCTTCAGTCAANACTCGGGGATCAAANCCAACTCGAACCTCATTAATTTGATTTCTATTNACATCATTAGCATCTAAGATNGCTAAATAATTAGGTGGGACAGAAATTTTATATCCGAAAGTACGACCCTCCCAGTCTTTTGGTGTTTTAATATTTGATTCCTCCAAAGCAACATAGGACTGTTGGCTATTTTGACCAAACAATGCCAATGCNACAATGGGAATCTCGGGNTCAANACTAGAACGCCTTTTCAATACTGATTCNGCGGCNGCAGTAGTNTAATCAACTTCTCCAACCATTAGCATCTGCAAATGTTCTCCAGTATTTGCATGCAATATTTCAACATCTAAATTTTGTTCTTCAAAAAAACCTTTTTCCTTCGCAACGTACGCTACCGCAAATGGTAAATTNGCTTGAGGCTTATAGCCTGCCATAAACACTATTTTGTCATCAGNATTATCAGCAAAATTATTGATGTTATTACACGCTGATATTAAAAAAACCAAGACACATTGTACAATGACCATTGAGATTATTCTCAACTTAATTCACCTCCCAAAAATCTTCAGAATTNATCATTGGCACCCCTNCCANNCCAAAAAACGAAATATTTCTCCAAAATTATAATGCAGGCAGTCAATCCAATNCCTATAAATGCCAACATAATTACAGCAGCGAAAACTTTAGGCATCTCCAAATTATTATGAGCTACAACAATTACAGCCCCTAACCCAGTATTACCAGTAAACCATTCTCCAACGATTGCTCCTATTACTGATAACGGAGCAGCAATCCTGAGAGCGGCAAAAATATAAGGCAACGAATTTGGTATTCGTANNCGTCGAAAAATTTTCCAATTTGAAGCAGCAACAGAATGAAACAAATCTAGCATTTCGGGATTTACAGATCTAAACCCAATAAGCGAATTAATCATAACTGGGAAAAAGGTGATCAAGGCAGCAATTAGAATCTTTGGCACTAATCCAAAACCAAACCAAATTACAAACAATGGAACTATAGCCACAAGTGGAGTTACTTTTATTAAAACTGCTAAAGGATAAATAGTTCTATCCATAATATTCGAATGAACCATAATACTAGCCANGAAAAACGCAAACACCGACCCAATTAAAAACCCTGAAACTGCTTCNAAGAGTGTAATAAATGCATGATTTAAATAATAATCAATGCCAGAATCGACTACGTTACCACCAAAAAACAATTCTTTAAAAANCGATGATGGAGGAGGCATAATATAAGACTTTAAAACAAAAAAATGGACTACTATTTCCCAAACAATTATAAGTGATATCAACGCTATCAATGGATAAATTAAATTCGATATCTTTGAAAAANAATCGTTCTCCANCAATCCAAAACGTAGCCATATTTTCTTGGAAATAAGTCTAAACATCTTTAAACCCGGTAGACATTTCAAAATGTGAAATTCTTTGCAAAGATTCCCTAACTTTCAAAAAAATCTCATTGAATTCATCAGTTAATTCAATGTCACGAAAATTTGTTTTGCGAACAGAATCACTAAGTTTTACATCAATNGACTCGCTTATACGACCAGGATTTGTNGCCATAACAATTATTCTGTCTGACAACATTATTGCTTCCGNAATACTATGGGTTACCAACAAAGTTGTAGCCCCTGAAGATTGGTGCATTTTATATAATTCTTCTCTCATTGNNCCTCTAGTAATCTCATCCAAGGAACTCAATGGTTCNTCCATAAATAAAACTGAGGGGTTCAAAATTAATGCACGCGCCAATGACACACGCTGNCTCATACCTCCAGAAAGCTGATATGGATAATAATGGCTAAACTCTTCCAGCCCAATCAATCGGAGTAATAATTGNAATTTTGGTTCAATTTTTGAATCGCTTTTNCCACATTCAATTAATAATTTTATATTTTGTGCGACATTTAACCACGGAAGAAGTAAATGATCCTGAAACACGATCCCCATTTGATTCGATTTTTGGATTTCATTTGGNAACATACCATTAATGTGAATTGTGCCAAAAGTAGGCTCCAANACTCCGGCAGCGATTTTCAATAAAGTACTTTTCCCACAACCACTGGGGCCAATAACAGCTACAACTTCACCGNAGTTAACATTTACCGAAACATCTTTCAATGCAGTAAATTGAGAGTTTTTCTTAGTGAAATCACGTGTAATATTGCAAATTTCTATTCCAAGTTTTTGTTCCAATTCCAACTCTACAGGCAATAGGGTTAAATTCTTACCAATAATAGCATAGTAAATAATTTCGCTTGTTCTAAAAANGATGCTTTCATTTTATGTTCCCCNTATGTTAACTTTCATGCAATNGGCNATATCTAACANTNNGGAGTTCCTGAATAATGTGGAATNCAATCCTAGAAATTGTTGATACTNCTGAAAGAAGNAANGTCCTTATAGGTGTCACNAGTGCGCAAACACTGATTCAAATTTCCAGTCTCCCTATTGCCTTATCAGTACCAAGNATNGCCAGATATTATGAAAGTAGTCTTACAGATACAACTTGGATTGTTATAGCGTATCTAATNACTCTAGGTGGATTTTCAATGACTATGGCAAGATTGGGAGATAAGCTNGGTCATTCTAGAGTATTTGTTTCAGGAATAATTGTTACAACAATTGGCGCGGGAATAGTAACTCTATCTCAAGAACTTTGGCAAATTATAGCTATGAGAGCATTAACTGGAATCGGTGCAGCAATGATTTTGGGAAATGCACATTCTCTATTAGCTGCAACTTTCAAAAATGATGAAAGAGGCCGAGCATTCGCTATACCCGTAATGGGAGCAAGATTTGGAAGTTTGATAGGGCTAGCAATTTTTGGGATCCTTCTCCAATTTCTTAGTTGGAAATGGGTATTCCTGTCATTTGTTCCGATAGGACTAATTAGCCTTTTTCTCACGTTACCNNTGCTTAGNTTTAAAAACCTTTCTACTCCTATCACGAAAGCCAGAATTGATTTAGTAGGAGGTTTTTTACTTGCCCTAACAGTTGCTGTACTACTACTTTCAGGAAATCATTTACATGCTGGAGAGGAATCTTTCACGTCATCAGATGCAATTAGCTATCACCTACCAATGCATGCTTTATTTATAATTTTGCTAGGGTTATTTATCTTTANTCAGACTAAAATACAAAATCCATTGGTTGACATCAAACAATTCAGNAGGAAATATTTTTCTCTTGCACTAATCGCAAATATGATATTCCATGGTTCAATGATGGCAACAATGATGCTTGTACCCATACTTGTAGAGCAAGGATTTGGAAGATCACCTCTTTGGGTAACTTTGGTTCTATTCCCTAACCAATTGCTTGGCATGTCAATACCTTTCATCGCGGGGACTTTTTATGACAAATATCGATGGAAATTCTTGCGTCCTGGAGCATTAATTCTTATTTCAACAGGATTNTTATTATTTGGNCTAGTTTCAATGTCAGTCCCATTCTGGGTAATGCCTATACTACTCCTACCTGTAGGATTNGGGACTTCAGTATTTAACACAATTAACAATGCAACTGTAATGAACTCAATNCCTTTGAAACACAGAGGATTTGCATCAGGAATGTTAGAAACAACAAGGGAAGCAGGACATGGACTTGGAGCCACACTGTCTTCAGCAACGTTTGCAATCCTACTTCCAGTAACTGCTAGTCTGATTTCTACAATTGAACGACAGCCATTCATTCGAGAAGCTTTCCAAACTACCGTAATGATGGTNGTAATTACAATGTTAGGAGCAGCAATGATCGCATATTTACACAAAGACGTAGATACAAATACTTCTCANAAACAATTCGAAGCAAATTAATTTTCTATATTATTGAAATTGGGTCAACATCAACAACCCATCCCTGAGGAATGTCAATCGTAGAAAAGAAATTTCGAAGTTCTGGTCCTTTTAACACAACATTCCACTTGAACCTACCACGNATTTTAGATGGGTAACCAGGCGTAGGTCCTAAAATCTCAATATTTGANAAACCTGCTTTATCTCTTTGAATCCTAATCAAATCTGACAATCGGAAGGATTCTTTCTCAGCACGNGACCTATTTACATGAGNATAGGATANTCTAATAAGTTTAGAAAATGGGGGGTTAGAATTTTTCCGCCTCAATTCTAATTCAGACTTATAAAACTGCTCATAATTTTGNGCAGANGAAGCANTAANCACATAGTTGTCAGGCTGAAAAGTCTGAATAATTACTTCTCCTTTCTGTATACCTCTCCCTGCTCTACCAGCAACTTGATACAGTAATTGAAATGCACGCTCTGGNGCTTTAAAATCTGGGATATTTAATCCCAAATCAGCCAATATCACTCCAACTAAAGTCACTTCAGGAAAATGTAATCCCTTAGCTATCATCTGAGTACCTACTAATACTTGAGAATCACTTTTTCGAAACTCATTCAATAAATTGAAATAATCCTTAGTACGCCTTGTGACATCACTGTCCCANCGTAAAACCGAAACTCCCCTAAATAGATTCTTCACCTCTTGCTCAACATTTTGAGTCCCAGGACCATAGAAATCCATTCTGTGTTTCAAGCAATTTGGACATTGNTTTTGTACATTNCGTCTATACCCACAATAATGACATATCAAGATTNATCCTTTTGTTGACTGATGAGGGGTTAAAGAAATATCACATCTGGCACATTCAACTGATGTACCACAACTTTTACATAAGGAATACGAAGCAGTGCCACGACGATTTAAAAACAATAAAATCTTTTCATTTGAACTCAATCGCCTTTCAATTGCCAACAGAAGTTTNTGACTAAAAATCGAATCATTTCCACTCCTTAATTCATCTCTCATGTCCACAACATTCACATNAGGAAAAGAACCTTCAAATACTCTCAAATCTGATCCATCAGCAATTGAAACAACCCGGGTTGGTAATTCCANTTTTTTATATGATCCAGTTTCTGCTAAATAATTTGTTTCAAGGTCGGGAGACGCACTNCCTAAAATCAATGAACACTGGAACATCTCTGACATTCGCTTTGCGACATTTCTAGTATGGTATCTTGGTTCCGAATCAATTTGCTTATACGTCCATTCATGCTCCTCATCAAGAATTATTAAGCCTAAATTTTTCACTGGCGCAAATAATGCACTNCGTGAGCCAACAACTACTTGGGCATCTCCATTTCGAATCTTCCACCATTGATCATACCTTTCCCCATCTGACAACCCACTATGTAACAAAGCCACCTGACCAGGAAATCTGCTATTAAACCTCTCAATGGTTTGCTGGGTAAGAACNATTTCCGGAGCCAANACAATAGCTGATTTCCCAACACTCAAACAATCTGCTACAGATTGAAGATATATTTCAGTTTTACCGCTACCGGTAACCCCATGTAATAACATAGGGCGTCGGTTGGGATTATTATTATTTAATTCTNCTTTAATAGTNTGACTAACTTGTAGCTGTTCAGAAGTTAGTTGGATTTCGTNCAGATCAAAAACCTGCAAATTNGCAAGGGGATCTCTTTCAACAATTTCATCAATTTTTTGCAACCANTCAAGTTTCAACAATGCATTTACTGCTGAATTACCATGATCCTTTCTTAAAACAGATACTCTTACTGGCTCATCTACATTAATCAATCTAAACAAAATCTCTGCTCTTCGAGGAGCTTTAGAAAACTTCGNACTATCCGAGATCCAATCAATTATTTCAGTTTCAAAAAATGAATTAAGTTTTGCTAATTCGATTTTTNTAGCTCTAANNGAAGGACGTCTTTCGACTATTTCCACTTTTATTACACCTTTAGCCTCAAGGTTTATCACGGCTTCTGTAGAACCTGATCCAAACAATTCATGCACTCGTTCAGAAGTAGATATTTCAGTATCGACNAAAAAATCTAAAATTTGTTTTTCTAAATCAGTTAATTCCTTCAATTCATCTGCTAATAATTCTTTTANAAAACGAATCACTACTTTATGATTGGACCGAATACCAGCTGGAAACATAAGNGCTGCAGATTCAAAAAGGGAAGCTTTATAATAACTTGAGACCCAATTCATCAAGTCGATCCTCATCGGATCCAGTATAGGTTCCTCAAAAACTTTTGAATCAATAAACCTTGTTTGCTCTACATCTGATGTTTTAGAAAGATGAGTAACTAATCCCTGTAAAAATCTCTTCCCGAATGGCACGATTACTAAGTGACCTACTTTGAGATTAAAATCTTTCGGTACAGAATAAACAAACGTACGATCACGCCAAGCTTGGAAATCTACGGCTACGTGTGCAAACATGAAATGTGCCTCACAAGTCAAAGAACATTCAATTGCGAAAAGTAATNTCTACCTGCGTTCTTTAATTCTAGCCGACCTACCAGAACGTCCTCTAATGTAATAAATCCTCGAACGCCGAACTTTTCCACGTCTTACAACCGACACACTATCGATCATTGGAGATCTTCTGAGAAAGGTTCTCTCCACACCAACTTCAAAACTCACTCGACGTACAGTAAATGAACCATCTGAATCGCCTTTACGATTACGAATCACGACACCTTGGAAATCTTGAATCCTCTCACGGTCGCCTTCACGAACCTTGATTCCAACTCGAACAGTATCTCCTGTCCGAAATTCTTCAATTTTACTATTCTCTTCGACCGANACAAGTTCTCTTGCTTCCATCATTATTCCTTAACTGAGTTCGNTCTACGATAATACCATAAAACTATAATTCNAGGAATATTTTTATNATNTTGACTAAAAACACAATTGAACAGTAGGATTGCNNAAAGNTGATCAAATCTTGATCCATCATTNANAATAACAAAAATNCAAGTGGTTAATTATGTGGGAAATTACTGAGGAATCTCTAGAAGCAATCGCACTCGGNACCGGNATTCTAGGTACCGGNGGAGGATTCAATCCATATATAGGTTTATTACGTGCTCGAGAAATAATAAGAAAATATGGTCCTGTAAAAGTACTACTCCCAGAAGAATTGACTGATAACGACAAAGTCGTATGCGTCGGGGGCATAGGAGCGCCTACTGTTGATATAGAAAAAATTAGAGGNACTGACTCATATACNGCATTAAGGGCAATGGAAGACCAAACAAACACAAAAGCTACAGCGCTGATATCAGGGGAAATAGGAGGCGGGAATTCTATAGAACCAATTATAGCGGGTGCGATGGCAAACTTGCCAATTGTTGATGCTGATGGAATGGGCAGAGCTTTNCCTGAGCTACAAATGATCACATTTTTTATGTTTGGAGTTAGCCACAACCCTACAATCATTTGCGATGAAAAAGGAAATATTTCCGTTTTCCCTAATTCAATAGATCCCGTATGGATGGAAAAAATGAGTCGAGCGGTATGTGTCCAAATGGGTTCAATCGCTACATGGGCATTCGCCCCAATGACATCAAAAGAAGTACAAGACACCGCTATTCCCTACACTATGACACTGGCAAAAAAACTAGGTGAATCAATTCTAAAGTCTCAATCAAATAAAACTGATCCAATAAATGCAATATTTGACACAATCCCTGGAGTAATTCTGTTTCAGGGGAAAATAGTAGATGTGGAACGTAGGATTGTTGGAGGTTTCACCCGTGGAAATCTTTCTATAGAAGGAATGGATACATTCTTGGGACAATCTATGGAAATCGATTTTCAAAANGAAAATCTGATTGCAAAAATTTCTGGCAACACGGTATGTACTGTGCCAGACCTAATATGCATCGTTGATACAGAACGCGGCGAGCCAATCACAACTGAATTACTAAGATACGGGTTTAGAGTTTCCGTACTAGGATTACCTGCACCAGAGCTCTTAACGAGNCCCGAGGCTCTTGCAGTAGTAGGACCAAAAGCATTTGGNTATGATGAGGACTTCAAACCACTGAGNGTAACTAAATAAACTTTTAAGAGCGAGGGGAAAATGCGAATAGGAATAGACGTCGGAGGAACAAATACTGATGCAGTATTAATGGATGGAACGACGCTTATTGCACAAAAGAAAAGCCCCACAACACCTGATATTACTTCAGGGATTTTGTCTTCTATTGAATCAGTAATAAATGATGGTCCTAAAGACACTAAAAACAGTCTACAGGCGATAATGTTAGGCACTACTCACTTTACAAATGCNTTACTGGAAAAACGCGGNTTATCTCCTACTGGAGTATTGAGACTTTGTCTTCCTGCAACAACACTGCTACCGCCATTAGTAGACTGGCCCGAAGACCTNAAATCAGCCATNGGNGGATCACATTTTTTTGTACCAGGTGGACACGAATTCGATGGTCGNGAAATAGCNNNAATTGATCGAAAATCCATTGTGGAATCAGCCAAAAAAATGAAAAAAACTGGAATAGAAGCTCTTACTATTAGTGGCGTTTTTTCCCCAGTTAGTAACTCTCATGAGAAAGTAGCGCAAGAAATTATTAAAGAAGAGTATCCAGAATTAAACATTACATTNTCATCAGAAATAGGAAGAATAGGGATACTTGAACGCGAAAATGCTGGNGCACTAAACGCAAGTTTAAGTAAAAATGCTCAAATGACAATTTCTGGCATTAAAAACGCTTTGGTTTCTCAAGATATACATGCTCCATTGTTCCTAAGTCAAAACGATGGGACTCTAATGGATGCTGAGTTCGCAACTCGCTATCCTGTCTTCACTATNGCATCAGGNCCAACGAACAGTATGAGAGGAGCTGCGTTTTTGTCTAAAACTTCAAATGGTATTGTAGTNGACATCGGAGGAACTTCAACTGACGTTGGTGTATTAATAAATGGTTTTCCTCGAGAGGCTTCCATCGCAGTAGAAGTTGGCGGAGCTAGAACAAATTTTAGAATGCCTGATGTGATTTCTGTTGCAATAGGTGGAGGAAGTATAGTAAGTACCAACCCAATTGAAATCGGTCCAAAAAGTGTAGGATTTAAATTGATGGATGAAGCCTTAATATTTGGAGGAAAAACACCTACATCAACAGATTATATTGTTGCTAACAAAATGACAAAATTAGGCAATCCAGATTACGTGAAAAACTTGGATCGACAAACAGTCANACATGTTGNTAATCTCATCAAAGAACGNATAGAGACCACCATTGACCAAATGAAGCTGAATGCCGANCCAGTNCCNGTAATCCTTGTAGGTGGTGGCAGCATACTACTNGGTNATGAATTAAACGGTGCTTCNTCGGTTATTCGTCCAACAAATGGAGATATNGCAAATGCTATTGGCGCTGCAATTGCTCAAGTTGGAGGCCAGGTTGAAAATGTGTATTCTCTNGACAAACTTACAAGGCAAGAGGCAATGAGTATGGCTCAAAGTGAAGCCATAAACAAAACAATCTCCGCAGGTGGAGATCCAGAAACTATAGAAATTGTAGAAATAGAAGAAATCCCTTTAACCTACCTNCCCAGTAATGCAGTAAGAATTAGAACNAAAGCAGTTGGCAACTTAATGGGAATTTCCTAGTAGATGTTTTCTCNNAGGCCAAAACGCATCTTTTATGGCTGGATTATAGTTGCATCAATGGCATTAATAAATTTTGCAGGAATGGCTACTGGAAACCTGAACTTCGGATTATTTATCCCTCTTATGGAATCTGATCTCAACATCAGNAGGACGGCTTTCGGGTGGATGGATACTGCAAGAAGATTTACNGGAGGAGCTGCGAGCTATTTCGTTGGGAAAATCATCGACAAACATGGCCCACGAATATATATAGTTGTTGCCGCGATAATAATTGGATCATCAATGATACTAATTGGTTTTTCGCAAAAATCTTGGCAACTAATATTNCTTTTTGGAATCATTGGACTTTCAGGACTAGCTGCACCAGGAGGCTTAGTCACTTCAGTCCCCGTTGCAAAATGGTTCTTTAAAAAACGTGGTATTGCAATTGCATTAGCATCCGTAGGATTAGGCCTTGGTGGAATAGTAATGCTACCTGCAACCCAAATATTTATCGAAAACATTGGATGGCGTAACACATGGATTTTGTTAGCAATTATTTTCATGCTAATTACAATCCCTATATCTGCAATATTTCTAAGACGCCGGCCAGAAGATTTGGGACTAAAAGTTGATGGTGAATCTGCAAGCGNAAAAATCAATAATTCAAAAACCCTCTNCACAAAACAAATCGAAAAGACCGAAGACGAAATTTCTTGGACTGTAAAAGACGCACTCCACACAAGAACATTTTGGATGCTCACAATTATATTTGCACTCGTTGGACTAGCCCAAGGGGGCGCGGGAGTTCACAGAATCCCATTTTGGATGGATAATGGATATGATGGACGAACNGTTGCCTTTGCGTTTTCTTTAGATGCTGCAGGAGCGGCATCCATGGCGATAATATCAGGATGGGTAGCAGACAAACTACCTATAAGATATATTGCAACGTCTTCGTATAGCGGTTTTATTTTTGCATTGTTGTTAATGTTACTAACATCAAAAATGCCTGAAAGCCCAACTTGGTTAGTTTTTGCTTCAAGTGGAATCTTTGGTCTTTCNGTTGGGGCTAACATGATNGTTACTGGATATATATTTGCAGCTTATTTCGGGAGAGACTTTTTAGGAGCAATCCGNGGAATCACAATGCCAGTTCTATTAATTAGCGCAGGAATTGGCCCTCCAATAGTTGGATACATGTTCGAAAGTACCGGAAGCTATCAAATGGCTTGGTGGATTATGATTTTATTGTANGNGGCAGCAGCANCATTAGTAATTACAGTCCGCGCTCCCAAAAANGCAATATNACAAGAAGAAATTTCNTNACAAATTACTCTTTAACAAAAGCAACTAATAGCCCCATTTGTAGGTTGACATGCTAATTTATATCAAGTAAACTTTCTACTTGCGCCTAGAGCGTAAAGCTTGATTTATTATCCCAAGCAATATTAACAGGAATAACCTATGCCTACAGTTAATCAATTNGTTAGAAAACCTAGAAGAAGGCGAACGAAGAAATTTAAGTCGCCAGCTTTAAGGTATTCATATAATTCACTAAAGAACCGNATGAGTGTGGACTCTGGGTCCCCTCAGCGAAGAGGCGTTTGCGTACAAGTAAGGACTCAAACCCCTAAGAAACCTAATTCTGCATTAAGAAAAGTAGCAAGGGTGAGACTGACCAATGGCATGGAAGTCACTGCATACATNCCTGGAGAGGGNCACAACTTGCAGGAACACTCATTAGTACTCATNNGAGGCGGAAAAGTACGAGATCTTCCTGGTGTACGCTACCACATTGTTCGTGGTGCTCTTGATGCCGCGGGCGTAACGGGAAGAAAAAAAAGTCGTAGCAAATACGGCTCAAAAAAATCTTAGGATTCAATCATGGCTAGAAGAAGAAGAGCAGAAATAAGACCAGTTAAAGCTGACCCCAAATACGGGAGTGAAGATTTAAGCCGTTTCATCAATAGGGTAATGTTAAACGGGAAAAAAACTACTGCCCAAAGAATAGTCTATGGTGCTCTGGATTTAGCAGAGCAAGAGATGAATCGTCCTGGCCTAGAAGTATTCCTTATGGCAGTAAGAAATGCTACTCCACAACTTGAAGTAAAATCTCGCCGAGTCGGAGGTGCAACTTACCAAGTTCCCACCGAAGTTCTGCCTTCTAGAAAATCTGCTNTAGCAATGCGCTGGATAATTACTGCTGCAAGAGGAAGAACTGGATCTGCNATGAAAGAATTACTAGCTCAAGAATTAATAGAAGCAGCTCGNGATCAAGGCGCAGCGGTAAGAAGAAAAGAAGAATTACACAGAATGGCGGAGGCGAATCGAGCATTCGCGCATTACAAATGGTAACACCAACTACATCAGAATCTCCCAAATTTAAGAAGGCATCTAACATATCTCAGGAAAACGTTAGAAATATTGGCTTCATTGCTCACATCGATGCAGGTAAAACTACCGTTACAGAGCGAGTATTATTTTTCTGTGGAAGAACTCATAAAGTTGGCGGTGTTGACGATGGAACTACTGTCACCGACTGGATGGAGCAGGAACGCGAAAGAGGAATAACCATCACTTCAGCTGCTACTGCTGCAGATTGGAAATCTTANTCGATAAATATCATTGACACTCCCGGACACGTTGATTTCACAGCAGAAGTTGAGCGAAGCCTGCGAGTTCTTGATGGTGGTGTGGTTGTATTTGATGCTGTTGCAGGAGTTCAGCCGCAATCTGAAACCGTATGGAGACAAGCTGATAGATACAACGTTCCTCGCATTTGTTTCGTCAATAAAATGGATCGAGTTGGTGCTTCGTTCGAACGCACCATTAAAAGTATCATCGATAGGCTTTCGGCTAACCCTGTACCTGTTCAGATACCTATAGGCGTAGAGGAAAATTTCTCAGGTGTAATCGACTTGGTTGACCAAAAAGCTATATTCTTTCCAGAAGAAATTACAGATGAAATAAAAATCGGTGATATTCCTGCTGAATTAATGGATGATTTTAATAAATACAGAGAACAATTAATCGAAAAGGTNTCAGAAGTAAATGACGACTTGTTGGAAAAATATCTTGACGGTGAATCTATTTCAAACGAAGAATTAAAATCCGGGATNCGAATGGCTACAATTGCCAATCAGATAGTGCCTGTGCTTTGCGGAACAGCCTTAAAACATAAAGGCATACCCCCGCTTTTGGATGCGGTTGGTGACTACTTACCTTCGCCAAAAGATATTGATGCAATCAGNGGGAAATCATATAAAGAAGATACTGAAATTACACGTGAGTCTGATGAAAATGCACCGTTCTCGGCATTAGCATTTAAATCAGTCCCTGACCCATTCATTGGTCGACTTGTGTACCTTCGAGTGTATTCGGGGTCAATTGAATCTGGGTCAAGTGTTTTTAATTCCACTCAGGGAATTCGTGAAAGACTCGGCAGGGTCGTGAAAATGCATGCTAATGATCGAGAGGATCTAGANACCATACGTGCTGGAGATATAGTNGCTGCTGTTGGNCTAAANAANACCACCACTGGCGACACAATATGCGACCANGANAAGCCAATAGTCCTTGAGCAAATCAGCTTTCCTGAACCCGTAATCTCNATGGCCATTGAAGCNAAAACNCGTAGTGACCAAGACAAATTAGGTGATGCGTTATACAAAATGGCAGATGAAGATCCGACATTTAAAGTTTCGTTTGATTCAGAAGCTGCTCAAACTGTAATGTCGGGAATGGGTGAGTTGCATTTAGAGATAGCAGTTGACCGAATGCGCCGAGAATATGGTGTAGATTCCAATGTTGGTAAACCAAAAGTTGCATACAGAGAAGCNTTAAAGGCATTAGCAAAAGCCGAGGCTAGGTTTGTNAGGCAATCTGGNGGTCACGGNCAATTTGGNCATGTTATTTTAGAACTTGAACCTCTTGAGAGAGGTACCGGAGTTGAATTTGAAAGTAAAGTTGTAGGCGGTAATATTCCTAATGAATATATACCNTCTGTCGAACACGGCGTTCGTGAAGCATTAAAAACAGGTCCCATTTCAGGACATCCAGTTTTGGATGTGAAAATCACNCTATTGGATGGAAGTTATCATGATGTTGACTCATCNAAAGTGGCATTTGAAATAGCTGGCTCAATGGCTGCTAAATCAGCTATGTCCAGNGGNAAAATGGCTCTTCTAGAACCTGTAATGTCTCTTGAAGTAATAACACCTGAAGAATTCCTCGGAGATGTACTTTCTGACTTGGGAAAACGCAGAGCTCAAATTGGAGGACTNGAGGGAGAAAATGACGTTCAAATTGTCAAAGCTAATATCCCTCTTGGGGAGAGCTTTGGGTATGCAAGTACTCTTAGATCTCTAACACAAGGCAGGGCTTCCTACACGATTGAGTTCCATCAATATGAAGAAACATCGGCCTCAATAATCGAAAAGAATGAATAGGAAANTTTTTTAAGATGGTAACTCAAAATAGACTAAGAATTATTCTCAAAGCATTCGAGCATCGAATNCTNGATCAGTCTGCAACTCAAATTGTTGAAGCTGCTGAACGTACAGGNGCAAGAGTTTCTGGACCTATCCCTCTACCAACAACCATNAAAAGGTTTTGTGTAATTCGAGGNCCCCACGTTCACAAAAAAGGACGTGAACATTTTGAAATACGTACNCACAATCGANTAATTTATATNGACAATCCCGAAGCAAGGACAATTGANTCNCTTACNAAACTTAATGTCCCTGCAGGCGTGGATGTTACNATCAAAACTTAAACTGAGATCATNNTATGGCTATCACACAAATTTTAGGAAAGAAAATTGGNACNACNCANNTCTTCCGCGAAGACGGATCTGCTGACTGTGTAACNGCAATNCAAGTNTNTCCATGTACAGTNACTCAAATCAAATCATCCTCAATTGANGGATATGAAAGTGTGCAATTAGGATTTGAAACGNTTAAGAAANCTACAAAACCCAAAATTGGTCACTTCAAGAAGTCTTCTGATNAATTNTTCAGATATCTTCGAGANGTCANATCAGACGGNACTGAAGACNTNAATATTGGAGANAAATTTGATTCTTCTATATTTGAGCCAGGAGAACGNCTANATNTCACTGGGATTTCNAAAGGAAGAGGATTNCAAGGCGGNGTCAAANGGCACNATTTCAGAGGTGGNCCCAAAACACATGGACAATCNGATAGNCATAGAGCTCCAGGATCAATTGGNGCTGGNACCTCNCCTGGAAAAGTNCTAAAAGGATTNAAAATGGCAGGCCATATGGGAAATNTTAAANTTACTGTTAAAAATCTTGAAGTNGTTTCAGTAGATGTTGAAAAAAATGCTNTCCTTGTCAAGGGAGCCGTTCCTGGTGCTCGACAGGGTTTNCTTTTATTNTCAAAGAGAGGTAAGTAACTTATGGAACTAACTCTCAAAAATATTAATGGTGAAAATCTTGGCAGNATNGAAGTCAGNGACGACGTTTTTAATATTGACATGAACCAANCNTTACTGCACCAAGTNATTGTGGCTCAACTNGCAAATAAGCGACAAGGNACTGCTAAAGTAAAAACCCGTTCTGAAGTTTCNGGCGGAGGTGCCAAACCAAGACCCCAAAAACATACAGGACGATCTAGGCAAGGATCTATTCGTTCCCCATTATGGCGCAAAGGAGGAGTGACATTTGGTCCATCNCCCAGAGATTATTCACAAAGAACGCCCAAGCGGGTTAAGCGACAAGCCCTGAAAATAGTTCTTTCGGACAAGGCCCGTGAAAACAGAATCACAATTTTAGACAAAATTGGAATCGACAACCCTAAAACCAAATCAATGTTAAATTTGCTAAAGACACTAGATATTGAGCCTTCAACACTAATGGTTTTAGATGGAGAGAAAACCGATATTTACAGAACCATCAACAATATTCCAAAAGTTAAATGTTTACCATCTTCTGCGCTAAATCCTTTAGATTTATTAAATGCAAGATCAATAGTCGCAACGTTGGATTCAATTCGAAATATTGAGAGTTTATGGGGCGGTAATTTTGATAGATTCAAAAATCGTAACAGTAATGAAATAGAAATATCGGACAAAAAATAATGGATCATAATTCATACAACATACTTAGAAAACCCGTNGTAACAGAAAAAAGCACNCTTATAATGGAGTCTTCTAATAGATATACCTTTGAGGTACTGCCTTCTGCAACCAAATTACAAATCAAACATGCTGTACAACAAGCTTTTGGGGTAGATGTAGTGCAAGTAAACACTATGAATATACGTGGGAAAAGAAAAAGATACGGACCAAGATTTTCTATTAAACCTTCTCGAAAAAAAGCTATTGTAACTATCGCTGATGGCCAAAGCATAACTATATTTGAGGGGGTTTAATTAAATGCCACTTAAAACAAGAAAACCCTTAACCCCTGGACAAAGGGGTATGGTCCAGCAAACNACTGAAGATATTACTACTTCAAAACCCAAGAAATCTCTACTTAAACCACTAAAAAAACATGGTGGTAGAAGTAGGAATGGTAGACTTACAGTCCGTCATCGCGGAGGAGGACATAAACGTAGGCTTCGTGAAATTGATTTCAAACGAAATAAATTTGATGTGCCAGGAACTGTTCACTCTATAGAATACGATCCAAATCGGTCTGCAAGAATTGCTCTAATTAAGTATCGCGACGGAGATTGGAGATACATCCTAGCTCCTAATGGATTAAAAGTTGGAAATATAATTCAAGCAGGCGAAAATGCTGAAGTTAAAGTTGGNAATTCACTTCCTTTAAAATCAATACCTGTCGGAACCATGGTACATAATATCGAACTATATCCAGGTAAAGGCGGGCAAATAGTTCGCAGCGCTGGAACTTCTGCCCAGGTAATGGCAAGAGATGAAAAATACACTTTAATAAATTTACCGTCNGGTGAAACAAGNCAAGTGTTAACAACAAATATGGCTACTATTGGCCAAGTTAGCGCAGTAGATCATAAAAATACCAAACTTGGAAAAGCTGGCCGAAAAAGGCATATNGGAAGACGACCCGAAGTACGTGGAGTTGTAATGTCACCACGAGACCATCCACATGGTGGTGGAGAAGGAAGATCGCCTATAGGTATGCCAGGACCAAAAACTCCTTGGGGTAAACCCGCGTTAGGGTATAGAACAAGACGCAAAAAATCTAGTGATCGATTAATAGTTAGAAGAAGGTATCAAAAATAAAATGTCGAGATCAATCAAAAANGGTCCATACGTTGACGAGAAACTTGCACGCAAGATAACAGCTGCTCAATCAAGCCGTTCCCAACAGGTGATAAGAACTTGGTCCAGAGCATCTACTATTATGCCAGATATGTTAGGGCTGACTATAGCTGTACACGATGGTCGCAGGCATGTNCCTCTTTTCATCACAGAAAATATGGTTGGACACAAATTAGGAGAATTCGCTCCTACTAGAACATTCCGAGGACATAGTTCTCGATCTGAAAGGATTACTAGCGCNAGCTAAATACGGAGAACTATTATGCCAATTCGAGCTTTATCAAAAAATACAGGAATCCCAACTACTAAAATCAAACCTTATGTTGATTTGGTACGGGGTAAAAAAGTGGAAGATGCCTTAAGAGAATTAAGTGCTCTACCTTCTCCAGCAGCTGAAAGGGTTGCAAAGGTGATAAAATCTGCAGCCTCCAATGCTGAAAATGAACTAATGTCTAGAATCTCTGATCTAAAGATCGTTGAAGCATACGCTAACGAAGGTCCTACATTAAAGAGATTCCGAGCAAGAGCAAGGGGACGTGCATTTAGAATCTTAAAGAGGAGTAGCCACGTGACAGTTGTGGTAGATGACTCCGAAGCAAGGGAGGATATGTAAGTTGGGACATAAAACTCATGCAACTGGATTCCGTATAGGAATAGTCAAAGATTGGCAATCCAAATGGTTTGCTGTCAAACATGCAGATTATAGATCCATGATTTTAGAAGACAGCAAAATACGTGACTCAATATTATCCGGATACTCAGATGCCGGCATATCCAGGGTAGATATAGAAAGAAACCGTGATGACTTAACTATAACAATTCACACAGCTCGGCCTGGAATTGTTATTGGTAGAGGAGGGCAAAGAGTTGAAGAGTTGAGACGTGAACTTGTCGAACTGACTAGCCGCAGAGCTGTTCGGCTGAACGTACAAGAAATCAGACAACCCGAATTGGATGCTTATCTAGTAGGCAGGAATGTAGCTGATCAACTAGAAAGAAGAATTGCTTTTCGCCGGGCTATTAAGCAGGCAGCAGGCCGAACTATGCAAGCCGGGGCAAAAGGAGTGAAAATTATTGCCTCTGGAAGATTGGCTGGCGCAGAAATTGCTCGAGCTGAAAAAGTTCTCGAAGGCCGAGTCCCATTACATACTCTTAGAGCCGATATAGACTACTCACTTGTGGAAGCCAAGACTGAATATGGCACGATTGGCGTCAAAGTATGGATTTATAAAGGCGACATTCTTCAAACATCAATTTTGGAACCCGAAGAAGAGAATATTCAGCCTATCGAAGTTGTGTTAAGTGGCGAACAGTCCGCAAACCAATCTGACTCCAATACAGAAACATCTTCAGCTGAGTCACAAGATATTGGAGAGGAATCGAAGGAAAATGCTTCAACCTAAAAGAATTAAATATAGAAACCACCACCGTGGAAGACGAAAGGGCTTGTCTGTAGCTGGCAGCACTTTAAATTTTGGGGAATTTGGACTCAAGGCTACTGGACCTGCGTGGGTTACATCCCGACAAATAGAAGCAGCACGTAGGGCAATGACTAGATATACTCGTAGAGGTGGAAGAATCTGGATCAGGATTTTTCCAGACAAAAGTGTTACCGCACGAGCAGCCGAAACCAGGATGGGTAAAGGTAAAGGAGCTGTTGACCACTGGGTGGCAGTCGTCAAACCTGGAAGAATAATGTTTGAACTTGCAGGGATCCCAGAGGAAACAGCTAAAAGAGCTCTGACTTTAGCATCATCTAAAATGCCGATGCCAACAAAAATAGTATCAAGACACACAACTCAGGAATAATAACAATGGCAGAAATAGACGATTTAAGATCACTAAATAATGACGATTTATCTAACGAGAGTCAGGAAGCGTATCAAGCAGCTATGAACCTACGTTTTCGTGCTGCAACTCTCCAACTTTCTGACGTTACTGAAATTAAACGAATTAAAAAGAGAATTGCAAGAATAAAAACCATCCAAAGACAACGAACAATAGCTGAGAACAATAATGAGTAATGTAAACCGAAAAGTAAGAATTGGGAAAATCACTAGTGACCGTATGGATAAATCAATCGTCGTAATGGTTGAGTGGAAACGAAGACATCCTTTATATAAAAAGTTAGTTAAACAAAGGACAAAATTCGTTGCCCATGATTACAACAATTCTGGCAGAACTGGTGACGTGGTTCGAATAGTTGAAACACGCCCCCTATCTAAAACAAAAAACTGGAAATTAGACGAAATTTTGGAACGTTTTGAAGGTTTTACTCCTACTCAGAGTAAAACTGAACAAATTCCAAATTAACAGGAAACATTATGATCCAACAGTATACTAGACTAAGAGTCGCAGATAATTCTGGAGCAAAAACCATAAGCTGCATTGGAATTCCCGGAGGAACAGGGAGAACGTATGCAGGCCTTGGTGACGTAATTGTAGCCAGTGTTAAAGAAGCTGTGCCAGCAGCTCAAGTCAAGAAAGGACAAGTGGTCAAAGCTGTAGTAGTGCGTACTGCAAAATCATATCGAAGACCTGATGGTTCTCACATTAAATTTGATGATAATGCAGCAGTATTAATCAGCG
>PBBT01000007.1 GCA_002717725.1 Chloroflexota bacterium
TACCATCCAATGTGGATGGGCGAGAGTTCGGCTCAAACACATTCATCATCCCGCGCTGTGGCGCAACAGGATTATATACTTCAAGTAAGTGCATCTATCTCTCCTATTATTGAATAAATTCTAACCAATTCCCTTCAGGATCTTGGCAATAACAAATCCCTTTCTCAATTCCATCTGGTGTGACTGACATTATTGGAGGCGTAACAAACTTAATTCCTTTGGAAGTCAAATCTTTATACAGCCCTTGAATATCTTCAACATCAAAACATACATGGGAAGCTCCCAATTGAGCTCTATCTAAATGCCCATTTTCACTCTCTGGATAAATATAATAGACAAGCTCCAATGCGTGTCCTCCACCTTTGCCTACAAACACTAGAGTTCTGTGTGAACCAGGTATGCCTGTATGATTTCCAGATTCCGGAGCTTTACTATCAATTTCTTTTTCAATTTCTAAGCCTAAATCGTCTCGATAAAATGAAACCATTTTTTCTAGGTCTCGAACTACAAAACCTGAATGATTGAAACCTTTGATCATATTATTATCCTCATAAAATTAGTTGCATACATGATGCTAGTATTTAGGAAAAAATTCAACTCCGAATGATATTAATCCTAGTAACTTATATCAGATGTGTTTCCAAAAACCTTCCCGATATGAACCTCACCTCTCTCTTTAGAAAGAGAAATCTGCCGACGCCTCTCTCTAGATCCTTCTTTTTGCTTTTCTGTAAGCTCATGATAACAATGATCACAAGTAACGCCATCTTCAAAGAAAGGAGATTGTCGTTGCATCTCAGATACGGGGAATTGGCAACCAAAACAAAGAGAGTAAGTACCTTCCTCTAAACCATGTTTCAACGAGACTCGTCCATCAAACACAAAACACTCCCCTTCCCAAAGACTGACATCCTTTGATACAACCTCAAGATATCTCAGTATCCCCCCTTTAAGTTGATAAACCTCTTGATGTCCCAATTTTTTCAGATATGAACTCGCCTTTTCACAGCGAATACCGCCAGTGCAATACATTGCAATTTTTTTGTCTTCTGGAATATCCTGGATAAAATTCTCAACCCACTCAGGAAATTCTTTGAAATGATCTATTTCAGGGTCAATAGCATTAAAAAATTTCCCGACCTGAGTCTCATAAATATTGCGGGCATCAATCAAAATAACATCATCTCTTTGAATAAAATCATTCCAATCGATTGCATCAATGTAATCACCTTTCAACTTCTTGGGATCAATATTTTTTTTACCCATAGTAACTATTTCTTGCTTAGATTTAACCTTTAATCTATGAAAAGTCTGAGTGGTCGTAGAAGAATATTTTACTTCTAAATCATCGATTTCAGACCAGTCACGAATATGATTAATAATCAATAACAAAGATTCAGACTTCCCAGAAATTGTCCCATTAATACCTTCTTCAGCTATAATTATTGTTCCTTTAATATTGTTATCTCTACAAAGTTCAATTAGTTGCCGTCGTTTAAAATCAATATTTGAAATCTCTACAAATTGATACAAAGCAGCAACGTCCAGCAACGAATTCTTCAAATTGTCATTTTTTAAATCCAATATCTTACCTAATATGTTATGTCTATAGTTCACATAGCAAACCATCTACATGGTAATAGTTTGCGTAGTTTTGTCAAAACATCTACAAATGAAAACTATGCACTTCCTAATCTTTAAAAAATGGTCGTACTACTCTTTTCAAAAAGTTGTGCGCTAGAATGTTGTATCCTTCAACATTCGGATGCAAATCATCCGGCAAAAGATGTGCATATTCTGGTCCAAAAATATCCAATCCATCAACATAATGTAAATTTAAATCACCTTGAGTTTTAAACTTTTTCACACAACTTTGAATTTCGTTACGCATAATTTCTAAATTCAAACCTACAATATTATGGGTGTGTTCTCTTGGTGAGGAGAAAATAGGTGAAATTACAACAATTGGAATATATGGATGCTTTTCACGAATAATTTACAAATCCAACTACACCTGGCATAAAAGTCCTAACACTCATACTCGCGTGATTGTGAACATTTATTCCAAGTTTAATTGATATAAAATCAGCAGGAGTATCTCGAATCATCATTGCTAGATTTGGCTCTAAATGACAATTACCCGCATAACCAAGACATGTTAGATTCATGCCATGTTCTCTGGAAACGATAGATGGCCAAGTCAGACTTGGTTTTTCTGCAGTTTTGCAATGGGTAATAGAACTGCCATATGTTATCCATTTAGGCCTATCATCTACAAAAGGTCGAAGGGAGGAATTTTTATCAAAAGTAAGTGATTTTAAACGGAATTCTGTAAACTGGGGCAACCAAATCTCAATGAAATTTTCACCGCCCGAAAGATTCCGAACTTGAAATTCGTTGGCATTCGAAATCAGTATTGATTCAAAAAAAACCCCATTACAAAAAACATCTAAAAATGCGGGATCTTCACTTTTGGGATTCTCAATCTTTCCCAAAATGAATGTCGAGTCAGTATGGAAACTAAGCCTTACTCCCGCTGGAGCAGAAGCACGCTCTAACATTTCTTTAGGAGGGAACAACTCACGATCTTTAAAAGGTATACGCCACGGCTTTACAAAACTCTCAGTCACTTCCAATGAAATGATCCCTTGCCATGAAATTCGTGGATCATTTGCTTTTACTATCAAAATTTATCCTATAAGAAAGATTTGATAAAAATATTGTACGATTAAACTTCTAAGGTGTTGGAGCA
The DNA here is from genome assembly GCA_002717725.1 of Chloroflexota bacterium. Next base: position 2,753 of record PBBT01000007.1, read on the forward strand.
CTAAGGCATAACATTGGATTATCAAGACCTCCAAATTGTTCATGAAGTTTGCATGCGATGTTACGATCTTTGTCTGCTAATTCACTATTTTCAAGTGCTTCATATACAAAAGATCGTTCCATATAATAATTTGATCTATCGCTATGAATTTCAATTGCCTTATTTAAATTTTGCAACGCGAGATTGTATTCACCCAAACCGGAATTAGCCAATCCTTTTCTGCTGTAAGCATTCCCATGTAATGGATCCAAGTCAATTATTTTATTTGTTAGTTCAATAACACGTTCATAATCTCCCAAATAAAGGTATGGAAAAGTAGCGAAATATAAATTCATTACATTGGAAGAGTCGATCATTAACGATTTTTCAAAATCTTCTGTAGAATCTTCCAATTCACCTAATTTAAACTTGATCCAAGCTCTTCCTGAATATCCAATGGAATCCTCAGGAGCAATCCTAACAAGATCATCATAACTAGATTCAGATTCCTCTAATTGATTTAATTGCTCATGTGATTGAGCTTTAACTACGTACAAATATTTTAGGTGTTGATAAATTTTGTCTGAATTACCAGCTAATTCCTCAAATTTTTCAATAGCTAAATTTAATTCAACTAATGCTGAATCAAGATCTCCTATTCCCAGCCTGATTTCAACTTTTCCGGCATATGCCTCTAAATTATCAGGATCTTTCAAGATTGCATTTTCTAGTTCTTCAATAGCTTCTTCAGCAAGNCCTTGTTGAAGCAAATTTCTNGCATTCANCATATGATCTTCATNCCGGGAATTTTCAATCCCNGCTACCGAAACAGAAGTTGGAGTAGNANCCACTNTAGAAACCTCAGACTCTCTAGGTTTAATAGTGTTACTTGANGGNACAACTGAACTTGAAGACAATTTACCTGATGAATCCATCTTNGACGNANTCTGNTCGGAAGAACTATATTNTGCTANTGCTTCCAAAGTTCTTTCCTCTTCCGAAATTCCAGATGAACTACATGAAACAAATATAAAAATCATTACAACTAGAAAAGGTACATANGACAATTTCACTCAATCACCTCTTAAATTAATAATNAATCAAATTATTGATTTGGATNCTGAATTGAAAATTTGCCAAGTTGAAACTAAGCAAGTTGAAACTCAGGTGTAGAAACNAGAAAAGTCAACAAATTCGTAATACGGTTTTCAGTTTCAGTTTGATCATCTAAATTAAAANTACCTTCTNCTTCCATTTCTTTAATCAGTGTATCTCTAGTTGATCTATCAATTTGTGCNGTTCCTAATACTTCAATACTTGCATCAATTAGNTCTATNNAAGAAAAATCCTCGCCTAAAATATTGAGAATTCTATTAATTAAAGACTTCACTCCTGGTTTTGTAACATCACCGACTCTAGAAGAAGCAAAGTTTACTCTCTCAACCAGTGCACCACTGTTAATCCATTCTTTGCCTGTATGCCACCCTTCAACTGANGGAGGATCTAATAATGTTTGACCCATAAATTTACCTTCTTCCAAAGCATCGAACATTCCAACATCCCCTGAAACAGGAACTAAATATTCACCCGTAGTCCTAAGAGTACCAATTATCAATTCAACAGGACTTTTAACTCTCTGGAAAACAGCACCTTTAAAGAAATCAGAATTGAACAGTACTCTCATCACAGACTTAATATCATGATCATATAATTTATATGCATCAGCAAGGAATGCAACAGCTTCAGGATCTCTCGGTGGTGTTTCTCCCCACTGGGGAACAGGAACTTCGTCTGCAACAAAGAAATTATAAATGTGTCTTGCTATAAAATTAGCAGTAGCGTCTTGACGACANATAATCTCAACTACATCTTCCCCATTGAAGCGTCCTGATTCACCAAGGAATTGTTTCTCTCCATCATCATGATCTTCTTCTCTATACTCATGATGCCATAGGATTCGACCATAAGGCCAAATTGAATCCTTAAAAGCCATCAACGAAAGATATTCACCATTTTTGACAGTCCANCCTGTAAATGCTCGGGAACATTCTTTNATATCCTCTTCTGTGTAATTTCCAACTCCCATAGAAAATAATTCGAGAATTTCCCTGCCATAATTTTCATTGATTGAACCATTATGATTATCATGATTATCTAACCAAAATATCATCGCTGGATCTTTGGACAACTCAATCAACAGATCATCGTAGCGACCTAATCCATGTCTTCTAAACATATCAACTTGATTATTAAGAGATCCNAAGTTATTAAGCTTATTCTCACCTGTGGCAAAAATTTGNTGCCAGAACAAAGCTATTTTCTCNTGAAATGGCTTATCAGTTGATACCATTCTATAACCCCAATAAGCTGCATTATGACCTTGCATTGTATGTATATCNACATGTCTNCTGAAAATCAAATCGTCTGGANTATAGTTTGCATCGGATGTATCGAGGAATTGCTCAACTAAATCTTCATATCCAATCTCAACATATCTATCAAGTTCATCAGGNGTTGCTCCAAACCCCGCTCTCCTAGCCAAATGAGCAGCTAATTGNCTATCAGAAAATTCCATTTTATCCTCCTGATCAACCATTAATTTGATTGTTCAAATACTTGAATTCTGTGTCTACTATGNTCCGTCACAAAAAGCCTATCTCTTGAGTCAATTTTTACAGATACTGGTCCCCAAAAAATAGGTTCACTTTGAGAAGCCCTATGATAAGCAGTTTGAAGATGNTCGGGCAAATCCTGAATCANCAATGATGACTCACGTCTCCGATCAAATTCATCTAAATTAACATTCAACCATTCTTCCGCCCAGACTGACAATGTCGCTTCACCTTCTAACATTTGATAAAANCCACCACTTGGATCAAGGACCTGAACTCTTTCATTTCCCCAGTCAGCAACATGCATAAACCCTCTGCTATCTACAGCAACCGAACTAGGTCTATGAAATTGNCCTTCACCATTCCCAGACNCTCCAAAANAATCTAAGAATCCACCATCTGGNTCAAATTTCTGTATCCGATCATTTCTCCAATCAGACACATAAAAATTACCCATAGAATCCACAGTCAATCCCCATGGCAAATTAAATTCCCCTTCACCAGAACCTTCAGAACCCCATGACTTAACACGTTGACCATCTTTAGTAAATTTACTAATACGGTTTGCAAATTGTTCAACCAAATACACAAACCCATCCGGGTGATGAATAATCCCTGCCGGTCCTTTAAGACGATCATATTCTGGTTCTTCATTACCCCATTTATTTAGAAATTTGCCATTAAGGTCAAAAACTTTCACTTCATTCAGAGCTTCATCAGTGATGTATATGTTGTCATCTTCATCAAACGATAAACAAACGGGAATCCGAAAATCTTCTTCTCCAAATTCTTCAATCCATTCATCATCAAAGGTAAATATCTGAATACGAACTCCAGCTGCATTTCTTCCACCCATCCGATTTATCATAAAAATGCGACCATCNCTGCAAAAATCTATATCATATGGATAATTGAATCCCCTTCCAATCGGTTGATTAGAATTAAATCCAATAGTCTTTAAATATTTCATCTAATCCCTCGGAATTTGAACACGAAGTGATCTTATTAAGGCTANTATAAAAAAGTTTTATTGTGCATATGGTAAATTTATTCATGTTTTTGTCAANTTGTACGAACTTGANTTTCAAAATCGNTTGCTAAATATAACGGGATTTAAACCCCTCCATATCTATAATTGCTCCATNGTTCAGCCGCGACTCTTCAGCTGCCAANGCCATAAGATGACTTTCCAATGCATCTTCCACAGAATGAACAATTGACTGATCCACCTTTAAATTGTTAACAATATCAAACAACATTTCGGAATCACCACCACCATGNTGTCCTTCGTCATACTTTGTTTCCAAATCTATCGACTCCTCATTCCCACTGAGATGATNACTAACAATCAATTGTGAATTAGTGCCAGATAGTTCTCCTATTAATGTTCCTTTAGTACCATCTAATCTCACATACCTACTCGGTTCATTTGCAAATGCGGTAGTAACAAAATTTGCTAAAATCCCATTTTCAAATTGCAAATTCACTACTTGGTTATCAACAACATTATTATCACATTTATAAGCGCATCTACCATAATCACTTACCTTTAGAATTTCATCTAAAGATTTATTTGCAGTATCTTCACCGAATTCAAGAATTCTACGCCANTTTTTCGCAGGACCAGAATATAATCTGGGTGCAAAAAATATACAAGTCTCTTCAATTGGACAACCATCAGTACATCTTTCAGGNAAATCTTCCCTAGGTGCACTAGATGGCTTAAAATACTTCAAACTTCCAAAAGAAGATAATCGCTNTACTTTATGGCCTATAATCCAATACAACAAATCAAGATCATGACAGCATTTTGCTAAAATAAATGGAGCTGAATCTTTAGTATTTCTCCAATTACCTCTTACAAAACTATGCACATAATGCCAAAAGACAACATTTTCACGATGTTCCACATTCACAAGTTCCCCCAATTTACCAGATTGAACAATATCAAAAACCGTCTTGAAGAACTTCGTATATCTCATTTCATGGAAAATTATTAGTTTTTTCCCTAATTGTGTAGATTTCGCGACTAATTGACTACATTCTTGCGGAGTTGGGGCCATAGGTTTTTCCAATACAACATCATATCCCTTTTCTAAAGCAGCCATAGATGATGCAAAATGAGAATTATCCATAGTAGTATTAAATAATACCGACGAAACCTGATCTACCTTCATTAATTCTTCCCAAGAAGTAAAACAATTTTGGGACGNGATACCGTGAATTTCAGCAAACTTTTCTCTTCTATAATCATCCGGCTCCGCTACAGCTACAAACTTTAATTGGTCTGGATTTTGGGTGGCAAAATCTCCAAAAGTAAATAACCCTCGCCCACCTGCNCCTAACAAAACGGCTTGAATCGGTTTAACCATTTGGAATTCTCCANAATCTATTTTATGCAACATATTAACTCAATTTTTTAATACGTTCACTATATGTAAAAATTTCGTTCGCCTAACTATTTCAGATAGAATTAAATTAATTCAGAATGTAAAATATGACAATCATTGAGTGAAAATTAAACCAAAGTCTGCAAAAGTATTTTCTTATCTATATTCACACCATGNNAAATTCTTAAGTTGGCAAAATATGAACAAGTTTGATGCAATAGTTGTCGGTATTGGGGGTATGGGAAGTGCAGCTTTATTTGAATTAAGCAAATCTGGGAAAAAGGTTTTGGGCATAGAACAATTTGGACTAGCTCATGACTTAGGATCTTCTCATGGAGCTTCGAGAATCATAAGGCTAGCATATTCAGAACATCCATCATATGTCCCTCTCGTCCAACGNGCTTACAAATTATGGCAAAACCTAGAANATNTGTCTGGTGAAAAAATTCTNCATGTCACTGGATCTATTCACATAGGCTTCAAGGATAGTAAGATCTTTATTGGATCCAAAGAATCTTGCGAATTTCATGATTTAAGGCATGAAATCCTAAATGGAAAAGAAATTTCGAAACGTTTTCCTGCATTCAAACTCCCTCAGGATATTTTGTCGGTGTTTCAACCTGATGGGGGTTTCTTAAACCCTGAAAAATCCATTGAATCTTTCGTGAAACTAGCCTCAAGCTTCGGAGCAGAATTACACTATCATGAAAAATTGCTTGACTGGAATCCTACCACTGAAGGGGGTGTGAGAATACGAACAAATCTAGGTGAATATGAAGCTGATAATTTGATTTTCACAACCGGAGCATGGACAGGCAAAATCTTACCCTCCTTTCAAAACAAACTAATACCTGAACGACAGGTAATGGGTTGGTTTGACACAAAAAAGTCATCTATGTTTCTACCCGAACAATTTCCTGTTTGGACAATGCTGGTTCCAGAAGGACGTTTCTACGGATTCCCAGAATTCCAATACCCTGGNTTTAAAATTGGTTTATACCACCATTTATTTGAGAATGTGGATCCTGATGAGTTAGATCATTCATTAATCACGGAAAAAGACGAACAANTACTCCGAAATTGTGTCTCAGAATATTTCCCTGATGCNAACAATCAAATGATCCATGGGAAAGTATGCATGTTTACTAATACNCCTGATGAGGATTTTATAGTAGATAGAATCCCAGAATTCCCTCAAATAATTATAGCTGCTGGTTTTTCAGGGCATGGATTCAAATTTTGTAGCGTCATCGGTGAAATTNTTGCTTCATTAGTAACTGAATCTGAAATAGATCTAGATATAGAAATGTTCAGGGTTTCAAGGTTTTAAAAAGAAATTATTGTTAATTAAAATNTAAAGNCTTAACCCTCAAGTCAACATCTATATTTTGTAGAATGAAATAAGAGAAACAATGTTTCTGCTACCATTTCAATACAATTTCAATAATNTGAAGCTCTACTGGAGGTTTTCTTCTGAACGATTCTACTTCAAAAAANCTATTAGCTTCATTGAAATTGCCAGGATTCAAGCTATTCTATGCCAGCAGCACCTTTGCAGCAGTGGACATGACCGTACGTATGGCTGTACACGGCTGGTTAGTACTGGAGCTATCTAACGATTCTGAATTTTGGATCGGTATCTATGCCCTATTATTAGGNGCCGGACAGTTTCTATTCTCATCCCTAGCTGGTACTCTCGCNGATCGTTTTCAACGTAGAAATCTACTGATGACAGAGGGAATAATCAGCACATCGATTGCCATATTGATGTCAGTGACAATCTACATTGGAGTAATGGAACTATGGATGGCTTTAGCAGTAGCGTTTATCGTCGGCGGCCTACGTGCCACACGGTTTACTATTGTAAACCGGTTCATCTATGACATTGTCGGTCCAGAGCGTCTAGTGAACGGAGTCTCACTCTGGCGTATATCCAACACACCAATGATGATTGGTGGTGCGATGCTTGCAGGGGCATTGATTGAATGGTCAGGACTATGGGCAGCCTACGCACTAATTGCAATTAGCTTAGCTATTTCGCTTCCATTCCTCTCACTCATGAACATTAAAGGAAGCATCGATTCTTCATCAGGTCACCTTCTACGGCAAACAATACAAGGGCTCAAATATACTTCCACAAATCCATCCCTCAGAATACTCTTCACTTTCAGCATTGTAATGGAGACACTTGGGTTTGCGTTCCTCATCATGGTACCAGTAATGNCTAAAAATGTACTAGAAGTGGATGCATTGGGAATGGGATTTCTACAGGCGGGTATAGGGACTGGTATGTTTGTATCGACGTTGTTTATGGCTACGAAAGGTGATTCTCTTCACAAACCACGCGTAGTGTTCCTAAACGCATTTTGTGGAGGTATTGCCCTTATTGCATTTGCGCTCTCCCGATCACTACCTTTATCAATATTCCTAGCAGGNGCAGTTATGGCATTCTTATATGCCTACGATGTCACCCTAGGCGTACTTCTCCAATTAGTGGCACCTCCAAATTTGAGAGGCAGAGCAGTTAGCCTGCACAGCTTGGCCATATCTTTTACAGCACTTGGAGGATTCATTATGGGCGGAATTGGAAGCATTGTTGGAGTCCCTGNCATGATNACTGCAGGCGGAATAGGTATAGTNATCAATGCCATATTTCGACGACGAGCAATATTAACAGTCCAAGAATACAGCCAACATCGAGCACAAGANGNAAATTTTGGGACTAATTCCGACATNTCTGTCGACAAGTAAGTAATATAGATTATTAGTATTTGATACGCGTGACAATTTAATTTTTACAAAAAGCGATGTACAATCTGCAATTATGACCCTAGCAAATATGACCCTAGCAAAAATAAAGATACTATTAATTACATTTATGTTGGTTTTGTTCATTGCTTGCGAAAACAACAATTCTTTAAACCCTGCAAATCCAGTTGAAGTTGAAGAAATTAAAATCACTGAAGAACCTAAAAATAATGAACAAGATAGTAACAATAACGACGAGAATGATCATGATNACGANNAGAATGATCATGATGACGACGAGAATGATCATGATNACGANGAGAATGATCATGATGACGATGAGAATGATTATGANNACGATCAAAACAAAAGGATGAATTTGAAGAATTTGTTGGATTTACCCACACTCCTGTAGATTTTGAAAAATTATTTTCTGAGGATTCAGTATGTAGAACTTATCCTTCCATACAACCATATTTCAACCATTTTGTTGTAAATCATACTGAAGGTCCAAAAAAATGGTATCTCGCTACATGCTCCAAGGAACCCATAAAGGTTTTTTTGCCAGTGAAATCAATATTAGACAAACGAAGTATACGAATCTATAGTGATCGCAAATCCACCATTAATGAAGAAGAAGTGTTATTTGACGCTCAAATATGGATGAGAGTATCAGAAGATGTCACAGTATTTTTCATGCATCTAGCATTGTTGGACAAAATCAAATCTCTAGTTGAAAAATCTGAAACTGAAGAAATTGTCCTGGAGGCTGGCACTCACATAGGTTACATCAAAACGGATTGGGATTTCATAGATGGAAATAATTCAAACAACCGCCCTGAAGAATATCATGTAATTGATTTTGGTGTTGAAGATCGAAGTTTTGACGCTAATCTGACTGAAAACAAAACCCATTGGTGGAACGTGAGAGCTAATCCACTAGATTATTTTACTGAAGAACTAAAAAATTCCATCTTGTCTCAATACCAACCTGTTTATCAAAAAATGGTTGATGAGGGAACACATCCTTTTACTAATTTAGAAGATAGTCGACCAAATATTAATGAAATCGGAAAGATATGGGGGACATGGTTTAAAGATGATATTACAGATGCATTCGATCAGAATTTTGGGTCTGAGTGGTCAATCATTCATCTAACAAAAACAGCTGATTTGAGTAAAGAAACATTTTGGGAAATTTTAGATCAAAACCCTGATATTTCTGGAATATTGATAGAAAGCAAAATGAATAAATTAATTGGAAAGCCTTTGTATAATGATAGTCCAGTAGGGCAAAACAAGTTTTTCATCGTATCGGGAGACGATTCTGTTGGAATTGGGAAAAAAAGTAATTATTTCAATGATAATGAATTTTTATACGTTAAATACCAAGTGAAATCCAATTCAAAAAATCAATTAGATGACATTTTAACTCTTGAGGTTTTTAAGAAACAAGATTTTGATGAATATACCAATTTTTCAAACAAAGCTGTTACATTTAGAAGAGGACCAATTAAGAGGTAATATAATTGAGCAATCGTGGCTAATCTCGACATCTATACCGAGAAGTAAGTAGTATGTATGACTCCCTGTGAAATACTGCCATCCGCTGTAATCGGTGGCGGGAACGGGAGGGAGTCGAACCCACCTCTCCTAACGAAGGTCAGGAGACAACGGATTTGAAGTTCTTATTGTATCTCCTACCACGTCCTTTCCTATCCTCTCCTATACCTGTTCCTAACCCGCGTAACTCGGAAACAATCCCAACCTAGGACAAAAGAGCGACAACCTAGCATACTATGAACATTTCGATTAAAGGTGGCTAAAAAGGTGGCTAGTTTGCTCCTAGCTTCAAGTTGCTTGGGTTTGGGTGGTTTATCAATAGTGATCGTTATTCTTAGTCGAGGGGGTATGTCTTAGTAGTTTGGGAATTGAAAAACAACTTTTTTTAGCGTTGAATGGAGAGAATTGTTCTAAGAAGATTAAGAATAAAATGGCCGATTTCCTACGGATTATATGTTAACAGCCGAAAAAAGGATGGTTCAGTTGTTAACATATCTAGAAGTGTTATAAATTGTTAATGATCAAAATGCGCCCAAATTTCAAAGAAGTAGGTATCTCTTGAAACATTTCACACCTATTAAGTCTAAACCCCATACTCCTCCCTACAAAATACATAAGTATTTTGCTAGACGCCCATGGAATGTTTTTCGAGAAATCATAAATACATATTCTGATGTTGACGATGTAATCATGGACCCTTTTATGGGGGGAGGAGTTTCAATCTATGAAGGTTTACAAATAAGTAGGAAAGTAGTTGGATTTGATTTGAATCCACTCTCAACATTTATAGTTCACTCGATGTTGGCAACCGATGTGGATTTTTCAAAATTACACGAGAGTTATCGGAAGGTAAATTCTTACATAAATAATCTAGAACAATTGTATTATTTAGGTGATAGCGAAGAAAAATCCATGGATATTATGTGGTCTGAGCTAACTCACAAAGTAATTTGCAACCTTTGTTTAGGTAAGACCTACTTGTCTAATGATTTGAAAATAGCCCCTGCTAAATATTTGTGTATAAATAAAACGTGTCCGTCGAATTCTCAAGACGGGATTTTTCTACGGCCAACAAATTGTGAAAGAATTGGTATTAAATACTTAAGTGCAATTGTTAAAGACCAACAAAAGCAAATTCAAAAAATTTTCTACGACTCCAATGATCTCAAAAGATTATCTAAGTATCTGGATATGTTAAGACGTTTGTTGAAACAAAAGGATGTCAAAATTACCCAAACAGAAATTCCTATGAATTGGGATCGGCAGTTAGAAGATAAACTTTTCTCAAAAGGGGTTAAGAATTTTGAGGATTTTTTCACCACCAAAAATTTGCTACTAAATCTACTTTTGAAAAGGTGTATAAATGAATTGCAGGTTAGTGTAAAAGTTAAATTTTTTTTAAGGTTGGTTTTTAGTAGCTCTCTTAGAGACACAAATCTAATGTCTTTTACTAATGAAGGTTGGCAAAGTGGTAAGCCTACTACATGGTCAAAACATGCTTTTTGGTTACCTTCTCAATTTTGTGAGGTGTCAGTTTCCGACGCTTTTCAAAGAGCCTATAAAAGGCTAATATCAGGATTAAGACACAATCAAAAGACTGGATTAAAAGTAAACCTTGGGAAGAAATTTCAGGATATTCAAAAGGGTTCAAATACAATTTTGATAGAAGGATCCATCGATACATTTGATATTCCTAGTTGTTCTGTTGATTTGGTTGTAACAGATCCTCCTTATGGTAGTAATGTTCAGTATTTAGAATTGTCACATTTTTGGTATCCGTGGAACAAAGACTTATATGCCAATCCCAATGAACCAAAATTTGCAGATGAGGCAGTAAGTAATCGAAAAAGTGGTTTCCTTGGAGCAAAAGATTTAACAGATTATGAAAATAACCTTACCAAAGTTTTTGCCAAAACATATGACTGTTTGAAATATGACAAACCAATGGTGCTGACTTTTAATAATAAAAATATGGGAGCATGGTTGGCGTTATTATTCTCGATATTTAGAGCTGGATTCAATTTGGATATTTCTAATATGGTTTTTCAAGATGGAGTAGAGAATTATAGACAAACGGCACATTCTAAATTTAAAGGATCGGAATTTGGTGATTTCGTCTACACATTTTTCAAAGAGAAAAATAATAAAAAAGAGGAACCCATCACCGTCGATATGTTCATTCAGCAGCTGGACAAAATTTTTATTTCCCCCAACCTTAATTACCAAGATGATTTGATAACAAAAAAAATTGAGCAATTAAGAAAATCGATTCCATACATAAAAAGGTATATTTTGTCACCATATTTAGTTCAGGACCGAGAATTAATTTTCAAACATTTTGACAAGAATTATTTTAAGAGGACGCATGTCTAGAAAAGATAATAGGAGTGAAGAAAAGGTGATGGTTAATGAAAAATTGTACATTAACCTGCACGACGATTACTTGGATTTACTCCAACATTTTTCAGAAAAATTTCCAATTGTAGAGGATGCTAAATTTGGTGAATTGGTAAATTTTAAAAATAATATGAATTTATCAAAACACAATTGGTTTGAATATAAGCAAGGTTATGCAGGAGAATTAGTTAGAGAGCTAATTGATTCGAATAAATTGGAAATAGACTCTTATGTATTAGATCCTTTTTGCGGTGTAGGTACGACCAATTTAGTTGCCCAGTCACTTGGCTTTGATAGTTTTGGGTTTGATGTATTGCCAGTTGCTATACTTGCGGCGAGTGTAAAAACACAATATTACTCTTCATCGGACCAGCATTTGTTAGGAGAATTAATAAAAGGGATTCAAGTAGAAGGCAATTCTGAGCCACCAGCTCTTAATATCATAAGAAAAGCTTTTTCTTCTGAAACCATACAAACATTAATGGGAATCAAAGAATATTATAAAAGCCTCAGTTCAAAAAAATATCAAGATTTTTTTAAACTGGCATATTTGTCAATTATTGAAGAATGTTCCAATAGGGTGAAAGATGGAAATGGCTTAAAAATTTCGAGAAACAAAAGTGTGGTCACTGATGTATTGCACACATATAGGGAAAAAGTTGTTCAAATGCACAAGGATATTCAAGGTGAAAACTTTTCGGCGAAAGTAAATTTAATTCAAGGTTCTTTCCTTGAATTAAATGACCAAATAGCTGATGGTTCTGTTGGGTTGACTATTACTTCTCCTCCATATGCAAATTGTTTTGACTATTGTGAACTTTATAAATTTGAACTGTGGATGGGAGAGTACGTTTGCTCATATTCAGATTTTTCCAAATATAGGAGCGGCGCTATCAGGTCGCACGTCAATTCAAGTTTCAATCACGACATTGAATTTTCCAATTCGTCCGTAGATTTGATAGCTGAGCTTATTTCTTGTTTTAATATTTGGAACAAGAATATTCCCGATATGTTGCGAGGCTATTTTGATGATATGAGGAAAATACTTACAGCGATTTATAGAGTTACTAAAAGTGGAGGTAAAACATATATTATTGTCGGCAATTCTTCCTATAAAGGAATTATTGTTCCTACAGATTTGTTATTGTCAGAAATTGCTGAAAAAATTGGATTTGAGGTTAAGCCCTTGATTTTTGCTAGGAATTTGAGAAGATCCTCTCAGCAAATAAATGAAATAGCAAAAACTAACCAAAATTTGGCGAGGGAGACTATTTTAGTTTTTCAGAAGTTATGAATATACATTCATTATTGCGTCGGGAGTATCAAAATTGGGGTGAATTGGAGTCCCAAATTGAAAATATTTCTTCTGATAAGGAAAAGGGTGACGTATTTGAAGATTTTGTTCATTTATATTTTGAATTAAACAAAAATTACTACCAAATTCAAGATCATTGGCGATATCGAGATGCACCAATTGAACTAAAAACAGATTTAAATATGGAGAAGAACGATAAGGGTGCTGATGGACTAATTAGGTTCAAAAACGGGAAAATTGCATCATACCAGGCAAAATTCCGTACTGGACGCGTCAGGCCTAGTTATGAAGAGTTGACCAAGTTATGGGCAGAATCAAGAGAATGCGATTATCAATACACTGTTGCTAATTGTTATGGATTGACCAATTTAGCAAAAAAGAATCCAAAGCATTTACAGGTTTTGTGCGATGAATTCGATCGTCTTGATAAAGATTTTTTCAACAAAATGAAAAATTTGGCGTCAGAAATAAAAATTTCCCGGGTTTTTTATGATCCTGATCCATTCCAGAGAGAAATGATTCAGTCAGTTTTAAAAGAGTTTGTTGTTAGCGATCGAGGTAAATTAATTGCTGCATGTGGTACAGGTAAGACTTTAACATCATTGTGGATAGCTGAAAGCCTTGGGGTTTCTATTGTGCTGTATGTTGCTCCAAGTATCGCGTTGATTAAGCAAACATTGATGTCATGGTCAGATCAATCTAAATCTGACTTTGATTATTTATGTATATGTAGTGACGAATCGGTAATTGATGGAGTAGTCGATGAATCGGATTTAAGCTCAGATGAAATTGGAATACCGGTAAGCACCAATGAAATTGAAATACTCAAGAATTTGAAGATTGAAAGAGATAGGAACTTGTATATCTTCTCCACTTATCAATCTCTGGGGATGTTATCAGAAGCGTCAAAAAAATTAGGTTTGAAATTTGATTTAGGTATATTTGATGAAGCTCATAGGACTTCTGGATCGAGTAATAATCGACACTTCTCAATAGGTTTGACTAATAAGAAGATTGATATATCAAAACGGTTATTTATGACAGCTACAGAACGATTGCTTACACCGCGTGTAATTAAGAAGGCAGAACAACTTGATAGAATCGTTTTTTCAATGGACGATGAAGAAATTTACGGGAAAACAATATATAGGTATTCTTTCGGAGATGCGATAAAGGAAGGCGCTATATCAGACTACAAAGTAATTATTTCTGCAATGTCTGATAAAGAAATATTTCAGTGGATAGAGGAAAATAATTTAATAATTGATGAAGATGATGATGAATCTAAATTTAATAATGCACAAAATATATTTAAGCAAATATTACTTATAAAATCATTCAAAAACTTTTCTATAAAAAAATGTATTACTTTTCATAATACCGTCCTGCAAGCCAAAGAATTTATTAATGGCTATGGCTCTGGCACATTTTCCTTGAGATATGCATTTGAGAAATTATGGGAAGGTTACAGTACAAATGAAGTAAACCTAGACCATATAAATGGAGATATGTCTTCTTCTGATCGACATCAGAAACTTTCTTCTTTTGCTCAAAGCCCGATTGGGGTTATATCCAATGCCAGATGTTTGACGGAGGGTGTTGATGTTCCACTGATCGATAGTGTGTATTTCGTGACTCCCAGGAATTCACTTATAGATATTGTTCAAGCGTGTGGACGTGCTTTAAGAAAACCGAGGGGCACAGAATCTAAGACCGCTTATTTTATTGTTCCTATTCTTATACCTGATGGGTCTACGGTTGAAGATGCATTAAACTCCGAGGACTTTCAAATGGTACATCAAGTGATACAAGCTTTGAGAGATCAAGATATTAGACTAGAGCAGTGGATCGATCAAATTAATCTTCGTGTTTCTAAAGGTCGACCAGTCAACGATCTTCCAGATCCACCAGTAATAATGAGTTTGCCCCAGGAATTTAGTGTGAAGCAATTCGAATTGAAGCTATACACCAGAATTGCCGAAGTTAATGGCGAACCTACTCAATATTTACAAAAAGAACAATCACGAGAAAGTCCTTCAAGGAAGAGTGGGATTAAAAGAGTATTTAGAACATTGGGCGATTACACTTTTAAATCATATATTGAAAATCTTGTTAACCCGACACTAAGATTTTTCGCCACTTCTGTAGAAACTGTCCAATATAAAGAGTTGAAAATAAACAATAACAATGTTTCACACACAGAAAGATTAGGATTAATTGAGAAAAATTCTCAATCAGATTCTTTGTATCAATTGACTGCACTGGGAAAATTTTTTGTTAGTCACGCTAATACCACTAGAAGATTTGATGCTCTTTTCCGAAGACAAATGCTCACATTCTTTGTGCCCGTTGGCGATTCAAGTTTTGTTTTCCCTTACAGAGGGATGATTAAATTATTATGTGAGTTGGGAAGTTTGAATTATTTTGATTATATCTTCTGTATTTATACACTACAAAGCACTTCAAAAGATGCACTAAATACTGCTAAGAATAAGATCCAATCTTTGAGGTCTAATTATCCAAAGATTGGATCTCTAAACAAAATGAACAAATTAAAAGTTCTAAAAGATTTGAATCAAGAATTCCAAGTTGATTTGAAAGAAATGGATGTATGGACGAAACGAACCACTACATATAACCAATGGGGGTATATGAAGAATCATTTGTTGCTGTTTTCGGACTTCATATTTTTTGATAAACATCAGGATTCTCTAAAAGTTAATCAAGAAAAACTTCATATATTGAAAGAGATAATTAAAAAAACTGAACCCACTGAAGCTGAATTAACGCTCGAGAATTTGTATGTCAGATATAGAAGTCCTCGTGTTAAATATGTCAAATATGAAATGTCCTAATTGTGAGTAGATGGCAATTGTTAATTTTTTGTTAAAAAAAGGGTATTATGATTTGCCATAAAAAGAGAACGTTACAGATTGCATGAAAAGCCAGGGTGTTAAAAAGCTGAATAATTACCGCCAAGATCGAGCAAAGGTGGCTAAAAAGGTGGCTAATTCCGACATCTCTGGCGACAATTAAGACCTATGCATGACTCCCTGAAATATTGCCATCCGCTGTAATACGGTGGCGGGAACGGGAGGGAGTCGAACCCACCTCTCCTAACGAAGGTCAGGAGACAACGGATTTGAAGTCCGCGAGACCCACCCGAGCCTATCCGCTCCCAAATATTATTTTCAAA
>PBBT01000008.1 GCA_002717725.1 Chloroflexota bacterium
TATGATTTTGTGGAGTCAGATACATTATTAAGGCCTATGTATCCTACAGATCTAAATCCTGGTAAATCATACTTAGCTGGATTCCTATCTCAATACTGGGGAGGCCCAACTAATTACTCCCACGAGCGCGGTCACCCACGACTAAGAATGCGCCACGCAAAATTTTCTATAGGACACCAAGAGAGGGATGCTTGGATTCAACATATGAAAGCTGCCCTAAATTCAATGAATATCTCTGATGAAGATATGAATACCATGGAAATTTACTTTGAAAATACTGCAACTATGATGCTAAATCGGTTAGATATTAGATCCTATGATTGATCCAGAAAATTTTCCTGAGAAACAAGTCCAGGTTTTGAAAGATATTTATCAGATTTGCTTAGGAATTAAATCAAATAAAGACAAGTATATAAATATCAACAAAGCTCACACTACTATTGGAGCAGCGATTTTTTACGGTCCGCATAATCGAGAGGTTCAATGTCAAGGTACTAGTTTGGAATCGATTAGAACCAACGAAAAAGTTGAGGACCACGTATATTCTAGAAATCAAAGTGGAAAGTTTTTTATGGATCACGATTTTTCAAGCTTTGAAGAATTTTTCGATTGGTATTGGACAAAAGCAAGCATATTTGTTTATGTGACTAAAGAACAAAATCGCCGATTAAAACCATTCCAAATGGAAAGTTATATGGCTGATTGGAAGGAAACCTATAGAAAAGCTGGGATTAAATTAATCAGTGAAATCTGATTAACAAAAATGGAATAGTTCATCGGTATAATCATCGGTACTTTTTCTACCTCATGTGGAGGTACAGGGGTCGAACATACCTAGGATGGTTAATGTTCCATTATCGTTCCACCATTAAGATTTATTGATTGTCCAGTAATCCACGAAGCAGCCTCTGTACACAAATAGGCCATGAACGCACCAACTTCTTCTGGAGTTCCGTTCCGGCGAATAGGAGTGTTTTTGGCCATCTCTTCCCATCGAACTAATCTGTCAATATCATCCATTCGCGCAGTATCTACAGCACCAGGGCAAACAGCATTGACATTAATTCCATGTGGACCTAATTCAGCTGCCAAAGATTGTGTCATACCAACAATAGCAAAATTTGCAGCATTATATGCCAAAGTATTTGGTACACCTCTTTTGCCAGCACTAGAGGAAACATTTACAATTTTCCCGCCCTGTCCTTGTGCAATCATTTGGCGAGTAGCAGCCTTCGTGCACAGAAAAGCTCCCGTAATTTTGATATCAACAACCCTCTGAAATACATCCTCTGGAACATCTAACATAGGTAATCGATCTTTACCCCTAGGATATGCTGCATTATTCATTAAAATATCAATTCTTCCAAATTCTGTTACTGTTGAATTAATTACATCTTCAACCTGACTCGCATCAGTTACATCTAATGGCATAGTTAAAGCCCTTCGACCTAATGATCTAACTTCGTCAGCGACACTATCTACACCTCTCCACCCAACTTCTTTCTCATCATCTGGAAATGTGTCTGGGGATCTATTGGTGCCAGTAATTACAACATCAGCACCTAACCTTGCAAGTTCCAAAACAGCAGATCTTCCTATACTGCGAAGCCTACCTCCACCTGTAACAATTGCAACCTTTCCATCTAATTCACCCATAATGTCTCCTTATTTACAAAATCTACAACTTTTTATTTCATCTTTGGTACAAAATTGGACCATTCATTAGCTTGTTCATACGCAAAAGCTATTTTGAGNATTTTTTCTTCCATCATCGCATCCCCCATAATTTGCAATCCCACAGGCATGCCNCCTGAAATACCACAAGGAACTGATATTGCAGGAATACCTGCAATATTAGCCGGCATAGTGAAAATATCATTCAAATACATCTTTAAAGGGTCATCTATCTTTTCACCAAACTTAAATGCTGTCGTAGGAGTAGTTGGAGTCACAATAGCATCAAAACGCTCAAATACCGATTTAAATTCCTGAATAATCAACGTTCTTACTTTTTGAGCTTTTAAATAATAAGCATCATAGTATCCTGAGGAAAGTGCATANGTACCTAACATAATCCGCCTCTTCACTTCAGGACCAAAACTCTGATCNCTGGTAAGTTCCAAAGATCCCCAAAAATCCAAATCATCTTGATTTGAAAAACCATATTTGACACCATCATACCTTNCAAGATTTGCAGAGGCTTCAGAGGGCGCTATCAAATAATAAACTGCCAGAGCATTAGGAGTACTTGGCAATGAAATCTCCTCCACATCTGCTCCCAATGCTTCTAATGACTTAATTGCATTTTTAACAATTGTGGAAACTTCAGTATCCATTTCAGCAGGAAAATATTCTTTAGGTATTCCAATCTTTAANCCTTTNAAATCNCCANGAAGAGACATTTNATAATCAGGTCTGGAGTTAGAAATTGACGTAGAATCCAAAGGATCATAACCAGAAATAACATTNAGCACTTCAGCACAGTCNGATACATTTATAGTTAACGGACCAACTTGATCAAGTGAACTTGCAAACGCTACAAGNCCAAATCTACTAACCAATCCATAAGTGGGTTTCAAACCNACTATTCCACAAAATGAGGCTGGCTGCCTAATGCTTCCTCCAGTATCCGAACCCAAAGCATATGCAGCTTCCCCAGATGCTACAGCTACTGCAGGACCTCCGCTACTACCACCAGGAACCCTTTCAACATCCCATGGATTTTTCGCAGGGAAAAATGCCGAGTTTTCATTACTAGAGCCCATTGCGAATTCGTCTAGATTTCCCTTACCTAGCAATACCGCTCCACTAGAATATAATTTCTCAACTACAGTCGCATTATAAACTGGAACAAAATCTTCTAATACCTTTGAAGCACAGGTNGTTTTAACATCTTTTGTAGACAGATTATCCTTTAATTGCATNGGAATTCCTGTCAGNGGAACTGCATCNCCNGATAAAAGTTTCGCATCAGCTTTTTTGGCTTGTTCAAAAGCTAATTCATCGGTGACAGTAATATAGGCACCAAACTCAACGTCGGAAAGCTTAATCTTTTCAATATAATCAGTGGTTAAATCTAATGATGAAATCTCGCCCTTGCGGAGCAAATCAGATGCTTGTGCTACGGTAAGTTTCGTTAAT
Organism: Chloroflexota bacterium; assembly: GCA_002717725.1. The sequence goes on from PBBT01000008.1 coordinate 3,142, forward strand.
TCTGACATCTTAAACTCAATAAATTTTTATAAATTTTGAAATGATTCATATCTATTAAAACTACTCCAAAACAGCTCTAATCCTAAAAAGATCCCCTTCAGTTCTTGGNGCATTCTTTAAGACTTCTTCCAACGGCAAAGAATCCTCCAAATCATCATCTCTCATGACAGTGTCAAAAGACACTGGATGAAATGAGGGNTCTATAGAGTCAGTNTNAATCTTTTGNAGAGCATCAAAATGNNAAAGTATGTCAGAAAGTTGCACTCTGAAAATGTCTATTTCTTCNTCTGAAAGTGCAATCCGTGCCAAAGAGGCTATATGNCGAATTTCATCATTAGTTAAACTCATTTTTATCTCCGAAACTCCCAGAGTATAGCAAATGCTAGACAAGACTATCAATAAACTAAAATTCAGTTTGTTTATACCTATGCTAAAATTATGCAACATTTGCGATTANATCNNATNGCAAATGCAAAAATTTCCGGAGATAAAAATGCAAAAAATCCCTTTCGACACAATTAAGCTTCAAAATGGATTGAATGTGATATTACATCAAAANCATTCAACNCCAATTACCGCAGTCAATGTCTGGTATCATGTNGGATCAAAAAATGAATCTCCTGGAAAAACAGGTTTTGCCCACCTTTTCGAACATATAATGTTTGAAGGTTCCAAACANCACAATAGNGGCTTTTTTGAGCCNTTAGAAAAAGCTGGCGCTGACCTTAATGGATCNACNACNCCAGACAGGACNAATTATTGGGAAACAGTTCCNTCAAANTATCTGGAAACCGCATTATGGTTAGAATCAGATCGAATGGGATTTCTATTAGAAGCTTTAGACCAAAAAAGATTCGATATCCAAAGAGATGTTGTTAAAAATGAACGCAGACAAAGTTATGAAAACCGTCCATATGGACAATCAGAATTATTACTTAATTCTACAATGTTTCCNAGCCCTCACCCTTACAACTGGCCCACAATCGGATCGCAAGAAGATTTAGACAATGCAAAACTAGATGATGTTAAAGATTTTTTTCGNAAATTCTATTCCCCNTCTAATGCAAGCATTGTNATNGCAGGTGATTTTGAAAAATCTAAAACAATTGATCTTGTAGAAAAATATTTNGCAAGNATTCCACCAGGCAATACTATAGATCGCGTCAAAAAATTAGACACCTCTTTTTCAGGAAGAATTGAACTTTTTCATGAAGACAAAGTACAACTNCCAAAAATAAATTTAAGCTGGCCTACAGTNCCTGAATTCGACCCNAATGAACCTGCTCTTGATATTCTAGGATACATCCTTTCAGAAGGCAGACAATCAAGATTACAAAAANCATTAGTATACGATATGCAAATCGCAAGAAATTTAGGTTCATATCANTATTGTAGAGAGATAGCAGGGCAATTTGAAATTGAGGTTACTGCTAATGACCAAAACGTTTTGCCCAGAATAGAAGACTATATATTTGAACAAATAGAGTTAATTAAATCTACTCCCCCTTCAGAACAAGAAATCACTACAGCAAAAAACAAATTTGAAAATATGCTGCTAAGACGATTAGAAAAACTGGGTGGATTTGGAGGAGTCGCAGACCTACTAAATCATTTCAATGTTTTCGCACAAGACCCTNACCAAATTAACTNNCAATTAGAACGNTATCAATCAGTNACGCCTGAAGATATTCAGCAAGTNGCTAAATCTTTTTTGAACAATAATCATGTCAGAATGTTAGTCATGCCCGAAAACAGTTTAAAGGATGTTTCAACAAATTTAGACAGATCAAAAGAACCTGAAATTCCAAGTTTCCCAGAGTTTACGCCGCCTACTCCAACATATTCCAATTTAGAAAATGGCCTCCAACTCTTGGTATTAGAAAAAGATGATTCTTTCACAGTAGGCACGACAATATTNGTANACTCNGGGTCNAAGAAAGATCCTAAAGAACTTCCAGGACTTGCAGATCTTACTAACGCAATGATTCTGGAAGGAACTTCCNAAAAAACCGCAGAAGAAATTTCTACTGAAATGGACCATCTGGGTGACTCGATTTCAAGAGATATCACCAAGGAATACTCTTCAATATCAACCACAATGGCAAAAAGTGTTTGGGACGATGCNNTGCAAATTCTTGCTGAAATTATTCAGGACCCTTCGTTCCCAACAAAAGAACTAGANCGAATTAAGTCAGAACGCCTTACAGATTTAAACAGAATTACAGATAGTCCAGTACTAATGGCTCAACGAGCAATNCCATCAATTCTTCACGGAGCCAAATCACCATATGGACACCCTACAAGTGGTGACGAAAATTCNATAACNAATATTTCAAAAGATGACCTGCTCAAATTTCACAAGAATCACTATGATCCAAAAAATACAACAATCGTNGTGGTTGGAAACATCTCACAGNAAGAAGCTTTTAAAAGTATTTCAAAGCATTTCTCTNNATGGNCCAGNAAGANTTCAANTCACANTCCAAAANTTNCCAATANTTCTAATATTAAAACATCNTCAAATGAAGAAGGTAATTCTATTTTNTTAATCGACAAGCCAGGAGCACCTCAGTCNGTGATTTTAGCNGGTCAACTATTGGTCNCNAGGCAACATGAAGATTTTCANGCAATTACTTTGGCNAATTCCGTNCTTGGNGGACAATTCACTGCCCGACTAAACTCCAATCTACGAGAAGACAAAGGATACAGTTATGGATATTTNTCTCAGGTTTCATGGGGAAATGAAGTNTCCACGTTAATTGCTGGAGGNAGCGTACAAACTGCCGTCACAAANGAATCCGTCGAAGAAACACTAAAAGAGTTCTCTGAAATTTGTTCATCTAAACTCATTTCTTNTCAAGANCTNNAAGATTCNCGAGATAGCATACTNAGAGGAATGCCTTCNAGTTTTGAGACTACAAATAATACCTTGCAAAGNTTAGTTTCTATTCCAATATANAACNTAGATACAAATTATTATGNTGAATTTATTAAGAAAATTCAGCGAGTATCATTAGANGATGTNCATAGNGTAGTCCAACAACACATNGTTCCNAACGGATTAAAAATTATNATTGCCGGAAACAAAACAGATATTCTTTCAAAAATATCTGAAATAGGTCTTCCGATTATTAATATTACTCATAATGGTNAAGAAATTTCCTGANTGGAATTTTCAATTGNCNCAAAAATCGCCGTCACTCACATCAATATTATGNTAGATTNATATAGCTATAATTCAGAAACTAATTATGGAGGAATATATGGCCGATCGATTAAAAGACAAGGTAGCAATAGTCACTGGTGCTGGAAGAGGAATTGGCAAGGGAATNGCAAAACTTCTTGCGTCTGAAGGNGCTGCTATCTTAGTTAACGATCTNGGNTGTGAAGTCGANGGNTCTGGAACTTCNGATANTCCATCATCAGAAGTTNTGGANGAAATTAACTCTGCAGGNGGAAGTTCGATTGCAAGCTCAGCAGACATCTCAACAATGGAAGGAGCAGAATCAGTAGTTCAACAAGCNATTGATGAATTCGGACATCTTGATATTCTTGTAAACTCTGCAGGAACAATTCGAGACAGAATGATTTACCAAATGAATGAATCAGATTTTGATACTGTAATTCAAATGAATTTAAAAAGCGTTTTTGCACCCACCAAATTCGCTAGCATCTTATTTCGACAGCAAAGAAGTGGAAGAGTACTAAACATCACTTCCGATGCAGGATTGGGAGATATTGGACGTTCAAATTATGCTGCTGCTACTGAAGGAATAGTTGGATTAACAAGAACAATAGCNCGTGANATGGGTAGATACGGTGTGATTTGNAATGCAATTTCTCCAATGGTTGAAACACGCTTATTNCCTGGAAGAGTTGAAGAATTCCGAATTGATTCAGGCCCTCACCCTACCAGAGATGAAAGAGCAAAAATNGGNAAATCTNCTGAGATTGCTGATTGGACAGGCCCTGGGANNCCTGACGATCCTGAAAATGTTGCCCCNCTTGCTGNATATTTGTGTACCGACTCAATNACGAACGTNAACGGATATGTTTTTGGAATNCGAGGTGGAAGCATCTATTTATATTCAAATCCAATTNTNGAAAGTAGCATCAATAAATGGGGTACTTTCACAATGGATGAAATGGACGTATTGGTACCAAAAATGTTTGGTAATGGATTCTAATTTTTCANAAAAGTTGAGGATATAGANAATGGGTAACAGATTTGAAAACAGAGTAGCAATTGTAACCGGAGCTGGAAGNGGAATTGGNCGTGAGGTTGCAAAANTAATAGCATCTGAAGGNGGTTCTGTAGTTGTCAACGATTTTGGAGTNAGTCTTGACGGCATGAATTCTTCAAATACTCCTGCNGCCGAAGTTGTGNANGAAATTTNCAAAGCTGGTGGTAAAGCAGTNGCAAACTATGATTCAGTATCAGAATGGGATTCTTCAAAAAATATTATTCAAACTGCAATAGATAATTTTGGNAANNTTGATATNCTTTGTAANGCTGCAGGAATATTAAGAGATAGAATGATTTTCAATATGACCGAAGAAGAATGGGATGGAGTATTAAAGGTGCATTTATATGGGACTTTCAATATGGTAAGACATTGTGTCCCACTAATGATTGAACAAAATTATGGAAGAATATTACTTTTTTCGTCCGGCTCTGCTTTGGGAGCATCAGGACAAGCAAATTACTCTGCCGCAAAAGAGGGGATAGTGGGTTTTACCAGATCATTGTCTAGGGAACTNTCCGAATACAACATTACTCTTAATGCTGTNTATCCNGGAGGNGCTACNAGAATGACNGANTCNATCCCTGAATCTACNANCCAACTTAGGCAGGCACAAAGAGCTAAATCTACTAGTACTCAAAGCGCNCCTATTCGTGGTCCNGAACAAGCCAAAGACCCNATAAATAATGCTCCAAAAGTAGTATATTTATGNAGTGAAGCTTCAAGTCATTTAACTGGCCAAGTCGTTGGAACTAGNGGTTGGCCAATGACATTATACTCACCAAGNCATGTTATTAGNAGTATTCATAAAAACTCCAGATGGACCATAGATGANTTAGAGGATTTAATCCCAATTTCATTGGCNCCTGATATAGTAAACCCATCTCCACCNACGCCACCTAAAAATACTTAACAAAAGGCNAANATGAACTGGNTAGATATTATACTTTCAGTAATTTTAATNCTTNGCACATTCTACGGATACCGCAAAGGATTAATTNAATGTGTCATTATATTTGGNTTGGGATTTNCACTTTGGTACATTTTNACGAATTTCGGCTTATCTNCAGTCGAATTATTAATAANTGAACAANTNAATAAATTTNTTTCATCTAGTTCATATTANATAAGNATTCTTCTNGGTTTGATATTAGTCTTTATCGCCCTAAAAATTTTAACNCCTCTTNTTAATACACTAACTCTAGGAATNCCTGGACTATTAAACAAATTAGGAGGAGCTTTTTTCGGACTCNTAATAGGNCTTNTAATTNCNTCAGTAATAATTGTTGGNATTTCCAGACTCTGTTATGATTTCNCACCAATAAATCAACTATCAGAAACCCTTGAAAANTCATCTCCTGTTANTAANGATTTATTATCCCATGTAAACAANACNCAANANGATATTGAATCTACCATTACTAACTCATCNGTAACTAAATTNNTAATAAATTCNACTCCCAGATTTTTTGTTACTTTGTTGCCNAAGGAATTTGAAGCATCGTTACTNTTGCTTCAATACAAACTAGAAAATNGTCAATAGTATCCATGAGAATCAGTGCACCAGTACTAGTACTGAANCAAAATTACCAACCATTAAANATATGTAATGTACGTAGAGCNGTTGTNTTGGTNTGTGTTGGAAAAGCAGAAATAATCACCAATGGGAATATGGAGATNAAATCCATATCATCAATACTNCCTGAACCAACTGTTATNAGNTTATCTCACATGGTGAAACGTCCTCCTTCAAANTCCAAATTNTCNAGNAAAGCGGTCTTTTTCAGAGANAANTTCACNTGTCAGTANTGTAATAACAAAACTACGCNATTAACTCTNGANCATGTCATNCCCAGATCTAAAGGAGGCGCACATACATGGGAAAATGTTACTAGTGCATGTATCAAATGNAATCATAAAAAAGCCAGNAAAACTCCTAGGGAAGCNAGNATGAAACTAATTTCCAAACCTNTGGCNCCNAGACCNAATCCATACAACATTTTNATACANAGAAAAATTGAGGACGATTGGATACCCTTCATTCCNTGGTCAGCNTAAANTTTACTTTTTTNTTATTACTGGAGTTTNNAAAACCAACTGATCNAAGACCAGNCTAGGATTAACATTNCTCTGAAGCAACTTNATTGATCTNNCAATTGTTTTGAGAATATTAATTACATCATCAATCTCAACAAAANTTGCTAANTCTANAAAATCCTCAACATTAGAAGNNGNANATGCCTTGTCTGAANTATNGAATTGAACCANCATGAAGTCTCGCCACCAAATTTCCCACATTCTTAATTCATTGTGNACTTTTTCTGGNTCNCTTGNAAAATCCNTAGCCANTCGTTCAGAGTAANCAAATCTTTCTTCAAGACCAGCATTTAATAGTTTATGGATCCTAGNAAATATTTCCAATCTACTNTNTANATAGTCTGGNTTATCTGCAATGAAAATAGCCATACCTATTTTCCCNGANGCTAACCNNGCAATATNCAGNGCATATGAATCCTCAAACTGATATTTTTCAATNANATNCCGTTTNANNAACTCATCAGACACCTTTTTAATTTTNACNANCTGNCANCTAGAAATAATNGTCGGAAGTATCATAGAAAGATTNGNCGTTANNANTAAAAAGAATACATTTNNGGGGGGTTCNTCTAAAACTTTTAACAATGCATTAGATGCTTCCAATGTCATATCTTCNGAACCTAAAATTACAACAAGTCGTTGACTGCCTTCAAATGGTTTTATATTTATTGNNNTNCGAANTTCTCTTATTCNATCNATACCTATAGACTTACTTTTAGACTTACTTTTTGAGAAGCCNACATCTCNTTCTCCACCTNCTTCTATCCAATTNANATCTGTATGANTTTTTGATGTNACTCTNTTNCAAGGCAAACAATCCCCACATGGTGAANTTTCATCTTCACAAAACAAAAGNCNNGCAAAATCTTCTGCAAGAGTTGCCTTCCCAACCCTATCTGGNCCAAAAAANAAATATGAGTGGGCCAANCTATTTTCANTTTTTGCCNNCGNAAACATTTGAATTGCATCATCTTGACCTAAACTATTCCACACAAAATGNCTCCTAGCAAATATGAATTCTGTGATTTAGTATAATCGTTAATGTACTAATCTACTACTGAAGGTGAAATATGCATCAAAACATNGGCAGNGANNGAAGTTTAACCATCCGAATGGCTTTTACTTTCTTNATGNTGTTTTTTGTATATCTATTNTTTATTGGAGTTCTAATTNCTCTCGGGGTACCATTTATGTTTACNCTGGGTTTTGCAATAGTNATGTCTATATTTCAGTACTATGGATCTGACAAATTAGTACTTATGGCCACAAAAGCAAAAGTGGTAACGNATAAAGAAGANCCTGNGCTACATGAAATTATCGAGCGTCTTTCNTTANTAGCAGAAATCCCAAAACCNAAAAAAATTGCAGTAATGGANTCACATGTNCCTAATGCGTTTGCNACAGGTAGAAATCCAAAAAACTCAGTNGTAGCTGTAACCAAAGGACTNATGTCNAAACTAAATAAAAAAGAATTGGAAGCAGTAATAGCACATGAGTTAAGTCATATTAAAAATAGAGACGTAATGGTTTTAACTTGGGCAAGCGTGATAGTAATAATGGCAGGATATCTTCTTCAAATGATGGTATTCATGAGTATTTTTGGAGGNTTTGGCGGNCACCGAAGAAACAATGATTCAGGTCAANTAGGAATGATAATCATGGTTGCTTTTGCNGTTACAATTCTAGTTTATTTTATAAGCCAAATTTTGATTATGGCTCTTTCAAGNTATAGGGAATTTTCTGCAGACTTAGGNGGAGCNTANTTAACAGGCGAACCGNTGCACCTAGCATCTGCTCTTACAAAAATAAGCAGCGACATGAATAGAATTCCNGAAAAAGATATGCGNCAAATTGAGCATGCCAGTGCATTTTTTATAATCCCNGCAATNAAATCAAATACAGTCGCAAAATTNTTTTCGAGTCATCCAAAAGTTGAAGACCGAATTAAAAAATTAAATGATATACAGAAAAANTTAGATTCTAGAAAATTTTCAAATTATGAGCCTCCTTACAAAAATTTTAGGCAGAAAAAATAACGCCCAGAAAAACCGCGAAAACTATTTTTCGATTATTCAGGCATACCAANAACTANANTCAAACANNCANCTNAAATTTGGTNATGTTGCAGGATTACTCGTTAATAAAGAAAACNTAGAATTTTTAAATCACTCNAGAAAATNANCCNTNTTTTNAANCAACTAANNCCNAAACNTTACCAAATTCATCTTTTAGCATAGAAAAAGATGATCACTCAACTAATTGGGTCATTATACATGGTGAAAACTTTCCACAAATTGTTGAAAGAATTCATTTTGCTGGGGAAAAAATCACTGANCANGGNTNTGGTGANTTAATTCTCGCAGCNGTATTTTGTNTTGANTATAACTCAAAAAAAACCTACATNATCTTCAACGTCAAGAGTGCACAATTCCATCCTCTCGTTTTAGAAGATGAAAAAACTAGAGATAATATGCAGGAAATTAATTTAGGAACACTATTANGTTCCGAAAAAATCCCAATAGAAAAGAATCTAGAATTNTGGCATCCTCTATGGGGAATACCATTTTAAACNTAAAGAACATCNTANAAATNTTNAAATTNTCAAGNCTGTATTGNNTGAAATTTGNTTCCTNAACTTCCTAAAAAATTCGCAGTAGCNTTNGCAATTCGNACTAAACGANTTGGNCGTGANNATATATTATTAGTTCAGCGACCAATTGANGANAAAGATTTCCCNGGNAAATGGGGATTACCCGCTACTTCTTTCANANATAAAGANTCCTTNAAANATCATGCTATNAATCTNGCCAAAGAAAANTTAGGGGTCCGAGTTACTNTNGGAACNCAACTANNTTCAGGNACTCANAAACGAGNCGATCATATTTTGGAAATGACTCTATACGATGCCTGGTTACCCGAGCAANAGATAAACTTAAANACCCCNGAAAATTCNAAGTCAAAAACTTTTTANACCNATTTTAAATGGGGTNAAGCTAAAGAATTAATGGAAACCGCAGAGATGGGATCTNTATGNAGTNAACTTTTGATTCAAAATTCNNAAANNAGAATGGANCTACANAAATCCCTNAAAAAAAAGNCNGCACTAACTTTTACATGGNATAATCTNCCAACAATTTCANATGGTATTGCTGGAACTGGNGGCTCGATAAGAAANAAATTTGNAGATTTCATGGTTGAAGAAATTCCATCNTATANTCCNTCTGGAANTGGCGACCATCTTTTTGCNTTTATTCANAAATCCGGTGTNTCAACTAACGAATTATTACAAGAATTAAAAACCNACGGTNTNCCTTCANANCAAGTAGGTATAGCAGGNATGAAAGATAAATACAGTATTTCAAAACAATGGATCAGCATTCCTAAAATATATGAAAATACTTTGAANTCNCTCAATNAAAATGAAAAAATTGATATNATCAAAACTTCATANCANACCAACAAACTTGGANTAGGNCACNTAATAGGGAATAATTTTTCTATTCGTGTCAGAAATCCNAATAAAGATTGGAAACCTTTAACAGAATCNACAATTGAAGTATTNAAAAAATTAGGAATGCCAAATTATTTCGGTCCTCAAAGATTTGGAAAGTCAAAAAATAATGCGGAAATTGGCCTAGAAATTTTAAGNGGNCATGGNCCAAAACTTAACAAGCAACTTTCTAGATTGTTCATAGATTCTTTACAATCATTTCTATTCAACANGAATTTAGCNCACAGAATTAATTCAGATATGTTTGATTTAGTATTAGAAGGAGATTTCGCTAAAAAACATGATACTGGGGGAGTGTTTTTCGTTGAAAACCCNGTTCTGGAATCCGAAAGNTCTAAAAAACTTCAAATAAGTTCTTTATTACCGNTATATGGTCGAAAGATTCGCCNCAGCGANCATAATGCAGGTGAAATCGAGAATAGACTAATGGAGGATTTTGGAATCATTTGGAGTGAATTCGCAAATTTCAGTACAGGTTTCAGAAGAATTAGTAGAGTGAATTTAGATGATATTAATTTAACACCTGAAACTGATGGNTACACTATAATTTTCTCTTTACCCAAAGGGTCATTTGCTACATGTATGTTACGNGAAATTATGAAAACCNCAGTTGATNTTNACTCATGAAATTTAATTTCCAGTCTTTATCTAAGTNNAATTTAACCGTATAATTGCGAAATCTTAATACAGAGGGATTACAAATGCATGTAGGAACACAACTAAAAGCACGATCAGAAAATGATTACCGAGTGTTTGCNCAATTNGGTGTAAACAACATATGTGGNTTCCCTANTGAACACCACTCAGAATGGACTGCAACTACATTGACACAATANCGTGAATATGTGGAATCATTTGGNTTAAACCTNGATATGGTCCANTTACCACTCGCATCAAACAAAATAGATTCAGCTGAACTTCCTGCCATCATGTTAGGAACAGACCCGCAGAGAGATCGAGACATAGAACATTGTTGTAATATCATCCGAATGTGTGCTGCAGCTGGGATTCCCGCNGTGAAGTACAATCTAACTATTTTGGGAGTAGTAAGTAGTGATCCTGTATTAACGAGNGGAGGNGCAAAAACCCGCTCCTTTAACTACGCTCAAGCATTGAAGGAATTACCAGACACAACTATCGCTGGGTTAGTTGATGCGGATACNATGTGGGAAAGAATCAATTATTTCATTCAACGTGTAGTCCCNGTAGCCGATGAATACAAAATNAGAATGGCATTACANCCACATGACCCAGGAGTACCNAGNCCTCANGGATTACAAGGAGTTGATAGAGTNCTTGGNAGTGTNGAAGGAATGAAAAAATTCATATCCTTACATCCNAGTNATTATCATGGNTTCAATTTTTGCCAAGGAACCGTATCTGAAATGCTGGAAAATCCTGGCAAAGAAATCTATGANGTAATACGTTATTTTGGTGAACGCAAAAAAATTTTCAATGTTCATTTTCGNAACATTACTGGAGGTTTTGGAGATTTTGAAGAAACTTTTATTGATAATGGGGACGTCGACATGCATCTTGCGGCTAAAGCATATCACGAAGTAAATTACCCTTACATGATTATGCCAGATCATGTTCCTCACCTATCAGGAGAAAATGAAAAAATGGTTGGATTTGCTTACACATATGGTTATATAAAATCTCTAATTAAATCCGTCCAATATTGGAGCTAATCCTATTCAAAACCCAACCCAATCCAATTTAATACCCNCTATAGGAATACTNAGTGCTTCAGACAAAAAAATTAANGCACATGCTGATGCAATAGACCGTAATGGAGGATTNCCTTACCCAATAGTCACATTNCGTTCAACAGCTACNGAAGAAATAATCAACTCAATTGATGGATTATTATTGTGCGGAAATGANCCTGCAGAATGGCCACTGATNGAAGCACTCATTGCTTTAAANATNCCTATTTTAGCNACCGGGAATGGANTTCATNCTNTAAATATCGTTATGGGAGGTGAATCACCGATTCCAAACATGTATCAATCAGAATCTCACGACAATGCCTCATTCCACAGAATATTTATTTCACCAGGAAGTCAATTGGCCAAAATCTTAGGTTCTGGAGGATTCGTAAGAGTTAATAGTAACCACACTTCCTCACTGAAAGAAGCACAAAAATCAAAAAAATTGTCTGCATGCGCTTATGGACTTGAAGATGGGGTATTAGAGGGTGTTGAACAAACCCTAGAACAAAATATAATTGGAGTTCAATTTAATCCAGAAAGACGATCAGATTTGCCTCCTCATTTTGAACGACTTTTTCAGTGGCTGATCAAAGTCGCCTCAGATTCTNAAAATCAATAAAATTTTCTCCAGAACCTGTCATAAACGGNGACATTANNTGTTTCACATGTTATAATGATTATGCAAAAGATGTGTTTACCTCAGGTTTACAATTAAAACTGCGGCATCCGCATTAAAATCCAATAAAAATTGGAATTTTTGATCTAACAGCTCTAAATTAAAAGTTGAATACAGGAGCCNAAAATGGTCGGTACGCAAACACCTTTCGGAAACATTCAACCAACGAGAATTGAAGATGAGATGCGGACTTCTTATTTAGATTACGCAATGAGCGTAATTGTTTCTCGTGCTCTTCCAGATGTCAGAGATGGACTTAAACCAGTNCAAAGNCGCATATTNTATGCNATGCANGATATGAACATGGGNCCNAATTCATCGTATAAAAAAAGTGCNCGAATCGTTGGAGAAGTATTAGGAAAATATCATCCTCATGGAGATAGTGCAGTATANCTTGCCATGGTTAGAATGGCACAACCTTGGTCAATGAGGTTGCCATTAATAGATGGACAGGGNAATTTCGGAAGTCAAGACGATGACCCCCCTGCAGCCATGAGNTACACCGAAGCCAGACTAGCTTCAATATCNCAAGAACTATTATCTAATTTGGAACAGGATACTGTTGATTTTCGAGAAAATTTTGACGAAAGTGTTCAAGAACCTCAAGTCTTACCTACTCGCCTACCTAANTTACTAGCAAATGGGGCATCCGGNATTGCTGTTGGAATGGCTACAAATATCCCTCCTCATAATCCAAAAGAATTATGTGATGCAGTNATTTCCCTAATCGAAGATCCTGANGCAACAATCGATGACTTAATGAAGATAGTTAAGGGTCCGGACTTTCCNACTGGTGGAACAATTATGGGTCGNGANGGNATTAGAAANGCCTTCAATACNGGCAGAGGACAAGTAATTGTCAGAGCTGAAGCCGAAATTCAACCTATTGGAAAACGTAATAACAGAATGCAAATCGTTGTTTCTGAACTNCCTTATCAAGTNAATAAAGCATCTTTGGTGGAAAAAATTGCTCGTCTTGCAAAGGACAAAAAAATCGATGGAATTACNGAAATACGCGATGAGTCTGACAGAAATGGNATGCGAATTGTAATTGAATTACGATCAGGCAGCCAACCTCAGATAGTATTAAACCAATTGTATAAGCAAACCGCNTTACAAAGTTCCTTTTCAACCAATATGGTTGCATTAGTAGATAACACTCCAAAATTAATTAATCTTAAACAAGCGCTCCANCATTTTATTACNTTCAGGCAATCAGTCGTNAGGCGCAGGTCTGAATTTGAGTTAAAAAGAGCACAAGCTCGTGCACACATTTTGGCAGGTCTTAGNATTGCTTTAAGTAATCTAGACGCAGTAATNGCCTTAATNCGNGGNTCNGCTAACGTTGAAGAAGCCAGAAATGGCTTAATNTCAGGATATGGNCTTGATGAAAAACAAGCACAGGCTATCCTCGAAATGCAACTAAGAAGATTGGCTGCTCTTGAGCGAGAAAGATTAGAAGAAGAATATAANCAACTTCAAGAAACGATTCGTGANCTTCANGAATTATTAGGTGACAACTCAAAAGTTTTGGAAGAAGTTCGACAAGAAACAATAGAAATTAAAAAGAAATTACGCCAACCTCGAAAGACCTCAATTACTAACGCAGCACATGATTTGTCNAGAGAAGAACTTGAAGAACATGCCCAAATAGTTGTGACTCTCAGNCAAGGAGGTTACATCAAACGAATCCCNTCAAGTACATATCGCAACCAGAGACGTGGNGGAAGAGGCGTGGTTGGAATGACCACCAAAGACGATGACCCTGTCAAGCAAATCGTCGTTGTTGACACACACGACACTTTGCTATTTTTCACTAATAANGGTCGAGTGCTTGCAATTAAAGCATATGAACTCAGAGCNGACANCTCACGAAANACCAGAGGCACTCCTGTTTTCAATGTTATACCTCTATCTGACATGGAACGAGTTTGTACTGTTATAGGAGTAGANACNCTAAAACGTGATGGGGATTTTTTGATACTAGGCACCCTGTTAGGTAAAATTAAACGTGTTCCACTGATCGAACTAACTAATATCAGAACTAACGGNCTNATAATCATGAACGTGGGAGATAAGGACGAACTTATTGATGCTTGTTTATCAAAAGAAGAAGACGATATAGTTTTCGTNACCCGCGAAGGAATGTCTGTAAGATTTGCATCTACAGATGTAACACCAAGAAAAAGGGCTGCCGGTGGAAGCNGGGGCATTCGACTAAGAGGCAAGGANGTTGCAGTTTTCATGGGGGTAGTCAATGACGATGAGAAACATCTAATCGTCATTAGCGAANNAGGNATAGGAAAACTTACAAAAATGGAGGAATATCGNAGACAAGGTAGGGGCGGTATTGGAATAAAAACTATAGAAATTAAAAGACGTACCGGGCCNCTTGTAGCTGCACAGATTGTTGATGATTCAATGGAACTTTACGTCCTGAGTGCGCAAGCCCAAGTNCTAAGGACCAGCCTATCTCAAATTAGAAAATCTGGTAGAAATACCCAAGGTGTTCGAATTATTAAGCCGGCAAATGATGACATTGTTTCAGCAATTTCATGTGTCCCTGAATTTGATACCGATACAACTTCTGAANTAATAGAGGAAGANAAACCANAAGATGGGAACAATTCAAATGAACANCAAAAGAAACTTCTCTAATCAATTAGGTTTAATATAGGCACGAAANAATAATGAGAACAAACAAGCGCGATTANTANGATGTTCTAGGTGTTGAACGTANCGCTTCCGATGAAGAAATTAAGCGCTCATTTCGGAAGTTAGCACTACAATACCANCCAGACCGAAATCAAGATTCNGATGCAACTGAAAAGTTTAAGGAAATTAACGAAGCTTACCAAATACTTTCAGACCCTNANAAAAGGTCTGCTTATGATCAATTTGGACATGCAGGTGTTTCCGGAAACGCNTCGTCACAAGGTTTTGAAGGCTTTGAAGGTTTCGGTGGATTTGGTGATATTTTTGACGCATTCTTTGGTCAAAACAATCAATCCAACTCCAGCGCACGTACCGGATCAGATGTTCGAGTCAACATNACTATTTCTTTTGAAGACTCCGTTTTGGGTACCGACCAAAAAATTGAAATGACCAGATATGAAGGATGNACTAAATGCAAANCAAGTGGTAGNGANCCTGGNAAAAGTGTNCGATCCTGTCAGGCTTGTAATGGCTCTGGACAAGTTTCAAGATCTTCAAGNAGCATCTTTGGGAATTTCCANCAAGTAGTCACTTGTAGTTCCTGNAATGGAGAAGGAAAAGTAATTACCAATCCGTGTACTACTTGNAATGGAGATGGCAGATCTAGGCAAAAAAGACAATTAAGTGTAAAAATTCCAGCCGGAATTGACGATGGNACGCAAATAGTACTACGTGGAGAAAGTCACGCTGGATTACACGGTGCNCCTGCAGGAGATTTATATGTAGCAGTATCTGTAAATNCNCACAAATATTTCACACGAATTTCTTCAGATATAATTTACAATTTAAATCTAGATATTACACAAGCAGCCTTAGGAACAAAAATCANTATCCCGACATGCTANGGAGACTCCGAAATCAAGATTCCACCTGGCACACAAAGTAATTCNACAATTAGACTTAAGAATAAAGGCTTTCCTAGATTACAACCNAATGGAAGAACTCGNGGNAAAGGTGATCAAATAATNAAAATATTTGTCCAAACTCCNACAAAGCTTGATTCTAAGCAAAGAAAAATCCTAGAGTCACTCCAAAAAACTTTGAATGCAAACACCACTAGCTAACAGAAAAACAAAATGTTTGCACANAAGCCACATTAGTTTAACTGCGAGATTNCAATGAATTGGTTAGAATTTAGTATTGATTCAACTCCAGAATTTGTCGAACCAATCGTAGAGACTTTAATGAAATTTGCNCATGGTGGAGTTTCTATAGAAAATCAAACAACCTACAATCCTGATGAGGGAGAAACTCTAAATACTGAACTACCAGTTACTATCAAAGCATTCCTACCAAATGATAGTGCTGCTCCAAAATCACAAGGTGAAATNGATCTTAGAATACGATTAATATCCCTAACTTCAAATAGTATTGGACCTTTAAAAATTTCTGAGATTGAAGAAGAGGATTGGGAAGANGCTTGGAAAAAAAATTTTAACGTTCTAAGAGTTGGCAAAAATATNATTATCCGTCCAACATGGAAAAANTTCATACCTCAAAAAACAGACATCGTAATAAATTTAGACCCNGGAATGGCATTCGGAACTGGTCATCACCAAACTACTCGAATGTGTATGGTTGCCCTAGAAAAATTTATGTCTCGAGGTATGAATGTTTTAGATGTTGGTTCCGGATCAGGAATTCTAAGCATTACCGCCGCAAAACTTGGAGCAGCAGAAGTTCATGCCATAGACATCGACAGCGTAGCTGAAAAGGTAGCCTCAGAAAATGCGATCATCAATAATGTTCAACACATCATCCATATCTATTCAGGGACTTTAGAAACATCTACAATTGCTGATGCATTTTTCGATCTGATAGTTGCAAATATTTCTGCAAAAGTAATTTCTGGACTTTCTNATTCATTCAACAANAAATTACTCCCAAATGGACGTTTAATAGTTTCAGGAATCCTAACCAAAGACGTAGCANAAATTAAAAACAAACTAACNNAAAAAAATTTCGCGCTAGAGAACACATTAACTGATGGCGACTGGGCGCTACTATCTTTTAGAAAGGATNAANNCTCTGGAAAATTTACATNGATTNTTTTTNCCTCCNGAATNAATTNAAGACAATAAAATTCACCTTCCAAAAGATATTACTTTTCAAATATCTAAAGTTTTNCGTCTCAATAAAGGTGATCAGATATTAATTCTAGATGGATTAGGGAAAAAATATTTAACTGAAATTACTAATACCCAATCTAAAAATTTCATCGTNACCATTAAATCTGAAATTAAAACTGATTTNGAAACCCAGACCAAAATTAATTTATTTCAAGCCATGATCCGTTCTACNAAAATGGAATTTGTATTTCAAAAATGTACAGAATTGGGAATTTCGACTTTTACACCTATTATATGTGAACGATCTAATTTTCATCAATTCAANCTAAACAAATTAAATCGGTGGAAGAAAATAATTAGAGAAGCTTCAGANCAATCCAGNCGAAACATCACTCCAAAANTGTTCGAGCCCACNNCATTTNCTAACGCANTAAGTAAATGTAGTGGATTAGGAATGATTGCATGGGAAAATGAAGAAAACAACAGGATTAAAGATGTTTTGAAAAAATGGATCACGGAAAAACATCTTAAAAATTTATCAATAAATATTTTTATCGGCCCTGAAGGTGGATTTTCAAGTGAAGAAATTAACCAAGCGAATCAAAAAGAGTTCGAATCAGTCAGCTTGGGAAAACGCATACTTAGAAGCGAAACAGCCGGAATTGTACTTTCAACATCAATTTTTTATGAAATGGATGACTTGTAAACTTTCTATTCAATCTATTTCACTAGTAGGAATCCTAAGTAGAAGATCTTCCATCACTTGGCTTACAGATACTCCTAGGTACAAAATATTATATGTTGCATCAATTATTGGAGCATCAACATTCAAATTTTCCGACAATCTCTTGGCAACCAATGAAGTATAAAATCCTTCAGCAACTTGACCTAATGATTTATTTATTTCATCAATAGACCTTCCCAAGGCAAGTTGTTCTCCAACAAAATGATTCCTACTCAATTTGCTTGCACAAGTAGCAATCAAATCACCCATTCCCGCCAATCCTGCAATTGTCATTGGATTCGCACCTAATTGAACCGCAAGCCGCGAAATTTCGAATAATCCACGAGTAATAAATGCTGCTTTCGCATTATCACCAAGAGATAACCCATCACATATTCCAGCACCCAAAGCAATAATGTTTTTTAATGCCCCTCCAAATTCAACTCCAACAACATCATCACTTGTATAAACTCTAAATTTTTCAGAATTCATCATTTTTTGCACTGCAACTGAAAACTGAATCGTTTTGGAAGCCACAACAGTAGAGGATGGTTTCCCTAGCATGATTTCTTTTGCTAAATTTGGTCCAGATAAAGCGCATATTTTTCCATGAAAATCGGAATTCAATCCCTCTCCCAACAATTCTGTCATACGCTTAAAAGTGATAGAATCCAAACCTTTTGTAGCACTTACTACATAAGCATCATTGCGAACAAAATCCTTGATTGAATACAAGTTTTCTTTAAAAGCATATGAAGGTACAGCAATAAAAACTAATCCTGCAGATGAAAAGGCTTCTTTCACATTTGAAGTGACCTGCAAATTATCTGGAAATTTTACTCCAGGGAAAAACCTTTCATTGGTTCTATCATAATTGAGCCTTTCTGCTTCTATTTTGGTTCTAGAAAGAAGGTTTACTATGTGTCCATTTTGAGCAGCAATATTTGCCAAAGTGGTACCCCAACTAGTAGTTCCCACTACACAAACTGTTGCCATATCATCCTCTTAAAAGCGCATTACCTATCAGTTTTTCCAATTTTACGTTCAGTCCCATTGATAAGTCTTTGCATATTTCCTCTATGCATAAATAAAATCAATACTGATACTACTACGGCATATAACAAATGTTCAAATGGTTGACCACTAAAAACAACCATCAATAGCATCATAATGAAACCCAAAATTGATCCAATAATTGATGCTAAAGATACATATCTAGTCAAAGCAATTAAAACAATCCCTACCACTATGACTACAACTCCAGATTCAGGAGAAAGATATAAAAGTGCCCCCAACCCAGTTGCAACCCCTCTACCCCCAGAAAATTTCGCAAAAACTGGCCAACAATGCCCAATAACCACAAGGATTGCAGCAATTGATTCAGCAAAATGATTCTCAAAAAGCAGAGCTACAATGAAAACAGCAGCTATGCATTTAAGAAGGTCCAAAAGTAATACTATCGAACCAATTTTTAAACCTGCAATCCTTACAACATTTGTCATACCAGTCTTTTGACTACCTTGAGATCGCACATCTCTTCCCGTAGTAAAATTTACAATCCACACCCCAAATGCAAGAGAACCAAACAAATATCCTATCATTGCAGAAATTAAATAATATGTAATATCAATCATTTTCTTGAATCCAAATGCCTAAATCTCAATCTTAATGGAGAGCCACTAAAAGCAAATTTTTTCCTTATAGCATTTTCAAGATATCTTTGATAAGAAAAATGAACTAACTCTGGCGAGTTCACATAAAATGTGAAACTTGGAGGTGAAGTCTGATCTTGCTTAACACTAAATATCTTAAGACCTTTTCTCCCAGATGTAGCTGGAGGATGTTCGGCAATAGCATTCATTACAATTCTACGCAATTCATAACGAGGAACAGTTTTATTTCTTTCATCGAAAACTTCCAACGTTTTTTTCAACAATGCAGGNACTCCTTCTGAAGACAAGCTATTTGTAAAACATATTGGNGCATACGATATAAATCTAAATTGATGCATTACATGCTTCAATGCTTCATCCTTAGAAATCCCAAGACCNCNAGACAANTCCCATTTATTGACATTTACCACGACTCCTTTGAAAGAATCCAAAATATACTGTGCTATATGNGTATCCTGATTCATAGCTAATTCCGAAGTATCAAGCATCAAAATCACTACGTCNCTCCTGTTTATAGATCGCATCGCTCGCAAAACACTAAAATGCTCTATACCTGGTTCAATCTTGCCTCTACGTCTAATACCTGCAGTATCTACTAAAGAAATTGTCCAATCGTCCATCTCAATCAAAGTATCTAAAGAATCACGTGTGGTGCCTGGGATATCACTGACTATTGAACGTTGTTGCTTTGTAATACNGTTCACAAGAGAAGATTTGCCTACATTGGTTCGACCNAAAACAGCAATCTTAACATCCACATCTGAATCGTCTTCAATCACTTCATTGGGTAAACTATCTGACACTCGACTCATAATCTCATCAATGCCGAAATTATGATACGCACTTGCAGCGATTGGATCTGATAACCCCAATTGGTGAAATTCACCAACCATGGAATTTCTTGCATCATTATCACATTTATTCGCAACCAAAACTACAGGCTTATCACTNCGCCGGAGTACATTTGCAACATCTTTGTCAGCATCAGTNACTCCATCAAAAGAATCAACAACCATCATGATTACATCAGCATCTTCAATTGCTACATCAATCTGATATTTAACTTGTTTCCAAATATNTTCATCTGGNAANACATCCAANCCTCCAGTATCAACTAACATCATTCTAAATTCATACCAAGTAGTCTCAGCCATTATTCGATCTCGAGTAGTACCNGAAACATGAGAAACAATTGATTCCCTACGACCAACNAANCGATTAAATAGCGAAGATTTTCCTACATTNGGTCNNCCAACAATTGCAACAATTGGAATTGNTTTCAAATCATTTCACCTNTAAATAAAAATGCCATAATTGCTTTCTGAGCATGCAATCTATTTTCNGCTTGATCAAAAACAACAGAATTGTGACAATCAATCATTGAATCTGATATCTCTAATCCTCTATGAGCTGGCATATCATGCATAAAAATTGCATCAGTTTTTGCATGTTNCATCAAATCTTCATTTACTTGAAAACCTTTGAAGGCTTTCAATCTTTTAGATTCTTCTTTCTCATCGCCCATACTAACCCAAACATCTGTATAAACNACNTCTGCNTCAGATACNGCCTCAACAGGGTCGTTCAAAAAACTAATTTNGGATCCTGANAGCAATGATCTGTTAATAGATTCGTCACAAATATTTTTNGGCAATTCAAAACCNTCTGGGGTAGCAATTGCAAAATTAGCTCCTACAGATGCACAGGCAATCGAAAGGCTTGCAGAAACATTATTACCATCACCAATAAAAGCAACGGANAGATTTTTGAATTCCTNTTTATGTTGTTTTATAGTCAATAAATCTGCCATTGCCTGACANGGATGTTCCAAATCTGAAAGTGCATTAATTATAGGAATATTTGAAAATCGATTCATTTCATCCAAGACTTGATGTTCAAATACTCTAGAAACAACTATATCTACCCAACGATCCAAAACTCTNATCACATCTGAAACAGGCTCTCTTGTACCTAATCCAACATCAGAAGGNCTAAGATAGACACACTCACCTCCTAATTGTCTAACACCCACTTCAAAACTTACCCTAGTCCTTAATGAAGGTTTTTCAAAAAGCANNGCAACNACTTTACCCAATAACGGGAAATANTCCTTTTTGTTTTTTAATTCAGATGCAAACACTAGGAGNTCCAANATTTCATTCGATGAAAAATCCTGAATCTTCAAAAAACTTTTTTTACTCATATTTCACCTTGGGGTATTTGAATTATTACAATTATATACGAATCAAATCNCAGCATTTTTCAACTATATCCAAGAAGATCAGGTCTTCGAGAAACTGTACGCTTAACAGACTCGTTCTCTCTCCATCGATTTATTTCTTTATGATTTCCTGAAATAAGAACTTCTGGAACTTTCATTCCTCGAAAATCAGCAGGTCTAGTATAATGTGGATGCTCTAACAATCCATTAGAAAATGAATCATTTTTAGCAGATTCATCATCGCCTAACACACCTGGTACAAATCTCGAAACAGCATCCATTAGTACCATTGAAGCCAATTCTCCCCCTGAAATCACATAATCCCCGATACTAACTTCATCCGTAGCCAAATNNGTCCTAATTCGTTCATCAAAGCCTTCATATCTCCCACAAATAAGNACTATGTGGGNATTTGATGAATATCNTGAAGCAATTTTGTTGTCTAAAGGTCTACCCTGNGGAGACATCAAAACTATAGGTATATTCCCTAACTCATCACCNACAATNGATTCTACAGCATCNAATACTGGCTCCGGTTTAAGAACCATTCCCGGACCTCCTCCAAATGGATAATCGTCTACTTTACGGTGTTTATCATTGGAATAATCTCNTAAATNATGAATTTTCANATCAATAATTTTCGAAGATTTAGCCCNTGCAAAAACACCACTACCAGAAAAATCNGTAAACATTTCAGGAAAAATTGTGATTACATCAAATTTTATTTGNCTGCCTATGGATTTTTGTGTGTTCTCCATCCTCTTATCATCTCTAATGCATGCGGAATNACATCCGCAACAATTTTTATNGTCTGTGTAACGCCAGTTGGACTTCCAGGAAAGTTAATTATTAGACACCCGTTACGAACCCCNGCAACTGCTCGACTAAGCATTGCAAAATTTGTCTCACTTANNGTTTGAATTCTCATGGCCTCAGTAATTCCCGAAACTTCAAAATCAATTACCGCCCTAGTAGCTTCAGGTGTAACATCNCTAGGTCCCAANCCTGTACCACCAGTAGTCAAAATCAAATCAATNTTACNCTCATCAGACCANTGAATTAATTTCTCGGAAATTTTTGGTACTTCATCAGGAAGTATCGATCTTTCNATTAATTCAAATTCTTTTTCAGACATATAATCAGAAATTACATCACCACTAGTATCAAGTCTTTCACCCTTTGAACCNGCATCNCTAATAGTGAGAATAGCCAATTTAAACATTAATTAATACCTCAATCCCTAAAACATCTAAATTTACGTTTTGTTTAGCATGTTTACTTTAATCATTTACACAATTATAATTTATTATAAAGGTTTCAAAATATGCGAATCATCTGAGGGAATTGTATTGAAGTGAGAAACCTATTCAGCGAAACTTAAAATCAATCGTACAGAAATTGTAACATACTCTTTGAGATCTGCCGGAAATCNAAAGGCATTCTCGAAGCGAGGTGNTTTCATTTGAAAATTTTACACACTCCNGTAATGACTCAACAAGTGTTGAATGGTTTAAATGTAAAACCCGGCTTGAATTATATCGATTGCAATGAAGGTGAAGCAGGACANACAGAAGCAATATTAAATTCTGTCAGCCCTCCTCCAAATGTTTTGGGAATAGATTTAGACTTATCTGCACTAAATCAAGCAAAAAAACGATTAAAAAACTTTCAGGACAATACTNTACTAATTAATGGAAATTTCAAGGATATTAAAGACATTGCTTCTAGCAACAANCTAAAAAAGGTTCATGGNATTTTATTCGATCTTGGAATGTCTTCATTCCAAATTGAAAGTAAGGATAGNGGATTCAGTTTCCAAACTCAATCATCGTTAGACATGAGATATAACAGCNAACAGAAATTAACTGCNTCAGANATTGTAAATAACTATGGAGAAAAAAAACTGGCAGACATTATTTTCTCTTACGGAGAAGAAAGATATTCGAGACGNATAGCAAGGTCTATAGTAAACNCCAGACCTCTTGAAACAACCTCAGATCTAGTCACAGCAATATTAAAAGCNGTAGGAACAAAGTCAAAATTCTCTAGAATTCACCCCGCAACGAAAACATTTCAAGCTATTCGAATTGAAGTAAACAACGAACTTGAGAGCCTTAAAAAAGGAATTTCGGATGCAATTGAACTTCTGTGCCAAGAAGGAAGACTCGTAGTTTTAAGTTACCATTCCTTAGAAGATAAAATTGTCAAATCAATAATTAAAAANGAATCAAAANATTGTGTNTGTCCTACTNCTCAAATCCAGTGTATTTGCAATCATAACGCATCACTAAAATTAATTAACCGTAAAGTTATCAAACCAACCNATGAAGAANTGTCTTTAAACCCAAGAAGTCGAAGCGCAAAACTTCGAGTTGCTCAAAAATATTAATGCTAGTTAAAAAGCATTACGGAGAAGAATAATGTTCAAAGNGAACAAGCAGCGTCAAATAGTAACCGCAATAGATGTCGGTACTACTAAGATCTGCACAATTATCGCNGAACGAATAGAGGATGGTAACATTTTAATACTGGGCCATGGAANCGTTTCAAGTGTGGGTGCACTTTCAAAAGCCATCGTTGAAAACGTAGACTTAGCATCTTCTGCAATTATATCTTCAGTTCATGAAGCNNAGANTATGGCCGGNATTCCTGCNCAAAATGTTTATGTAGGGGTTACTGGCGCTCACATAGAATTTGAAAATCGATTAGATAATCTAGACTTATCTGACGAAATCACCAATCAAGACAATGTTATAACTACTGAAAACATTGCCAGTGTACCTACCCAAATATCACAAGATTTAGATTACAAAAANAGGCAAATTCTTCATGCATTNCCTATGAGTTATCAAGTTGATGANACCTCAGACATAGTAACTCCTGTTGGGATGCATACTGGAAACCTAGCTGTGAAATCTCATGTTGTAACAATTGCCCCTGANCCAGCACAAAAACTTCAAACTGCCTTAAACCTTGCTGGAATAAATGATTTTCAACTCGTTTTGGAACCNATGGCAAGTGCTAGNTCTGTACTTACTCGAAAAGAAATGAGAGAAGGNGTAATACTAGCTGATATAGGTGGAGGAACTACTGATATCATAGAAATTAAGGGNAGACGCTTANGGTATACTGCCGCAATTCCGGTAGCCGGNCAACAATTTACCAATGATATAGTCCAAATTCACAACACGAATTATGAATCTGCAGAAAAAGCCAAATTAGAAGTCGGAACTACCAACATTGAAGGCATAAAACTATCTGAAACTGTTGATATGCCTNTCACNGNNNGAGATGGNGTAACNCAAAAAATCCAANGAATNTCGATTTGTAAACTTCTTCAAGAACGCGCGGAGGATTTAGCATTATTAATTAAACTAAAGATNCGTGAAATGGGCTACGAAGATCCGAATGAAGCTTCACTTGTATTGACTGGTGGCGCATCNAATTTGGATGGTTTAAGCCANATCNTTGCATCACTTNCTACTTCTAAAGTTAGATTAGGAGTTCCAACAGAATTAATCAATATCCCTGAAGAATTTGTTCACCCCTCTAAGGCTACTAGCTTAGGNATCTTGTTGTGGGCTTCCGACTCATTTGAGACAATTGCTACACAGGAAAAATCTTTTATTNAAAAAATGGCAAATTTATATTTCTCTAANNTAAATCAANTTTNAAAAATTTTNAAAATCAAATGAACATCTATTCCTCGTANACTTCAAAGGAGTAAATCAAATGGTAATAAATAATAATCATCCAGAAAGAACAGCTAGNATAAAGGTAATNGGGGTAGGAGGNGGTGGTTCCAATGCAGTTTCTAGAATGTATAAAGAAAGAATTCCTGGTGTCGAGTACATGATTGTAAACACNGATGCTCAAGCCCTAGTCCAAAGTGATGTACCAGTAAAATTAACTATTGGTGCTCAACTCACTGAGGGAAAGGGAGTTGGAGGTAATCCAGACGTCGGTAAAGATTCAGCTGAAGAAAGTCGNGAAGANATTTACGATANCATTCGAGACGCGGATATGATTTTTGTTGCTGCTGGAATGGGAGGAGGAACAGGNACTGGAGCCGCNCCTGTAGTAGCTGAACTNGCAAAAGAAACTAACGCGTTAACTGTTGGAATAGTTACAAAACCTTTTGANTTTGAGGGTGCTCGAAGNTCTCGTGTTGCAGATGAGGGAATCAAAAGACTTGGACAGCATGTTGATACNTTGTTAGCAATTCCTAACGAACGNCTAAATCTTATAAGCGAAGAAGATATAACTGCAGAAAATGCTTTTCAATTAGCAGATGATGTACTCAGNCTTGGTGTTCAATCAATAGCTGAGCTAATAACTGTTCCAGGAGAAATTAATCTGGATTTCGCAGATGTTCAAGCAATAATGAGAAACGCAGGTCCCGCTTGGATGTCAATTGGATATGGAATAGGCGAAAATCGTGCCAAAGACGCTGCCCAACAAGCTATCACTAATCCTTTGCTTGACGTTTCTATAGCTGGTGCACAAGGCGTATTATTTAATATAACTGGAGGAAGTGACCTGAAGCTCACAGAACTCCATGAAGCTGCAAAAGTGATTCAAAGGGAAGTAGACCCTGACGCAAATATTATCTTTGGCATGGCCACTGATTTGAAAATGGAAAATGAAATCAAACTCACAATTATTGCCACAGGCTTCGATAGCCCTGATGATACTAATCGTAGAGAAGANCGACTANCTAGGCAATTAGCTAACGACATTGCAAATGAGTCTGTAAATCTTGATATNCCNCCATTCTTAAGACGCTANACTGCACAGTCTGGAAATTAATATTCAGCATTTCTTTTGTATNATATTTTCTTNCAAGTNGTTTCNTANGAACTACTTTAAAGTANTGATTTGACTCAATTACAAAGATTTTGATCAAATTAGATCTNATTTGATCAAAATTTCTTATTATTGCTACTTGAANAGNCATACTACATCTAGTATTATTNCCTACCATACACACAANAAATTGTGGTGTGTGTGAATCANTTCAATCAAGGGATTAAAATGATCTGCCCTCACTGTGAGTCAAGGATTTCTAAAGTCATCGACTCNCGTGAATCTNCTGAAGGAACTAGAAGAAGGCGCATATGTGGTTCATGTAGAAGAAGATATTCTACACAAGAGCGAGCGAGCACCGTTAAAGTTCCGATGATTATTAAAAGGGATCTTAGGCGAGAATCATTTGATCCGAACAAACTGTTAAACAGTCTAANTACGGCATGNGCGAANAGNCCATTGCCNGTTGGCAAAATAGAAGAAATGGTATCGGAGATCAGGAACGAACTGAGCANTACTGATGTATCAGAAATCTCCTCAGAAATTATAGGAACTATCGTAATGGGAAAATTAAAAGAAATNGATAGANTTGCTTACATTAGATTTGCATCAGTGTATCTGGATTTTAATGATCCTGATCAATTTAAATCTGAGGTTGAATCNTTAGANNTAAATACNGCATCTTCTGAAACTAATGGACAACTATCTTTTTTAGATAATTTGGATGNAAAAAATACCACNNCTAAAGGACTTNTNTCAGTCAAAAAAACTGTAAACTNAAAATATAAATCTTNATTGCAAATTTAGNAAATATGTTCTAAAATNCTTNCACTAAAAATCTAANACATTATNAGAGAGGAAAAATGGCACTGTACACACAACCCAACCAAACATCNAANCAAAACACACAATCATCTGACANAACAATTTCTTCAGATGCTCCTCTCGAGAGTAATTTAGGCACAAAAAATGACCGTGCGTTTGAACTTTCAGAAAANGCCAAGATTATATTAGAGCAACGTTATCTATTGAAAGATGANGATGGCGCCCCTACNGAAACTCCTGAAGAATTATTTACTCGAGTAGCAAATGCAATCGCTAAAGGAGAATCAACCTTAGAAGACCAAACATTTTGGTCTTCTGAATTTTACAANATGCTNACGTCTTTAGATTTCTTGCCCAATTCACCTACACTTGTAAATGCTGGAACAGATGGTAAAGGATGCCTNTCAGCATGTTTCGTTGTATCCCCTGAAGACACAATGGACTCAATTATGAACGTAGCATATGACGCNGCAATGATAGAAAAATGGGGCGGCGGAATTGGNTTTGGACTTTCAAAATTACGTCCAAAGAACGACTCNATTTCAACAACNCATGGACAAGCATGTGGACCAATATCAGTAATGAAATTATACTCTACTGTTGGAGCNACCCTTACNCAAGGNTCTTTTAGATTAGGTGCCCATATGGGGCAACTTTCCATTAGCCATCCCGATATCAAAGAATTTATNCATTGTAAAGACAATGATGACACACTACAAAACTTCAATATTTCAGTACAAATCACTGATGATTTCATGAAGGCNGTTGAANCTAACGATTCATGGGACCTAAAAAATCCAAGAGATGGTGAAATTGTAGAAACAATAAATGCAAAAGAACTGTGGGATGAAATATGTGAATCTGCATGGAAGACCGGTGACCCAGGAATTGTTTTTATTGAACGAGTTTGGGATACCGCACCTAACCCCCAAATGGGATATATTCAAACCAGTAATCCATGCGGAGANGAATTCCTTGAAAATTATGGGAATTGTTGCCTAGGNTCAATNAANCTTGACCATCACATCACAGACCAAGGCTTTGACTGGAACAAACTAGAAAAAACTGTGCGAACGGCAGCACGTTTCTTAGATGACGTAATCGAAGTTAATCAATTCCCTTTAGAAAANCTAAGAGATGTAAATTTAGCAACTAGACGAATAGGCCTTGGAATCATGGGATGGGCTGATGCANTGGTTAGATTAGGAATACCTTACGATTCNCCAAAGGCTCTAAAACTCGCTGATGAGGTAGGCGGATTTATAAATCATACAGCATGGGACGCTTCTGCCCAATTGGCTGAAGAACGAGGCCCATTCCCAGAATATGAAAATTCCGCTCTAAAACAAAAAGGTATGCCTCCAGTACGTAACTCTAGTGTTGTTACAATAGCCCCNACAGGAACAATTAGCAGACTCGCAGATTGTTCTAGTGGAATAGANCCNCATTTTGCNATTGCCTGGTGGTCCAATGTACTTTGGAAAGATCATGAAGGTTCTAGTACAAGACTACTAGATGCCCCAGTATCNGTAACAGAAACCGTAACTGAATCTACATTAGACGGGNACATTGCGAAGTCTATTCTTGGAACCATAGCGGATAACCCNGNNAAATCCGAGGATATTTTAAAAGAAAATGGAATCAATCCTGATGTGTTCNGAACATCTATGACAATTAGTCCCGAAGCGCATATTAAAATGCAATCTGTTTGGCAAAAACATGTCACAAACTCTGTATCAAAAACAATNAACTTGCCAAACGAATCAACTATTGAAGATATAAGTAATGCTTACAAACTTGCATGGGAAACAGATTGCAAAGCTGTAACTGTATACCGTGACGGATCCAAATCNCTACAAGTTTTAGAAACCGGAAAAACTGACTCAGAAACTTCTCAAGAAGATTCTGCNGATCAAAACATGCTNGTTCCCAGACAACGACCAACAACAATTCGTGGAATCACTGAACGTGTAAGAACCGGACACGGCACAATGTTCGTCACAATAAATTTCGACGAACATGACCAACCTTTTGAAATGTTTACTACACTAGGTAAAGCCGGAGGATGTCACGCCGCCGACTTAGAAGCAATTTCACGCCTCGCATCATTAGCGCTTCGGTCTGGAGTTGATCCCGATGAGATGGTGCACCAAATGAAAGGAATTACTTGCTGCAGCGTATGGAACGATGGTTCATTAATAAGATCTGATGCCGATGCTGTAGCATCTGTTTTAGACAAATATGCTACAGTCAAAACTGTACCAGGACAAAATTCACTTGATGACAACGATTCTGCACAATTGGGTTTATTCCCTTCTTCTCAGCCCCAGATAAAACAAGAAGAACGATCAGTCGTTACAGGAGCTAAATGCCCCCAATGTTCAGGCTATGTCATACATCAAGAAGGATGCCTGAGATGTTTGGATTGTGGTTACACAAAATGCGAATAATCTAACACCTAAAAAGTAAAACAATGAAAACCTTACCGTACCTTGGAATCACGATGGGTGACCCTGCAGGGATAGGGCCCGAAGTAATTGCAAAAAGCCTTGCGAAGTCCGAGATTTATTCTGATTGCATTCCATTTGTGATTGGAAGTTCAGCTGTGATGAACCGTGCGACTCAGCTCATAAAATCTGATTCCAAAACAGTCACAATTAGAAATTTAAAAGAAATACGTAACGACCCACACGAAATATACGTTTTAGATGATAGTTCACTTGAACATGAAAACATAAAATATGGCGAAATAACTGCTGAAGCTGGACGAGCAGCCGTTAAATGGATACTCCAAGCTGGAGAATTAGCAGCCAAAAATCAAATACAAGCTATTATCACAGCTCCAATAAACAAGGAAAGTGCTAAACTTGCCGGCTATGACGACATAGGACACCAAGAAATATTCCAACGACAAACTAATTCACAAGAAGTTGTAACAATGCTTATGACTAGAAACTTAAGGGTAGTTCATTTAACAACTCACCGTTCCCTTAAAAAAGCATGTGACTATGTAAAAATGGACAACATTATGTCAAAAATCAATTTAACTCATAAATACTTCCAAAAATGGGGATTTAGTAACCCAAAAATTGGCGTGGCGGCACTAAATCCACATGCTAGTGACGGAGGTCTAATAGGCAATGAAGAAACTTCAGAAATTGAACCGGCTGTATTAAATGCAACCAAAAATAACATAAACGTCCAAGGACCTATACCTGCGGACACGATTTTTAACCAAGCAATAGATGGACTATATGATGTGGTAATCGCTATGTACCATGACCAAGGTCATATTCCAATAAAAGTCTATGATTGGAAGCATAGTGTGAGTGTAAACCTTGGACTACCATTCATCAGAACATCAGTAGACCACGGCACAGCATTCAACATTGCAGGACAAGGAATAGCTGANCCAACAAGCATGCTTGAATCAATTAATGTAGCAAAATCACTCGCAAATAAAAGCATATTGCCGTAAAGTAATAGCATACGATAACTTAACAAACTNGGCAGAGGACATCATGGCCAAAATTTCATTCATAGGTGGCGGAGTAATGGCTGAAGCNATCATCAGCCGAGTGCTTTCTGAGAATTTAATAGATGCAAATAATATTTATGTNGGTGAAACATATGAACAANCCCGATCAAATCTAGAGAAAAAATACCTTGTTCGNACAACAAATAACAATATNAAAGCCATCGAGGATTCTGANTTAATATTTCTGTGTGTTAAACCTCAAGATCTAGAAAAAGTTTTAGAAGAATTAAACTCTAATGTGAAATCTACCGCTACAATAGTTTCTATTGCCGCAGGAATTTCTATTGAATACATTAAAACACATTTAGNTCACGACCGGATTATTCGAGTAATGCCTAACACACCCGCACAAATTGGTGAAGGCATGTCAATCTGGACTTCTACCGGTACAACTCAAGCAGCAATACAATTAACTGGNGACATCTTACGCACAATTGGANTAGAAATATATGTCACAAANGAGAAATTATTAGACATGTCAACAGCCCTAAGTGGAAGCGGACCAGCATATGTATTTTTATTCATTGAATCAATGATCGATGCNGGAGTNAAACTAGGA
This sequence comes from Chloroflexota bacterium, assembly GCA_002717725.1. The sequence goes on from PBBT01000008.1 coordinate 34,515, forward strand.
CTNCCAAGAGACTACNCTCGAACAATGGTAGNGCAAACTGTCTTAGGTAGTATTAAACTTCTAAATGAAACAGTTCAACATCCATCAGTATTAAAAGATTCTGTCACATCTCCGGGNGGAACAACAGCAGCTGCNTTATTAGAATTAGAAAAGGGGAATTTCAAAGCAACAATTATTCAAGCAGTAATNGCTGCATTTNATAAATCAAACTCAATGATGAAAGATNCAAATCAATGATAATAGTTNCATTAATCGACGCTTTAGCGACTCTTTTTTGGATAGCTATAACTGCCAGAGTNCTAATTTCTTTATTTGGAATAAATCAGAACAGTCCTATCATGCAAATTCTTTACATGATTACCGAACCGATTCTATCCCCCATTAGATCAAGATTACCTTCTACTGGAATGATTGACTTTTCTCCAATGGTAGCATTGATAATTATTATTATTATTCAACGCGTTGCAAGGACTTTATTCGTTTAATATTCATAAACAAGAAAANGTCAAAAACTNTTATGCATGCGCCAATGCNCCNCCATCAATATTGATCGTNGTACCAGTAACGAAATCACAAGCTTCNGATGCCAAATATACTAAAAGACCGCACAAATCAGTNGGNTGTCCTATACGCCTTNAAGGTAAATATCGATTTAGAACATCANCCGAATCNGAACTAGAANTATTAAGCCATCCTGCACCAATTCCGTTAACCCTCACTCCAAATTCAGCCCACTCCAAACCNAAAGAGGANGTCAATTGAGAAATGGCACCACGGCTTGCACATTTCANAGTGGAATTCCACATCCCTCGAACACCCGCAATNGAATTAATGTTTATAATTCTGCCANAATTGTTGGCNACCATATGTTTNCCAACTTCTTTAGAAAACATAACAACTGAATCAATGTTATAACTCATGATATTTTTCCATTCATCATTACTTACTTNCAAAAAAGGTTTACTAAAATCANTNTGGGCATTNTTAACAAGAATATCAATTTTTCCAAATTCANNTAAAGTTTTTGATACGACCGATTGAATATCCTCATATGAAGTTAAATCAATNAAATGAATCATTGATGCCCTGCCATATGATTTAATAACATTTNTTGATTTATTGATTTGTTCAATATCATCACCAACCAAAACAATATCTGCTCCAGCCTCAGCCAGTGCCTCAGCAAAAAATGGAGTCCAACCTCTACTATCTGCAGTAATCAAAGCACATTTCCCAGACAAATCCCATTCTTTCAACTGATCCATATTAACCTCCCAAAAATTATCTCAATTATACTTTGGTATATATCTAGTTGGAGTGATTCCACCCGCTATTCCGCCTCCATCAACCACAAANATTTCACCATTCATATAATTNGAGGAATCTGAAGCAAGAAAAACTGCAATAGGACCTAATTCNGATGGAGATCCTACTCTTCCAACGGGAATGAAATCGCTCTTTGGCAAAGTTTCTCGCGATGCATTTGTCCCTTCAGTAGGAAAATATCCAGGCACAATACAATTNCTTGTAATGCCATATCTCCCTAAACTGGTTGCTAAAGTCCGAGTCAACTGAACAACTCCACCNTTTCCACATGCATACATATAGTTATCNCTACCTCCTCTCAAACCAAATCCTGAAGCTANATTAATTATTTTGCCTCTACCATTGTCTACCATATGAGAAGCAACTGCCCNTGAACAAAAAAATGCTGTCGACAAATTGGTATCTATTCCTAAACGCCAATCATCATCACTAATTTCCCAAATAGGNGTAGATCCATGACCTCGAACAATTCCTGCATTATTAATCAAAACATCAATTGATTTGAATTGATCTAGNGCAGTNTGTACCAGCANGCCTACCTGTTTCGAATCAGTTANATCTGTTGAGATTGCAATTGCACGATTCCCNNTTTCTTNAATTATTTCACTAACTTCATTAATTAATTTTTCCCTTCTTGCGGCAATGACTAAATTCGCNCCAGCATTTGACAAAGCCAAAGCCATTTCCCTGCCTAANCCNGTACCAGCNCCTGTAATTAAAATAGTTTTNCCTGNTAATTTTAATTTTTCAAAAACCATTGATCCTCCAAAACAACAATGTNGTTATTCNTTTNTACGATTTATAATCTCACCTGCAGATACAGGAATGANATTCCCTNGACCCCGTCTCTAATAACAATCTTCCTTGTTCATCAATCCCCAAAGATTTCCCAACTATCCGTTCACCTGCGAATATCACTTCAACCNTTTCATTNATTAGAGCAAGCTTTGAAACCCACTCATCTCTTAATTGATCTCCATCAACAACACGAGAATAAAACTTTTCNATGTNCCCTAGAAGAACCTTTAAAACGNATGTCCNATCGACATATCCTCCAACTTCTCTAGAAATACTNGTAGCNGTAGAACTAATCTCTGGATANCGNGAAATATCCNTATTAACATTCAANCCNATTCCGATNATNGCATGCTTTACAACNCCTTCAATAATTTCCACCTCGATNAGCACNCCACATAATTTTCGACCAGAAACTAATACATCATTTGGCCACTTTATTAGGCANTTTTGATTTGNAATTTGTTCTACTGTTTCAGCTACTGCTAGGGTGATTGCCATATTAACAAATGGCAATTGNCTAATAATTGGGCGNAGAATTATNGANCATAAAATATCTTTGAAAGGNTCTGAAATCCAATGTCTATCAAATCTACCACGTCCAAAAGTTTGTTCTTCTGCAATAATTACTGAACCAGAAATAGTCCCCTGATTTGCTAGCTTAGTCGCCTTATTCATAGTAGATCTTAATTTATCAAAATGAAAAAACTTGGTTCCGACCAACCTACTATCGGAAAATGAACTCAAAGCTTTAATATCAATCATAAATTCAAACCATCCAAAAATTCCTTATAAAATGATCATATTTTTCAAAGATGCTTCCGTCAATATTCACAACATATTGTAATACTCAACAATCGAAACTGCTGGGTAATTTTACGCCGATCTGTAAAATGCGGTGATATAGGCGCTGGTTGATGTTTATCTCTAAAACATGATATATTTAGCTACTGAGACTTTTGTCTCTAAGAAATACAAGGGAGTCCCTATGAATACAAATCAAGCAGTAGCCAGAGCATTAAAACTAGAGAACGTTGAATGGATTTCGTGTTTCCCCTCAAATGACCTTATTGAGTCAGTTGCTGGAGAAAAAATACCACTAGTAATGTTCAGACATGAACGTGGNGCAATTATGGCAGCTGACGGATATAGCAGATTAAATGGGCGCAAAAAATTTGGCGTAGTTATTACCCANGGTGGGCCTGGAGCNGAAAANTCTATGGGNGGAATTGCTCAAGCNTATGCTGACAATGTACCAATTTTAGTCCTCCAGGGAGGAAACCAGCTAGATCAATATGCTGTGAAACCAAACTTCTCTCCTGNAAAAACCTATGAATCTGTAACCAGACATGCCGAAGTGATNCTTTCCCCTGACCAAACTATGGCAACAATGAGAAGAGCATTCCATGCACTTAGAAATGGACGNCCGGGGCCTGTAGTAATNGAGATTCCAAAAGATGTTGCGGACTCTGAAGTCTCCGAATCAGCATTGCATTATTCNCCTCCGAAAAGATCAGCTTCTTCAGCCGCNGAATCTGATNTNATAGAGGCTGCTAAAGTTCTACTNAGTGCNAAAAAACCTGTTATTTGGTCTGGNATGGGAACTTTNTTAGCAAATGCTAGCGACGAACTTACAGAACTCGCAGAACTCACNAAAATACCTGTTTTCTGCTCNATGCCTGGCAAATCAAGCTTTAATGAACAACATCCACTATCTCTTGGCTCTGGTAGTGGAACTACCACTCTACCAGCACACAAATGGTTGCAAGAATCNGATGTTCTTTTCGCTATNGGATCCAGCCTAACNAGAACGTCCTATGGACAATCCTTCCCAGAAAATAAGGTACTTATCCAAAACAGTGAAAACATTGACGATATCAACAAGGATTATTCAATTGATGTAGGTCTAAATGGTGATGCAAAATTAACACTCCAATCTNTAATNGAAGCTGTGAAGGAAGAGATTGGAAGTAGTGGCAGAGAAGATACAAATGGTGTAATCAAGGAAATTAGCGCTTTAAAATCTAAATGGCTTGCGGATTGGGCTCCATTATTAAACTCAAACGAAAAACCAATAAATACATACAGAGTNATTGGGGATTTGCAAAAAACACTTGATAAGGATAACAGNATAGTAACNCATGATGCAGGTGCTCCAAGAGATACTATTATGCCTTTTTACACGGCTTCANTACCACATACATATATNGGATGGGGTAAAACTACCCACCTAGGATACGGCATACCACTAATGATTGGAGCCAAAAAAGCCAAACCAGAACGNTTTTGTCTCAACTTCATGGGTGATGGAGCATTTGGAATGTCTGGACTGGATTTAGAAACCTCAGTCCGATCAGGCCTTCCNATAACCACCGTATTACTCAACAANGGAGGCATGGCTACATATCCAGGAGGATATCCTGCATCTAAAGAATTATCTGGAGTCACTTACATGTCTGGAGATTATGCAACGATTGCNGAAGGATTAGGAGCAGTCGGCATAAGAGTTTCGGAACCTTCCGGTGTGATACCAGCAATCGAAGAAGCAAAGCGGCTTAATGCTGATGGTAAAGCTTGTCTNTTGGATATTAAAACCAACCTAGAGGGAAAAAGATCCAACTTTATGTAATCAAGNTTTGNTTTAATCAATCTAAATCAGATAACCAATTATCCAATTGAGATTTTGGTATAGATCCTACGTATCTTCCNGAAACTGTCCCATCTGAATCCACAAAAAANGTAACTGGAATTCCTATTACTCCAAAATCTATTGAGATGTGCCCTTCAGGATCAGCAAGATTGGGATATGTAATTTCAAAATGAGAGATATGTTCTTGNGCATCTGCTGGATCATCTTGAAAATTCACACCTACAAATAGTACTCCTTCGTCCCTATATTGCTCCCAAGATTGTTGTAAAACTGGAGCCTCATCTACACATGGAGCACACCAAGAAGCCCAAAAATTAATAACCATTGGNATATTAGATTTTGGNTCTAAAACAANTGTTTCTTCCTCAAATGACTTAGCATTAATCTTNGGCATATCTTTGCCAACATTTGTAAGNCCGCTCATGCTAGTTACAGATTCTCGGTTAACTAAACCAAAAGACATAAATACTGCAAAAACTAAAAAGATCAAACANATAATCANAAAAATAAATATTATTTTCAATTTGGATTTNGAGGTAGAAAAGTTTTCCATTCAGCCATAATACCTCAAAAGATTATGTATCCAAAATATANTAATNNCTATGACCAATATTAATTTTAAAAATCTGTTAATCTACAACCAAAAACTTCGGAGGAANTAATGCGCCTAGTATTAACAAATGCCACAATAATAGATTGCATTGATCCTATACCCAANNCCAACTCATCCATAATAATAGAAGATGGGAAAATCACAAATATTCTACTTTCCCAGACAATACAATTCGACGAAAATACTNATTCCATTATCAACCTAAATGNCCAATTTGTTTTGCCTGGACTTTGGGATGTACACATTCATCCAGACTATCCATTGCCCCCAAGCGTATCAATTGCTGAGCAAGCTTTGCTTTTTGGGCAGCGTCTAATCGAAGGACTTACTGATAGTGGCGTAACAGGAGTAAGAACAGGAGGTGCTGCTCATTTCTTAGACGTCTTGTGGCGAGACGCCTTCGAAAAAAATCAATATNTTGGCCCAAGAGTATTCGCTAGTGGAAATTTTCTAACATCTACTGNAGGTCATTTCTTAGACTCAGGACAAGCAATAGAATGTGACGGTCCCTTCGGGTTTGTTGAAAACATTCGCACTCAAATAAAAAATGGCGTCGATCATATCAAATTNAATTTATCTGGNGGGATNATGGGACCAAACTGGGACCAGCACNAGCATTCCTTTCTNCTCGATGAAGAATTAGAGGCTGCATTNGCAATTTGCAAAAAACGGAATATGAAAATNATGGCACATGCAACAAATCCACTTTCAGTCAAAAAAGCTTCAACAATGGGTGCTCATTCTATTGAGCACGGATACATAATGGATGAAGAATGTATTGAACTAATGATANAGCATANTACTTGGTATGTNCCCACTCTTGCAATTACTCAACTTACNGATTCACAATCTACAGATTCATGGGAAAAAGAATGGTCTNANAAAAGNAATTTNAATCAACACCTCAGCACTAGAGCAGAAAACGCATCCAAAGAGCACTCAAAATGGTTTTTAAAAAGCCTAAAATCCGGAGTCAAAATGGCCCTAGGNTCTGACATTAAACCCTTAAAAGANTCCTGCTTGCTTGAAATGGGTTTATGGGTAAAATGNGGTGCAACTGAATGGGAAACTTTACTTGCCGCAACTGCAAAAGCGGCAGAATTATGCGGAGTAGGAAATCAATTAGGCACTATATCAAAAGGGAAAATCGCTGATCTAATANTTGTAGGTGACAACCCACTAGAAGACATAAGGAATTTAAGAAATCTCAAATTAGTAATAAANAATGGNGAAGTGGTCTCTGATAAAAGAAANNTTAAAAATTAGTCAATTCCCCTTTATCAATTAAATGATCTAATAATTTTTGATANTCTAAATCATCCACAGGAANGTNNACTCTCTTATTAGCACAAGAAGATAAAAGCATAGAAGCCGCAANATGCTGNGATCCAATTCCNTCTTCTCCGGACACAAAAGGCGATCTGTCTTCNAAAATAGCCTTTGCAAAATCTTCAATTGCAGGAACATGTAAATTCGGAATAGAATCAAAATTCATCCTATCAATCTCATAATCAATTGAAGGAAAATCCCTTCCCCCCAAATTCCTTGAATCTTCTAATATAAATTCATTGATAGATTTCTTTAGTCTGTAAAGNGATAATTCCCCTTTGTCAATTACTATTCCCCCTTTATCACCCCACAACTCAATCCTACTCTGCGGAGGAGCTTGNANAGTACTCAAATGGACAATTCCGTGTCCAAAATCATAATCTAATATTGCAGAAACATAATCTTCAGCTTCAATTGNATGCATTCTAGTTAATGCACTAGCAACAATCGAATTTGGGCTACCAGNAAACCAGTGTAACAAATCTAATCCATGGATTGCCTGATTCAACAATACCGCNCCACCTTCANGAGACCATTTACCTCTCCANTCTGTTCGGTCAAAATAATCCTGNGTTCGTATACAAGTCCAATTCAACTGAGCTAGATATAAATCACCAATAGTNCCTGAATCTAAAATTTCTTTAGCCTTTTGATAAGCATGTTGAAACCTCATCATAAAAAGAACTCCAAGTTTAACATTGNAAAACTTNGCAGCATCAATCATTTTTTTTGCACTTTNNGGCGTTANNCCCATTGGCTTTTCTGTCAAAACGTGTTTNCCNGNTTCAGCAACTTTGGTCGNTAAAAATTCATGNGACGGATGNGGAGTAGATATAATTACTGCATCAACATCTTTATCAGCNAGTAATGAATCTAAATCAANAAAAGGTTTNACCCCCAACATTTTAGCCTGGGAGANCANNTNAGANTTAGTACGTGCATGTATNCCTACAAGTTGNGCACAATCAACATGNCNAATTGCACTAATCTGAGTAGAACCTATTNCTCCAGTAGAACCAATAATCGCAAANCGAACTGTCTTGNCTGACAAGTNACATCCTCTCAGCTTGATATCTAACTGAAAGAGAGAAAATATTTAATTAAATGAAGCGAAAATTNTAGGAACGCTGATTCCTAAAACAGTCACTACAATATACGGGGCGATCACCACGTGGTTTGAAAGGAACAGAAGCTTCATTACCACACTCGCTACAAGTAACTGTGTGCATTACTCTTTCTCCNCCTCCAGATCTCCCGCCAAAATTATTCCTTCTCTGTTGNCGACAAGAANTACAACGTTTTGGCTCGTTGTTAAANCCTCTTTGTTCGTGATAACTCTGATCATCTGCAGAAAAGATGAATGTATCACCACAATCCTGACAAGTCAGNTCTCTATCAGTAAATACCATTTAGTTCTCCTTTTNTCCATGTTCCCTATGATATTACGATTGCTAGTGATTCAATCTCTAANTCTTCTAAGAAACACCATTTAATTNTGNAATTATACACTAATTTTGAAATATAACGTTAATTTATTGCAAAAAGANTGAANTATTATCTNANTCCGTAATAANTGAGAATNATTCTCAATTATTACGGANTGAGAATNATTATNAATNCGNCAGGTGGATGTTAAATAATACTCTAGTCNCGAAATTACTATTTAGCNATCATATTTGCCAAAATATGCTAACATCGACCAATAATGCTNAANAAACTGTCTAAAATGAATCCAAAGTCGATNAAAGACAGTCACTACAAATGGTGGGCATATGCAGCAATCGCGATCGGAACTTTTACTTCCGTANCTGACAATGGAAGTGCTAGCATCGCATTACCNTCNATAGCCTCCCATTTTGANACAGATCTTTCAACAGCTCAATGGATNGTCACTGGATATTTATTGATAATAGCTTCCATGTTGCTACCAATGGGAAGATTGGCNGACATTATTGGACGNAAACCGGTCTATTTGTCTGGATTTCTAATCATGGNTATTTCAGCAATCNCTGCTGGGTTTTCACAAAATGTCGAAANCCTAATTATTGCAAGAACCATTCAAGGATTTGGTGCNGCAATGACNCAAGGAACNTCTATGGCAATGAACATTTCTGCATTTNNNNAAAATCAAAGAGGNCAAATAATTGGGATGCATGTAAGTGTTGTTGGNGCTGGAGCTGTTGCAGGNCCTCCAATTGGAGGATTAATNTTAGGAATTTTNGGATGGCAATCAGTTTTTTGGGTTACAGGNATACTANCCTTTNCAGGATTNCTNNCTGCTTCAATAATCCTTGANAAAAGATCNGAAGGCCAAAAGAGNCAAAACCAAACTTTTGACTGGATTGGAGCATCATTATCAACACTAGGNTTNGTNTTATTTTTGCTCACAATTTCATACGCACCAAGGNTAGGTTGGACCTCACCANTCATATTGGCTGCATTNCCAATAGTAATAGTTATNATAGGCATATTCATTCGTTGGGAACTTCGTACTCAANCACCATTGTTAGATGTTCGAATGTTCCAAAACAAAATATTTAGTGTCGGAATCNCATGCAAATTCATCCTTTTTATAGGTATGTCAGGAATTCGTTTCCTAATGCCAATCTTCCTCCAAGGTATTGTAGGAATGTCCCCAGCTAAAATGAGTTTGATATTTATACCCGGTGCATTAATGATGGTTTCTGGTTCTACAATTAGTGGNAAATTATCAGACAANTACGGATGGAAAANATTAAGTATTTTAGGCTTATGTTTCAATATTTTTGGCCTATCAATGTTAGCATTTGTAACCATGAACACTAGCTATTGGTACGTTCTTTTCGCAATATTTACTCAAAGTATTGGCCACACATTATTTGGACCACCTAATGATAGTTCAATCCTTGGAGAAACACCCAATGAAAAACAAGCNTCNGTTGCAAGTTTAATAAATTTAACAAGGAACGCTGCAAATGTTGTTGGGATTGGNGTCGCTNCAGCNGTAGTAGTNGCGGTAATGTCCTACAACGGACAACAATCCGAAATGAGATCTGTAGTCGAGTCAGGNAACATAAATATTCAGCAAGCTTTCGTNGCAGGAGTNCAATCAACTTATTTCATNGCAAGTGGTTTAGGAATAATTGCAATGGCTTTTACAATATTCAAAGCTTCAANTTCAAATACTCATNCNAACTAAAATCTGAACTGAATTTTCATCTAANAGTAAGNATCAGGATTNTCAAAATACCCCAACCTCTCTGATAAAGGGAGAGGTCCATACGGATCTTTACCATCCCGGTCTAGATACCAATAAGCTACAGCATCATACATACAAACATTGNTACCATCTGTGAAATTTATGTTTGAATCATCGCCACCACCCCACCTTTCTGGCATATATCTCTCAATNCTTGCTTCAAACGATTTTTGAAAAGGAATATTNTCNGCAATATGAAACCTATTCACAGATGTATGNCCTTTNGCNTCTACTTCAATCTGTGGCTGCGATGCGAAAGGACTCTCAAATCNTGGNAATGGGGGAATTGCAGCCCATGCGTAACCAATATAATCTTCCGAACCGGTTCCGAATGTACTAGGGAATTTTTCTCCATCTACAAAAAATTTTTCATCACCTTCTCCCCACCATGTAGTAACACTTTTATCATCTGCNCTNCCNCCATACCACCACCTCGTAGCATCTTTTTCTGGCTCTTCCCATACATTCCANATATGCAGATGNACACCACAAAACCTNCCAGAGCCTTTAGTAATTAACATAGGCCAATCTATTGTACGTCCTTCATTTTTTGGAATTTCTAAAAGTTGATCACGGTGCCACTTAGAGTGAAATCTCAACAATGNATCAGCATTTTGANCCAAAGNTTCNTGCCTAACACCCAAAGTTACTTCTCTTGACTCAACTCCATCATTAGTAATATTTATACATGCTTGAGATGAAAATGGCATAAACCATCTACTATAAAATTTNCCCTCAGTCATGCCAACNGGCAATGATCTATAATAATTAATCCCCGGNGCAGTTCCAAAAAAATCTCCNAATGGGCTCCAAACACTTGGGGATCGTTCTCCATCCCAATAAATACTAATCGCTAATTCTCTTAAAGATTCAGTAGTCAGAGAATGAATATCATAAACTGAAATCTCTGTAATAGCGCGATTACCTTTAATATCAGNAAAAGTAACCGTTTCCCCCGGAGCAATTATCTTAGTAATATNATCATTCTCTGATGTCGAAGACTCTTTCTTTGGTCNACCACGGTTATATAATCTGTAATCTAATTGAGCCAAATCTTTAGAAGCCTCTCTATCATAAACACCATCAAATAAAGGCAAATCAGTATCTTTTGGAAACGTAGTATACGTAAAATGAAAGTATCTACCCCANTCACGATCAAAAATTATTTTACAACTTCGGTTGTAAGGAATAGGAANAAATCTATTTCNTCCTCTTGACAGCGTGTAAACCAANTTGGGGAAATTCACGTATTGATACCAGTCGCTGTCTGGTAAATTTGCAGTACTTTCTCCTGCTTGAAATCTAGAAAAAAAGTGCTCAAATGGNGTATCAATGATTGGTTTCTTGGAACCATCCAAAAATATCTTTATGTGCCCCATTTGAGGATTTGCAGACCACACTCTCCATATTACCCCAGGCCCATCTGCCTCAAAAACTACAAAACCGTCACCCTCTTTTCGNATAAATCCCTCTCCATCTCGATTTTCATCCCAATTTTCATATTCTCCAGTAGACTCATTGTAAATAGAATCACGATTGTAGCTAGTTTGTGCCCCTGAAGATTCTCCNATCATCGGTGGATAAGCTAATTCAGANAGATTGTCCAATCTGTTAATCAAGTCCCTAAAAGATAATTTCATTCTATTCTCCTAATCCCCAATCTTTTTANAATATTACCAAAAAAATTTGTCANAATACTGAATTAGGAATCAATTNTATAAATCATTTATAATTGGCCTAACTAAAATNCCCAGTGAGTAAGTAATGTCCAATTTCAAAACAAAATATGCCCTAGTNGGAACAGGAAGCAGAGCCAATATGTTCATCGAACCATTGGTTACAAAATTTCGTGATGATTCAGAATTAGTTGCACTATCTGATCCNAATCCATCNAGATTAAATTTTTACAATCAAAATTTAATAGAAAAACACGAATACAATGATGTCCCAACATTCCACTCGGATGATTTTCATAAAATGATTCTTCAAACAAAACCTGATGTAGTTATTGTAACGACTATTGATGCTATGCATCACAAATATATTATTGAAGCANTNGAACTAGGTTGTGATGTAATAACAGAAAAACCTATGACTATAGATGCNGAGAAATGTGCAGAAATAATTCAGGCNATAGAAAAATCTGGNANGAAATTAAGAGTTGCATTCAACTATAGATGGGCCCCAGGTGCAACAAAAGTCAAAGAACTTTTGTTAAAANATACTATCGGNAAACTCATCCACGTTGACATGGAATATTGGCTCAACACATCCCATGGAGCAGACTACTTCCGAAGATGGCACCGAGAAAAAGATAAGTCCGGAGGACTNATAGTTCACAAATCAACTCATCATTTTGATTTAGTNAATTGGTGGACAAACTCTGTNCCTGAAACCGTATTTGGATTTGGGAAATTGGGGTTTTACGGTCGGAGTAATGCAGAATCAAGAGGGGAAAAAATTGTCTATGAAAGATACCATGGAAATGAAACATCGAATGACCCATTTGCATTAAGCCTNGATTCAGATGAAAGAATGAAAGCNTTATATTTNGATGCGGAAAAACACGATGGATATTTTCGAGANCGTAATGTATTTGGCGACAACATTAGCATTGAAGATTCAATGAGTNTNCTGGTTCAATATAGGACTGGAATTACTCTGAATTANTCTCTTAATGCATATTTACCAAGAGAAGGTTTTCACATCGCTTTCAATGGTACTGAAGGTCGAATCGAGTATGAAGAAAATCACAGAAGNTCCATTATAGGAACCACAATAGAAGCAGATCAACAATCAATTACAACNGCAAGGCACAAATTAATTGTACACCCGATTTTTGACCCCCCTTACCAAGTAGCTATCGAAGAAGGTATAGGAGGGCACGGTGGTGGAGATCAATTGCTACAAGAGCGAATTTTCAAACNCCATGAAAACANNGATGAATTTGGNCGTGACGCAGGACACGAACAAGGNGCNGCTTCAATGTTAGTTGGATCNGCTGCAAACAAATCGTTCNAATCTGGTAGCCCNGAGCACATATCAAAAATTTGCAANCCATTTACCAGAAAAACATTNTTAAANGAACTCATATAATTTTATANATTAACAATCAAACATTTNTATNATTCTTGCTTAAACATTTAAANCATNTCAATTCCNAACNGGTGANTTAAAATGGATTTTCAGANATAATNAATTNCCTTTGATGANTACTTATGTTATNATAATGGAGTTCATCAANNCTTNNGTGGAGTATTTANAAATAANATGCCTCAAAAACCNGTATTACAGGGAGTAAAGCTNCTNATACAAGAATGGATGCTATCATTTNGNCCAAANTTCAATGCGATAGATTGTTTAAAGAAATTTCAAGAACTTGAAGCAAAATCTATCAGNGAAAANACNGGCATAATNTATCCTATTTACCACCCCAAAACTTATCAAATAATTATGAAGGATTTTAGAGATCAGGGGATTTTTCAAGATAANAAATCTTATGATTTGCATGCCCCTTTCAAATATNCTTCCTCAATAGGTNATGGGATTTTTCAAATACAACTTCAACATACTAACTATGCGACAGAGGCCATGGATTANTATCTAACAACACTTGGAGAACCCTGTTCTATTGGATTTATACAAGAATATATAAAAGTCTCNCTCACTGACCNNNATTGGACAAATGTCCAACAAAAATCTTTATATGCTGAAATTTTNTGGNTCCATAGAATTTTAAACGAAATCNAGAAAATTCACCCNGGGTCAGTAGACTTTGAAGAACGTAGCNTAATGATGCGTATACACAATATNTCCCCAGGAAATCAAATGTTANATTTTNATGTAATAGAAATGCGTTTTGAAGAAAATGAAAGATATAAAAAATTCCNATCTATTGTTGATAAAGAAGGGATTAAACCATGGTCCCAAACTAAAAAAAACGCCNTAGAATACATTGGACTNATGCCTCAGTTNAATGCATCACNANTATCNAACNTCAAAGAGAATCGAACTATATCCGAATCACCCNTTAATAAATCGAATATCCATGAATTTGAAAATATGCGCAAGATAGTTCATTTACCCCAAAAACATGTGTCAAGGTTAATAAGAAANTTAAANGGAGTCACTGACCTCTCTTCTAGAGAGGCTCTAATTGCTTTTGAAGTCGATGATTATTTTCAAGGCAAAAGTGTTAATGAAAATGAAAGAAGGAACCTTGAGGAAAGATTCAGGATAAGATTCAGTAACACAAAACCTGAAGAAATTATATAAATTTGATTGGGAACTTATTTCCCTTCGAATTGTTTCAGCTCAGGCCAAATACTTTGCATTTGCCACATATCTAACTGAACTAATTCTGAACTTGAACCTCTGGAGTAAAAGGAAATTCCTCTACTATCTTCTCTCTCAGGATTCACTCTTACGGTTAAGCATTGCTTGTCATTAGCAAAAACCTCGATAATACTTCTATCAACAAATACTCTCAAATGTAATTTTTCCTCTGAATCTAATTCCAGAGGACCAATTTCAGCTGGACGACCCCAGACCTCTTCATTAAGAGAAGACTCCGAAATATCAATCTGCAACAAATCTGGTATTTCAAGGCGACCACCGTACTGTCTCAAAAATGAAATTCTAGTTTGCTCTTCTGCATTACTCGAGCGCAACACAGAAAATCCTACTTCACGTGCATCTTTAGGATCAATAGTAATTTGTAATTCTATCGCTTTTCCGCCATCAGTAGGAAGAACAATCTCTTGATTAGCATCTATAGTAATATTCGTGAATCTCTCATGGTTAAACCTTAGAGACTCTACATCTCCTGCAGGCGCTTGTCTCAAAGAGTTATCATCTGCTAACCAGTAATGTCTTGTTAATGTCATTGTATCTCGCCATGCGCTATCTGGCCAACCTTCTTTGGTGTTAAAGACACCCAAATAACGGCCAGCGGCATCCACTGTCGCACTAGGAGCATGTAAAGAAGCATTATTATAAGCCCCGTAACACATGCGCCCATGAGATTCAGGGGTAAACTTATGAGTATCTTCATCATAATTACCTAAATAATATCTTCCGCCTCGTTTATGACTGAAAAGCAACAACATATGTTTACCATTACCAATAGGCCAAAAATTAGGAACAGCGCAATCTTCTCCAGGCTCCTGAAAAAATCCATCATCAAACAATGGTCCAATATAGTCCCAATTAGCAAGATCCTCAGAACGAAAGAGATGATCTACTCCAGTAGCATCAAAACCTCTTACATCCCCACCAAATTTACCTTTCCAATACGCCCCAGACAAAGCATAATACGCATCTGTTTCTTTCCATATGCATGGATCGAAAATTCTTACTGGGCGACCACCAGTATCAATACCTTTAATAGAACTGGACGATATTTCAACATCTCCATTTCCAATATCTTCACCCGTGATTACAGGATTGTCAGGATGTTTTTCCCAATTCAAAAGCAATGGATCTGAAGATGTCGCAAGTGCATTCCCAGAATGTGTTCCGTGATAAATCGCTATGACTCTATCGTCTTCTACCAAAGATTGTCCGCTAAAACAATCGACTTCAGTAGTAGGATACAAAGCAGGTGGAAGATCTCGCCAATGAATTAAATCATCGCTAACAGTATGTCCCCAAAGAACATGCCTATCCATATGTTTTTGTTGACGAACTAACTCTCTTTCAGCAAGAGGTAATTCGGATGGAACAAACTGATAAAATAAATGATATTTCCCTTGCCAGTGACTTAATCCATTGGCATCATTCATGACATTTTCCGGAGAAGAGAAATGATACAATGGACGCGCTGGATCATACGCTAATTCTTCACGAGATTTTTTCAACCTCTCTGTCCAAGGATCTAATTTTAACTGCTCATACTGTTCTGAAATGTCATCAGAGTACACAATTTCCGAATCTACCATAGTTTTCTCCCAAAATTAATTAAATACAATAATTATAATCATCCACTCAAGAAATCAAAGAAGTTTCCAATTCCTCCGCCTTGGACTTTAAACAGTTCAGTATATCCACAATTATTGCATGTCACAGCTGTAAATTTCTGATTCTGAATGTCAAAGAATCTCGAAAGCCCTGACCCAGTTGTACGAATTTCATTGTTTGTAAATTGAGTACTTCCACATTTTGCGCACTCATACTGCTTATTCATAATTCCTCCACAAAAACTCCAAGTGAATATTATTTCATTAAAGATATCACGTAGGACAGAAGATTAGGTAATTATTTAAAAAATCCCAACTTCTCATACTCATTCTTGACTACTGGACGAGCATCAACCTCAAGCCAATCTTCCAATAATTCTGAATAAATACTCCTGAAATCAACATTGAATTTAAGATCCCCTTCCACCAATTGGTTACTTGAAAGAGATGGATATTCACTGTAATGTCCACCATTTACCGCATCACCTATAACGAACGCAACTCCACCAGATCCATGGTCAGTCCCGTTTCCATTATCCTTAACCCGTCTACCAAATTCCGAAAACACAAAAAGTATTACATCATCACTCTTGTTTGCTTGTTTCATGTCTTCATAAAAATCATATATACCGCTACAAACATCAGTAAGCAAGCCCTCTTGAAGTGCAATTCCATTGGTATGGGCATCAAAACTACCATGTTGTGTATAACAAATCCTAGTTCCAATATCGGCTTGCAGTACCTGCGCAGCACCCTTAATCGACTTAGAAAATGAATCCGTTCGATATTCAACATTGGATGAATATTTTTCAGTAACTGTTCCTAAAATTTCAGTACCTTTTAATGCATTCAAACCCGTTTCAGTCAGATAATCCGTTACGGGGCCGCTTCCAATCGCTTGACTATAAATATCTTTGAATGCTTGTAATGCTTCAGTATGATTTTGAGAATTATCCATATGATTCATCAGACCATAGGAATCTAAATTAGTCACCGATGCCACTGGTGCCCCAGGGGACACAAGTGCACGAGGTAGCGCTGATGCAAAATTTACAGCTGCAACTACGTTATCCCTGTTCGGATACATCTGATTGATTGCATTCCCTAACCAACCCTCATTACCTACCTTAGTAGGTTCAGAAGTATGCCAGATGTCCATAGATCGAAAATGTGATCTGTTTGGATCTGGATAACCTGTACCATGTATAATTGCAACCTTGCCATCATCAAACAATTCTTTGATAGGAGCCATAGATGGGTTCATTCCCAAGCCACCGCCTATTGGCAAAACTTTTTCTTCAGTAATGCGAACATTGGGACGATTATCTAAATATTCTGAATTAGTATAAGGAATAATACAATTCAAATAATCATTTCCTCCTGAGAGCTGAACAACAACTATTTTCTTATCCCCCATAAAATTACTCCTAAAATATCTCTCTAACTATATTCTTTCAAATATTTGAAATCTATGGCGTCCTGTTTCCAAAACATAAACCCTTTGTTCTTGATCAAGTGTCACTGCTACTGGATCCCAAAAATATGGTTCAATTCTAGCCGATAATTCATGTTGATCATCCGTTTTGGAATCATACATCGGAACAAATGACTCCCTTGCTCGACGTTCATCATCTTGAGAAGACAAATATTCAACAGACCATGGATTTAAATCTGCGGCACCTCTATGAGAAAATAAATACAAGCCATCTGAATCAACTACCTGGAGTCTTTGATTCCCCCAATCAGCAACAAAAATGTTACCATTTTTATCAATTGCCATTCCAGATGGACGGTCAAACTGCCCCTCACCATCACCTGATTCTCCAATTACTTTTAGAAATTCCCCATCTGCTGAAAATTTCTGGATTCGATCATTTCTCCAATCGGCGATATAGATGTTTTTATCAGAATCTTCAGCAATCCCCCATGGCAAATTAAATTGTCCTACATCACTTCCTGAAGAACCCCATTGTCCTACAAATTTTCCATCAACGGTATAGGTTTGAATTCGATTATTTTTTGAATCCACAATTATCAAATTCCCGTCTCTATATAACATCCCACTTGGTTGGTTAAATTGACCCTCCCGATCTCCTTTAACACCCCAAAAACTGAGTGGATTGCCATCTCTATCAAATTTTGTAATTCTTTGGAGATATTCATCAGCCAAATATAAGTTTTCATCTTCATCTAACACCGCAGCAGTAGGCCAAATCATTCCTCCAAGCTCAGATCCCCACGTACCAATCTGTCCAATAAAATCATGATCTGCAGTAACTAATTGGATCCCATTAGAGCCTTTTGTGCTAGCCTTACCACGACTAACAACAAAAATTGTTCCATCGGGTCTAATAACCATTGCTGTAGGAAGCGAAAACCCTCGCCCTCCAAAATCTGCACAGAATCCTACATTTGTTAAATATCTCAATTGTAGTTTAGTAGTTGTCATCATGTATTCCTAGACAGTTTGATATTCTTGTGTTGAAACAATCAACTGAATAATTGAAACCGCAGCTTCATCAAATTTATATGATTTGTCGTCATTCTCCCAAGACAAATTAATAAATTTAGAGGCATATTTCTTCAAGCCTTTTCTAGTACTATCTAAAACATTCAATGGGCCCAAAACAATTAAGGAATAATCTACTAAATCATCTGAATTCATTTCAGGTGTTTGAGAAAATGATTTAATCCGATCAATAAGATCTCTAATACCTTTTTTGTTTGGATCTGACAAAATTCGACTAGCAAAATTAATTCGCTCAACATATGCTCCA
Source organism: Chloroflexota bacterium (assembly GCA_002717725.1). Next base: position 53,200 of record PBBT01000008.1, read on the forward strand.
GTATTAATCCACTCAGCACCCCCTTGCCAACCTTCAACACTCGGAGGACGCAATAATCCTTGCCCCATATTTGCACAGGCAGCCTCGGCAGCAAAAAGTTCATTAGCAGGCAAATCTATAGGACCCGCTAATCTCATTGTTCCGACAACCATTTCCACAGGACTTTTGATTCTAGCAAAACGTGAAGAACTATCTTTAAAAAACTCCGATTCAAACATTGCTTTCAACATCTCTTTAACACTATGGTCGGAATCAAAATATGCTTGAACCATTAAATTGATTGCATCAGGATCCTTTGGAGCCTCATGAGGCCACTGAGGTACGGGAAACTCATCAGCTACAAAAAAATGATATAAATGCCTTGCCAAGTATCTTGCAGTAGCATCTTGTTCACAAATTATCCTCACGGCATCCTCACCATTCCAATTACCCGTTTGTCCTAAAATGGTTTTCTCTCCATGATCATGGTCATCATCATCATATTCAAATTCCCAAGACATGTATCCGTAAGGCCTAGCAGTATTGTTCCGCATCCTAATCGACATGTATTCAGGATTCACTATTCTCCATCCCGTAAACGCTCTCGCAGTTTCTTTAATATCATCTTCAGTATAATTCCCAACACCCATTGAAAATAATTCCAAAATCTCTCGGCCATAATTCTCATTAATATTTGCAGCATGGTTATCTTGATTATCAAGCCACATAATCATTGCTGGATCTTTTGGCAACTCAAGTAGTAGGTTGTCAAACCGACCCATTCCATGGGCTCTAAACATATCAATTTGATTAATACCAACTTTATTTTGTATAAGTTTATGAACCGCAGTAGCAAATAATCGATGCCAAAATACACACATCTTCTCTCTCAACGGTGTATCTGTCATGACTAATCGATACATCCAGTAGGCTCCACCACTAGATCTCAAATCTGATAACTCAACATGGTACCTACGTATCAAATCTTCTGGAATTTCATCTTTAATAGATGGATTTAACAGTTGATGTAATGTGTCTTCAAATCCTTTTTCAACTGCGCAATCGAATTCTGCAGGAGTAGCTCCAAAGGCGGCACGTCTTAACAAATGAGCTACCAAAGTTGCATCATGATTTACATTAGTTATTGTCATTTGCATACTCCGAATTCTGATTGAACGCATTATACTTTTTTGGTGAAAAAAAATCCATTGACTTAATCAAATACGCCCAAAACCACCATAAATATTCTAAAAATTTGCTCACTTCAAAACTTATGCTATATTCACAGAAACTTTCTCTATAAAAGGAAAATTTATGAATTCAGAAAAAATTTCTCAAATTAGTGTTACTCAAGTCCCTACATATTACAGACAGGAAATCGGTAAAAACTCTACGCGTGACAATATTGGTCTTTCCAAAACAGAATGGATTTTAAGAGCCAAAACAGACGCGGGAAATGAAGGAATTGTAAATGCTGCGCGTTTTATGAACCAACCTCACAACAATCTTGGAAAATTGAGGGACACTCTTAAAGAAGTTTTCCTGGGTTTCGATGTGAAAGATTTCTTCACAACTGATACAAACGGAAAAGTAACCTGTCCAAATAAGAGAGTTGAAAAAGCATTTAGCCAACCTCAAAACGGATGGATGAGTATCCTGGCATCGGATTTACTAGGTAAAAACAAGAACATCCCTGCAACTTTA
>PBBT01000009.1:0-49972 GCA_002717725.1 Chloroflexota bacterium
ATTTTAACGCCGTTAACCAAAACAAACTTGGAATGACTCTAGACTTGGAGGCAAAAGAAGGTCGAGAAAAATTTTTAGACTTAGTCAGAATTTCCGATATTGTTGTTGAAAATTTCTCATTAAGAGTCTTAAAAAACTTAAATCTCGAATTCCAAACTCTTCTAAATGTAAACCCTTCTCTCATAATGCTTCGAATGCCTGGCTATGGAACATTTGGTGAGTATTCTTTGTTCCCTGCTAATGGATCATGTATTGAATTAATGACCGGAATTCCATCTCTTTTGAACTATTCTCCTGAGCTATCCTCCATAATGCATACTGACGTAATTGCTGGAAATCTTGGACTAGCAGCTATATTAACAGGATTGTTTTCAAAGTCGCATTCTGGAAAAGGGCAGTTAATCGATTTATCGCAACAAGAAACAGCATTATCATTTTTTGGAGACCTGTTAAGTGTTGGTGACCCTCAACAATTAATAGAAAATGGTAGTCCTGAAATGTCACCCCACGGAGCATTCAAGTGTGCTGGAAACAACTCGTGGATAGCAATAGCAATCAGAAATGAGGAAGACTGGCAAACATTTTGTCATGTCACAGAAAACAGAGCTTGGCTGAAAAGGAAAGAGTTTTCTAACCTAATCAACCGTCTTCAAAACAAGGTTTTATTACATGAAGCCATCAACAATTGGTCAAAAAAACTAGAAGCAGACGAAATTGAAACATTATTGCAATCAGCATCAATTCCTGCCATAAAAATTGCATCTATTAGTGATCTCAAAGAAAATTTTCACTTAAAATATCGAAGTGTATTCAAGGAAATTTCTCGTAATCAAGAAGAAAAAGATTATTTCATAAATACTCCATTCATCGTTAACAATCATAGGATTATAAATTCCCAAAAATCTCCTGAATTTGGACAACACAACTATCACATTCTTACTTCAATTCTAGGGCTTAATGAGCATGAAATTGAAATTCTGTATACCAATCAAATCACAGGGAATCATATAAAGTAAAATCGTTTCGTATATACTATCTATCAATCCATAAACAAATTAGGAGAAACCATGCACGATTCCGATATTGTAATCATTAACGGTGCCAGAACACCAATAGGTAGATTCGGAGGATCACTTAAAGACTTAACAGTAATTGATTTAGCAGTTACAGCTATGACTGCAGCTATGGAGAACAGTAAAATTTATCCAGATCAAATTAATGAAGTAATTATGGGACACTCGAGACAAGCCGGATGCGGGCCAAATGCACCTAGAATAGCATCTGTGAAATCAGGTATCCCTGATACTGTTCCTGCATATGGAATCCAAATGGCATGCATAGCGGGGATGAAATCAATTATGCTAGCGGCAGACAGTATAAGACTCGGAAGATCAGATATTGTCTTAGCTGGCGGTATGGAACATCATAGCAGCGTACCATATCTTGCAGTGAATCAAAGGTGGGGATCAAAAGTCGGTGATGTGAATTTAGTTGATGCAATGTTCAGTGATGGATACAAATGTGGAATTGAAGGAAAGTTAATGGGTGATCTAACTGATGATCTTGCCCTGAAATATGAAATCGCTAGAACAGACCAAGAACTGTTTTCTCTAGATAGCCAAATGAAATATCAACAAGCAAAACAAAGTGGATTCTACAAAAATGTTATAGCTCCAATCGAAATTAAAAAATCTAGAGGAAATACAATAATTATCGATGAAGATGAATGCCCACGAGAGGATACCTCTCTTGAGGGATTAGCAAAACTCAGGCCATCATTTAACAAGACTGGAACTATTACGGCTGGCACTTCTCCTCCAATATCAGATGCTGCATGCTGCGTAATTGTAACTTCTTACAAAAAGGCCAAAGAATTAAACTTAAGACCTCTAGGCACAATCAAGTCATATGAAATGTCGGCAGTAGAAGCCAAATCCTTTGGTCTAGGACCAATTGAAGCATTCAAAAATGCTGTTACTTCTGCAGATCTAGCACTTGAGGATATTAAATTAATTGAAATTAATGAAGCATTTGCAGCTCAGGTGATAGCTCTAAGTAAAGAACTAGACATTGATACTGACAGACTCAATGTCAATGGCGGATCAGTTGCTATGGGACATCCTACAGGAATGTCTGGTGCGAGACTGCCATTAGAATTACTACATGCTTTAAATGACTATGAAAAGCAATTTGGTATAGCAGGGATTTGTGGCAATGGTGGTCATGGAGCAGCAATGGTTCTAGAAAGATTTTCATCCAATTAATGATTCTTGTGTAATTAAAGTGAGGAAATATGAAAGTAAAAAAAATTGAAACATTAGTTGTTAAAAATGAGCCTATACATCGTTTTGAAAATGACCCTCCAAAATATGTTGGTGGAAGATACTTACTATTTGTTTTGGTTGAAACAACTGATGGAATTATTGGGTTGGGAGAACGACCCACAGGCGGTGTAATACCAAACTCTGAAGACTTGAAATCACATGTCGAAATAATTCATGAAATCTCTAGAAAATACCTCATTGGCCAAAACCCTTTCAATATAGAAAGTTTTTGGCTCAAGGCATTTGCTGAAAGACACGATTTAAGACATCCTAGCCTCTATTCCACTCCTGCGATCAGTGCACTTGAAATCGCATGTTGGGACATAATAGGAAAATCTACTAATCAGCCGATTTATAATTTACTAGGTGGTCAATATCATGAAACACTCAAATCATATGCCTATATGCCCTCACCTAGTGTAGGTTTTTCTGAAAATCCTGAACTAGCTGGAGAAATAGCACTTCAATTAGTAGAAAGTGGTAATTCTGCATGCAAAATTGATCCTTTTCCACCCGGCTTCCCATCACCCCGCAATGTTTCATTATCAGAAATCAATGCAGCTAGAAGAATTTTCGAAAGTATTAGAAATGCTGTTGGAGATAAACTTGAGGTCGGAATTGGAACGCACGGTCAAATGACAACTTATAGTGCAATTAGAGTTGCCAAAGCCTTAGAAGAATATAGTCCTTTATGGTTTGAAGAACCCGTACATCCAGAAAATGTCACTGAAATGGCTAGAATCGCTTCGCACACCAGTATTCCAATAGCTACAGGTGAGAGACTTGCTACAAAGTTTGAGTTTTCAGAAGTTCTAAAGCAACAAGCTGCTCAAATAATCCAATTAGATGTGGGGCAATGCGGAGGAATACTAGAATCTAAAAAAATTGCTGGAATTGCCGAAACACATTATGCCCTAATTGCGCCTCATATGTATTGTGGACCTATTGCAGCATCTGCAGCAATTCAGTTAGATACATGTACACCAAATTTTTTGATCCAAGAAGCAAATCAATCACCATTACATGAACGAATATTTACGGAACCTTTAGGCTTTAAAGATGGTCACATTGTACCTTCATCTAAACCCGGATTAGGAATTGAACTCAACATGGAAGAACTTAAAACTCGTGTAATTGATCATCAAATTTCAAATTAATTCCTAGATCTAATATACTGCAAAGGCCAAATACTATCCTGTTGGTCTAAAATAACTTGTGCTTGCATTGGCCAATACGGATTTCGTAATAGTTCTCTTCCTAAAAATATCACATCTGATTCACCATTCTTTAGAATCTGTTCAGACTGAACTGGTTCAGTAATCAAACCAACTGATCCAGTCATTATAGAAGCTGAATTACGAATGACACTAGCAAATGGAACTTGATAGCCTGGATATGAATCAATTATTTGGTCATTAGAGTTACCTCCAGAAGAACAATCAATCATATCTACTCCAAAGGCCTTCAAAATCTTTGCGAATTCTATTGAATCTTTAATGTCCCAACCTCCATCAACATACTCATTGGCAGAAATCCTGACAATCAATGGCATTGATTCTGGGATTTTCTTTCTAATAGTTTCGACTATTTCAAGAGGAAATTTACAGCGTCTCTGAAAACTGCCTCCATATTCATCATTACGAAGATTTGACGTAGGTGATAAAAATTGGTTTATAAGATATCCATGAGCGAAATGTAATTCCAAAACTTTAAATCCAGCATTGACTGAAAGCAATGCTGATTCTCCAAAAGCGGAAATAATAGTATCAATATCTTCTAAAGACATCTCATTAGGAACTAATGAGTCCGCATCAAATGCAATTGGACTTGGAGCAAAAGTTTCCCAACCATCTTCTTCAGGAAGTAACATTTCACGATTTTTCCATGGTCTATCATGTGAAGCCTTTCGACCAGCATGAGCTAACTGAATTGCAGGTGTAGCTCCTTGGGAAGTAATAAAATTCGTAATTCGTTCAAATTTTTCAGCTTGTTTATTAGACCAAATACCCAAATCATAAGGGGAAATCCTACCTTCAGGAGAAACAGAAGATGCCTCAGCCATCACCAGTCCTGCACCACCAACTGCCCTTGTGCCCAAATGTACGAAATGCCAATCTGAAGGAACTCCATCCATATTATCTACTGAGTACTGACACATAGGAGATACAAAAATTCTATTACGTATTATTTCTCCACGAATTGTAATTGGAGTAAATAAATTGCTCATTATCACTCTCCTACGAAATTATTCTACTGGAATAGCAATCGAAATTCTCTCTGAATCCCCAATAACTCTGGTTGTATGACCTTGTCCTGAAATATCTTCAGCAAGCATAATATCTCCGACACCTAAATGGAATTTCGTTCCATCTCCTAGACCAATCTCGACTTTCCCTGCCAATGTGACAATAAATTGTCGACGTGGTGCTACATGCCAATCCATAAAATTACCTGCTTCATGCTTCCTAAACACAATTGAACTGGCGTCCATTGCTTCAGGAGGTGAATAACCCACTTCCATACGTGATCTCCCATCATCACCAGAATATAATCTATAAAACATTTTTCCTCCTATTTTTATCGTGTCCAAACACCAAAAGTACCTCTATCAATTTTTTGAGCATAATTAGGACTACTTATTTCAACTTGGTATACATGCACTTCTTCATCACTAGGTAGTGGAGTTCTTTCAGATTCATAGCCTAACAAACCCGAAAAAATTATTCTTTCCCCGTCTGCAGACCAAGGGGAATGTGACATAGAATATTGATCAAAAAACATATATGAAATTAATTGCATCTGACTAGGCTTGAAGTCCGGCAAATATATGATATTTCCATTAAAATCACATACACTAAACCTAAGAGATCCATATCCATTCTCTGACAATGTGACATAACAAATTCGGTCTCCTTTGGGTGACCAAAACATACATAATAATGGATCAGATATAAGAACTTCTTTTGAAAATCCATTAGTATCAATTATAGATGTATTATTATAATATCCCCTATCGTTATCTAGATTTTCTGCCAAAGCAAAATACCTCCCAGAAGGGTCCCAGATAAAAGTAGCAGATCCATCAACATCCATGACATTTGAAAATTGTCCCTCATAATCTACCAATCCTATTCTCTGTTTATCATTTTCGTAATCAATACCTAACAGACAATAATCATTGACAGGGGACCACATGGGGCACATACAAAGTGAAGAATCTCCATCAAGTTTCACTACATCACCATTACTAACATTAGCTAAATAATATGAATCCGATACATGTGCCATCAAATAATTAGAATCCGCAGACCAAGAAAAATATATTGGCGCTCCATCAATTATNTTAAGCAAATTAGATGAATTNTGTACTTTTACAAACANGGACATACCACCTTCAATTGTTTGNGATATAAATGCAANTTTAGAAGAATCAGGTGACCCCAAAACATAATGTGGAGTATCTGTGGAAATCATACCTGTATCCGATTCATTAATATAAACCAACCGTGGAATCTGNTCGTTTTTCAAATTCAACAAATATAAAGCATTGACGTNTTTNGTATTCTTCCCTGGAAAAGTACGTGTNCCTGAAAAAATGATGTCTTCNTTGTTTTGTNNAAAAGTCGGCCANGATAGTAGCATATCTGGTTGCCTAATAGATTTNACNATATNTAACTTTGAGTCGACTAGGTTGATTGTACCCTCATGTGTCACATAAGCAATCGTATTATTCATNTATTCAAAACCTCAAATTAAATATACCAAACTTTCGAATCTTTCATAAGATAANAANNAACTTTTGCTAAAAGTATAAAAGGGATATACTTCGAAAAATTGATATGGAGGATAACATGCAAACAGGTATCCCAAATGAAAAGGAAGTATTGGAATATTTTAATAGNTTAAGTAATTGGAACAGNTGGGGATCTGAAGACCAATTAGGAACTTTNAATTATTTNTCGCAAGATAAAACTCTACAAGCAATNAGAGGNGTAAAAAACGGTAAAACTGTATCNTGTGCTAGNACAATTTCATGGGATCCATCTCCCGATTCACAAATTCCTCCGGTTCATTACATGGTTGAAAGCGGTGAAGGATGGGCAGATGGAAACAAAGTTTCCAATCGNACATCACAAGCATCNACAGATTATTTCGGNCTAATATTTCATGGTCATACTATTACGCACATGGATAGCCTNGCACATTTTTTTTGGNAAGGAAAAGCATACAACAACCAACCCTCCCANCTGGTNTCAACAAGTANGGGTGCAACNATAGAATCAATNGAANTAGCNAAGGAAGGNATTATAACTAGAGGAGTCCTTGTAGACATACCATTACTAAAAGANATTNAATGGATGGAAAGAGGAACTGGCGTAATGCCTGAAGATATTATAAAAGCNGAAGAAAAATTTGGGTTCAAAATAGAAAAGGGAGACGTTTTATTAGTNAGAACAGGACANCTACATCGAAGAAATATCGAAGGTGCAGTNAACCCCAGAATTGAAGGATCAACTGCTTGCCAAGCNGNATGTTTACCATTNTTACATGAAAGAGANATATCTATCTTGGGATCNGANACAGGAAATGATGTNATGCCACAACANTACGAAACACTAAGCAANCCGATACATCAANTAGGAATCGTAGGNATGGGTCTATGGATTTTAGACAACGCCAACTTAGAAGANATAGCAAAGGAATGCCNNNNAAGAAATGAATGGACCTTTTTAATAAATATTTTGCCATTNAGATTACACAANACNACAGGATCNCCAGTNAATCCAATAGCTGTCTTTTAAGTTGACTTCATTNCTATTATGTTCTAAAATGTTCTATAAATAATGACGGGGTTTCAANATGCTTAAACACAAACAACAATTCTCCCTACCNGATTTTTTNGAAAACATNACCAAGANTAGTTCACAAGTTGATTGTTGTGAGATACAAATTGGTCACACTGTTCGATACATCGGGAAAAACTGGAACGGACCTCAGCAAGGCTCTATAGGTAAAATTTGCGCGAAACGAGTNTCNACCGCTAAAGTCGAACTATCAAACGGGGTTAAATGGACAATTCCTTATTCTATGCTTGAGGCTTACAATGAAAATGATGCTAAAAAATTTTCTTTNGCATAAACATTGTTTANATCAAACAAATTGGANTTATGAATTACCAGNNCTCTGACTNCTAAGAAAATCTTCTAATTCTGCAACTACTGACTCATGATTGGGNATTTCANCTAAATCTANATTAGCAGAATCATAATTCTCTTCCANNTGAGTTACATATGTTGAGATTTCAGGATCATCTTCAATTGCTTTATCCATTTGGAGGTCAAAACGCTCGGCTGANATTTTAAGTTCTGACAAATCCACNTGCAATCCAGAAATCTCTTTTAAATTCTTTAGTAAAGTATATGCAGCTCTCGGATTCGTATTTGAATTCACATAATGAGAACAATGAACCCATANACTAGTATAGATTATGTTTGCAGACTTACATTCATCCNCAAAAAGTGAATGAATACTAGTNGGACCCTGATATTTAGATTTTCTTACACCGGACCATTCAATTTTCTTNGCAACTTGNGTNGATGATGAAGAACCGCTAACTCTTAGAGGNCTAGTATGGGGNACAGCATCAAGTAATGATCCAANTGAAATAATTCTATCAACCNTTTGTTCATNAGCAATNTTCATTANTAATGAAATAAAATTCTTCCATCNAATATTTGGTTCAGTACCATTTAACAGAATGATATTTCGATCTTTNTGTTGCAACGAATGACAATAAAATTCATTTTCTGGCCAAAGTAACACTCGAGTATTATCTTNCTGGATCCTAATTTCAGGNCGNTCTTCTGAAAAAACAAAAAATTCTTNTGAATCAATTTCGGAAAATTTTAATGCCGGAAGCCCTTGNATTAAGAAATTTATTGNGTCNGTNGCTGCCTGNGAAGCATCAGGCCAGCCTGCGAATGCAACTANAAGTGTAGAAGGNCGAATTTGGGGTTCTACGTATTTAATTATATTNTNCATTGAATCTCATAANTTGTTTGTNNTATTTATTATANGGTGANATATNTANACAAATCAATTTTCTGCTAGNAAATTATAAGCCAATGCAGTCATAATTTTNGCCCCNGAAACTAAACTTTTAATCCCTACTGATTCGTCAGTTCCATGCATATTGTTCTTTGATTGATCATCCTCAGGGTGTGCACCAGTAAANCCATAAGTCACAACCCCCATAGGACGAGTAAATCTAGAGTCAGTAAAACCTGTACTCAAAGATGGAATCCATTGAATTTCTGGGCTTTCNAGAACTAATGAAGTAGCCTGCGAAATTTGAGTTGTNAGCTCACTGTTAAAGATAGAAGAATTTGGAATTGCCATATAATCAATTTCATACGATACACCATCAATTCCAGATAAAATACTATCTAATTGGGTCCGAACATAATTTTCATCCTGATTGGGTAAGGTTCTTACATCACAAGTAAGATTAATTGTTTCAGGAACACTATTGGATTTAATTCCACCATTTACCATTGTTGGAGTTAGAGTCATTCTTGAACTAGCTCTTAATATTGATGCCAAGGAAGGATTTGAAGATTCTACTCCTTGGATAATTTCATCAATGTTTTCAATAGTTGGTTTATCCTCAATTGCAAAATTAGACAAATGATCAAAAATTGGACCTGACACATCTNTATTTGCAGAGTAATTTTCNATAGCTGCCAANACTCTATTAAATNTGAAAAGTGCATTATCNCCTTGCCAAGGTACTGATGCATGTGAACTTGAACCNCGAACAGTAATTTCAATTTGNANTCTNCCTTTTTCTCCGACTCCCAAAAGATAAGCTAAANTCCCTGCTGCATTAACAGGGACTCCTCCACCTTCATTTACAGCAAATGGAGCATATATNAAATCAGGATGGTTTTCAGCAAGCCATTTAAATCCATATGTTCCNCCATGTTCTTCATCTGAACCNGAAGCCAANATTAGAGAATCTCNNAGTTGAACANTNTTTTGTTTNATTATNCGCATTGCCATCATTTGCGNTGCAAGNAGCACCTTACAATCAGATGNTCCNCGNCCATAAATNCTNCCNCTATATACGGANGCACTAAAAGGAGGGAATTTCCATTTTGATTCATTCTCGACNGGTACAACGTCAGTATGCGACATAAACAGCAATCCTCCATTTCCAGAACTGCCTGGAATNNTAGAAATNAAATTCCCTCTTTCAGGAACCATCCCAAGAATTTGAGAGTCAATNGAAAAATTNTCTAACCATTNTTTCGCGAATTCACATACATCTGTTTCATTNCCTGTGGGCATAAAACCNGTATTNACTGAAGGTATNTGGACAAGAGATCTATGTAGTTCAACCAGTTCNTCCTGATTATTGTCTATATCAGATAAAAGNTTTTCTAGNNCCATTNTTGACCCTTTCTAATAATTAAAATTAAAGATNGTGGCCAATANACATGAAATTGATTTAGCATCTTGAATCTNNCCNCGCNTAATCAANNCNTTCACATCATCAATTCGAATTTNTTCAATTTCAANNAATTCATCATCGTCAGGAGACAATGGATCCTCCTGCAATTCCCTAGCAATATAACCATGAATGAATTCAGTACAAAATCCGGGGGCAGTCCAAAANCCTGTTAAATCTTTCAAAATNTTTGCNGAAAAACCCGTTTCTTCACGTAATTCTCTAATAGCCGCAACTNTAGGATCTTCTCCAATTTCGAGAGTNCCAGCNGGTATTTCNAATAAAAATTTTTGNGCAGCATATCTATATTGACGAACTAAAAGGATTTTTTCATNATTCGTAATTGGAACTATTGCAACAGCTCCTGGATGATCTACAACTTCTCGAATCGTTTNATTTCCATTTGATACAGTNACTTCNTCACGACGTAATGAAATAATTTTACCTTTGTATATTTCTTTGCTATTTCGTGGAATTTCTGGNTTTAATNTCATNATTCCTCGATTCTATAACTACATTGTTTGNAGACCGAGTCTATTACCCACTGAGGAATAAAAATCNCCATCTGGATTCGACCTTAAAAATTTAGCTATATACTGACTACGCGAAACTCTTACCAAATNATNAGAATCTAAAGTTCTTGTAGATAATCCATCTGCACTCACGAGTACATTTTCCACATCACTCAATGAAATATCNACCACAGAATGTGNAGGTAAAACCAATCCAGTTTTCAATCCAGTATGNGCNGCAACAGGTTGCAAAAGAATTACTTCGCTAGCAGGGTAAACAATAGGTCCTCCTGCTGAAAGTCCATATCCAGTACTGCCTGTGGGAGTAGAAACAATCAAAGCATCTGCTCGATAATTTGGTAAAGATACACCATCTACTTTTGCNTTAATATCTAACAAGTTTGTAACCTTAGATCTNCCAACCACNACTTCATTAAGCACATGNAAATCAGGGACAACTTTTTGAGAATTNTNANTNACTATGGATGCTTTAAGCATCATCCTTTCTTGAACTANAAAATCNCCATTTACATAATTAGGTAAGCGAGCTTTTGCATCAGANANATCTAATTCTGACATAAATCCAATNCGTCCCATATTGATACCTACGATTCCAATTTCATATGGGACTAAAGAATTCACGGANCGNAAAATTGTGCCATCNCCACCTGCAATNACAGCAAGTTGAGTTTTTGACAATTGATCTTCATGAGAANGAATTTCATCAGCCTCACATTTCCAAGAATTTTGANCAAATATTGGCAACTCCATTAATTCATCAACGAATTTTTCAGAATTCGAATATAACGGATTATGGATGAANAGAGTTTGATTTTCGTGATTCATGATTCACCTACAAAAACTAGTGACCATCATATCTTAAACTAATAATAANGCGTCTGCTGCAATTTCTGCNATTTCTAGAATNGGACCAGGGAAAACTCCCAAAACAAATATNANTCCCATNGAAATTAATGCAGAAATNAANACAGGCTTCATNGAAAANATATCAATCTTTTCGTCATCATCAGGTTCTGACAAGAAAATATATTTNAAAATTCTGAGATAATAATATGCNGAAACCACACTATTTAAAACTCCAACTANTGCTAACCANTCTAATCCAGAAGAAATTGCNGAACCAAATAAATAAAACTTCGCAANAAANCCGACAGATGGTGGTAAACCTATCAAAGAAAGCACGGCTANCGCCATCACAATAGANAATGTAAGAGATCGGTTTTTTAGTCCAGAAAATTCTTGGATNAGTCCATTCGAAGNTAATTTAGAAACCGATACAATNACTGAAAATGCAGCTATATTGGTCGCCGCATACGCAATTAAATAAAATGTAGCTGCAGAAACACCAAGTCCTATATCATCAANCAATCTACTAGAAACTGCTGTGACACCTATCAAAATATATCCCGCGTGAGCAACAGAACTATATGCCATCAATCGNATAATTTTTGTTTGCCTNATAGCNACAATATTACCAATGGTCATAGACAAAACAGCCAAAACCCCCCAGATTAGACTCCANTCGNTACTCATCTGAGNAAATTCTTGATTAGNAAATGCAATATTAAAGACNCTTAAAATAACNGCAAATCCAGCCGCCTTNCTTGCAACNGATAAAAATGCAGTTACTGGNAAAGGAGANCCTTCATAAACATCCGGAGCCCACATCTGAAANGGNACANTAGCAATTTTAAATCCAAATCCAGCAACTATCATTGCAATAGCAAGCAATAATGCATACGAGCCGAAAGGTACAGCATTTTGTTGNCCGATCTCCAAAATCCGTGAGTTAATGATTTCTAAATTGACTGAACCTGTATATCCATAAAGTAAAACCAATCCATANAGTAATATCGCAGAACTAATAGCNCTGAGAATAAGNAACTTCATNCCTGCCTCAACTGANCTNATNTCACGCATGAAAGTNGCNAATGCAGCAATAGGAATCGCAGTCAANTCTAAGGCNATGTAAATCGTNATNAANTCATTGGCAGAGGNTAGNAACATCATTCCAACGGCAGAAATCAAAATTAAGGAAAAGTATTCCANTCNAAAAATAGAATAATTGGTNGAGTACTGATGNGAAAGCAAAACTATAGGAAATAAAATCNAAATTATTAAAGCCTTGAAANTTAAAGCAAAGTGATCCAATGAAANAGAANCAAAAAATATTCTGNTTGGCAATTCATTNTCATGCACATCAANCCAGAGNAACGCAATGAANACCANNGGNAAAATNAATCCTANCAATACTATCCAGGTNATNTGCTTTTTTANATTTGNAATNAAATCCAAAGCTANTANCACTAAAGNTANCGCAACAAGACTTAANTCAGGAGAAATATAATATAGTGATTGAAGATCCAAGAAATTTACCTTTATCTATTCTATAAACCGTGTAAAGANTCNACAATTGGTGAAATAGCCGTTACCAAAACATCATTAATCAANAATGGGAANACCCCAACTCCAATAATTGTNATNACAAGTAAAGCTATAGGAATTAATTCTAATTTATTTACATCGGTAAGACTAACAAACTGCTCTTTAATTGGTCCAAACATTGTGCGCTGAATCATCCATAANATATANCCNGCAGATAAAACAACTCCNAAGGCNGCTATACCTGTATGCCAAGGGAAATTAGAAAATGCACCTAANAACACTGCAAGTTCTGCNACAAAACCACTAGTACCNGGCAATCCAAGCGAAGCAAAACCAGCAATGACTAGAGTAANNGCNGCNATCGGCATTCGANTAGCTAAACCTCCTAAGTCAGGAATATATCTTGTATGNGTTTTCTCATAAATCATACCNACGNTCAAAAACAANAAACCNGTAATCGTTCCATGNGTAAACATCTGCAAAGCAGCGCCTGTAAGACCNATNGTTGATGCGAAACCACCAANCGAAGAAATACCAACTAATACAAAACCCATATGGCTGATGCTNCTAAAGGCAACCAACCTTTTAAGATCTGTTTGATTAAATGTAATAATTGCACCATAAATAATATTTATTACACCTAAAGAAGCTACCGCCCANCCCAAAGATACTGCAACATCNGGAAACATTGATACGCAAACTCNNAATATTCCATAACCACCCATTTTCAAGAGCACTCCNGCNANCATTACACTAGCAGCAGTNGGTGCNTCAGTATGTGCATCTGGTAACCAGGTATGGAATGGCCAAACAGGAAGTTTAACCGCAAANCCTAAAAACAATAACGANCANATTGCAGTTGCTGGAAGAAGAAGTTTTGTATGTTGAATCTTTTCTGGTANTTGTGTCATATCTAAAGAATTNGTANATGCCATTAGGAGTAAAATTCCAANAANCATGGCAGCGGATCCAGCTAAAGTAAAAATCAAGAATTTCATTGCAGAATATTCTTTTCTACCCGTNCCCCAAATTGCTATCAAGAAAAACATAGGNANTAATTCAATTTCCCAAAANAAGAAAAACAAGAAAAAGTCCAATGATGTAAATACTCCCATAACGCCNGTTTGCAAAATCAAAAGCCATGCAAAATGNTCTTTGACACGATGAGTAANATTCCAGGATGCAAAAATNGCAACAAANCCTAANATNCCAGTGAGNAAAACCATGGGTGCACTAAGACCATCAATNCCTAGAAAATATTCAACCGGAAATGAATCTATGGGGATCCAAGGAAGCCTGTCTACCATCTGNAATCCAGCATCACGATTCANATAGTAACGAACAAATATAAAAACTGTGATTAACAATTCNACAGTTACTACTGATAAAGCAATACGNTTTACAAATGTACGCGAAATAANAGGNATAGCAAGTAAAAGNGCCCCGAAAGTGGGGAGAAATACNGCCAAAGTTAATAAACCTAAAAAGTTTGAATTATCCAATTTCTATCCATTTTTAAAAAGTAGTAATAAAGCTATAACTAAAATCATCCCNGCAGAAATACCAACACCATAAANCTGAGTNTGGCCTGTCTGCAATTGACGAACNCCTTCACCTATATTAATTGCGGTTTTNCCAATCAAATCANAAATACGATCNACAAAATATTTATCTAACCAATCTAGATAATTNACTAGTTTCAAGTAAAATAATTTGAAAACTANGATATTTTCATAAAATTCGTCAAAATAATATTTGTGTTGNAATATTGAATGTAAATATCTAAANAATGAATTGTGNANTATTGTACTTAGAAANGTCTTNCTAGAATTAGTTTCTCTNAANAGTGAAAATGCAAAAAATATACCCATCGCNGACAAAAATGTTGAAATNACNGCNATCCAAACATTGAANTGGTGANTCTCTATATGAACAGGACCGTGTTCTANGAATTCGGTAAACCAATGAATCGGAATNATAACTAAATCTGTCAGAGGATTTGCTAGAAATCCAGCAACTATAGCCATAANAGCCAAAATTATCATNGGNACTANCATTGTTTTGGGAGATTCTGAAATATGTACTTCTGAGGAGTCATCNATCNCAGGATCAGATTTGCTTCCACCTCNAAATTCACCAAAAAANGTCATGAATATGGCTCTAAACATGTAGACCGAAGTCATNACTACNCCNAACAATGCTANATATAAGACGATTTGAGCCAATTGATCTCCGTGATNNGCATAAGCTAAAATTTCGTCTTTACTCCAAAANCCTGCNAAAGGAAATAAACCCGCAAGACTCAAACTACCTATTAGAAATGTCCAATATGTTATTGGCATTTCTTTCCTTAAACCACCCATAAATCTCATATCAAAAGTACCAGTTGCATGGTTTACGCTTCCCGAACCCATAAACAGCAAAGCTTTGAAAAATGCGTGCGTGAACAAATGAAANATAGCAGGAGCGTACGCTCCAATNCCTAANGCCAACATCATATATCCNAATTGGCTAATTGTTGAATATGCTAATACTCGTTTTATATCATTCATCACTAAGCCCATCGTTGCAGAAAACAAAAGAGTAACTGCTCCCAATATGGCAACAATATTCATCACAGTGNCCGTCAATTCAAAGAGGGGATAAAAACGTGCAACNAAAAANATTCCNGCCGCTACCATAGTAGCGGCATGTATTAGTGCACTAACTGGAGTTGGACCTTCCATTGCATCAGGCAACCATACATGCAGTAAAAACTGTCCTGATTTACCAGCAGCNCCAGCNAATATNCCTAAAGCAACCCATGTTGCAACACTAGAAGATATCAATCCTTGATGAATTCCTGTATANAAATCAGGAATTGAAAAAACATTCAATCCGTTTTGTACAAATATCCCACTATGTAAAAACAAATAAAGTAGCCCTAAAAGAAATCCAAAATCGCCAACTCTAGTGACAATAAATGCCTTCTTAGCTGCAGCTGCGGCAGACGGNTTTTCAAACCAAAAACCAATNAAAAGNTAAGAACTAACNCCTACTAATTCCCAAAAAACAAAAACCTGAACAAGATTTCTAGACANAACTAAACCNAACATAGAAGCNGTAAAAAATGACATGTANGCAAAATATCGTGCATATCCAGGATCNCTGTGNCCATGATGATCTTTCATNTAACCAACAGAATAAATTTGGACTAATAAACTTACAGANGAAACAACTACTAACATCACGATACTTAGAGGATCCAAAATTAAATTGAAATTCACTTCNAAATTTGAAANNTGGATCCAAGTAAATCCATTGAAATCATGTTCTANAAANCCATTACGCAATGANTCGTATANAANTAAAAGTGACAAGAAAAATGCTACTGCNACTGAANTTATTGTTATAGGAGCAGCTAAAAAATCNTATTTGTTGAAAAATGGNCGNAAAACAAAAACTATCGTTCCAAAACTTATTAGNGGAACNAAAAAAATTAGCCATATAGCTATTTCTGACATCATAGGGTCAAAGTTTCCTTATAATTTCATCTGCAACATGTTCTCTACCTTTAGGAACAAGAACTCTATACTCTATTCTTTCCCCCCAATGAGTAATATCCGTCACTGGGAGAATTTTGGTTGGAAGACCATCACCCTCCAACACATTCTTCCACATTTCTGCAATCATTAAATTAGGAACATTTTTATAGTCAATCCACAAAACAATCCCTCCTTAATTTTTCATTTCGGAAAGTTCTGTAACATCTACAGAGCTTCTAGATCTATATATAGCAATAACTATTGCTAATCCTATTGCAATTTCAGCAGCAGCTACTGCAATCACAATAATTGAAAACACATGACCTACAAATAAATTTTGAACAGCTTCTTTTGCTGTCTCTAAATTTGTATCGTGTGGCAAGCTAGTAACCGCTGCAGGAACTATATATCTTGAAAATGCAACAGCTGCTAAATTAACGGCATTCAACATTAGTTCTATACTCATCAAAACAACAATTGCATTACGATTCACTAAAGAACCATACAGGCCAATAGCAAAAACAATCGAACTTACTATCAAAAAATTTTCTAGCGCCATACTAATTCAACTCTCGTTCTTCACGATCTCTTCTAAGAACCACGAAAGCACCTAGAACTGCCGCTAGCAACAAAATCCCAGCCACCTCAAATGCGATTACAAATTTATGAATTAATAATTGAGCAATCCATGGAATAGTATCGGAAAACAATATATTAATTGCATCAGCAACTGGATCAGAAATGTTCTCAGGATTACTAAGCAGTTGCCAATGAGTATTCATGACTACAAAAATTGAAGTAATCGCAAACAAAACAGAAATTATAATAGCTGGAATCCGAAATTTATTGTATGAACTAGAATTTTCAACATCCTGAGTCATCAAAATTGCAAATATCAATAATACTGAAATTGCTCCAATATAAATCAATATTTGAACTGCCGCCAAGAACTCGGCACGTAACAAAATAAACATTCCCGCCATACATACAAATGTAATAATTAAGCATAAAGCGGCACGGAAAATATTTTTTATATGTACAACAGCCAACGCAGAAAAAATCATAGATAGTGCTAAAACCCAAAACACAATTTGTACGAATAACCCTGATTCAATTGACCCAAATAGCATTATCGATCCGCCCACCTATCTTCAAGATCTTCCATTGAGGGTTGTTCATGTCTTCCAACATTTTTCCATTCAACNGCATCAGACTCAAATGGATTATGAGTCTTAGTTTCAAGTTGTGGTCTAAACCAATTGCTAGGNTGTTTCTCNGNNTCAACNAGTTTTTGTTTATTAATNACCAGTTCTTCTCTAGAATATTTGCCTTCCTCAAAACCACTNCCCATATGTAAAGCATCATAAGGNCAAGCCTCAACNCAAAGACCACAAAACATGCATCTTCCAATATCAATATCNAATTTTTCNAAGAAATATTTTTGCCCTTCNGNNATAAATTTCCCACTAGGNTTAGTTACAATTTCAATAATGCCNAATGGACAATATTTCGCACAAGATGCACAACCNGTACATCTTTCTTCATACCAATTAAATTCTTCNCCACGAAATCTAGGATGCTGCTTCTGCCTGTCAGTAATAGATATCAATCCAAATAAAGATTTCATTGAATTTACAGGATGTGAAAATAAGTATTTAACTACATTTGAATTATCGATTCTAGCCAAATCTAGGGGACTTGCTTTTCGGTCTGGATACTGATGCACGGTAAACATACGNGAAGGNATCAATAGATTCTTCAATGTAATCCATAAACCTTTAATTAATCCAAAGCCGTACATTATTCTNTCTCCGCNTACATATTAGCTAGGGGNGANGGTTGTGGTTCAGGCCTCTTTAATTTCGATTGACCTAAAAGATTAGCCATCAAGACAACTGAAACTATAGTCACTATCCAATTAATTGCACCCATNAATAGTAATGAATCTAAAGAAATCAAACCNTGATTATCTTGAAANANTTCTATTTCNACAACTAATAATACTATATTTAAAAATGACAGCGCNAACAGTGCTTTCCAAGAAAANCCCATGATTTGATCAAATCTAACTCTTGGCCAAGTNGCACGAATCCATANCAAAATAAAAACAACTGTAAATACTTTTATCAAAAACCAAAATTCCCCAGGAAGCCATGACCAACCACGAAANCCTCCTANGAAAAGAGTTGTTACAACTATNCCGGTNATCAAAGGAGCCATAAATTCTGCTAATTGAAAAATNCCAAATTTCATACCNCTATATTCAGTATGGTATCCNGCNCCAAGTTCNGATTCAGCCTCNATTTGATCAAATGGNGCTCTACTCATCTCNGCNATAGAAGCAATNAAGAAAATGAGAAATCCAAGAGGTTGGATCAACAAAAANGGTATCCTCTGTGCTTCNACNATNCCAGACAANGACATTGTTCCNCTCATGAGAATAACNCCNACTATTGCCAATCCCATAGGGATTTCATAGCTTATNAGCATTGCAACACCACGCATGGCACCTAACATGGAATATTTGTTGCCATCTGCCCANCCNGCCATAATNATTGCAACNACATTTACTGAAGTAATAGCCACAATATACAAAACTCCAACATTTAATGTCCCCAANAATGAATTATGCCCTAAAGGAATTACCGCAATAACAGATAATGTAGCTGCTAAAAAGANTATAGGTGCCAANTTATGAACAATTTTATCNGCAATATCTGTNGTCGTGTCCTCTTTAGTGATAATTTTAATCANATCGGCTATTGGNTGNAATATACCAAANGGTCCCCATCTATTTGGACCTAAACGAGCTTGGAATCTTGCAAGCACTCGTCTTTCAAACAGAATATACAAAGCTGTCGCCATTACTACNACATTGATAGCTGCAAANGCNAANGAAAATGCGGCCAGNAAAAACACCATCCAGTCCATGCTTTCAGGTAAAAACGAATCAANAATTGAATATATATTGCAAAAATGNATCAATCCACCAGAAAATTCATTGCACATTATCGATCAACCTCTCCNAGGACTATATCAATCGAGCCAAANATNGTTATCAAGTCGCCCATCTTCCAACCAACCAACATTTCTTTAAGTAAAGTTAAATTAATAAACGAAGGAGCTCGAACCTTGCANCTATATGGAGCAATCCCTCCATCACTAACAATATAAAACCCNAACTCTCCTTTCGGACCNTCTACAGCAGCATATGCATCACCCGAAGGAGGTCGAACAAAATATGGTGTTTCAGTCCTTACTGGTCCCTTTGGAATATCATGAATACATTGTTCAATAATTCTAATACTTTCTCTCATTTCCTGAACTCTTACAAAATACCTATCAAAAGTATCTCCCTTAGAGCCAATAGGAACATTAAATTCAAGCCTGTCATANATTTCATAAGGATCTGCCTTACGCAAATCCCATTCAACNCCTGTAGCNCTCAACATTGGNCCAGACAGTGATGCATTAATAGCATCTGCTGGTGAAATAATNCCTACNTCATTAGTTCTAGCTAACACAACTTCATTACCAGTAATAAGAGTTTCAAGTTCATCTAAATAATTAGGNAAATTACCTATAAAGTCATTTAATGATGGCCAAAAATCTTCTGGAGCATCTTGAAAAACCCCTCCAGGTCTCATGAAACTAAGTGTAATCCTAGCCCCACATAGCATTTCAAATAAATCTAAAATNCTCTCTCTTTCACGAAAACAATACATAAGAGGTGTAGCAAATGCCCCTAAATCATTAAGAAGAAAACCAGTCGCCATTAAATGACTGGATATTCTAGAAAGTTCTGCACTAATCACCCGAATATATTGAGCTCTTTCAGGNACCTCGATCCCTGCTAATTTTTCAACAGTCAAAACGTANGCTTGATTATTAGTCATAGACGAGGTGTAATCCATACGATCTGTCAATGTTACAACCTGTACAAAAGTCCTNGATTCTGCAAGTTTTTCAGAACCCCTATGTAAATATCCNAGAACAGGCTCAGCGTCTACNACAATCTCACCATCAAAAGTNACCCTCAANCGAAAAACACCATGAGTACTGGGATGCTGAGGTCCAAGGTTAATCGTTATAGGTTCGGTACGTAATGTCATATTTTTTGNTCTTCCTGNCCTAAGAAATCCTTTCTCAAGGGATGTCCATCAAAACCTTCCCAAAGTAAAATCCTTTTCATATTTGGATGTTCATCAAACTTGATACCAAACAAATCCCAAATTTCTCTCTCCTGCAAATCAGCACCTTTCCACACNCNNANAACACTTTGNATTGAAGGATCTTCTCTGTCAAAAATATTCGTTTTCAATATCAAACTACGATTAAATTTCATAGATAACAAATGATATACGATCTGAAAATANTCTATGTAGTCTACTGCAGTAANAGAAGTCAAGAATCCAAATTGTAGATCCATATGCTCTTTCAAAAAAGTCGTAATNCCCAATATNGATTCAGTATGAACCAATAATTCATTTTCATTATGTNTAAGAATTGATCCAGGNATTTCCTTTTCTAACAACTCANCNACGNNGNTAGTATCAACAACACTAGTCATACTATTTACTTTTCCTGTNAAGTATTGAATTCTTCCTAATCTTTTCATGTAGCTGCATTACTCCGTAGACTAAAGCATCAGGNCTCGGAGGACATCCTGGAACNTANACATCTACNGGGATTATATGATTAACACCNGGNACAACACTGTAAGAACCNTAATANGGACCACCACTTGTNGCACAAACACCCATNGAAATTACCCATTTNGGTTCAGCCATTTGTTNATAAACTCTCTGNATNGCTGGAGCCATTTTCCAAGTNACAGTACCAGCGATAATTATTAAATCAGCCTGACGNGGGGTCGGACGAAATACTTCCATTCCAAAACGAGCTAAGTCAAATCTAGACATAGCAGAAGCCATCATTTCAAAAGCACAGCATGCCAATCCAAATGACAAAGGCCAAACNGAAGATTTCCTACCCCAATTCAACAATGCATCCACAGAAGTTACTGCTAAATTTTTCTNCAAGTCTTCAGGAACTTCAATCGGTGGCTCTGATATTGGANAAGTATGCGTTNCTTTAATTTCATTAATTGCATGNCCCTCANTNCGATCCAATTCCCAAGTAGCCTCGCAAAGTGGTATTAAACTTTGATTCAAATCAGTCATTTTTTCCCCAATCAAAAGAGCCTTTACGCCAAGCATAACCCCAGCCTAAAACTAAAATNCCAATGAATAGTAGCATAGAAAANAAAAATGATAATCCAAGTTGTATGGACCAAAAACCATAACTNGCTGCCCAAGGNAACAAAAAGACAACTTCTATATCAAAAATCACAAAATCGATAGCTAGNGCATAGTANCGAAAATTAAATTGATTCCATTTTCCTGTGATAGNTTCAAATCCACATTCATATATACTTGACTTAATTTTNCTNGGAATTTGAGGCCTNATTCCAACTTTNGANAAAGCAAAAGAAGCTACTATCATTCCAGTNGGGATTGCAACAGCAACAGNTAAAAAAGCAAGAATAATCGCATACTGNCTATAATAGTCATCCATGTATTCCATATTGAGTAAATCCTCGATTAAAAAANACGANCAGTTTTCTCACCGCCAGNCATTATAGCAAAANACTAGCNAATTTTCTTCACCAAAAACCCTAATTCTTAANAAAANTTAAGCAGTGTTTTANTAAATTTTCTCTTNANGAATATTTTTATCTACTCTGGGATATAATAATGCAACAAATATTCACNTAGANGCACAATNTGTTGTTCTAGNTCATTATNNCTACAAACGAAGAAAGCGANNTATCGATTACAAAATTAGAAACGCCTANAATTTTNTCGAAATATTTTCGTCATATNCACCAATTCGGNAAAATCCAAATTGACCAATCACATNCANCAGTTTACGAAATGCTGAGGTATTCAATGGGATGGATTGACGNAAACGGGAATCCATCTTTATCNCAAGGNAAAGCNCTTAGGCCNACATTATGTCTTTATACTTGCGAATCACTCGGAACTCCCTATGAAAAAGCNTTGCCNGCTGCAGTTGCACTTGAATTGATTCACAACTTNTCATTAATTCATGATGATATACAAGACAAAGATNTAATNCGACATCATAAGCCGACTTTATGGGCNNGACTAGGAACNTCCAANGCTCTATTAGCCGGAAACATTATGAGAGTNANAGCCGATAAAACNGCAACCGGTTTAAGATCAAATAATTTGCCTCCAAGTGTAATNTTTGAAGTATTAGAATTGTTAACTCAATCATCTCTAGAAATGATTGAAGGACAATTCTTNGATATTCAATTCGAATCACAATCAGAAATTTCAATTAACGATTATCTCAAAATGATTTCTTTAAAAACNGGNGCANTAATNNGAACTTCAATCAAAGTTGGTGCANTGGTTGGTACTCAAGACAGGAAANTAATATCGAATTTCAATGATTTTGCAATTAATTTAGGCTTTGCATTTCAAATACGCGATGATTATTTAGGAATTTGGGGTAAGTCTACAGAAACAGGTAAAGCCGTGGGAGCAGACATTTTAAGAAAAAAGAACACNTTGCCAATTATACATCTNAAAAGTAAGTCATCCGGGNNAAATTCAAAACAGGTTCAAAAAGTTTTCTCAAAGGATAAGATAAATAGCNATGATGTATCAGATATTCTANAAATTATGGNTGAAATACATACCAAAGATTATACTTCTCAACGCACTAACCACTATTGTNATCTAGCATTNAAGTATTTAAAAAAGCTAGACTTAGANANTGAATATNAGAAAGACTTTTTAGAACTATTNGAATTCTTTCGCTCCNGNGAATTCTGANCAAAANAAGTATNTAATACGCACCACAACCTAAGCAATTCTAACNTAATATATTAATTNAAATTGCTTAGTAAATGAATTTGTGATAGTGTCGATTTTAGTTAAAATCATCAAATTATCTCCGAGGAGATCTATGTCAANCCCATCACTAACTCANACTGGTATCAAGACTTCTACACAAATNCTAAAAGTAAATCCTANCGNAGCTCCTGAATTNNTAGACATTACNGAAGAAGTATCTGATTGTNTTACCCAATCNGATGTCAATTTTGGGTTTGTCCTNGTATTTTNCAGACATACNACTGCTGGAATCACAATTCAAGANAATGANCCACTTTTNTTACAAGACATGAANCAATTATTAGAAAATTTTGCTCCTAAAGANCTNNATTATCGACATAATGACTTTTCANTNAGAACGGTNAATATGCACGATGATGAGTGTCCAAATGGCCATTCGCATTGTCAACAATTAATGATAGGTTCCAGNGAAACTATACCNGTCGTNGATGCAAAACTTTCTNTTGGACAATGGCAAAGAATATTTGTGGTTGAGCTCGATGGTGAGAGAAGGGTAAGTAATCGTGAAATCACAATACAGATCCTTGGTGTCTAGAACTNATTAGNTCAACAGAAAATTGAAAAATGTTGCCTAACTTAGAATCTGCCTACACNCATTGTGAANAAATTACTAGAAATTCTGCAAAGAATTTCTTTTATGCATTTCAANTACTTCCAAAAGAAAAACGTCGTGCCATATATGTNATTTATTCATTTTGCAGAANATGTGACGACATTGCGGANGGTGANCTNCCTNNAGAATCAAAANTGGAACAACTAGAGCAAATATCAGAAATCTTTNAAAAANCATCTNTGCAAAAACCCGNAATCCATAATGAAGTTTTTCTCGCAGTTGAAGACGTCATTTCTAAATATNAAATTCCCAAGAAATATTTCATTGAATTCGTTGATGGCATGATAATGGATCAAAAAATTAACAGNTTCGANAACTTTTCAGAACTAGAACTTTACTGCTATAGAGTNGCAAGTGTAGTTGGGCTGATGTGTTTAGAAATATTCGGTTANNATGGNAATAAAAATGAAGTTTTCGNATACGCNAANAAACTNGGNATCGCAATGCAGCTTACCAACATCATTCGCGATATTAAAGATGATATTAAAAGANACAGGATTTATATACCTCGGTCAGAAATGTCAGAATTTGGTTATGAAGAAAAACAANTACGNGAATTAANATACAGTGAAAATTTNTATGCACTNATTGNATTNCAAATTCAACGNATCAGATCTTTTTTTGATGCTTCATCAGAATTAAATCAACATATTAACGAAGATTCNCAATCTTGTATTAACATTTTAAGAACNCTATACCTNAAAATCCTAGATAANATCGAGGAATCNNANTACAACTTATANGGACCAGAAATTTCTCTTANNAAAANNGAGAAAATCACAACTATGCTCAGNNTATGGGNTANTCACATAGCAATNAATTNTACCAANAAATTTAAATNAACTATCANCAAATAGACAATTTTNATTGGGAGATAATATGTCCAAAATAAAAGTAATAATTGACACTGATCCNGGAAACGACGATCTCTTNGCNATAGTCATGGCCTTAAATAGCTCAAAANTAGATCTCCTAGGNTTAACCGTTGTNGGAGGAAATGCAACAATAGAAGATACTACTAACAATGCTTTAAGCATTTTAACTTACATGAAAAGAACAGANATACCAGTCTATATTGGGGANCCNAGTGCTTTGAACGAGAAATTCACAACACAGAAAGAAGTTGATGAGTTTAATTCACATCGATCCAGAATACATGGAGTGAGAGGTCTTCATGTAGANTTGCCAAAACCTTCAATTTCTGCTGAAAAAGATCACGCANTAGATTTCATTATCCANCAAGCTCAAGCGAATAAAAANGAATTAATATTAGTACCTATCGGTCCACTAACAAACATCGCACTTGCNATAAAAAAAGAACCCAANTTAAAAAACTGGATNAAATCAATTCACGTAATGGGCGGTGCAGTAACTGTTCCTGGAAATGTTACCCCNCATGCTGAGTTCAATATTTACTGTGACCCNGTAGCCGCAAATGAAGTATTTTNCNCAGGNATAGATATCAAATTNTGTGGATTAGATATAACTCAGCANACTTCAATNGGAAAACAAGAAACCAACTGGTTGAANGGTAANTCAATTGGTGAGATCCTAATAAAGNANTTAATGNAAAACCTATANANCAATGATCCCAGNAGAAATTCCTTCAGTTTACATGATCCAATCACCGTTCTATCACTAATTCATCCNGAAATTATAGACTGGAANAAATCTGNTATTGAAGTAATCNCNNATCAGTTTGAATTTGGTAGAACTATTGANACTNACGANCCNNANGGTTCAGTAAGTATTGCAATAAATATTCAACNAGAANTAGCAAAAGNTAAAATAGCNCAAATGATTGGNGNTANTTAATCATTACTTCAANCATAAANCATTAGCTACTCCAACTGATNTGTAGTANAATNAGTNTACCTAACAGGTCAACTTATATAAGGNAAANTTTATGACNAACCAGAAGATAATTTCTAGGGAAACAGGTGTTGAAGAATCCGACTACAAGTGGGGTTTTGATATAGATATCGATNCCGATAAAATCCCAAAGGGTATAAACCCCGATATAATTCGATTGATTTCNCAGAAGAAAAACGAACCTACCTGGATGACCGANTGGAGACTTAANGCTTTCAACNATTGGACNAAGCAAGAAGACCAACATCCAAANTGGGCAAATGTTGAATTCCCNGAAATAGATTTTCAAGACATGGTTTATTATGCTGCCCCAAAATCTAAAAACGACGGACCCAAAAGTCTTGATGATGTTGACCCAGAAATCTTAGAAGCTTTTGACAAACTAGGAATCCCCTTAGAGGAACAAAAAAAACTGTCTGGAGTTGCTGTTGATGCCGTTTTAGATAGTGCATCAGTAGCCACAACCTACAAGAAACTTCTTGAAGATGCTGGTGTAATTTTCTGTCCAATTAGTGAAGCAATAATAAATCATCCCGAAATCGTACAAAAGTACCTCGGTTCAGTTGTTCCTTATTCNGATAATTTCTATGCTTCCTTAAATTCAGCAGTTTTCAGTGATGGATCATTTGTTTATGTCCCTCCNGGAGTNANATGNCCTGTAGAACTNATGACTTACTTTCGTATCAACGAAGTAGACACTGGNCAGTTNGAGCGGACTTTNATTATCGCTGANAANGGAAGTTATGTAAGNTATTTAGANGGATGTACTGCTCCTATAAGGAAAACAAATCAGCTNCACGCTGCAGTTGTTGAACTNGTTGCTTTAGAAGACGCTGAAATTAAATATTCAACACTNCAAAACTGGTACCCNGGTGACAAAAACGGGAATGGTGGAGTATATAACTTTGTTACAAAACGTGGTCTATGTAGCGGNNCTAACTCAAANATTTCATGGNCTCAAGTTGAGACTGGTTCTGCCATCACATGGAAGTACCCTAGNGTTATTCTAAAAGGTAANGATTCTGTTGGAGAATTTTTTTCCGTTGCACTTGTGAATAACTATCAACAAGCTGACACAGGAACAAAAATGATCCACATTGGAGAAAATACCCGTAGCACAATCGTTGCAAANGGAATATCAGCAGGTAAAGCTCAGAACACTTATAGNGGAATGGTAAAAATAATGCCCACAGCNTCNAATTCCAGAAACTTCACACAATGTGATTCACTNTTNATTGGAGATGAATGNGGCGCCCACACAGTACCATATATTGAAGTCAGAAATCCTTCAGCTAGCATGGCACATGAAGCAACAACTAGTAAAGTTAATGACGATCAATTGTTTTACGCTCAACAACGTGGAATTTCTNTAGACGATGCTAACTANATGATTATTAACGGTTTTTGCAGAGGGATTTTCAAGGAACTNCCTTTTGAATTTGCTGCAGAAGCNTCTCAACTTTTAAGAGTGAACTTGGAGGGCACAGTAGGCTAACATGTCTGATACAAAAAAACCACTTATCGANATTTCTAATCTTCATGTNTCNGTTGAAGAAACCGAAATACTTAAAGGCTTAAATTTAACTATNAACTCTGGAGAAGTTCATGCAATCATGGGACCNAATGGTTCAGGGAAAAGCACTTTAGCGAATGTTATTGCTGGACGTCCTGAATANGAAATNACNAATGGAAGTATTTCGTTTTGNAATCAAAANTTNTTGGAAATGGATCCAGAAACCNGAGCTAGAGAAGGACTATTTTTAGCATTTCAATATCCAGTAGAACTTCCAGGAGTCNGNTCATGGCAATTTTTGAAATCTGCAGTTGATGCAAAACGNCAATTTTCTGGTGAATCNGAAATGAGAATACGAGAATTTGATTCTTTGTTAAGTCAGAAAATCAAAATTATGGAAGTTGATGAAGACCTAGTAAAAAGATCTGTCAATGAAGGATTTTCCGGGGGAGAAAAAAAACGTAACGAAATTCTACAAATGCTATTACTTGACCCAAAACTAGCNTTACTAGACGAAACCGATTCTGGCCTTGATATTGATGCTCTTAAAATAGTATCTAACGGAGTAAACACATTTAGGTCATCNGACAAAGGTGTATTAATGGTTACNCACTANCAAAGAATNCTTGATTATGTCACNCCNGATTTTGTACACGTACTAATTGATGGTCAAATTGCNCTATCTGGGGACAACACNTTAGCTTTGGAACTCGAAAAACANGGNTATGATTGGGTAAAATAACCCNANNTNCTTGGTGAGTATTNTTATGGCAAATCTTTCAACACTTCAAAATTATTCTAAACAAATAANAAANCTACATTCTGAAAATGATCNAANNCCAATNTGGTTATCAAATGTACGCAATCAAGCAACNGAAAATNTATTAAAACTTGGATTNCCNACAGAAAGACGNGGNAACGAAGAATGGAAATACACCAANATAAATCCACTAATTAATCAGNAATTTAACTTTGCCAGTCCNCAATNTAATTTNGATCAAGAAAAAATTNTNACCTCGACTNCATGGCTACCTAATGCAACTAATCTGGTCATAGTCAATGGNAATTTCATTCCTGAAATATCTGACAAAATCACCAANGACGGTGCTATTTCCATACAAACAATCCAGTCAGCAATNAAATCTAAAAACCCNGCAGTTANTGANCACCTTTCAAAGNATGCCGGGACTGGNTTAGGATTNTCTACNACNGATTCAANGCCTTCTGAATCNNACNCNTANAGTCCTTTCACTGCTCTGAATACAGCNTGCATACAACAAGGTCTNATNGTCGAAGTGAAGCCTAATCANAGNGAAGAAATACCAATAAACTTGATATTTGTTTCTACTAATGAATCAGAACCATTCTTAACACAACCAAGGTTATTATTAATTGTTGGAGAAAACAGTCATTCAACAATAATTGAATCGTTTTGTTCTCTAGCTGACAATAATTATTTTACAAACTATGTNTCAGAAATAATACTGAATCGNAAATCCAGATTAAACCATTANAAGCTCATAAATGAAAGTTTAAATGCATTTCATGTTGCTTCTCAAGTAACAAACCTTCAAAGCGACAGTCAATTGAATTCAACNACCTTAGAAAGAACTGTTTCCCTTGGTAGAAATGAGGTNNTAGTCCAATTAGATGGAGAAAATAGTTCATGTAATTTNAATGGTTTGTATACNACATCCGGNTCCCAGCACATGGACAACTTCATAAATATTGACCATTTGAAGCCTCATACTACAAGCCGATTATCTTATAAAGGAATCCTNTCTGGGAATTCTAGNGCAGTATTTGGTGGTACTGTTTATGTCCAACCTGGAGCAATAAAAACNGATTCATTACAATCTGATAAAAATTTACTCCTTTCGCCTGATGCCGAAGTTGATAGTAAA
Organism: Chloroflexota bacterium; assembly: GCA_002717725.1. Next base: position 29,126 of record PBBT01000009.1, read on the forward strand.
CCAGCATTATTTATCTATGCCGATGACGTGAAATGTGGACACGGAGCAACTGCAGGAAATATTGATAAAGATACTCTTTTCTATCTTCGTAGCAGNGGAATTGATTTGGAAACTGCAAGCAAATTATTAATATATGGGTTTGCTCGTGAAATNATCGATTCCATTGAATTTAAACCTCTACATGAATTAGTCGAAAAATTATTCCTAAACTCTATCCCAGACTACAAATTTGAATTTTAGAGNGTAAATAATGTTNGATTTNCAAGATTTGTATCAAGAAGTGGTNATGGACCACAATCGTAGTCCCCGAAATTTTGGNGAGATGCATGACNCAACTCATTCATCNGAGGGGTTTAATCCTTTNTGTGGTGACCAGTTAACTTTNTACCTNAAGATTGANTCCAATTTAATTTCAGATGTNTCTTTTANNGGAACNGGATGTGCAATATCAAAAGCATCCGCATCAATGATGACNGANNCTATTAAAGGACAGNCCATTACTANTGCAAATTCAATTTTCGAAGAATTTCGNAAAATGCTNACTCAAACTAATAATAATCTTGAGTTAAATCTTGAATTATTGGGAGATCTAGAAATTTTATCAGGAATATCCCAATTTCCTGCAAGGATTAAATGNGGNNTTTTGGCTTGGCATACTTTNCAATCGGCAATTGAAGGTCAAGATTCAACTGTNACTACTGAATNAAATTAATTCATTAGGAGAAATCTTATGATTCAAATTCCAATTCGTGTAGACTACGGAGTTCGNGCACTAGTNGATATTGCAACAAATGATCGCCAAGGGCCNGTAAAAACATCTGATATNGCTAGTAGGACTAGCATCCCANAANCTTANCTCGTNAGAATATTAAATACATTTAATAAATTGGAAATACTAGAATCCCGTAGNGGTAGAGGNGGGGGNCATTTACTCAAAANACCTGCAGAANATCTTNNATTATCNCTGNTTTTAGAATCATTAGATTCNCTTTTCANTCCNGTNTATTGCATAGATNATCCTGAAAAATGTACNTTNTCTCCTTCATGTGCACAAAGGGACATNTGGATTGACGTANAAAAATCTGTTCATTCAGTATTNTCNAATACTACCATCGCCGATTTAGTATCAAAAACATCCACCAAAAAAATNATAAATATTAATTAACGTTTGGAGAAACATGTTANANCATAAAAAAATTACCTCAGACTTTCCTATNCTTAAAAGGACACTTTACGATAATAAGNGACTGATTTATCTCGATAATGCTTCCACNTCACAAAAACCAAAACAAGTAATTAATTCATTAGTTNATTACTATGAAAANACAAATTCGAATGTTCACAGNGGCGTCCACGCACTTAGTGTAGAAGCAACAGATGAATATGAACNAGCTAGACATAAAGTTGCTAATTTTATTGGTGCCCCACAATCAGAATCAATTATCTGGACCAGAAACACAACAGAAGNAATTAACTTAGTTGCGCAAACATGGGGNCAGGCAAACATTTCAGAAGGTGACGAAATTGTAGTTACGGCCATGGAACATCATAGCAATTTAGTACCATGGCAAAAAGTGGCTTCTGACAAAAAAGCAACTTTGAAAATAATTCCGTTAAATGAAGATCAAACTTTAGATTTAACTTCACTAGAAGAATTAATTAATCCTAGAACAAAATTAGTTTCAATAGTCCACATGTCCAATTCNATAGGCACAATTAATCCAATNGAAAAAATTTCTGCCCAAGCAAAGAAAGTTGGCGCACATTTAATGATTGACGGAGCTCAAAGTGTTCCACACATGCCTGTTNATGTNGAAGCTTTGGATTGTGATTTCTTAGCCTTTTCTGGTCACAAAATGCTGGGACCAACAGGAATCGGAGTNTTATATGTTAANAAANNAGTATTAGAAACAATGGATCCATTTCTNAGAGGAGGTGAAATGGTATTAGAAGTCAATTATCAAAGCGCTACTTGGAATGATTTACCNATGAAATTCGAAGCTGGCACCCCTAACATTGCTGATGCNATTGCTCTTGGAGTCGCAATTGACTATTTAACCGATATAGGTATGGATAATGTTCACACACATGAATTAGAATTAACAAAATATGCTCTAAACCAATTTAACAATCTAGATCAAGANCTTGAATTNTTAGGCCCAAGTGANCCCCNATTACGTGGCGGAATATTTTCCTTTCACCACCCCACNGTTCACCCTCACGACCTTGGNACATTATTAGATCGTCGTGGAATAGCTGTTCGNACTGGACACCATTGCACTATGCCNCTGATTAGAGAATTAGAGCTTTCTGCTACTGCAAGGGCTAGTTTTTATATTTACAATAATNAACAAGACATCGATGAACTTTTTGAAGGATTGAAAGAATCCTTAGGTTATTTTTTAAATGCNCCNTAAGAATATCGACAATTTATATGACGAAATAATACTAGATCACTGTCGAAAACCCCGTAACGGAATCATNCTAAACAAANTNGATATNGAGTCAACAGCANTTAATCCTTTNTGTGGTGATGAAGTACAATTTCAATTCGAATTAATGAATTCANATCANATTTCAAATATATTCCTTAACGCAATTGGTTGTTCGATAAATAAAGCATCTGCNTCAATTTTATCTGAAGCAATAAAAGGGAAATCTTTAAAAGAANTCGNTCAAATTTCAAAGNAATTTCGTATGGTCATGACTTCNGATGACCATTCCAATAATCATCAATTGGACGGAGATCTAAAAGTACTTCTTTCAGTAAAAGAATTCCCTATCCGTATAAAATGTGCACTCCTGTCTTGTAATGCAATAGATTCAGCACTTAAAAATAATTTNTCAACAGAAAATTAGTCAATCCAAGTTTTGGCCCAATAAAAATACTCGTACCCATTGGATACNGGCTCAAAACCTCTAACATGATTCTTCCATGACCAAATATTAATACGTGTAAATGGAATAAATCTNTGAGCTTCCTCCATACTTAATCTTTGAATNTCTTNAATTTGTTGTCTCCTTGAATCTGNGTCCATTAATCCTATNTGGGATTCAATAAGTTCATCAATTTTCGAATTTGTAATATTAGTNCCATTCCATATACCCTCGCTGTGTAAAACCCTCGTAAGAAANACATTTGGAAAGCTAGNCGGAGCNGGAGGACCTATAAGCATTTCATACNCCCCTCCAATCCAAGCATCTTCAGCAAATTCTCGTCGATTTAAAATCTTNACTTGTACTAAAAATCCTGCNTCTAACAATTGAGATTCAATNATTTTCGAATATTCTATANANGANTCTCCAAAATCACCCACAGAGATNGTAAATTCAATTGGGNCAGAACTTTGANAATCCTTCAAAATTTGCTTTACTCCTNGTGGAGAATTAGTAAAAGNTTTCAAAATTTCGTNTTGTAACATCCATTTATCTGAAATTAGNGGTATACCAACACTGGNAAAACTATCAACTGNGGTAATCTGTTTATTNNCATTACTAGGATCAAGNGCATAAAAAACTGCTCTTCGAATTTCAATATCTTGAAATATTTCAGAATTTGTATTTAACGCAATCTCTATACCTGANCCCATTTCATGTGATANCAGATAATCAGAATANGGATCAANAACTAAAAAATCTTCTATTTCACTTGCTTCCAACTTAATAACATCTAGTTCATCNGTGGCNACATAAGTTGCTATCCTTGCATCNGAATCTGGAATAACATTNATNATNAAAGAATCTAAAAANGGAAAATCTGGCTCAAAATAATCTTTATTTCTGGAAAATTTGTGCACAGAATCAANATTTGAAGATTCATAAANCCATGGCCCAGAACCNATAGTAGGACCATCNAAAATACCATCTNTATTTTCAAATAATTTTGATGANACAATTTTGGAACGTCCATCAGCAAGNTGCAACAAGAAATCCGNATCNGGAAATTGTGTAGATAANCGNATTTTNGATTGATCTATTACTTCNATCTCCGATAACGACCACAATGTTGGAGANTTGTTTTGGTTTAATTCGGATATTCTTTTTAAACTGAAATCNACATCAGAAGTCGTTACNTGTTGATCAANTAATGGNAAAATATTTTGCCATTTTGCATCATNCCTCAAAGTGAACACAAAAGTAGAAAAATCTTCCATCTCCCATGATTCACANAAATCACATTCTGGAGACATATTACTGGCATCATCAGAGTTGAATCTCATCANTCTACTGTATACAATCCCAGGACCCCACAATGCTAAAGCAGGCGAAAATTCCATGTGTACATCTTGATGTTCNATATTNNAATTGGTAGCCAAATTTAGTTTNCCACCNTAATTGATTTGTAGAACATTNCCTATATCTNCAACTACTTTTTCAGTTTTTTTGNCAATGGGNTTTGGTAGCNCAGTGGGNGAAACAAGTTTTACAGACGAATCATCAATTTCAAATTTTGAATTCTCCTTANTANANTTTTCANCTCNTGAAACTGGNGTCACANTAGATTCATCAGCATGGGNTGATTTATTGTTATNATCTTTNGGAATAGATTGTTCNGGAGNTAAATCAACAATTTTTTTNAGGTCTTGGTCTAACANNGTGTCNNAANNNTGTTCCTCAGNNTCCTGAACATCATTACATGATAAAAANAATGCAANCAAACAGATTAACAAAAGAACATAGATAGTTTTATGAANACTGTTGTTATTAANATAATACATAATCAAAATGAGTTAATATTTCATANAGTAGAAAACATTATTGATCGTAGCACATTTGCATTTCGTTTTTGGAGTAAAANTTGTTAATAGACTGTCATGCTCATCTNGCNGATTATGAACCAACTGAAATCCCAAACATTTTGAACAGAGCTAAATCAGCTGGTGTAGGCGCAATTATATCTGCCGGCACTAATATTCAATCATCATCAAGATGTATTGATTTAGCACTTAATTACCCATCAATTTTTGCCGGAATTGGTATTCATCCATCTGATGTAGAGAATGCGCTAACGGATTCAGAAATAAACAAATTATACGACTTTGCAAAGTCTAATGAAAAAGTTGTAGTCATGAGTGAAATTGGTTTGGACTTCCAAAACCACTCTCCTGACCGAAAAATACAATATGATGCTTTTAGACAACAAATCAGAATCGCTAGAGAACTTGATTTACCAATCGTTTTCCATAGTAGGAATGCACACTCTGAAACTTTCAGATTACTAAAAGAGGAACGTGGNTATGAAGTAGGNGGAGTAATGCATTATTTCCAAGGTGATCTNTCAATTGCCAAATCTGCTATTGANCTAGGATTCCATATCTCGATTGCAAAACCANTACTNAGACTCGAAGAATTACAAAAAACCGTTAAGAATTTACCTCTTAATTCTNTGGTAATTGAAACAGATTGTTACCCCCAACCTTTCAAATCTAAAAGAACTTTATGGACTGAACCTAGNCATTTAAAAGAAATAGTTGAAAAGNTNTCAGAACTAAAAAATGAAAATNNCCAAACCNTGGAAATAATACTTCAAAATAACATTTTTAATGTTCTAAGACCTAAAATTTGTAATGTAATAAAAAAATTTGTCNNATGAAATTAAAATGAATCAAGGATACAGAAAAAGTAATAAAATTGCCCCGGCAATGAACCACCCTGGAAGTGTTGAATTTAATGCTCTAATATTCCCACATTCGTGCAAGGTTCTTGTNCCAACAGTNGCTANTGCTAATACACATANCCACACAAACATACAAATCATTTGCTCCCATTGAATAGAAAATGGTAAAAGCAACAATAAAACTAAAATCCCAGGAATATAAGCATATCCNGTAGCACGTAATGTCAGTCGATATGTGACTTTTCTAGATAATTCTTTTTCCTTNACAAAATATAGCCTTATTCCCACAAAGTGAGTAATAATTGACCACAGGACCCAACCAAGGAATGTACTTACAAAACAAAGAGCCGCATAATANGANTGNGAAGTNCCCTCTGAATTTAAAATTTGCTTTATATTCTCTGATGGATCAAAAATNACNGTGGCTACAATTGCCAATNCAGAAACCANTACTATTGAGATAGATTTAATTAACCAAATTGGGTTGTCATTAATTTTATTATAAAGNGTCGNCTTTAACATTAANCACTGACACAATTCNAAAATGTATAACATCAAGATTCCTTTGAGNANTTTCTTCGAGATGAATCCTTAATAATTATCCTTTTCATCTCACTTTCAATCAACCTAAAATCTCTCGACGGTAACAAATGAACCAGTTCTATAAATGCTAATGGCCAATCTTCTGGGTACCAAAATTTTAAATAATCCAACCTAGGAGCAATCNCACTTGCATCAATAAATTCNTCGTCTTTAAGAATCATCCTAGGTTGCAACTTAATACGATTAGGCCTTAANTCNCCTTCTGATTCAGATCCATANAAAGGGGANTCATCATGAAATATTTCACTTTTTATAGTCGCNGTTGCAGCCCAAGATTTNATACCTGACAAATAGAATAAAATCCTATCATTCNCTCTAATTGATTGAGTCATTTGATCAAANCTATCTTGAAATCCAAAAACTTCAAAGTCTGAATCTTTAAGAATNNGGAAATTCTCGAGGGTTTCTACAACCATCCAATATTTCAGATTACGATTATNTGATTTGTTATTTTTTGTATTCATTTCTTTGGCAAATGATATCACAAGAGCAATAAAACTTTGCCATTTTTGAGAGTTCTTNNTGTAATGAATATTGAAAAATCNAGGTACNAATGATAGATTTGCGGCGTAATTACATCAAAATTTTGAAAGATCATTTTTNACAAATCAATATTTGTCAATTAGGCAAAANTTTATGACCAAAATAATNATATCAATATTAAGTGCTTCTATNTTTGCATCAGGNGGATGGCAATTAGGANCATATATNAGTGATGTTTGGTCCGCCGAAAATAAATTGCCTATAGTGATAGGGTTATCTNTTTTAGGAATCATAATNGGCGGATTATCTGGNCCAATACTAATNTTTAGAATTGCAAACAGAATCACTGTTTNNACTCAAGAATTTGACACATCAAAACTNTTATCTATTTCGCTTGGAATATTAGTAGGNCTCTTTTTAGGGCTAGGNATTTCATTTCCTTTTATTCAAATCTCTGGATGGATAGGAGTAGGNCTCCCTNTGTTCATCAGCNTGTTTTCAGCATACGTAGGTGGTTTCATTATGATGTCACCTAATAGAGATATCTTCCAACNATGGTTTAAAAACACCTCATCGAATCAACTATCCAATGAATATTTAATAGATACAAGCGCAATAATAGATGGAAGATTTCGTGAATTATTAAANAACAAATATNTTTCTGGATCNATCATAGTTCCAAACTTCATTTTAAAAGAACTTCAAAGNATTGCTGATTCTTCAAATATTCAAAAACGAGATCGTGGAAGAAAAGGATTAGAACTCCTNGATCAACTTCAGACAAATAATTCAGATGAAATTAAAATATTTCAGGGCAATGAAACCAATCTCTCTGGAGATGTGGACAATAAATTAGTAGAACTTGCACTGAACCTGATGTGTACTTTNATTACAACAGACTATAATCTCACACGCGTTGCCGAGCTTAGAGGNATAAANGTACTAAACATCCATAACATGGCTTTNGCACTGAAACCAATCCTGTCAAATGGTGATAAAATCNCATTAGCCATTACNCAAACAGGAACAGAANCAAATCAAGGAGTAGGTTATCTAAATGACGGCACTATGGTGATTGTAGAGTCAGGAAAACAATTTCTCAATAAAAGTATTGAAGTAAAAATCACCAGAATATTGCAAACTCCTACTGGATGTATGATGTTTGCAACATCATATGACAAACCATAACCTCATGTTAATCCCTAACCAACCCAATATTACTCCTTTAAAAACCTGTGCAGTTCTCCTAGCTGGAGGTTCAGGTAATCGGATGGGTGCAGAAGATAAAATTCTCTCAACTTTAGGTAAAATCCCTGTATTGTTTCATAGTTTAGAAGCATTAAATTCTTCGTCTAATATATATTCAATTATAGTAGTCGTCCCCAAAGATAAAATTCTTTCCTACACAAAAAGAATCAATGATGGAAATTTCAAGAAAGTTCAAAAAATATGTGTAGGAGGAAATTCCAGACAAGCTTCAGTTCGAGCAGGATTACGGTTTGTACAATCTGAAGGATGGGTCCTAATACATGACGCTGCAAGACCATTCATTACTCATCAAATGATTTCTGATGCAACTCAGGCTGTTAAGGAAACAGGAGCGGCTACTGCAGCAATACCAATGACAGACACTCTAAAACTTTCAGAAGATGGTGGACTTAGTGTAAAACTCACAATCCAGCGCGAAAAAATTTGGGCAGCTCAAACTCCGCAAATTTTTTCAGTTGATATTATTAAACAAGCTCACAAAAAACCTCCCATATCTGATTTTAGTGATGACTCATCATTAATTGAAGCCTTGGGAACGAAAGTTAAAATATTTTCAGGCTCTACAAACAACATCAAAATCACATTTCCTAATGATCTTAAGGTTGCATCCTACATATTAGATTCTATAAAAGACTCAAATAACAGGACATTATCATGACACAACGATCGGGAATTGGTTTTGATGTTCATCCTCTCGCACCTAATACAAAACTTATACTAGGAGGTGTTCAAATCCCTCATCACTCTGGATTGATAGGACATTCTGATGGTGATGTGCTGATACATTCAATCATAGATTCTTTGTTAGGCGCATCAGGATTAGGAGATATTGGACAACATTTCCCAAAGAACCACCCTGATTTAAAAAACATCAAAAGTACTTTAATGTTAAACAAAACATACAAATTATTAAATGCCGCACAATGGCGAGTAATTAATGTGGATGCTACAATAATCGCCGAGGAGCCTATAATTAGTCCTTATGCAGAATCAATGTCAGAAATAATTGCACAAGAAATATCAATTGATTCGAAGTCAGTGAATATAAAATCTACAACTTCAGACCGATTAGGCTTTACTGGTCGTAAAGAAGGAATAGCCGCAATGTCTATAGCCACAATTCAAGGTTTAAAATGAAATTATTTAATACCCTTTCTATGACAAAAGAATCATTCTCACCATCGAATAATGATGTGAAAATGTATGTTTGTGGAATCACACCATATGCTTCTGCACATATTGGGCATGCAATGGTATCAATAGTTTTTGATGTTCTTAGAAGATATTTGGAATACAAAAAATTCACTGTAACTCATATTCAAAACTTCACTGACGTTGATGACAAAATGATCCAAGAAGCGTCAAAATCCGGAGATACAGTCATTGAGATCGCTGAAAAAAACATTGCTTCCTATATGAAAGAAATGGATCAATTAAATATTTTAAGAGCGACAAAATACCCCAGAGCCACATTAGAAATCCCTTCAATAATTAACTTGATTCAAGGTTTGATAAATAAGAACTATGCATACAATGTGGATGGGAATGTTTTTTTCAGAGTCAAAAAATCAACTGAATATGGAAAACTCAGCCATCGCAGAATTGAAGATTTGCTGGCAGGTGCGAGAATAGAGATTGATGAAAGAAAAGAATACCCTGGAGATTTTGCACTATGGAAAAAAACCATAGTGGATACTGATCCCTCATGGGACAGCCCTTGGGGTAATGGAAGACCAGGTTGGCACATTGAGTGTAGCGCAATGGCAACAACTTATTTGGGAGAAATGATTGATATTCACGGTGGTGGTCAAGATTTAATTTTCCCCCATCATGAAAATGAAATAGCCCAATCTGAATCATTTTCTAATAAAAAACCTTACTCAAAATTTTGGATTCACAATGGAATGCTTCGACTCGGACAAGAAAAAATGAGTAAGTCTGTAGGCAACATTATATCTATTTCCGAAGCACTAAAAAAATTTTCTCCTGATGCAATAAGATTATTTTTCCTAACATCTCACTACAGGGATCCAATCACATACTCTGAAGACAATATACTTTCACAAGAACGCGCATTAGAAAGATTGATCAACGCTTCACTACTAGAACCCCGAGGATCCACAGAGGTTAGGTTCAATACAGATTCTTATATAGAGCAATTCAATACATCAATGGATGATGATCTAAACACTCCCAGAGCCCTCTCAGTCTTATTTAATATAGCAAGAGAAATTAACCGTAATCAATCGATATCTAACACATTAGAACCTATACAATCAACATTAAAAATATTGGCATCAGTTTTAGGATTGTCTCTCACAAAACACGAAAATATCCAAGCAGACAACTCAAATGAAGGTTTTATTGAATTGTTAATTGAAATTAGATCTGACATGCGAAAATCAAAACAATTTGATGCAGCAGACAAAATCCGAGACGGCCTAGAAAAATTAAATGTATTAATTGAAGATCACAACGATGGTACAGACTGGAAATTCTCTAACTAGGTAATCTAGTTAGCAACCCTCTCAAAAACTTGAACTCTATGTCGATTTCCGTCAGTTACATATAGCCTGCCGTCAGAATCCAATTTCACAGACACTGGACCCCAAAAGAGTTTTTCAACATAAGCGGATTCTCTATGAGGATCCCCTGTGTCAGAAAAATCTATTCCCGCCACGGGTTCTAAATTTGCATTTTTTCTGGTATCTCTTTCGTCAACATTACTTTCCATAAAACTCTGAGCCCATTTAGACAATGTAGCTTCACCTCTGAGCAATTGGAGGAAATCACCATGGTTGTCAAAAATTTGCACTCTTTCATTACCCCAATCAGCTACATAGAAATAACCAAATTCGTCTACCGTCACACCAGATGGTCTTAGTAACTGCCCTTCTCCTCTTCCCGAAGATCCAACAGTAGACATATATTCACCTTCTGAAGAAAATCGTTGTATTCTATCATTTGCCCAGTCTGCTACATATATTTCACCGATGTGAGAGATTCCTATTCCCCAAGGAAGATTAAATTGTCCTGGATTTGAACCATATGATCCAAAAGATTCAATTAAATCCCCTTCACTGGAATACTTTTGAATCCTATGGTTGTGAGTATCTGAAATATAAATATTATTTTGCTTATCCACTGCTATACCTGAAGGTCCGTCAAATTGCCCTATCCCAGAGCCATATTGTCCCCAAGCAGAAATAAAATTCCCATCACTATCAAATTTTTTTACCTGATGAACGAAATCATCAGTAATGTAAATTGAACCAAAGTTATCTTCAGTTAAACAAGTAGGAGAAAAAAGATTTTCATCGGAAATTTCTGAAAATCCAAATGTCCCATAAAATTCGCTATTTAGGTCCAATACAGTGACTCTGATTCCTCCTTGACCAGAAGTCAATGCGGGAGCCCTAGATCGATTTGCGACATATATTTTCCCGTTTTTGGCAGGTACTAAGTCAGTCGGATACTCAAAACCCCTGCCCCTCATAGCCAAAATTCCCAAAGTTAAACTGTATTTCATAAGAGGAGTTGTAATGTCTCAAACCCACATTTCTAAATCTTTAATAAACCAAACCAATCAAGTTCTTTGAAATTCATCGCAAACTGCTGCAAGACGAATTAATTGTGGGAACTTTTCTTTCTGACCTAAACATTCACCAGCAAATTCAACCAAAATTTCTTCTGTATCAGTAGAAACTTCAAGACCACCTAATTCATTCAAACATTTTTCTACTAAATCACTAGCAGAATAATCAACGGATGCTTCAAACAATTTATCTACCATTTTACTGACACCTGGTTTCTCGATATCTCCAAATTGTTCCGACAAGAAATTCAATCTCTCTACCAGAGTACCGCTATCAATCCACTCAAGTCCTTGATGCCAACCTTCAACAGTAAAAGGATTGTTCAAGAATTGACCCATCCAGCCCATTTGAACGTTCCGCATAACCATCTCGTATCTTGGTCGATCGAATTCTTCTGTCATCCTGAGCGTTCCAGCAACTAATTCTGTTGGACTTTTTATTTTCTGATAACGAATTTTCTCATCTTTGAAAAAATCTGAATTGAATAGCACCCTTAGCATATGTTTTATATCATAGGAACCTTCAAAATACGCATCTACCAAAATCTGAATAGCCTCTGGATCTTTCGGAGGAACATACGGCCATGATGGTACTGGAGGCTCATCAGAAACAAAAAAATTATAGAAATGCCGAGCGATAAATCTTGCTGTAGACTCCTGCTCACAAATTATATTGATAATTTCTTCCCCATTAAATTCCCCGGAATGACCTAAAAACTCTTTGACGCCACCATCATGATCATCTTCTCTATAATCAAAGAAATAATTTATCCGTCCATAAGGCCAGTCTGAATCTTTTTTAGACCGGGCCATCATGTATTCTGTATTACCAATTGTCCATCCTGTGAAGGCTCTGGCACATTCTTTTATATCATCCTCTGTATAATTCCCAACACCCATCGAGAACAACTCTAAAAGCTCACGACCCCAATTCTCATTAATTGCTCCTTTATGATTATCTTGATTATCCAACCAAACAATCATAGCTGGGTCCTTTGCAAGCTCGAGCAGAAGACGATCAAGTTTTCCCATAGAATGCGCTCTAAACATCTGGATTTGTTCATGCAATACTCGACCATTAATAACTTTATCATCACCTGTAGCAAAAAGCTGATGCCAAAACAAAGTCATCTTTTCTCTTAAAGGAGAATTGGTGGTAATCATTCTATACAACCAAATTCTTGCGGATCCCGGATAATTAATCATCCCAGAGGCTTCATGATCAAACCTTCTGACCATAAACTCGCCAACCCAAGAATCATCTTCTGAATCTATTAAAAAATCTACAGCGGCTTGATAACCCATAGATACATATCGATCAGCCTCATCCCTAGTAGAGCCAAATGATGCTCGTCTAAGTAAATGTTCAATCAACTTCACATCAGAGCTATTCATAACGACTCCCTAATAGGAATAAATGTAAACCAAAATCATTGATGAGATACTATATTACGGTAGTAACAAAATCAAATTCTGTTAGTTGCGCTCACAATTGAAATCGCTACAAATATAACCGCCAAGACTATCGTAAAGCGAAATAAAATTTGCTCCATTCCACGCCTCGTCCTAAATCCACCATCTCCACCACCAAACAAACCACCCCCACCTGCACCTCTCACTTGGAGTAAAATCAATACTACTAATAAAATAGAAATGAAACTTTGAATTATTACAATTAAATTATCCATCTACCTCTACACTTCCATAACTAGAGTTTATATCAACTATCGAATTGCCTCAAGATGGGAAATGACTATTTCTCTAGCAATTTTTGGATTAGCAGTACCTTTAGTTTCCCTCATTATCTGACCAATAAAAAATCCCACTACTGCTTCTTTACCCTGAAAATAATCACTTACAGATTTTGGGTTTTCATCAATTATTCTTGACACTGCATCTTCTAANATTGTATTGTCCGATATTTGAACCAACCCTTGNTCTTTAACTATTTCGGCAGGGTCACGACCAGTTTCATAAACCATTTTAAAGACNTCAGTAGCCATATTATTGCTTAACGATCCATCATTAATAAGTGTAATCAACTCAACAAGATGAGAAGGCTGAACAAGTATTTCACTAATGACCTTCCCTTCACTATTCATAAGGCTAAACAAATTAGTAATAATCCAATTTGACANCTGTTTGACNAGGCTTTTATCAACCTTAGAATTATTGTCTAAAAGATCTACTGAAGCGTCAAAAAAATCAGATGTNGCCTTTTCCGAAGTAATCAAAAGGGCGGTATCCATTTCCAAATCATACAAATCTATATAACGATTAACTCTTTGAGATGGTAATTCTGGTATTAGTGNTCCCAAGTCTGAAATCTGATTTTTGCTAAGCGCAACCGGTAACAAATCAGGTTCCGGAAAATATCTATAGTCATGAGCAAATTCTTTNCTCCTTTGGGAAAATGTNGTTTGTTTTTCTTCATTCCAACCACGAGTTTCCTGTTCAATTTTTTCACCAGCATCCAATAATTTTGCTTGCCTGAGTTGCTCATACACTAGAGCATTAAAAACAGAACGAAAGCTATTCATATTCTTAATTTCAACCTTTGTACCAAGATNAATCTCTCCAATTGGACGTAGACTAATATTGGCATCACATCTGAAATTGCCTTCTTCCATATTGGCTGAACTAGTTTCAACATACCTTACAATTTGGTGAACTCTCTGCAAATAGCTCCTAGCTTCAAATGGACTATTCATTTCAGGTTCTGAAACAATTTCCATTAAAGGAANCCCAGCACGGTTCATATCCATTAACGTATACCCATTNCCCTGAGAATCACGTCTATGCATTAATTTTGCGGTATCCTCTTCCAAATGAATTCTATTAATATTTATAAGTTTTTCTTGTCCTTCATCAGTCTCAACAGACAATTTGCCATTTAATGCCAATGGCAAATCGAACTGAGATATTTGATACGCTTTCAAAAGATCAGGATAATGGTAGTTTTTACGATCAAACTTGGAATATTCCGAAATNTTACAATTTAATGCCAAGCCAGTTTTAACTACGTGTTCAACTGCTAGACGATTTATTTTTGGCATCACACCTGGCATACCCATACATATGGGACATACGAATGTATTGGGTCTAGAATCTTGATAATCAGCAGCACAGCTACAAAACATCTTGCTTTTTGTAAGCAACTGAGCATGAATCTCAAGGCCTATAACTGTTTCATAATCCATTTTAAGCCTAAATAAAAATCGTNAATTGATTATATATTCAGTTCATCCATCAAACAAGAGTTTGAAATAACTAAAACATGTTCGCATTAAATTTCAACGGAACAAATTTACAATTAGCGATAGTTTGCACNGCCATCCCACTAGGNGATTTGTGAATTAAAATTAGTTCTTGACCGGATGGTCCTCCAACAGGAACAACCATTCTTCCAAATTTACTCAATTGATTAATGAGTTTCTTTGGTATTGATGGGCATGCGGCTGATACTACAATTGCATCATAAGGAGCATTCAACTCAGAACCCCATTCACCGACTTCAACATTTANTACTGACGTAGTGGAAAAACCCAATTNTATCAAACGCTCCTGAGCAANATTATACAAACCTGTAACACATTCAGTTGTGGTGACTTTGTCANTTAAATTACTTAATATCGCTGCTTGGTATCCACTACCAGTNCCAATTTCCAAAACGTTTTCAAATTTAGAAATATTCAAACTATCAAGCATAATAGCAATAATAGAAGGTTGAGAAATTGACTGNTTAAATTCAATGGAGAGTGCCACATCATCNTAAGACTTCGAAAAATCTTCTGGCATTACAAATTTTTCTCTAGGAACACTATNCATCGCATTAATTAATNTNTTGTTATTAATGTCAATNTGTAATTTTTCAAACAATGTGTTTTTAGANTCGAAAAGGTTCATATAACAATTAATCACTTAAATGCAGATCTAATCTATGTCACAACTTAACAAGAACAGTATATAATACTTATTGTAGGTTGTTTATCTAAGGCATGGTGTGAAATTGCCACAATATTATCCAGTTTTNCTAGACTTAAANGGACGCAAAACCTTAATAATAGGTGGAGGTGAATTTTGCCTGGAAAAAGTGGAAATTCTTCTTGAATACAATGCAGAAATTGAAATTGTTAGCACTCAAATTCCTGAAAAAGTTAAATNATTNTGGCAAAAGAAAATTGTGAAATGGTCTAATCGTGAATTTATCCCTGAAGACCTTAATGACACATTCCTTGCAATAGTTGCAGANACTTCAAATGAGTCATTAAACCAAAAAGTATATGATGAATCCAAAAAGCGTAATGTTTTGCTAAATGTTGTAGATGTAACCCATCAATGTTCATTTATTACTCCTGCAATAATAAATAAAGGAGACGTTACGGCGGCTTTCTCTACAAGTGGNGCAAGCCCTGCATTAGCAAGAAAATTTCGAGAAATACTTACAGGAAATCCTGTAGAGTCTTCTCATCCAGTAATGAATTACGCAGTTTTAGCTCCATTGTTGGCTGATGTCAGNAACGAAATACGCTCCANAGGAATAAANCTTTACAATGACCACTGGCAAGCTTCTATTACTGATGAATTAGTAAATTATATTAATGATGGCAAGTATGAGATAGCTAGGAAAGTATTATTAAATGATTTGTTAGAAGGAATCGATTGCGAATGTTCCAATAACATTTGTAAAAAATATGAGTCTAAAATTGAAATTGCGGTGGCATTAAAGAAAAATTCTCCTAAATGGAAGTAATCAATGGACTACCCATCAAAAGTATATTTAGGGACTAGATCTAGTCCCTTATCGTTGAAACAAACTGATGAAGTACTAAATCTTCTCAAAGCAAAGTATCCNNANATTGATTTCATAATAGTCAAGTCGGAAACTAGAGGAGATCAAAACAAAAATGCACCTCTAGACTCAATGAATNGAGGCATGTTCTCCTCTGATATTTCTGAAGCAGTTTTAACCAAAAAGATTGATTGTGCATTGCATTCTGCCAAAGATTTGCCTGTAGTTGCGGGAAGTGAATTGATNATCGCAGGAGTNCCAAAACGTTCCGANCCAAGGGATGTTTTAATTACAAAATCGAAGCTCCCATTAGACCAACTTCCTTCAGGCACTNGATTAGGAACAAGTAGCCTCCGACGAAAAATACAAATACAACACATAAGACCCGATATAGAAATCGTTCCTATTAGAGGAAATGTAGGAACACGAATTGATAAAGCCATGAATTCTCCTGACTACGATGGAGTAATTCTTGCAGCATCTGGGCTAATAAGACTAGGTATCCAAGACAAGATTGATCATTTTTTGTCACCTAGCTTATGCACTCCCGATATTGGACAAGGTTCACTAGTAATTGAGACACAAAAGGACAATCGAATGCTTTCAGAAATCCTCTCTCAAATTACTCATCAAGATAGTTTAATTGCTTTAACTGCTGAGCGAAGTTTTGTGACTGAAATTGGTTCAAATTGCTCAANCCCNCACGCTGCTTTTGCTGAAGTCGTTAAAGATAGGGTTCAAATGCAGGTGATGNTNGCTTCAGAAAATTCTGTGGAATTATTTCGATCAAAAATTTCATGTAATATTAACACNCCCGAACAAGCCGGGAAAATTGCACTTGACTCACTACTAAATCAAGGTGCAAATATTCAAAAGTACAAGAGATAACAATGCCTATACATGGGAAAGTATACCTAATTGGCGCAGGCCCAGGAGACCCTGGATTNATTACTGTTAAGGGTCTAAGAATATTGCAAAAAGCAGATGTCGTAATTTTTGACTCATTAGCAAACAACGCATTATTAGAAGAGTGTAATAAAAATGTTGAACTAATAAGCGTAACNTCGTTGGGTAAAGTTCCTAGAAGACAAGAAAATATCAACAATTTGTTAATTTCTAAAGCCGAATCGAGAAGAGTAGTTGTTAGATTAAAAGGAGGNGATCCTTTTNTTTTCGGAAGAGGTGGAGAAGAAGCTGAGGCTTTAGCATTAAAAAACATTGACTTCGAAATCATACCAGGCATTTCATCTTCAATTGCAGTACCGGCTTATGCAGGAATTCCTATTACACACCGAAAACATGCATCNCAATTTATTGTGATTACTGGAAACGAAGATCCCGAAAAAAATACTTCTCAAATTGATTGGAAATTAACAGCTAATGGAAAAGCTACAATTGTGGTATTAATGGGAAGGAAAAATCTTCGTTCAATCACTAATACNCTGATCNAGGAAGGAATGGACCCAAATACACCAGCAGCAATAATATCTGATGGAACTTTACCTACTCAAAAATCAATNATAGGAAATTTAGAAACCATTTCTNACAAAGCAGATANTTTTAAAATCAAATCTCCNGCCATAGCTATTTTTGGAAAGGTTGTCAATCTTGAAAGTACAATTTCATGGTTTTCTCCTTCTAATATCAAAGGGAAAAAAATCCTAATTACAAGAGCNGAGCATCAATCAAAAAAATTGATCGATGGTTTGGAGAAGCTTAACGCATCTCCAATTGCCATTCCTACAATACAAATTCAATCACTATCAAATTATTCGAAATTAATTGAAGCACTAAACAAAATNAATCAATATTCATGGATAGTTTTTACTAGTGTAAATTCAGTTGAAATCGTTTTCTCTCAAATCAAATCTTTAGGAATGNATCCTGAACATCTACTATCTGATATCAAAATTGCAGTAATAGGTAGTGCAACCGCTCAAGCTATAATAGATGCTAAATTAACTCCTTCAATACAACCTCAACCATACATTGCGGAAGAATTAGCTGAGTCAATTTCTGAACAATCTAAAANTAATGCAAAAATATTAATTCCCATTTCTGCAAATGCAAGAAACACGCTTAACGACAGTTTAACTTCTAAAGGATTCAATGTAGAAACAATTGCAATATATAAGACAATAACACCCAAAAAGTCTACTTCAGAAATTAATATGAATTTAAAAAAAGGAATTGANATAATCACCTTCACTAGTGGGTCCACAGTTAAAGGATTATTCGAGATCCTAGATGGTGATATTACATTTATAAATTCTTCTGTTGTAGCCTGTATTGGTCCAATAACTGCAAAAACATGTGTTGAATATGGTATTACACCAGATATAATAGCCAGTAAACATAACATTGAAGGCTTAATACAAGCTATCAATGATTACTTTTCNGAACNCTNAGGCATATNGCATGTTCCCAAATAAAAGATTACGTAGACTTAGAGGCTCAAGTTCATTAAGGGACCTTGTAAGAGAAACCCAATTATCTCCTGATGATTTCATTTTCCCTATATTTATTACTCATGGTAAAAATATNAAACGNGAAATTTCTCCAATGCCTGGGATTTTCCAATTTTCAGTGGATTTACTAGAAGAAGAAATCACCGAACTCTTAGAAATTGGAATAAAAGGTGTTTTGCTTTTTGGAATCCCGTCAGTCAAAGATGAATTAGGAACCGACGCTTATTCAGATAACGGAATCATCCAACAAGCTATCAAAAAAATTAGATCTGTTTCGCAACAATTGATAATTATTTCTGATATATGTTTGTGTGAATATACTNACCATGGACACTGTGGAGTNTTAGAAAACTTCACAGTAGATAATGATAAAACTCTGAGTCTACTTTCAGAAATGGCTTTATCACANGCAGCNGTAGGTTCAGACATAATCGCACCNTCAGCAATGATGGANGGGCAAGTAAAATCGATCAGGTCNGCTTTGGATAANGCTAATATGCATTCAACTCCTATAATGAGTTATTCAGCGAAGTATGCATCATCATTTTATGGACCCTTCAGAGTCGCCGCAGAATCGGAACCTAAATTTGGAGACAGAAAAAGCTATCAAATGGATCCAGGGAATATAAGAGANGCGATGTTGGNAATTTCTCAAGACATTGAAGAAGGAGCCGACATAGTAATGATCAAACCCGCCCTAGCCTTTCTGGATGTAATTGCAAAGGTTAGGAATACATTTGATTTACCNATTGCAGCCTTNAATACCAGCGGTGAATATTCAATGCTAAAAGCCGCATCTCAAAACAATTGGATTAATGGGCCAAACGTAATGAAGGAACTACTTACTTNGATCAAACGGTCAGGATCAGATTTGATAATTTCCTACCACTCAAAAGAAATAATNAAATTACTCAATNAAAAATATTCTTAAAAAATCGTGAAATCCTCTTTGACCAAATTTTTAGAATTACTTTGCTAAGAATCTCATCAGATNTTATAGGTCCNAAATCCCTGCTATCTGTACTTTGNATTAAATTATCACCAATGACAAAGTATTCGTTTTGATTCAATTTCCATGAACCTTCATAATGATTCNCTATCCCTNTGGAAGTACCAGATGAAATTAATTTGTCATTAATGAATAAGTCTCTACTTTTTATTNGCACAATGTCATTTGGAATCCCTATTACTCTCTTAATAACTTTCCTTAATTGACCGTTAATTCTACGTACAATAACCACGGCTCCAGAAGNNGGNNGAATGTCCTGAGAATTTAAAACTAAAATTAACTCGCCTTCTTTGTATGAAGGAAACATACTGTGCCCTTCTACTCTATATATTTCTAAATTACCAATCCGCATTAAATATTAAACCAACTATTAAAGAAACTTCACATTAATCAAAATATCCAGCGTTCGCATATCGAATCTATCATACCAATTTATTNCTTATCTAATCATTAGATCGACCTTGCGCATTAGGTAATGTTTTAGTATCTTCAATTCTAGAAATACTTTTTAGGGGAATGATATGAATCTTTTTTCAAAACTTTTACACTCAATCAAGATCGAAACAGTCAGTGCACATTGTGACGTTCCATGTGGGATTTATGATCCGATTTCGGCCAAAATCGCTGCACAAACTGTTCTAAAAATGGCAGTCAGGCTAGAAGCTGTTGATCTTCCACCTACTGATATTGCAGTACCAAATTCAGTCGCTCGNTATGTTGCTGTTAAAGAAGAGCATGCNCAGCTAGTNAAAAGCGANCTAAATACNCTATGGGCTGACTATTTCAAACCTGAACATCTTGATCAATATCCTAATCTTCATGAATTAGTATGGAATGCTAACAAGCTTGCTGGNGCTAACAAACAAACCGTTAGTTCTGAATCAGCAAAACAATTAGTAGATTCAGTTGACGAAATTGCGAAAATCTTTTGGGCTACTAAAGGGGTTGACTATAGCGACCCCAATGCTGATATAAGATTTGGNGCATAAAATTATTTAAATGGGCTTGTAT